>DASYGT010000027.1:0-52337 GCA_035999365.1 Jatrophihabitantaceae bacterium
CGACCACGCTCCAACGCGCCACCGGCTCCACGAGCGGGAGGAGGACGTGTGACCGCTCAGCCGACGTGTGCGGCGCCGGACACCACCTCCCTCGACTCGCCGGACGTCCCCGACGTACTCGACGTCGCTCTCGCGCAGCTAGCTGAGTTCCGCGACGCGGACCGCGAGATCACGCCACTGCCCGGCGGGCTCACCAACCGCATCTACAAGGTCAACGCCGCGGCCGGACGCACGGTCGTCGCCCGGGTGTCTACCGGCAAGAGTTCGCTGCTCGCGATCGACCGCGTCGCCGAATGCCGAAACGCGGTCGCAGCAGCACAGCGTGGGGCCGGCCCGCGGGTGCTGCTGTGCGACCCCGCGGCAGGCGTCAGCATCGTCGATTGGATCGACGGCCGCACCTTCACCGACGCCGATCTCGCCGACAGCACTGCGCTGGCGCGGGTCGCCGCGAACTGCCGCCGACTGCATGCCGGCCCGCGCTTCGGCAACGACTTCGACATGTTCGAGGTGCAGCAGCGCTACCTCACCGCCGTACTCGAACACGGATTTCGGCTGCCCGCCGGCTACCGCAGCTACGCCGGTGCCGTCGAACGCATCCAGGCAGCTCTCGCAGTGCAGCCGGAGCCCACCGTCGCGTGCCACAACGATCTGCTCGCGGCCAACATCATGGACTCGGCTGGGCGGATCTGGTTCATCGACTACGAGTACTCGGGCAACAACGACCCGTGCTTCGAGCTCGGCAACATCTGGAGTGAGGCGAACCTGCACACGGACGCCCTTGCCGAGCTCGTTGCCGCCTACTACGGCACGGCATCACGGGCACGCGTGGCGCGGGCGCGGCTGCTGGCGCTGATGTCCAAGTACGGCTGGACGCTGTGGGGCTCGATCCAGGACGGCGTCAGCGACGTGGAGTTCGACTTCTGGGCGTGGGGCATGGAGAAGTACGACCGGGCAGTCGCCGAATTCGACGGCCCGGAATTCGCGCAATTGATCGACGACGTCCAAAAACCGATCTAGATCGAGGGAGCGACACCAGTGGCAAACACGGTCATCGTCGACGAGGACGAGAAACGCCTCGCCGAACTCGGCTACAAGCAGGAACTCAACCGCTCCTGGTCAGGGTTCTCGAACTTCGCGATCTCGTTCTCTATCATCTCGATCCTGGCGGGCTGTTTCACCACATTCGCCGTGGGCTGGAACAACGGTGGTCCCGCAGCGATCGCCTGGGGCTGGCCGATCACGGCGGCGTTCATCCTCGTGATCGGGTTCTGCATGTCCGAACTCGTCTCGGCATTCCCCACCTCGGGCGGCATCTACTGGTGGGCTAGCAAGTTGGGCGGCGCCAAGGCCGGCTACTACACGGGCTGGCTGAACCTCGTCGGCCTGCTCGCCATCGACGCCTCGGTCGCCTACGGATGTGCGACGTTCTTCGACCTGACGTTGGACACCTACAGCAAGTCGTGGGCCGCTCACTACAGCCTGACCCGCCTGTTCATCATCTTCGTCATCGTTCTCGTCCTCGTCTCGATCGTGAACATCTTCTCCAGCCGGATGCTGGCCATCCTGAACAACATCTCGGTGTGGTGGCACGTCGTCGGCGCGGGCCTGGTCGTCGCGATCCTGCTGTTCGCCCCGAGCCATCACGACAGCGTCAAGAACGTCTTCACGCACACCGTGAACAACACCGGTTTCTTCAGCGGGCACAGTGGCGGGGTCGGGTTCCTGCTCGGCGTTCTGCCCCTGTCGGTGATCCTCACCCAGTACACGATCACCGGATATGACGCGTCAGCGCATTTGTCGGAGGAGACCCACTCGGCCGCCAACTCGGCCGCCAAGGGCATCTGGCGATCGATCTTCTACTCCGGCATCGGGGGCTGGATCCTGCTGCTCGCGTTTCTGTTCGCGGTGCAGGACGAGGGAGCCGTCACCAAGGGCGGCGGCGGCGTCTCGCTGATCTTCAGCCAGGCGCTTACCATCAACTGGGCGACGTTCGTGCTGGCGATCTCGACCATCGGCCAGTTCTTCTGCACGGTGGCGTGTATGACGAGCACCACCCGCATGCTGTTCGCCTTCAGCCGCGACGGCGCCGTGCCCGGCGCGAAGTACTGGTCGCGGTTGAGCCCGAATCGCGTCCCGGTGAACGGCGTGATCCTGTCGGCGGTGGTCGCGATCGTCCTCACGTCGCCCGCACTGATCAAGGTCGACATCGGGGGCGCACCGGTACCTGTCGCGTTCTTCGCGGTCGTGACCATCGGCGTCATCGGTCTCTATGTAGCCTTTGCGATCCCGATCTTCCTGCGCTGGCGAGCGGGCGACAGCTTCGTGACCGGCAACTGGACACTCGGGTCGAAGTACAAGTGGATGTGCATCGTTGCGGTCGCCGAGATCGCGATCACGTCGTTCATCGCGATCTTGCCGACGTCGTCGTTGGGAGCGCCCTGGTACAAGGGCTTCGGCTGGTCCAGCCTGAAGTACGTGAACTACACGCCGATCGTCGTCGGCGTGCTGTTCCTCATCCTGTGGATATGGTGGCACCTGTCGGTGAAGAAGTGGTTCACCGGTCCCAAGATGACGATCGACCTTCCTGCTGGCGTCTCCTCGGCCGACGAGATCGATCTCGAGCACCACGGCAAGAGCGGCCACCAGGGCGGAGTGGCCCCAGCGGCACCGCCCGCCTGACCACGCTCACCAGCCGGTCGTGCGTTCCAACTCGGTCATCGAGAGGGGAACCCGGCCGGCTGGTTGGGTCGGCCGGGGTGTCAACGGCTCGACAGGATGGATCGGACGCGCCACCGGGACGCCACGGTGCAGCACGACCGGTTCACCGTTGTCGACGATCTGCAGCCCCTCGTCAGGACCCTCGACCAATTCGTAGGTGACCCCGCGCTCGTTCACCTCGACGTGCAGGCGCGATTCGCGCCAGCGCAGCCGGAAGTGCAGCGACTTCCAGGTCGGCGGCAACTGCGGCCGTAGCGACAACCGGCCGCCGTGATCGCGCATGCCGCCGAACCCCGCGACGATTGCGAGCCACGTGCCGGCAAGCGAGGCGATGTGCAGCCCGTCGCGGGTGTTGTGTTCGAGGTCGTGCAGATCCATGAGCGCGGCCTCGGCAAGATAGTCGGCCGCGAGGTCGAGATGGCCCACCTCCGCAGCCATTACCGCCTGGGTACATGCCGACAGTGAGGAGTCGCGCACGGTCAGCGGCTCGTAGTACGCGAAGGCGCGCGCCTTGTCGTCGGCCGTGAATTCGTCACCGCACCAGTGCATGGCGAGCAGCAGGTCGGCCTGCTTCACCACCTGCTTGCGATAGATGTCGAAGTACGGCGCATTCAGCAGCAGCGGGTAGCCGTTCTCGAAGTTCGTTCGCTCGAAATCCCACACGGTGTGGTCGGTGAAGTCCTTGTCCTGGCGGTGCACCCCGCGCTTCTCGTCGTACGGCACGGCCACTGCCGCAGCCGCGCGGCGCCACGCGTCGATCTCACTCGGCGCTACCCCGAGCCCGGCCGCCTCGCCGGCCCATCTGTCGGACGCATCTGCGGCCGCGATCAGGTTCACCTTGGCCATCAGGTTCGTGTAGGTGTTGTCGTCGACTATCGCGCTGTATTCGTCCGGCCCAGTGACACCGTCGATGTGGAAGCTGTCGTCAGAGCCGTGGTACCCGAGCGACATCCACAGCCGCGCCGTCTCGACGAAGATCGGCAGCGCGACGTCACGCTCGAAGTCTGCGTCGCCGGTCCACATGACGTAGCGCCAGGCCGCGACGGCGATTCCGGCATTGACATGGAATGCAGCCGCACCGGCGGGCCAGTATCCCGAGCACTCCTGCCCACGAATGGTGCGCCATGGGAAGGCGGCGCCCTCGAGCGTCATCGTCTGAGCCCGTTCGCGGGCCAGATCCAATGTCGACAGGCGCCATCTCAGGGCATCCGCGGCCGAGTGCGGTGCGGTGGCCATGAGCACCGGCAGGACGAACATCTCGGTGTCCCAGAACGCGTGGCCGTCGTACCCGGGGCCGGTGAGACCCTTCGCGGGGATCGCTCGCTGCTCGGCACGGGCCGCTGCCTGGTAGGTATGGAACAGGGCGAAGCGCACGGCCTGCTGCACGACCGGATCGCCTTCGATAGTGACGTCTGCGCCGTCCCAGAACAGATCGAGCGCGCTGCGCTGATCCTCGACGAGCCTGTCCCACCCGGTGTTGATCACGGCCGTCAGTGCGGCGTCGACCTGGTCGCGAAGCGCAGGGACGCTGCGCTGGCTCGACCAGCCGTACGCCAGGAACTTGGTGAACGACAGCGTCTCGCCCGGCTTCAGAACGGTGCCGGCCGTGATCCGGGCCCAGTCGGCGTGAACAGCCAACTGCGACTTGGGCGGATCGTCACCGTGGAACGTGTGTTCCATCGCCGCGGCCATCTTCAGCTTGCTCGAGCGCGTGCGGTGGATCAGCCATGCGCGGGTGCCGTGGCCGTCGTGCTCGACAGCCTCGAGTGGCGATTCGAGAATCGCGGCGACGCGCGGGTCGTTCGACTGCGCCGGGACGTGCTCGTTGGCAACCAGTTCGGACTGAACCACCACACGGGCGTCGGTTCCCACCGCCTGCACTTCGTAATGGATCGCAACGATCGAGCGCTGGGTGAGCGAGACCAACCTGATGGTGCGCAGCTTGATGCGCTGACCGGAGGGCGACTGCCATTCGACCTCGCGCCGAAGCACGCCTGCACGCAGATCGAGGATGCGCTCATGGCTGTGGACCTCGCCGTACCGCAGGTCGAAGGGCTCGTCGTCGACGAGCAGGCGGATCAGCTTGCCGTCGGTGACATTGACGACGGTCTGACCGGTCTCCGGAAAGCCGTAGCCGGCCTCCGCGTAGGGCAGCGGGCGGGATTCGAAGAAGGAGTTCAGGTACGTCCCCGGAAGGCCCGCAGGATCGCCCTCATCGAGATTGCCCCGCAGTCCGATGTGCCCGTTCGACAACGCGAACAGCGATTCCGACTGCGCGAGCGTGGCCAGATCAAGGCCGATCTCGCGAAGCTGCCACGGCTCGACGGGAAACCGCCGCCCGCCGCTCACAACAGCGCCGACAGGTCGGTGACCACGGTGTCCGCGCCGTGCTCGCGCAACGCCTGGGCATGCGCGGCGTCCAACCGGTTGACTCCGATCACGATGCCGAATCCTCCCGCCCTGCCCGCCTGCACGCCCGCGGTCGCGTCCTCGAACACGGCCGCCACCTTAGGCTCGACGCCGAACAACTTCGCACCGGCGAGGAACGAGTCAGGGGCAGGTTTACCGGCCAGATTCTGCTCGATCAGCGTGTTCCCGTCGATGCGGCCCTCGACGAGAGAGTCCAGCCCGGTCACCTTGAGGACGTCGGCGGTGTTGGCACTGGACGAGACGACGGCCCGGCGTAGCCCGGCCTGACGCGCCGCCTCGAGATAGCGGCGCGACCCGTCGTACACGGTCACGCCGTCGGTGCGGATGTGCGCCAACAGCAATTGATTCTTGCGGTTCCCGATGCCTCGGACGGTCTCGGCCCCAGGCGGGTCGTCCGCCCCGCCCTCCGGCACCGTGATGCCGCGGGAGGCCAGGAAGTCGCGCACACCGTCGGCGCGTGGCTTGCCGTCGACGAACTGCGCGTAGTCGTCGTCGGTGAACGGCGTCATCCCACGAGCCGCGAGGATGGGATCGAAGGTCTGCTTCCATGCCTTGCGGTGCACCGACGCCGTGTCTGTGAGCACGCCATCGAGGTCGAAGAGGCAGACGGTGACGCCGTCGGGCAGTCCCAGCATGGGACCAGCATGCCCGCCCCGTTCATGGACCGCTCCCCCGAGGTGGCCGCGCCCTGGTGCCGCTAGGTTCGTGCGGATGGACGCCATGGACACGACAGGCCTCGACGCGACGCTGGGATTCGAGTATCGGGAGCTCAGCGCCGACCGTGTCGTCATCGCCTGGCAGGTCACCCCCCAGCAGCATCAACCCTTCGGGATCGTCCACGGCGGCGTGTACTGCTCGGCCGTCGAATCCGCCGCCAGCATCGGCGCGGCTGCCTGGTTCGGCGATCGGGGCAAGGTTGTCGGCGTCAGCAATCACACCGACTTCCTGCGTGCCGCCACCGAGGGCACGATGACGGCCGTCGCCACGCCGATCCATCGCGGGCGCAGCCAGCAGCTCTGGCTGGTCGAGATCACCGACGAGCCCGGCCGGCTGGTGGCGCGCGGCCAGGTGCGGCTGCAGAACCTGGCCGACGCCGGCTAGCTGCGCACAGTAGGGTGCCTTCGCAGCGCCCCTGCAAGGAGGAAGCGTCATGTCGCAATCCACCGAGCCTGCCTTCGTCGAGGTGCCCGGTCACGACCGCCTCGAGCTACCGATCGTCGCCGCAACCGAAGGGGCTGCCGGCGCCGATATCAGCAAGCTGCTCGGCGCCACCGACGTAGTCACCTACGACCCGGGCTTCGCGAACACGGCCTCATGCACTTCGGCGATCACCTACATCGACGGCGATGCCGGCATCCTGCGCTACCGCGGCTACGACATCGCAGACCTCGCCGAGAACTCGAGCTTCGTCGAGGTCAGCTACCTGCTGATCCACGGCGAACTTCCGACCTCGGATCAGCTCGCCACGTTCGAGAACAGCATCCGGCGGCACACGCTGCTGCATGAGGACATGAAGCGCTTCTTCGAGGGATTCCCGGCCGACGCGCATCCGATGCCCGTGCTGTCGTCTGCGGTATCGGCTCTGTCCACCTTCTACGAGGGCTTTCTCGATCCGTTCGATCAGGAGGACTTCGAGCTCTCGACCTATCGGCTGCTGGCGAAACTGCCCACGCTTGCCGCGTACGCGTACAAGAAGAGCGTCGGCCAACCCTTCCTGTATCCGGACAACTCGCTGAACCTGGTGGAGAACTTCCTGCGCATGACGTTCGGCTTCCCGGCAGAGCCGTACGAGGTGGACCCTGCCGTAGCGCGAGCTCTCGACCGGCTGTTCATCCTGCACGCCGATCACGAGCAGAACTGCTCCACCTCGACAGTGCGCCTCGTCGGCTCGTCGCAGGCGAACCTGTTCGCGTCCGTGTCGGCCGGCATCAACGCGCTGTGGGGTCCGTTGCACGGCGGCGCGAACCAGGCCGTCTTGGAGATGCTGCAGCAGATCCGGGCATCGGGCGGCAACGTCAGCGAGTTCGTGGACAAGGTGAAGAACAAGCAGGACGGCGTCAAGCTCATGGGCTTCGGGCACCGCGTGTACAAGAACTACGACCCACGCGCCGCGATCGTGAAGAAGTCGGCTGACGAGGTACTCAAGGCCATGGGCAAGCGCGACGACCTGCTCGACATCGCTCTGGAACTCGAGGGTGTCGCGCTGGAGGACGACTACTTCGTGTCCCGCAAGCTCTACCCGAACGTCGACTTCTACACCGGTCTGATCTACCGCGCGATGGGCTTCCCGACGCGGATGTTCACGGTGCTCTTCGCCATCGGACGGCTGCCCGGTTGGATCGCGCAGTGGCACGAGATGATCAACGATCCGAGCACCAAGATCGGGCGACCTCGTCAGCTGTACACCGGCCCGACGCAGCGCCCGTACGCATCGATCGAAAGCCGCTGACTACGGGCACTTCCCGGTGAGCGGTGCAGTGGGCGGGCTGCTGGCGGCGTGGCCGAGCGCGCCGCAGCCGGTGGAGCGCAGCTGGGTCCCGTCCGACACCCACGTCTGCCAGTACACCCGTCCCGCGGCGTAGTTCGGCGTGTAGTCGTTCTGCAAGCCTGCGATGTCGATCCAGCCGTCCTGGTTGAGGTCGGCAGCCTGCATGGTCGGCGTCGCGGCCTGTACCGACGGGCCGAGAGCCAGCGCGCCGTTGCGCACCCGCAGCAGGTAGCCGATCGAGCTGTGGGCGCCGATCTGGTCGACGACGATGCAATGGGACAGCTCACCGTTGCTCATGCAACTCAGCTGCGCGGGCGACTGGTCGGCCAGCGTCTCGGACCCGGCGTTCGAGCTACCGGCTGTGAGCGCGACGATCGTCGCGGGCTGCGCATCGTCGGCCCACACGGCCACCGAATACGGCCTCGACAGCGAGCCGGACAGCCGCAGATGGCAGCTGCTCACGGGGCACGACGGTGGTCGCCCGCCGGGCCCGCCGGGGGTACCCGAACTACCCGAGGGGCCGGATCCCGGGGCCGTCGGGCCGGGCTGCGGCTGGCTGGAGGAACCGCCGGACACCGGCAGGCGAGCTATGCCGACACCATTCGTCGTCGTGGTGCACGCCCCGAGCAGGCTGCAGGCCAGCATTGATCCCGCGATCAGCGTCGCGCGGGCACCCGGCATCGTCTGATCCTAGGGCCGCCCTCGGCGCGCCGGGGCTCGTATCCGGACGCGGCACGCGGTTCGATAGAGCCGAGTGGGACACCCGGGCGGACATCGTGGTCTATCGAGGGGGAACGAGTGCATGGCGTACTACCAGCGGCGGGGCAGCATCCCACCCAAGCGGCATACGCAACATCGCGATGCCGGGGGCCGGCTGTATTTCGAGGAGCTCATGGGCGAGGAGGGTTTCTCGTCGGACTCGTCCCTGCTGTATCACCGGGAGATCCCGTCGGCGCTCGTCGACACCAGGGCCTGGCCACTCCCCGACCACAGCACGGTGCCCAACGAACCGCTCATGCCACGTCACCTCGCGCTGCACACCTTGTTCACCGATGGCGAGGGCGTTGACGTCGTCACCGGGCGGCGCCTCGTGCTCGGCAACGACGACGTTCGCATCTGCTACGCCGTAGCCCGCGACGCCTCACCGCTGTACCGCAACGCGGTGGGCGACGAGTGTGTGTATCTCGAGAGCGGCAGCGCCACCGTCGAGACGGTCTTCGGCACCCTTGACGCGCGCCAGGGCGATTACGTGCTGATCCCCCGCGCCACGACCCACCGATGGTTACCGGGACCAGACGGAGTGCGGGCGTACTGCATCGAGGCGAACTCACACATCACCCCGGCGCGCCGGTACCTGTCCAAGTTCGGCCAACTGCTCGAACACGCGCCGTACTGCGAGCGGGACCTGCACGGTCCGGGTGAGGCACCCCTCGTCGAGGCCGCCGACGTCGAGATATTCGTCAAGCATCGCGGCTCCGGCCCGTCGGGACTTGCGGGCAGCGTGCACGTGACACCGCATCACCCGTTCGACATCGTCGGCTGGGATGGCTGCCTCTACCCGTACACCTTCAACGTCGCCGACTTCGAGCCGATCACCGGGCGGGTGCATCAGCCGCCACCGGTGCACCAGGTCTTCGAGGGCAACAACTTCGTCATCTGCAATTTCGTGCCCCGCAAGGTCGACTACCACCCGCTGTCGATCCCGGTGCCGTACTACCACTCGAACGTCGACAGCGACGAGGTGATGTTCTACTGCGGCGGCGACTACGAGGCGCGCAGGGGTTCCGGCATCGGACCGGGCTCGATCTCGCTGCATCCCGGGGGGCATTCGCACGGCCCGCAGCCCGGCGCGTACGAGCGTTCGATCGGGATCGAGTTCTTCGACGAGCTCGCCGTCATGGTCGACACGTTCCGTCCGCTGCGTCTCGGAGAGGGTGGGCGGGCTGCTGACGACGGCGTCTACGCCTGGTCGTGGTCGGGCCGCGGACCGCGACAGTGACCTGGCTGGGGGTGGCCGACGACGACCCCTTCGGCATCGACCACCTGCCCTACGGCAGCGCGCTCGGCAGCGACGGCCGCCCTCGGGTGCTCGTGCGCGTCGGCGCACAGGCCCTCGATCTCACCCTCGCCTCGTTCGGCACGCCGTTCGAGCAGCTTTTCGCGCCGGGTTCGCTGGACGCGCTGTTGGCGGCGGGCCCCGGGACCTGGGCCGCGGTGCGCGCCCAACTGGTCGAGTGGCTGACCGACGTCGAGCATCGAACGAACATCGAACCGCTTCTCGCGCCGGTGGACCGGGCACGGCTGGTGCTGCCGTTCGCGGTGGCCGATTACGTCGACTTCTATGCGTCGCAGGAGCACGCCACCAACGTCGGACGGATGTTCCGGCCGGACAGCGAGCCGCTGCCGCCGAATTGGAAACACCTGCCGATCGGCTATCACGGCCGCTCGGGCACGGTCGTGGTGTCGGGAACCGAGATCCACCGGCCGAGCGGGCAGTATCGCGCCGCGGGCGGCTCGATCGTGTTCGGCGCATCCGAACGTCTCGACATCGAAGCCGAACTCGGCTTCGTGGTCGGCGTGGGCACCGATCGGGGTTCGCCGGTGCCGCTCGCCGCGTTCCGTGAGCACGTCTTCGGCGTCTGCCTGCTCAACGATTGGTCGGCCCGCGACATCCAGGCCTGGGAGTACGTGCCACTGGGCCCGTTCCTCGGCAAGTCGTTCGCGACATCGGTGTCGGCCTGGGTGACCCCGCTCGCCGCGCTCGCCGCCGCGTGGACGACACCGCCGCCGCGCGATCCCGCGCCGCTCCCCCACCTGGCTGACGACGGCCGCGCGGATGCACTCCGGATCGACATCGAGATCCGGATCAACGGGCACCTCGTGGCCCGGCCGCCCTTCGCCGGCATGTACTGGACCGCCGCCCAGATGCTCGCCCACCTGACGTCCAACGGTGCGTCGCTGCGGGCCGGAGACCTCTACGCCTCCGGCACGATCAGCGGTTCGGATCGCGATCAACTGGGTAGTCTGCTCGAGCTGAGCTGGAACGGAACCGAGCCGATCGACGTCGGCGACGGCCAGCGCACCTTCCTGGAGGACGGAGACGAGGTGCTGATCACTGCTGTCGCGCCCGGCCCGCGGGGGCCGATCGGCCTCGGCGAGGTCCGCGGCCGCGTCACGCCGTGACGAGCGCGCGGGCAGTGGAACCGGATTTACGGCAATGAACGAACAGTCTGACGTGGAGACTGCGCTCGCCGAGATCGGTGAACGGCTCGTCCAAGGACAGCCGGAAGCGCTCGAGGACTGCTATCGCACCCTCGGGCCCCTCGTCATGTCCTACTTGGGGCGCTATGTCCCACAGCCGGACGTCGAGGACGTCATGCAGAAGGTCTTCTACGAGGTGTGGCGCGTCCACGAACGCTACGACCCCAACCGGTCGCTGCGGGGCTGGGTGCTCGGGATCGCGCGCAAGCGGGCCATCGACCATCTGCGCAAGCGCAAGGACGTCGTGGTTCCCCTCGACTCGATGCGCGAGATCACCGGCGACGACGGGCGGGAGTTCGCCGAACGGCTGGTGTGGGCCGACGAGGTGCGCACCGCCCTCGACCAGCTGCCCCAGTTGCAGCGCGAGGTCATCGAACTGGCCTACTTCGAGAGCTACACCCAGACTGAGATCGCCGTGGCACTCGACATTCCGCTCGGCACGGTCAAGACGAGGACGTCGCGCGGGCTGCAGCGCCTGGCGGGCCTTCTCGAGAGCACCAGGGAGCTGTCATGACCAGCCACATCTCCGACGAGCTGCCCCGTCTGCTCAGCGGTGAGGCCTCGCGCGAGGATGTGCTGTCCTCCGCCGCCCACCTGCGCGAGTGCGAGGACTGCCGGCAGGACCTCGTCTCTGCGGTCGTCTCGCACGCGTCGCTCACGTCCGCACATCGCTTCGCGCCAGAGATGGTGAACGCGATCCGCGAATCGAGCGAGGAAGCGCTACCCTCCGGCCTGCCGGATCTCACGGCGGTGTTCGAGCAGGTGCGGCGTGAGGCCACCCAAAGCACGCCACATGCGCGCCGGGTTCCGCGGATCGCGATCGCCGCCGTCGCTGCGGGGCTCGTTTTCGGCGCAGGTGGCCTCGCCCTTGTCGAGCACGTGGGGTCGTCCGCCCCGAAGAGCACCTCGATCGCACTCAGTGCATACGGGATCGGGCACAGCGGCGCCGAGGCGAAACTGGTCGGCAGTGACACGATGAAGATCACCGCGACGTCACTTCCGAGCCTGGGCTCGGCGCAGCGGTACGAGGTCTGGCTGACCAACAGCTCGCGCACCCGCATGCAGCCCGTCGGGTGGATCGGCACGAACGGCAAGGCCGCTCTGACGATCCCGCAGAACCTCATGCAGACCTACAGCGCCATCGAGGTCAGCGTCCAGCCCGTGGATGCTCCGACCTACGACTTCAGTGGCGTCAGCGTTCTGCGCGGCACCTACCGAACCTGACCCGCCGCACCGGCATCGGCCTGCAAGGGCGCCGCTCGAAGCGGGGCGCCGCGTGCGCTCGACAGGACCGTCGAGTCGAAGGCCATCTGCACCACCATGTTGGCGAACCCCTTCGACATGAAGGTGAGCACGTTCGGATCGTTGTTGCTGAGGTTGTCGCACCAGCGGAACGGATTGTCGACGCATCCGCCGTCGAAGCTCGGCACATTGCCCTCGAAGTTGCCGCGGGTCCCGCCGAACAGCTTCACGTCCTGCTGTGTCTTGCAACAGTCCTGGCCGGTCAGCACGCCGCTAGCAGGTATGCCTGCCTTGTTGAAGTTGAAGGCGTCCGTGCCGACAGGTGAGAACAGTTCGTTGTTGAGACCGATCGAGTTGAAGTACTGGATTCCCTGGTCCCGAGCAACCGTCGACGGCTGGTACACCTGCGGTGGGAAGGTCGTCGACACCGTTCGGGTGAACAGATCGACGCCGGCCGGGTCGAGCACACCGACCACGTAGTTCGGGGTCGCTGTGACGTCCGCGTCGAGGTCGTACCCGATCTTGCTGAGCTGGGTCGGCGTCAGTGTGTTCACGTAGTGGGCCGAGCCCAACAGACCCAGCTCCTCGCCGCCGAACCAGATGAAGCGCAGCTTGTTCCGCGGCTGGACGTTCTTCATCATCTGGGCGATGTCGAGGATCGTCGCCGAACCGGAGGCGTTGTCGAGCATCCCGGCGCCGTAGATCGCGTCGAGGTGGGCATCGACGACGACAACGTGATTCGGGTCGCCGCCCTTCGAGTCGGCGATGACGTTGTAGTCGTCGGCGCTCGGGTTGTAGACGGCCTGGATGTCGACGGTCGCGACCGGCAGCGCGGTCGCGTGCTGCACCGCGTCGGTGTACTGGCTGTAGAAGTGGTTGCCGGTCGAGAACGACGTGAATGCGACGGGGATCGTCGGGACGATCGTGGTACCGCCGGCGTCGGTGAGCGTGCCGTTGAGCACGCCGGTCCTGCCCGGATTGCCCTCGTTGAAGATGATCACGCCGGATGCGCCCGCAGCCTGCGCGTTCTGCACCTTCACCCCGAACGGGCAGGTTCCGCGCTGGATCAGCGCCACGCGCCCCGCGACGAATCCGGTGAAGTCACCGGCCGTGCAGCCACTCGACGAGCTGGGCGACGCCGTGGGCGGAATGACGATCCCGCCCGCCGGCTGCACTGTGGCCGTCGTCGTTCCTATGCTCCGGCCGGGATTCCAGTCGGTGCCCAGCGCGTAGGCCTGCGCCTTGGGCGACACCTCACTGAATGCGGGGACGCCGGTGTAGGCGTAGTACGGGAACTGGTAGGTCTGGACCTTGACGTCATATCCCGCTTGCCGCATGACGTCGGCGACGTAGTGCACCGACGCCTTGTATCCCGGCTCTCCCGAGTTGCGCGAGGGATGCCCGTCCGGCCCGGGGTTCTGATCGGCGATCGCCTGGAAGCGCTGCATGTGGTGCCAGAGATCGGCGGTGGTGATGCAGGGGAGCAGCGTCGCCGGGGTGTCGTTCACCTGCGTGGCGCAGTCGGCCGGGCTGGAGCTGGACCCGGCACCGGCGGCCGACGACGGCGAACCTGTGGTGGCCAGTCCCACGGCCACGCTCGTGGCCACCATCAGTGCGAGCCCGATCCGCGACAGCTTTCGTGGACGTCGTGACATATCGATCAACCCCTCCGGTGACCCTGTCGCCGCCGATACCCGGACCAATCAGGCCAAGAGCACAAACGTCTCATACCTTGCGGCGGTTGAAAAGGGCCTTCAGGGGCGGTAGGTACGTCCTCGTCCTCCTGACGCGCCGTCACCAGCCCAGTTCGTGCAGACGCCCGTCGCCGATGCCGAAATGGTGACCAACCTCGTGGATCACCGTTCGCCGAACCTGCTCGACGACGTCGTCCTCGGTGTTGCAGATGGCACAGATCGCCAGGCGGAAGATGGTGATCCGGTCGGGCAGGACCGCGGAGTAGTGCGAGGTGCGATTCGTCAACGGCACTCCACGGTAGAGCCCGAGCAGCCCCAGTGCGGTCGTGTCGTTGTCGACCGTCACGGCGACGTTGCGCATCACCCGGCCCAGCGCGGGCGGCAGACCATCGAGTGCGTCGGCCACCATGATCTCGAACCGCTCCGGCGCAACGACGATCACGCCTCCATGGTCCTCCGCGGGACCCGCTTCGGCGGCCACGGCACGAAAGCACTCGTCCGGGCGGCATATTCGGCCCAGCCGGACCGCCCCGCCATGTGTTTTTCCATGATCCGCGCGCCGGAGCCCTTGGTCAGCAGGAGGGTCATCAGCACGGGTGCGAACACCGTGAGGATGCCGGGCCACCGGTCGGCCGCCACGAGGAAGATTCCCCACCACACGCATGCGTCGCCGAAGTAGTTCGGGTGCCGCGTGTAGCGCCACAACCCGGCGTCGATCACCCGCCCCTTGTTCGCCGGATTGCGCCTGAACGCCTCCATCTGATGATCACCGACCGCCTCGAAGAACACACCGACGCAGAAGATCGCGACCCCGACCCACGCGATGACGCGCACCGGTGACCGTTCGAACGCCCCGACCAGGATCGGGGCGGCGATCACAAACGCGAGCAATCCCTGCAGCGCGTAGACCATCCGCAACGCGTACAGATCCGGGTTACCGCGTCCCTTCGCCAGCAGCTGCTCGTAGCGGGGATCCTCGGGCTTGCCAACGGTGCGGCGTCCGATGTGCTGGGCCAGGCGCATCCCCCATGCGAGAGGGAGAAGCAGCAACAGCCATCGGCGCAGCGGGTCGCCGTGCCCCGCGGAGGTGGCGAACGCGGCTATGGCCGCTGCCGCGAACAACAAGCCCCAGGCCGTGTCGATCACACTGTGCTTTCCGGCAATCTTGGATGCGACGAATGTCGCTGCGAGCACGACGAGGATCGCGCCAGCGGCCCACGGCAGAGCGCTCAGGAAGTGTGACCCGGCGAAGCCGCTCATGAGCCGGCCGTCGCCGCCCATGACGGTGCGGATGGCATGGCGCTGCGGCCGTCGGCCGTCTGCTTGACCGCGAGGATCTGATCGACACCCATACGCCCCTCCTCGAAGCTCAGCGCCCCGCCGACCAGATACAGCCGCCAGACCCGGGCGACCTCCTCGCCGACCAGTGCAACGAACTCGTCGTAGCGGCTCTCGAAGGTGTCGATCCAGCACTGCACCGTGCGCACGTAGTGCTCGCGCATCGCCTGGACGTCCCGGATCTCGAAGCCTGCGTGCTCCAGGAACCCGACGGTCTGCGACACCGGCCGCATATGCATGTCGGGAGCGATGTAGGACTCGATGAACGCACCGCCACCCGGCGCCGCATCGGTGCGGCGCGACATCTGCTGGAGCAGCAGCCGTCCGGTCGGCTTCACCGCCCCGAACAGGATGCCGGCGTAGGTCGGGTACTGATCCTGGCCGACGTGCTCCCCCATCTCGATCGAACTCACCGCGTCGAACTGCTCACTCGTTCCCGCCAGCTCGCGGTAATCCTGCAGGCGCACGGTGACGAGGTGCGACAAGCCTCGGTCGGCGATCAACTTGGCGATGTGATCGCGCTGCTGTGCCGACAGGGTCACTCCGGTGGCGTGCACGCCGTAGTGCTCGGCAGCGTGCAGGATGAGCGAGCCCCAGCCGCAGCCGACATCGAGCAGTCGCATACCGGGGCGCAGGTCGAGCTTGCGGCAGATCAGATCCAGCTTGGCCCGCTGGGCGTCCGCGAGCGGCTGGTCCGGGGCAGTGAAGTATGCACTTGAGTACGCCATCGTCTCGTCGAGCAGCAGGCCGTAGAAGTCGTTCGACAGGTCGTAGTGATGGGCGATCGCGGCACGGTCGCGGCCCCGGCTGTGCAGCGTTCCCGACAGCCGGGCTTCTGCGGCCGGTGGCTTCGGGGGCTTCCCGACGGCACCGAGCCGCGCGGCGGCCGCGGTGGCGCGCAGCATGCCTCGCGCCGAGAGGTGCACGCCCGCCTCCGGCCGGTTGCGCGCCAGTTGCCAGACCTGGCGCAGGCCGGCGGCCAGTGCGTCCGATGGTGTTCCCGGCCCGTCCACGTCGATGTCGCCGCTGACGTAGGCGCGGCCGAGGCCGAGCTCGCCCGGAGCCCAGAGCAGCCGGCGCAGGGCGCGGCGTGAGCGGATTACGAGTACCGGACCGCCGGACGGCCCGGCCTCACTGCCGTCCCACGCGCGGATCCGCACCGGGAGCGGCGTGCCCGACACCTCGCGCACCACCGCTGCCAGGCGTGCGGCTACCGGATTCTTCGTCGACATCGTCGTCTCCTGTCCTGGCCGCGGCATGACCGGCACACCGCTGCGCCACAAGGTGATTCCGTGCTTGGTGATCAGTGCACGTACCCGCCACGTCTCGAACGGATGGCGTAATGCATCGGCGAGCAACCGGGGCCACGAGGACGGCACCGCGACGCCCCTCATCGTCGCGGTGAACGGCCGTTCGTCCGGCCGGTGCAGCGCCACGGTCACGGCCAGCCGCTCGCCTGGTTCGGGCAGGCTCATCCGGTAGTAACCGTCGACCGGGTAGAAGGGCGAGACGTAGAACTTCTTCTCGGTCTCGGCACGGCCGGCGTCGTCGGTATGCAGCAGGTAGCAGTGCGCCTGCCCGTAGGTATTGCGCACCTCGGCGATCACACAGACGAGGGCGCCGCTGGGATCATGGCACCAGAACAATGACAGGGGGTTGAACACGTACCCGAACGACCGCGCATTGGCCAGCATCGTGACGCGGCCGCCGGCGAGGTCGATGCCGTGACCGGCGAGGAATGCGTCGACATTCTCGCGGATCGGACGCCGCGGGTCACCGAGGTGGTCACGTGCCTCGAAGCGGGCAAGCCAACGCATCCCGCGCGGTGCGCGAGGCAGGTCGTCGAGATCGACGAACCACTGCTGGCTGCGATGGCGGACCTCGTGGTGCACCGGTTCTGCGCGCACGTGCACGATGTCGACGGCGTAGCGAGTAGCGGTCACCAGCTCACGCCCAGACTGGCTGCCGCAGCCACGCCGGAACGGCAGCCGTCCTCGTGAAATCCCCACCCGTGGTAGGCACCGGCGTAGGCGACGGTGCCGTCGTTCAGCTCGGGTAACCGGGCCTGCGCACTCACCGAATCCGACGTATACACGGGGTGCTCGTAAGCCATCCGGTCGATGATCCTGCTCGCATCAACCCGTTCGTCCCCGTTCAGCGTCACGACGTACGTCTCGCGAGTGTCCAGCCGTTGGAGACGGTTCATGTTGTAGCTCAGGTGCACGCTCGTCGGTGAGGCAGAGCAGGACGGCAGCACATAGTTCCACGACGCTTGAGCATTGCGCGCCCGCGGCAGCACCGAGGTGTCGGTGTGCAGCAGTGCCGGATTGCGCGTGTAGCCGATCGCACCGAGCACCTCGCGCTCGGCGGCTGTCGGGGCGGCCAGCATCGCCAAAGCCTGGTCCGGGTGGGTCGCCACGACGACGCCGTCGAAGCTGCTCAGCACGTCACCGTCATCGTGCACGACGACTCCGCTGCCGCTGCGCGTGATACTGCGAACCCGCGTGGATGTCTGCACCGCGGTCAGTCCCTTCGCGGCGCGTTCGACGTAGCGGGCCGAGCCGCCGACGACGGTGTGCCATGTCGGCGCCCCCGTGACGCTGAGCATGCCGTGATTGGCAAGGAAGACGAAGAGGTAGCGGGCCGGGTAGTCGCCCGTGCGCGTCGGAGCCGTCGACCAGACTGCGGCGATCAACGGCGTCATGAAGTGTGCGACGAAGTACGGCGAGAAGCGCCCGGCCGCGAGGAATTCGCGCACGGTCTGGGAGTCGTCGTCGGAGGCGAGCAGGGCGCGCGCCCGACGGTGGAAGCGCACGACCTCGCTGAGCATCCGCAGGTAGCGCGGGTTGGCGATCGTCGACAGCGACGGCAGCAGGCCGGACAGCCCGCGGCCTCCCGCGTACTCCAGACCGCAGCCGCCGCAGGAGATCGACATGCTCATGTCGGATTCCTGGGTCGCGACACCCAATTCGGCGAACAGCCGCCGCAGCAAGGGATAGGTCCGCTCGTTGTGCACGATGAAGCCGGTATCGATGCCCAGTACCCGGCCGTCGGCGGCGACGACATCGTGGGTGTCGGCGTGCCCACCCAGCCGCGCGTCGGCCTCGTACAAAGTGACGTCGGCCTGTCGTTGCAGCACGTACGCCGCGGTGAGCCCTGCCACGCCACTACCGACGACGGCGATCCGCCGGCGACCGCCTCCCTGCTCGCCTGACACGCTGCCGACCTCCGCGAACTAAGGCGCCGGAACTCTTCCCTGCGCTGTCATGCGAAGTTCGTCGCGCGGGGGGCCGTCGGATTCACGAGCACGGAATACGCGCACGGTATCGGCTGAGGGGGACTCGGAAAAGGCGTCCGAACATAAGGCGAAGAGGCGGCGGCACGGGAGGGATGTGCCGCTCGCCTCTTCTGCGTCGAGTGTATCCCCCCATTTTCATGATCGGGAGAACTAGCGTTGACCCTCGTGGACAACGCCTACTTTGCGCTCATCGATACCTCAGCAGACGGCGACACCTACGCCGCGCAGCACGCGACCGAGGGCCCCTGGGCCGTGGGGCTCCAGCACGGCGGCCCACCCAACGCGCTGCTCGTGCACACCGCTGAGCAGCTGGCTGCCGGCCAGACCGGCCGGGCTGACCTGCGCGCGTTGCGGCTGGCCGCGGACTTCCAGCGCCCCGTCCCTGTGGGGGATGTCACGGTCACCGCCCGGGTGGTGCGGGCGGCACGCACCGTCGTCCTCGTCGATGCCGCCATCAGCGCCCAGGGCCGGGAATGCCTGACCGGCCGGGTGTGGCTGGTGCGCACGGCGGACACCGCCACGATCGAGCCGGAGCGAGTCGATCTGCCGGGTCCACCGGATGGACTTGCGGGGGTCGGGGCCGACTTCCCGTACGGCACGAGCATCGAATGGCGCTCGGTGCACGGTGGGCTCTACGAGCCGGGGCCGGCGCTCGTGTGGGCGCGGCCGCGGATACCGGTCGTCGAGGGATTCCCGCTCTCCACGCTGCAGCGGGCGGCGCTCATCGGCGACTCGGCCTCCGGGGTGTCGGCAGAACTGGACTGGAGGGCGTGGTCGTTCCTGAACATCGACCTGGACGTGCACGTCGCCCGGGAGATGCGGGGTGACTGGTTACTCATGGACGCCATCACCACCCTCTCAGCAACGGGAGCCGGACTGGCCCGGTCGAGCCTCAGCGACACGGGCGGGGCCCTCGGCACTACGGCTCAGACCCTGGTCGTCGAGAAACGTTCCACGGCAGACGCTTAGAAAGTTGAACTTGCAACAAGGAATGCTTCGGGGGTAACGTCCGTTCTATCAGTTGAACATTCAACTAGATCGAAGGGACCTTCCGATGACCCAGACACTCTCCGCCAGCACGATCCCCGGCTACCGGGCCGGCACCTGGCAGATCGACACCACCCACACCGATATCTCGTTCAGCGTCCGTCACATGATGGTCAGCAAGGTCCGTGGCAACTTCACCGACTTCGAAGGCACCGTCGTCACGGCCCAGAACCCGGCCGAGTCCTCCGTCACCGCCTCGATCAAGCTCGACTCGATCGATACGCGCAACGAGCAGCGCGACAACCACATCCGGTCGGCAGACTTCTTCGACGTGGCCGAGTACCCCGCCATGACCTACCGCTCCACCGGCCTCAGTGGCGGCGGGAACGGCACCTGGACCGTCGAGGGCGAGCTTTCGCTGCACGGCGTGACCAAGTCCGTGCCGCTCACACTCGAACTCAACGGCTTCACGGCTGACCCGTTCGGCGGCCAGCGTGCGGGCTTCTCGGCCACGGCCGAGATCAACCGGCGCGACTTCGGCATCGACATCAGCATGCCGATGGACGGCGGCGGCGTCGTCGTCGGCGACAAGATCTCGATCACCCTCGAGATCGAAGCCGTGCTCGACCAGAGCTGAACCACCCGCCGGTGTTCACGCACCGGCGACAACGAGGACGGTCAGGCAGACTGGCCCCGTGACCGATCCTGTCGACGCGCCTGCATCGCCAACCGCAGCCGCGCCGGCCCGGGATCGGTTGGGGCTGGAGGTCCTGGCCGTCCTCGGCGTTTCACTCGGCATCTCCGGGCTCAGCGCGATCCTCTACTACATTCGCGCCGAGGTAACCGTCTCCGGCGGCATCGGCAATACCACCGCCATTGTCATCGGGGCCAGCAAGAGCCACTACGAGTGGCTCGACATCCTCGACCGGTTGCTCGACCTGCTCAGTGGCACCGTCCCCCCGCTGCTCGCATTGCTTCTGCTGGCGCGCACCCCTGGTGGACGCGGATTCGGCGTCGGGTTCGATCTGCGCGAGCGCGTCGACGTCCTGCGCGGCGCCGGCTTCGCCGTGCTGATCGGCATCCCCGGGCTGGCCCTGGTGTACACGGCGCACGTGCTCGGCCTGAGTGCCTCGCTCGACGTCGTGGACTTCCCGAACGTCTGGTACCGCGTCCCCTACCTGGTGCTGTCGGCGTTCCAGAACGGGCTGTCCGAAGAGATCATCGTCGTCGCCTACCTGCTCACCCGGCTGCGGCAGATGGGGTGGACCGACTCCCGCGCCCTGGCGGCGAGCGCCGTGCTGCGCGGTAGCTACCACCTGTACCAGGGCTACGGCGGCTTCCTCGGCAACATGGTGATGGGGCTGATCTTCGGCTGGTGGTTCCAGCGGCGCGGCCGGGTCATGCCCTTGGTGATCGCACACTTCCTGCTCGACGCCGCGAGCTTCATCGGCTACGTCTACCTGCACAAGCACCTCAGCTGGATTTGAGGCTGACAAGCGTGCTCGGCGGCTGGCAGGGTCGGGACCCATGAGCGACGTCGAGATCGTCCACCCAGTACACGTCGACGAGGCGCGCTCCTGGCTGGCCAACATCGCCACGACATTTCTCGAGGATCCCGAGGGCGACAACTTCGACCGCTACGTCGAGGCGTTCCGCCGCGAATGGGGCGTCGTCCGCAGCTGGGGCGCCCGGGCGCACGGACGCTGGGTCGCAACCCTCGCGACCGAACCGCACATGCTGACCGTGCCGGGTCCGCGCGGCGGCACGGCCGATCTCGCGATCGACGGCCTGACCGCGGTCACGGTGAACGCGACGCACCGACGCCGCGGACTGCTCACGCAGATGCTCACCGAGGCGCTGCGTGAGGCCGCCGAGCGCGGTGACGTGATGAGCGCGCTGGTGGCCGCGGAATGGCCCATCTACGGTCGCTTCGGTTACGCGCCGGCCAGCCTCGAGGCGAAATACACGTACTACCCCCGACGTTCCGGAATCACGCCCGCAGCGTCCGGGCAGGTCCGCCAGGTCGACGCGGCCGAGCTCGGCGCCGTGGCCCCGCAGATCTTCGAGCGGGCGCGGGCAGAGCGCGCGGGGCAGATCGATCGGCACGGCGAATGGTGGCCACGCCGGCTCGGTCTCGATGGCTACCGGCCGTTCCGAAGCGGCAAGGCACCGAATCTGTACCTGCACGAGTCCGACGACGGTCCTGACGGCCTGCTCTGCTGGTCCGCCGAGCGCGATTTCGACATCGACGGGCAGCTCGGATCCATATCGGTCAGCGAGCTCGTCGCAGCCAGCGACACCGCCTACCGCAACCTGTGGGCATACCTGGGCGGCATCGATGTCATCGACGAGGTCACCCTCCCCCACCGGCCGGTCGACGAGCCCGTGCGCTGGCTGCTTCCCGACGGACGCGCGCTCCGCCAGACCTACGCCGGCGACAGCCTCTGGCTGCGCATCCTCGACGTCCCGCGCAGCCTGGCCGCCCGAACCTACGCGACACCCGGCCGTCTGGTGCTCGACGTCGTCGACGACACCGGCGGCTATGCCACCGGGTGCTACCTCCTCGAGGCTGACGACAGTGGGTCCTCGTGCGAGCGCACGAGCCTCGAACCCGATCTGGAGCTGAGCCAGCGCGCGCTGGCCGGCGTGTACCTCGGCGGCTTCAGCCTGCGCCAGCTGAGGATCGCGGGACACGTTCGCGAGTCGCGGGCCGGTGCCCTCGATCAGGCCGACGTGATGTTCGGCGCGGTGCCGGCGCCGTGGAATGCGACCAATTTCTGAATCGGCAGCTCGCCGTCAGCCGACGATCAGCCCCATGGCCTGAACGAGAACCACCGCCTGCTCCGCCGCGATCACGGCCTCGCGCAGGTCGGTGGACAGCGGATCGACAGCAGTGAGGTCGCTGCCGCGCAGGTCTGCCTTCACCAACAGTGCCTTGTCGAGCGTCGCTCCGGACAAGTCGCAGCCGGCGAGCACCCCCTTGGTGCAGTTCGCAGCGCGCAGATCCACCTCGCGCATTCGCACCCCTCGAAAGACGCAGTCACGCAGGTCCGCGTGCGCCAGCGAGACGAACGACCAGTCGCCGCCGAGCACCCGCAGCGGGCGGGTAGCGCAGCGAACGAACGAGCTACCGGTGAGCTTGCATTCGTTGAACTCGGCGTCGAAGAGGTTCGACCCCTCGAAGGTGCAGTTCGTCAGTGCGCTGTCGCGGAGGCGCGCCGCGTTGAATCGGACGTCACGAAACGTGCAGCCGGTGAAGCTGCACGCAGCCAACTCCGCCTCGGTGAGATCGGCCCCGACGAACGTGCAGTCGACGTAGCTTCGCTCGCTCCACTGTTCGCCGTACCAGTCATCGCGGGTGAACCGCTCCCCCTCGACCAGGTCGCTCACGTTGCCGTAGGGGGCGGTGGGGGCGCGGCCGGCGGTGGCGGTGGCGGCAGTTCAGGTATCGAGTCGGCCGCACTTACCGCGAGGGGGTCGATGACGTCGTCGCTCAGACCCGCGTGAGCGAGGCGCGATTCCGGGTCCTCGTCCGAGGCCCGAAGGTTCGCCGCCTCCGGCTGCGTGGCCGCGGGCGGCAGGTTCGAGTCGAACCATCCACTCGTGTCTATCGGCGGGGCATCGGCGGGTTCCGCGCCTGTGGACGCGAGCCACGACGGTGCGCCGCCACCCTCACCGCCGGTGAGACCGGCCAGACCCTCGAGCGCCTTGCTGAACTCGCTCGGGACGATCCACATCTTGTTCGCGTCGCCCTGCGCGATCTGCGGCAATGTCTGCAGGTATTGGTACGCGAGCAGCGCGGGGTCAGGCCTCGCCTGGTGGATCG
The DNA here is from genome assembly GCA_035999365.1 of Jatrophihabitantaceae bacterium. Classification (GTDB taxonomy): domain Bacteria; phylum Actinomycetota; class Actinomycetes; order Mycobacteriales; family Jatrophihabitantaceae; genus DASYGT01. The sequence goes on from DASYGT010000027.1 coordinate 23,283, forward strand.
CACCGAATGTCGTCTCGATGGCCTTGGCCTGTCCCTGCGCGCTCAGATAGCGAGCCGCCCGGTCACCCTCGGCACGCAGGATCCGCGACTGACGCTCGGCCTCGGCGGCGAGGATGGCCGCCTGCTTCTCGCCCTCGGCCGCGAGGATCTGCGCGGCCTTCTGCCCCTCCGCGGTCTTGATCGCCGACTCGCGCTGGCCCTCGGCCGTCAGGATGATCGCGCGCTTGTTCCGATCGGCGCGCATCTGCTGCTCCATCGCATCCTGGATGGAGGGCGGCGGGTCGATGGCCTTGATCTCGACTCGGGCAACGCGGATTCCCCACGGCCCGGTGGCCTCGTCCAGCACGACACGGAGCTTGCTGTTGATCTCGTCACGACTGGTCAGCGCCTGCTCGAGGTTCAGGGATCCGACCACGTTGCGCAGCGTGGTGATCGTCAACTGCTCCACGGCCTGGATGTAGTTCGCGATCTCGTAGGTGGCCGAGCGCGGATCGGTGACCTGGAAGTAGATCACCGAGTCGATGGCGACGGTGAGGTTGTCGGACGTGATCACCGGTTGCGGCGGGAAGCTGACCACCTGCTCGCGCAGGTCGATCAACGGCCGCATCCGATCGACGAACGGCAGCAGGAGGGTCAGTCCCGGAGTCGCCGTCCGGACGTACCTGCCCAGTCGTTCGACGACCGCCGCCCGCGCCTGCGGCACGATACGCACCATCCGCGCGAGCACGAAGATCACCACGACCGCGATCACGATCGCCGCGATCACGCCTGCATTCATGGGTTGTTCCTCTCAGCCGAACGGGTCTCGCCAGACGACTGCGGTCGCCCCGTCGATGGCAACCACCGACACGACTGTGCCTGCGGGCATTTCCTGTTTCGCGTCCATCGCCCGGGCCGACCACTCGCCGCCGTTGAGCCGCACCCGGCCGTTGTCGCGTGTGACCGCCTGCAGCACCACGGCCTCGCGCCCGACCAGCGCGTCCGAGCCCGTCACCATGACCGGATCAGGGTTCAGGTGCCGAATCGCCACCGGCCGCACGAGCCAGAGCAGCGCCAGCGTTCCGGCGATCGCGACCAGCACTTGCGCCACGGCAGGACCGCCCGCCGCAGCCGTCACTGCGGCGGCCGCGGCGCCACCTGCGGCCATGATCAAAAAGAGCGAGAGTGAGGCCGCCTCCGCGGCCGCGAGCACCCCGCTCACGATCAACCAGACCAGCCAGGCGGACATGACTCCATCGTGGCACGGTGGCGCCGATGACAGTCATTCCGTTACAAAGTCGAGTAGCTCCTCCACCGCGCGAAGCAACGCGACCTCGACGTCGGCGTAGCTGTCCACGCTCCCCAGAACCCTGCGCCACATCTCGTGCGGATCGCTCACGCCGAGCGCCGCACACACCCCGTCCTTCCAGGCGACGGTCCGCGGCACGTCCGGCCACGCGTCGATACCGAGCGCCACCGGCTTCACCGCCTGCCACACATCGACATACGGGTGACCGGTGATGTGCACCCACGCAGCGCCTGCACCGCGTGCCACGGTCTCGACGATGCGCGACTCCTTGCTTCCCGGCACGAGGTGATCGACGAGCACACCCAGCCGCCGATGCTCAGCAGGGGCGAACCCGTGTACACGATCGGGCAGCTCGTCGATGCCGTGCATCGGCTCGACGACGACGCCGGCCACCCGCAGGTCGTCGCCCCAGATCCGCTCGATCAGTGCCGCATCGTGAATCCCTTCGACCCAGATGCGGCTCTGCCTCGCCACCTTCGCGCGTGCGCCCGCGACAGCGATCGATCCTGAGGCAGTTCTCCGGCGAACCTGCGGTGCCGCTGCCGGTCTGGGTCGAACCAGCGTCACGGGGCGGCCGTCGATCAGGAACGCGGCAGGGAGCATCGCGAACACCCGCCGTTTGCCGTGCCTGTCCTCCAGGGTGACGATGTCGCGCTTCTCGCCGGCGTCGACGGCGCGTCCGCAATCGACAACGGCGCCGCAGAACGCACCGTCAGCCGTCTCGACGACCAGGTCCGGCTCCGCCGCAACCTCGGGCACCGGTGGCCGCCTCGATGAGCGGGTGGCGAGCACGTCGGAGTAGTCACGCACGAGGCGACGTTATTCGGATCCGGCGCCCGCGCAGTCCAGGCGCGCTGACTTCTCCGGCTTTGGGGAGACTTTGCGCTGCCCTGCGGGCAAACTCTCCCCAAAGCGGGAAACTGGTCGGATGGATCGTCCGCGATGTGGCCCCCTCGCCGCATGGGCGACCTCATGGCTCGCCGGCGGTGGCCCAGCTGACGATGTGATCGAAGCCGTCACCGGCTCGGACGCCGCGCACGTGATCGTGGGCATCGAATCGGATCCGGTGCCACTGAGCGAGATCCTCATCCGATGGCGTCGGGGCGGCGGGCCGGTCCGCCTCGTCCTGCCGGCGCCGGGCGATCTGCGGGGTGTTCCGGGTCCACAGCCCTTCCGAGCAGCCGCAACGGATGCCGGCGAGGCGGTCTTCGGCGCGGGCATCGGCCTCGTCCCGTCGATCACCGACTTCGCGCCGAGCAGCGCCCCGACCTCGGTGACATGGGCGGCCCATGCCGTGACGCCTGCACCACCCGACCACCTCGACGTTGCCGACACCCAGTACGAGCTCACCACCGCGATTCGCCAGTGCGCTGACGAGCTCACCGCGGCTGATGTCTCCGGTTCACGCGATGACGTCCTGGCCGCCCTCAGCGGTGCCCGCCGTGCCGGCGAACAGGTCAACCTGCCGCCCGGCTTTCCGGCGCGCGCGGTGGCGCTCGTGGCGCAGGCCGAACGGATGCAGGCGATTCTCGACCTGGCGCTCGTCGACCCGGTGGGGGGTGCGGTCGACCAACGAGGCATCAGCGCCCGGGCCGCCGGCCTGCGCCCGCTCGAACTCGCGGTGCGGCGGGCTCGCCTTGCCGGCTACAACGCCCTCGCCCGGTAACAGACGGCGAGAATGCATCGCGATGCAACGGAGGCGAAACCTGTCCGTCTCCCACGCTGCCTAGCGTGGGGCCGAACGACGACGGCGGGGGTGGGCCATGTTGCAGATCGCCGCTGGTGAGCGCGACCCGAACACTCCACGGCGAATCCATCCCGGGGTGCACGTCCAGGCTCGGCGCATTCACGGCTACCGCCGCGTGTTCCGCATCGCCGGTGACGGCCCGCCGCTGCTGCTCATCCACGGCATCGGCGACAACTCCCGAACCTGGGACGAGGTGATGCCGACGCTCGCGCGAAAGCACCTGGTGATCGCACCGGACCTGTTGGGGCACGGCGATTCGGACAAGCCGCGAGCCGACTACTCCGTCGCCGCCTACGCGAACGGCATGCGTGACCTGTTGAGCAGCCTCGACATCGAGCGGGTGACCCTCGTCGGCCACTCACTCGGCGGCGGAGTGGCGATGCAATTCGCCTACCAGTTTCCCGAGCGCACCGATCGGATGGTGCTGGTCAGCTCAGGTGGCGCCGGGCGGGGTGTGTCGCCCGTGCTGCGGGCCGCTGCGCTGCCGGGAGCGCACCTCGGGATGGCCGCGCTGCGACTGCCCGGTTCGCGCACCGCACTGCGTCTGGCGGTCGATCTTCTGCAGCGGCTCGACACCGGCCTCGGGGTCGACGCCGCAGACCTGCTTCGGTTGGTCGACGCCCTGCCCAACCAGACGGCTCGTGCTGCGTTCATCCGGACCCTGCGCTCGGTGGTGGACTGGCGTGGCCAGGTCGTCACGATGCTCGATCGCTGTTACCTCGTGCGCGGGATGCCGACGATGCTCATGTGGGGTGCCCGCGACAGCGTCCTGCCGGTCGGTCATGCACACCGAGCACACGCGGCCATGCCCGGAAGCCGGCTGGAGATCTTCGACGACGCGGGGCACTTCCCGTTCCACAGCGACCCGGCACGGTTCGTCGGATTGCTCGAAGACTTCTGCTCGTCGACTCAACCTTCGACGTGGAGCGTCGAGCAATGGCGGGAACTCCTGCGCACCGGACGGCTTGCCGACGCCGGTCCGGCACTGCCTTCCCGCGAACTCGTGCTTGACTGCGAACGCAGCGCGACTTAGGTACTCGGGACCGTCGGGCCGCGCATAGGCGCAGGGCAGCACCCCGCCGGGCAGTCGACGCCGCACAGGCCGAGATCACCGAGCGCCTGCGGCTCGGCACCGGCGAGCTGTTCCTCGACGAGTTCGCGGATTCCTGCGACGAACGCCGCGTGACGCCCAGCGGTGGCCGCGCGCACGAACGACATGCCCAGTTCAGCCGCGGTCTGCCGCGCTTCGGTATCCAGATCCCAGAGCACCTCGATGTGGTCGGACACGAACCCGGACGGGCACACGACGACGGCGCGCACACCACGGTTGGCGAGCACCCGCAGGTGGTCGTTGATGTCCGGCTCGAGCCACGGCACCTGCGGCGGTCCCGACCTCGACTGCCACACCAGGTCGAATTCGGCCCCACGTCCCCGCACTGCCTCCGCGACCAGCCGTGCCGTCTCGCGCTGCTGACGTTCGTAGAGCCCAGCGCGCGACGGTCCGGACATGTCGTTCATCGCGACGGGGATCGAGTGGGCGGTGAACACCAGCCGGGCCGAATCCCGGCGGTCGTCGGGCAGCTCGCCGAGCGCCCGGCGCACTCCGTCCGACATGGCCGTGATGAAACCCGGATGGTCGAAGAAGTGCCGCAGCTTGACGAGCTGGAGCTCGCCGGCACCGGCCATCGTCTTCGCCTGCGCGAGATCATCGCGATATTGCCGGCAACTGGAGTACGACGCCGTAGCGCTCGTGGCGAACACGAGTGCCCGCCGGATTCCGTCGTCGCGCATGTGCCGTACGGCGTCGGCGACGTAGGGCTTCCAGTTGCGGTTCCCCCAGTAGAGCGGCAGGTCGATGCCATGCGCGTCGAAGTCGGTGCGCAGTGCCGCGAGCAGCGCGCGGTTGTGCGCATTGATCGGCGAGACACCGTGGAAATGCTGGTAGTGCTCGGCAACGGCGGCCAGGCGCTGCTCGGGTACGCCGCGCCCGCGCGTGACGTTGCGCAGGAACGGCATCACGTCGTCGGGGCCCTCCGGACCGCCGAACGACAGCAACAGCAGTGCATCGAAGGGCCGCGCTGATGTGTCGCGGCGCGACGGCTCGCTCACTCACACACCCATCGCGTGGAAGCCACCGTCGACGTGGATCAGCTCACCCGTCGTGGCGGGGAACCAGTCCGACAGCAGCGCCAGGGTGGTCCGCGCGACCGGTTCGGCGTCGGCGTTGTCCCAGCCGAGGGGCGCCCGTGCGCCCCATGCGTCCTCGAACTGGCTGAAGCCGGGGATGCTCCTGGCCGCCATGGTGCGCAGCGGTCCGGCGGCGACCAGATTCACCCTGATATGGCGCGGCCCGAGTTCACGGGCGAGGTAGCGGGAGGTGGATTCGAGCCCGGCCTTGGCGACACCCATCCAGTCGTAGGCCGGCCACGCGACGCGGGCATCGAAGTCGAGTCCGACGATCGAGCCGCCGGTCTCGCCGAAGAGTGGCAGGCATGCGACAGCGAGCGACTTGAGCGAGTACGCCGACACCTGGACGGCCGTCGCGACGTCCTCCCATGGCGCGTCGAGGAATCCGCCGCCGAGACACGACGCCGGTGCGAAACCGATCGCGTGCAGCACGCCGTCGACACCATCGAGATGCTCGCGCACGCGGCCGGCCAGCGAGTCGAGGTGACCCTGGTCGGCGACATCCAGCTCGATGACCGGTGCCGGCTGAGGCAGCCGCTTGGCAACGCGCTCGACGAGTGACATCCGGCCGAATCCGGTCAGGACGACGTTCGCGCCCTCCTGCTGCGCCATGCGCGCAACGGTGAACGCGATCGAGGCATCGGTGATCACGCCGGTGATCAGCAGCCGCTTGCCGTCGAGCAGACCCATCGTGGCTTCCCTTCAGATGCCCATGCCGAGGCCACCGTCGACAGGCAGCACCACTCCTGAGACGTACGCCGCGGCGTCCGACGCGAGATAGAGCGCGGCGCCGGCCACCTCCTCGGCATTGCCGTATCGCTTCAGCGGCACGTTGCGCAGGATCTCGGCCTTGCGGTCGTCGCCGATGTCGGCGGTCATGTCTGTGTCGATGAAACCCGGGGCGATGACGTTCGCCGTGATGGAACGCCCGCCCAGCTCACGTGCGATCGAGCGGGCCAGCCCGATCAGGCCGGCCTTGCTCGCCGCGTAGTTCGCCTGTCCGGGTGCACCGACGAGCGCCACGACGGACGAGACGAAGATCATTCTGCCGCGGCGCTGCTTCAGCATCGAGGCGGCGGCGCGCTTGGCAACGCGGTAGGCGCCAGTGAGATTGGCATCGAGCACGGAGGCGAAGGACTCCTCGGACATGCGCAGCAGCAGCGTGTCATCGGTGATCCCCGCATTGGATACCAGGACCTCGACGGGGCCGTTCTCCGCTTCGGCGGCGGCGAAGGCGGCGTCCACGTCACTCGTGGAGGTGACGTCGCAGCGGACACCGAACACACCCGCAGGCGGCGCGCTGCTGCGATGGGTGACGGCGACTCGATCACCGTCGGCGAGAAAGGCGCGGGCTACGGCCAGGCCGATACCGCGATTCCCGCCCGTCACCAGCACCGACCGATCCACGGACACTCACGCTAGCGGATGTGGCGCACCGCCCCGCCCGGCCGCCGCTACCCGCGGGTACGGTCGCGGGATGCGCGCGATACAGCTCACCGAGTTCGGCGGCCCCGAGACCCTGGTCGTCTCCGACATACCCGATCCCGTCCCAGCCGACGGCCAGCAGGTCATGGACGTGATCGCGGCGGGGATCAACTACGCCGACACCCACGCCACCGAGGATTCCTATCTCGCCAAGCAGTCGCTGCCCCTGATCCCGGGCGGCGAGGTGGTCGTGCGCACCGCGGACGGCCAGCGCAAGCTCGGGCTGGTGGGCAGCGGCGGGTACGCCGAGAAGATCGCGCTCGACCCGCGGTACCTCTTCGACATCCCCGACGACGTGACCGACGCCGCGGCGCTCACCACCCTCATTCAGGGCGCCACTGCGTGGCACCTGCTGCGGACGAGCACCCATATGCAGCCCGGCGAATCCGTAGTGGTGCACGCCGGCGCCGGGGGTGTCGGCACGATCGCGATACAGCTGGCGAAGAAGTGGGGCGCCGGCCGCGTGATCGCCAGCGCTTCGTCGGCGGACAAGCGGCAGCTCGCCCTCGACCTTGGCGCCGACGCGGCCGTTGACTCGACGGTGGGCGACATGCGGCAAGCCCTGCTCGACGCCAACGACGGCAAGGCCGTCGATGTCGTGCTCGAGATGACGGGCGGCCCCGTGTTCGATCAGAGCCTGGCCGCACTGGCGCCGCTCGGGCGCCTTGCCGTATTCGGAATGGCAGGCCGGGTACCTCCGCAGCCGATCGTTCCCGGCGTACTGATGGCGCGCAGCACTGCGGTGATCGGCTTCTGGCTGGTGCACATCGTGCAGAAGCCGGCGCTGCTCGCTGCCGCCGTGCAGGACCTGATGTCGATGATCGCCGACGGTTCGCTGCGGCCGGTCGTGGGCCGCACCTACCCGTTGGCCGAGGCTGGCGACGCACATCGTTCGCTGCTCGACCGCAGTTCGACGGGCAAGCTCGTTCTCGATCCGCAGGCCTGAACGACCGATTGTGCAATTTTTGGCTGCCTCAGGACGCCAAAGATTGCACAATCGCCGCTCAGATCAGGCGCCCGGCCCAGAGCATCGAGGTGCCCGCCGACGCCAGCGCGAACAGCAGGCCGACGGCGAGGAAACGCCAGCTGATGTCGCGATGCACCGTGGTGAAGCCGATCTGCGTACCGATGTTCGCGTACACCGACTTCAGTTCTTGCGCTGACGTTGCCGTGTGGAAACTGCCACCTGTCTGCTGAGCGAGGTAGTCCAGCGTCGGCTTGTCGGCCGGTACGGGGATGGTCTGACCGTCGAAGGTCACCGTGCCCGTGTCCGTTCCGAACGCGATCGTCGAGATCTGAACGCCCGCCTTCCTGGCCGCCGCAGCGGCGTCGGTGACCCGCCGCCCCTTGTTGTTCGCGCCGTCGCTCATCAACACGATCCGAGCGGGGGGCGGCTTGTCGCCTTTGGCAGTCGTGGCCTGACCGAAGACGCTGATGGCGTCCAGCGAGGTGAACACCGCCTCCCCGATCGCCGTCGACTGCTGCAGTTCCAGTGCGTCGATCGCGGCCTTGATGGCATCCCGATCGAGCGAGGGAGGTACCAACACACTGGCACTTCCGCCGAAGGAGACCAGTCCCAGGTTGATCCGCGCGGGAATCAGGTCGACGAATTTCTTGGCGGCATCCTGAGCCGCGACGATGCGCGAGGGCAGCACGTCGGTCGCCTCCATCGAGAGCGACACATCGATGTCCATCATCACGGTGGCGCGGTCACGCGGCACCCGGACGGCTGAGGAGGGCCGCGCCACTCCCACGCTCAGCACGCTCAGCGCGATCAGAAGCAGCGCGAACGTGAGGTGTCGCCGCCAGCCCGGACGGCGTGGAGCGACGCTGCCGAGCAGCGCCACGTTGCTGAACCTCGCGACGTACTTCGCCCGCCGCAGTTGCAGCACCACGTAGGCCGCGACGAGCAACGCGACCGGAATCAGCAGCAACAGCCAGCCCGGTGAGAGGAAACGCATCAGCGCACCGCCCGTCCCAGCGCGCCCGCGGCGAACCGCCGCCGCGCGAGGACGAACTTGACCACATCGGTGAGCCAGTCGCGGTCGGTACGCAGTTGCAGGTGCGCGGCGCCGGCATGCCGCAGCCCCGTCGCGATGTGCTCGCGCTGTAACTGCGCGGCAGCGGCGTAGCGACGGCGCACGGAGGCCGAGGAGGTCTGCACCTCGACCTGTTCACCGCTCTCGGGATCGGCGAAGGTCATCAGGCCGGCCGCAGGCAGTTCGAGTTCGCGCGGATCCACCACCTCGACGCCGAGCAGCTGATGCCGCGCCGAGAGCGCGCGCAGCGGACGCTCCCAGTCCGGCGTCACGTCGCCCGCCGTCCCGTCCAGGAAGTCGGAGACGACGGCAACCAGACCGCGGCGCCGCTGGGGCCGGCGCAGCGATTCGATCATCGACGCGAGGTCGCCGGAGCGACCCGTCTCCGCGCGCGGCGTCTGGGCGATGCGGCGGATCACGTAGCGCCCGTGCGCCGTGCCGGACAGTGCCGGGACGCGAAAGGTCTGCTCCCCGTTGCTGACCAGGGCGCCGACCCGGTTGCCACCCCGGATGGTCAGATGCACCACCGCCGTGATCGCGGCGAGCACCAGCTCACGCTTTTCCGACAGCGCGGTGCCGAAGTCCAGGCTCGGCGAGAGGTCAACGACCAGCCAGGTCTCGAGTTCCCGATCGGCGATCGTCTGCCGCACGTGCGGCGTCGTGGTACGCGCCGTCACGGGCCAGTCCATCCGGCGGACATCGTCGCCGGGCGAGTACTGCCGCGACTCTCCCGCCTCGGACCCGGGGCCCGGCACCAGGCCGAGGTAGTTGCCCTGCAGCAGGCCGTCGAGCTTGTTGCGCACGGCCAGTTCGAGGCGGCGCAGCAACGGCTCGGCACCGGCGAGGTCGAGCGTGGGCAGCGCCTCCGGCGGGCCGGTCATGCCGAGCGCTCACCCCAGGGCGGCGTCTGAGCGGGAGCGGCCTGGCCGTACACCAACGGCTGCGCCGGCGGCGCGTGCTGAGCGGCCGCCGGAAGAACCGGCCCGTTCGCGCGCTGCCGCGGGGCAACCTGAGGCAGCGGGATCGTCTGCAACACCCGGCGCACCGCGTGCGCAGCCGGAATACCGTCGGCGATCGCGTCGTAGCTCAGCACCAGCCGGTGTGAGAGCACATCCACCGCGACGTCGAGGACATCTTGCGGCAGTACGTAGTCACGCCCTCGCAGCAATGCCAGGGCGCGCCCCGCCGCGATCAGGCCGAGGCTGGCGCGCGGGCTCGCGCCGAAGGACACCCACTGTGCGACGTCGGGCATGTTGTGCTGGCCCGGGGTGCGGGTGGCCACGACAACCCGAACGACGTAGTCGACGATCGCGTGGTGCACGAACACGCGAGCAGCAGTGTCCTGCAAGCGGATCAGGTCGTCGGTGCTGATCACCGGATTCGCGACGGGTGGCTCGACACCCATCCGGTAGACGATCTCGCGCTCCTCGGCAGCCGTCGGGTAGTCGATCACGATCTTCATGAGGAACCGGTCGCGCTGCGCTTCCGGCAGCGGGTACACACCCTCGGATTCGATCGGGTTCTGCGTGGCAAGTACCAGGAACGGGCGGGGGACGTCGTAACGCACGCCGCCGATCGTGACGTGCCGCTCGGCCATCACCTCGAGCATCGCCGACTGCACCTTCGCCGGCGCGCGGTTGATTTCGTCGGCCAGGACGAAGTTCGCCATGATCGGGCCGATCTCGGTGTCGAACTGCTCGCGGCCGGGCCGGTAGATGCGGGTGCCCACGATGTCCGACGGCACCAGGTCAGGGGTGAACTGCAGCCGCGAGAAGGAACCCGACACCGTTCGTGCGAGCGTTTCGACGGCCAGCGTCTTGGCGACGCCAGGGACGCCCTCGAGCAGGCAATGCCCCTGCGCGAGCAGGGCAACCATCATCCGTTCGACGAGGCGCTCCTGCCCGACGATCACGCGCTTGACCTCGAACATCACGCGCTCGAGCGAGCTCGCGTTGGCAGCCGGAGTCTGCGGTTCGCTCGATGTGCTCACGGTGCTGGCTCCTCACGTCGGTCGGATTCACGGTACGTGACCTGCCTGTACGGTGCCTGGGTGCCGGACACTGATCTGCCGCGATGCTCAGCCAAGGGCTGCCGCAGCGCGGCACGTGTCGATCTGCGGTGGCGCAACCCGAAGCTGCACGACGCCGGCCGGGTGAAGCACTGGCTGGCCTGCGACGAGCACGCCGACTCGCTCGCCGACTTCCTGGCCAGGCGTGACTTCTTGCTCGACCGAGTGCCGTTGCCCGAGATCTGACCGGAACCCGCGCGACCTACCCGCCGATCGCCGACATCGTCCTGATCGGCTGCACGAACCCCGCCGTGCCGATTCCGTGGCCTGCCTGTTTGCCGGCGACCGCATCGGCGATGAGCACGGCGAGTTCGGCATCGGAGGCGCCGGCGCGCAGCGGCCCGCGCAGATCGGTTTCGTCGCGGGCGAACAGGCACGTGCGCAGCTGGCCGTCGGCCGTCAGCCTGAGGCGGTCGCAGTCGCGGCAGAACGGCCGCGTCACCGAGGCGATGATCCCGACCCGGGCTGGTCGCGTCGTCCACGCCTGCTGGTCGGGACCGGCGAGCACGTCGAACTCTTCGGCCGGCGCGGAATTCTCGCGCGCACGCGGCACCAGGGTGAACTCGCCGCTGAGCAGTTCGAGGATCTCCTGCGCGGTCACCATCGACTCACGCGACCACGTGTGGTCCGCGTCGAGCGGCATGTGTTCGATGAAACGCAACTGGTAGCCCGAGCGTAGCGCCCAGCCCAGCAGTGTCGTCCCCTCGTCGAAGTTGCTGCCGCGCACCAGGACCGCGTTGATCTTGACCGGCCGCAGTCCCGCCGCCGACGCCGCCGCTACCCCGCGCAATACGTCGTCGAGGCGGTCGCGTCGGGTGAGCTCCTTGAAACGCTCGCGGTCGAGGGTGTCGATCGAGACGTTGATGCGGTCGAGCCCCGCCTGTGCGAGCGCGCGCGCCGATCGGTCGAGACTGACCCCGTTCGTCGTGAGTGCGATCTCAGGGCGCGGCTGCAGCGCGGCCAGGCGCCGCACGACCTCGACGAGCGTGGGATGCACCAGCGGTTCACCACCGGTGAGCCGGATCGTGCGCACGCCGAGGCCGACGAAGACTGCGGCGATACGGAGAATCTCGTCGTCGGCCAGGCGCTCGGCCTTGGGGAGCCAGGCCAGCCCCTCGGCGGGCATGCAGTACGTACAGCGCAGCGAACACTTGTCCGTGAGTGAAATCCGGAGATCGCTCGCGACCCGGCCGAACGCGTCGACCAGCACGGTGGCGGCGGGCGCGGTGGCGGTCATACGTCCCACGCTACCCACCACGGGCGACAGGCGCGTCCTGTGACCGACCGGCGGGTCAGGTGAGCGGCCGCGTGGCGCCGAACAGGCCCCACGAGACGTTGTAGAGGGGGGTCTCCTGAATGACCGACCCGCTCTCGGGAGCCTGGATCACCATGCCGCCGCCGATGTAGATCGCGACGTGGTGGATGCCGCCGACGCTGCCGTCCGAACTCCAGAACACGAGGTCGCCGGGCATCAGGTTGCCCATGCTCGGGTGGTAGGACCCCTGCAGGTACTGGGTCGCCGCGTAGTGCGCGAGACCGGCCTGGGGCCAGGCGTTCATCGCCAGTCCCGAACAGTCGAAGCCGATCACGTGGCAGTCGTTGAAGGCGCCGTCGCCGGCACAGACACCGTAGGTGGGGCCGTCGGCGTTCCCGCCTGCCCATGCATACGGCCAGCCGAGCCAGTGCTCGGCGCGCGCGACTGCAGTGCGCCCCTTAGCCGCCGTCCACGATCCGCCGGAGCCTGCGGGAACCTGCGAGCCGCCGCCGCCTCCGCCGCCGCCATTGCTGTGATGTGCCCGCGCTGCTGCCTCGGCGGCCGCGGCCCGCGCGATCGCCAATGCCCGCAGCCGCGCCTGCTCTGCCTGATACGCGAGGAATTGCGATCGCTCGTGGTTCAGCGTGGCCAGCTGCTCCTGTGCCGCCTGCAGCTTGGTCGCGTTCGCCGCGATCGCCGCCTGCAACTGCTGCTGCTGCTGCTGGGCCGCTGCGACAGCCCCTTCGGCGGCCTTCTCGGCGGAGGTCGCCGCGTTGGTCGCCGCAGCTTGGGTCTGCACGGCGAGTCGCGCCGCGGCATCAGCGTTGGACTTTGCCACGCCCGCGCGCTGCATGTCGCCGACTGCGTTGAGCTCGTGGCTGGCCTGGTACTGCTGCAGCGCGCTCTGCTGCAACAGCACGTTCGGGTCCGACGCGGTCAGCAGCGTTCCCGTGGTGCCGTTGATGTCACCGCTCTCGTAGGAGGCCTGCACGTACCCGATGAAGTTGGCCTGTGCCTCAACGACCTTCTGCTCAGCCGTGACCACGTTGTGCGCCGCGGTCACGGCGGCAGCCTTCGCCTCGGCGAGCTTGGACAGTGCGAGGGCGAGCTTCTGCTCCGCCAGTTCCTTCTGCGCCATCAACTGGTTGAGCCGTGTCTGCATCTGGGCGGCCTGTGCGGCAAGCACGCCGACCTCCTGCGCAAGGGAGGTCTTGATCTGTTGCGCCGACTGGATCTGCGAGTTCGACGGGTTGGGCGGCGGCGCCGCGCCGGCGGAGTCGGTGCCCGCGGCCAGCAGGCCGGTCACGCTCGCGAGAGCGGCGAGCACGGCGACAGCGGTACGGATGCGGAGCCCGGATCGACGCAGGTGCACGGCTGCTGCTCTCTTCCCTGACTGCCGTTCGGCGTGACAGACACCTCAGGGTGCCATTTATGTCTCAATGGCGCCAGCAGCAACAGCAGAAACTCCAACCCCAATAATCCCAATTCGGACATTAGGGCTCGGCAAACACCGCCACGGGGATGGCCTCTCGCGCCATACCTCGCGAGCGCTCCCACCGGAGAACCAGGCGGTGCACCCCGATCGCATAGCCGACGCCGACGATCAGATCGAGGACGTAGTGCTCCCCCGTGTACACCAGAACCAGACCCATCGCTGCGGGGTAGAGGTACAGCAGGTACCGCCAGCGGCTGGCGATGCGCGCGGCGAGGAAGAGCGCGATCAGCATCGCCGCGGCCGTGTGCAGCGACGGCATCGCGGCGATCGGATTGGAGCCGTCGTTCTGCGCATCGGTCACCAACTGCCGGACGTTGCCGAGGTGCATCCACTCCAACCCCCGCGTCGACGTTCGCGCCACGGCGGGCAGGTAGTGGTCGCGGGCGGCGTACCAGGGCGGCGCCTCGGGAAAGAGCACGTAGGTGGCGAGGCCGGCGAACGACAGCGCGACGACCCGAACGATGAAGCCGAGCCACAGCACCCGGTTGCGCACCCAGAGCACCGCGGCCACGACCGGCGTGGCGAAGAAGTGCGTCATGTAGATCAACGTGGCGACGCCGTCGTACCACCGCACCGCACCTGGGTGGTAATAGTGCTGCTGCAGCCAGACGGACGGATTCGTGCCGCCGAAGAGCCAGCTCTCGGTGCGGGCGATGTCGTTCTCGTGCAGCGGCAGGTTGACCGCCTTGGCCAGGGTGCGCGAGACGTCATACACGATCAGCACGAGCGTGAACGGCAGCCAGTCGAGGAAGACCCGACCGAACCGGTGCCAGCCCCGGCCGATGCAGGTGATCCCCAGCCCGGCGACGATGAGGATCGAGATCAGCGCGCGGCCGGTGGGTATGCCGTCGCGTACGACGAGTACTACCCATACGGTGCAATAGGCGATCGTGCAGAGGCGCCGGACGGTTCTCGCGGTACTCGATATCTGCGCGTCGTCTGCGCGGATATCGCCTTCGATCACCTCTTCCGACACGCTTCTAGTCTACGGGGGCAAGCAGGGCGCAATTGCTGCCGCGAGCCAGCTCCCGCATGGCGCGCAGTGGTATCTTGACGTCAAGACAATTTGCCGCGAAGGAGTTAACGGTGGCTGAACACGGCACTAACAGCTTCGGATCCCGCAGTCGCATCGAGATCGGCGACGCGACATACGACTACTACCGGATCGAGGCCGTCGAGGGCGCGGCCCGACTGCCGTTCAGCCTGAAGGTGCTGCTCGAGAACCTGCTCCGCTGCGAGGACGGCAAGAACATCACCGAGGCGCAGATCAATGCGCTGGCCGCGTGGCAGCCGACTGCCGAGCCGGACACCGAGATCCAATTCACGCCCGCGCGCGTCGTCATGCAGGACTTCACCGGTGTCCCGGCCGTCGTCGATCTCGCCACGATGCGAGAGGCCGTCGTCGATCTGGGTGGCGACGCCACGCGAATCAACCCGCTCGCACCGGCCGAACTCGTGATCGATCACTCGGTCATCGCCGATCTGTTCGGCACCCCGGACGCATTCGAGCGCAACGTCGAGCTCGAATACGAGCGCAACAAGGAGCGCTACCAGTTCTTGCGGTGGGGACAGACGGCTTTCGACGAGTTCAAGGTCGTGCCGCCGGGAACCGGCATCGTCCACCAGGTCAACATCGAGTACCTGGCCCGCGTGATCTTCGCGCGCAACGGCGTGCTCTACCCCGACACGCTCGTCGGCACCGACAGCCACACGACGATGGTGAACGGCCTGGGGGTCCTCGGCTGGGGCGTCGGCGGCATCGAGGCCGAGGCGGCGATGCTCGGCCAGCCCGTCAGCATGCTCATCCCCCGCGTCGTCGGCGTGAAGCTCACCGGCGAACTGCCCGACGGCTCGACAGCCACGGACCTGGTCCTCACGATCACCGAGATCCTGCGAAAGACGGGCGTCGTCGGAAAGTTCGTCGAGTTCTTCGGCCCGGGCGTGTCGGCGGTGCCACTGGCGAACCGGGCAACGATCGGCAACATGAGCCCGGAGTACGGCTCTACGTGCGCGATCTTCCCGATCGACGACGAGACACTGCGCTACCTGCGCTTCACCGGGCGCGACGAGACGCAGGTCGCGATCGTCGAGGCGTACGCCAAGGCCAACAGCCTCTGGCACGATCCCTCCGTCGAACCAGCGTTCTCCGAGGTGGTCGAGCTCGACCTGTCGACCGTCGAACCGTCGCTCGCCGGACCCAAGCGACCGCAGGACCGCGTCCCGCTGAAGAACGCCAAGCCGATGTTCCGCGACTCCCTCGCGTCCTATGTCAACGGCGATTCGGTGCAGGACTCGGTCGACGAGTCCGTTTCCGAGACGTTCCCCGCGTCCGATCCGGCCAGCCCGGGTGAACACGCCACCGAACCGGCTCCCGCGTCGGCGGCCAACGGCGCGACGGGCCGCACCTCCAAACCCACACCGGTTCGTCTTGCCGACGGCACCGAGTGCGTGCTCGACCATGGCGCTGTCGTCATCGCTGCCATCACGTCCTGCACGAACACCTCGAATCCGTCGGTGATGATCGGTGCTGCGTTGCTGGCCAAGAAGGCAGTCGAGAAGGGGCTGACCCGCAAGCCCTGGGTGAAGACCTCCCTCGCCCCCGGCTCGAAGGTCGTCACCGATTACTACGACCGATCCGGCCTGACGCCCTACCTGGAGAAGCTCGGCTTCAACCTGGTCGGCTACGGCTGCACCACCTGTATCGGCAACTCGGGCCCGCTGCTCGAGGAGGTTTCTGCCGCGATCAATGCGAGCGATCTCGCCGCCACGGCCGTGCTGTCGGGCAACCGCAACTTCGAAGGACGCATCAACCCGGACGTCAAGATGAACTACCTCGCGTCGCCGCCGCTCGTAGTCGCCTACGCCCTGGCCGGATCGATGGATGTCGACCTGATGAACGACCCGCTGGGCACGGGAACCGACGGCGAGCCGGTCTACCTGAGTGACATCTGGCCGTCGCCGCACGAAGTTCAGCAGGTCATCGACGAGGCCATCGCCAGCGAGATGTACACCACCGACTACGCGGACGTCTTCACCGGCGACGAGCGCTGGACGGGCCTGCCGACACCCGAAGGGGCCACCTTCGAGTGGGACCCGGAGTCGACCTACGTGCGTAAGCCCCCCTACTTCGACGGCATGCAGCGCGACCCGGCGCCCGTCACCGATATCGCCGGCGCGCGTGTCCTTGCCAAGCTCGGCGATTCCGTGACCACCGACCACATCAGCCCCGCCGGCGCGATCAAGGTGGACTCCCCCGCGGGCAGGTACCTGACGGAGCACGGTGTCGACCGCAAGGACTTCAACTCCTACGGGTCGCGCCGCGGCAATCACGAGGTCATGATCCGCGGGACGTTTGCCAACATCCGGCTGCGCAACGAGCTTGCGCCGGGCACCGAGGGCGGCGTCACGCGGGACTTCACGAACAGCGGCGAGGTCACCTCGATCTACGACGCGTCGGTGAACTATGCGGCAGAGGGAACGCCACTGGTGATCCTGGCGGGCAAGGAGTACGGCTCGGGCTCGTCGCGCGACTGGGCAGCCAAGGGCACCGCGCTGCTCGGGGTGCGCGCCGTGATCGCGGAGTCCTACGAGCGCATTCACCGCTCGAACCTGATCGGCATGGGAGTGCTGCCGCTGCAGTTCCCCGACGGCGAGACGGCAGCCTCACTCGGCATCACCGGCGAGGAGACGTTCGCGGTCACCGGCGTCGAGGAGCTCAACGAGGGACACACACCGCGGACGGTTCACGTGACGGTGGGCGAAGGATCCGAGGCGGTCGAGTTCGACGCCCGGCTGCGCATCGACACTCCCGGCGAGGCCGACTACTTCCGCCACGGCGGCATCATGCAGTACGTCCTGCGATCGCTGCTCTGATCCGATGTCTGGCCGATCGGGCGCAATTCGTCCGCCCGAACCGTCCGGCTCTGGGGAACGGGTAAGAGACCGGTAGGTAACGAGTTGGTTTCAGAACCCTCCGAGGGGCGGGACATCGTTATATGTTCGCGCGCACAACATACGAGGGTTTCGCGGGGCCAACGGGCCTAGGGGCGCCCCTCCCGACCGAAAGGCGTACTGCCCATGCGCAAGAGCGCGCTCAGTCTGGTGGCTGTCGGCATCGCCGCGGCCGTCGCGGTCAGTGGCTGTAGTTCCAGCAAGAAATCGAGCAGCGGCAGCACCGGAACCGCCGGTGGCAGCAACAGCTCGGCGAGCGGTAAGCCGGTAGTCGGCGTGATCCTGCCGGACACGACAACCTCCAACCGCTACACCCTCTACGACCAGCCGCTGCTGCAGAAGGCCTTCGACGCGGCCGGCATCAAGGCGACCATCCAGAACGCGCACGGCTCGAACTCGACGTTCGTCTCCGACGCACAGACGATGATCACCCAGGGCGTCAAGGTCCTGCTGATCGACCCGGCCGACCCGGCCACCGGCATCAGCGTCGAGCAGACGGCCGCCGCAGCCGGCGTGCAGGTCATCGACTACGACCGCGTCAACCTCGGCGGCTCCGCCAAGTACTACGTGTCCTTCGACAACGAGAAGGTCGGCGAGCTGCAGGGCCAGGGTCTGCTCGACTGCCTGAGCGCCAAGGGCATCACCAGCCCGAACATCATCCAGCTCAACGGCGGCACTGACATCGACAACAACGCGGTGCTGTTCAAGGCTGGTGCGCACAAGATCCTCGACGCCAAGGGCATCAAGGCCAAGGTCGAGACCGACGTCAAGGGCTGGGACAACACCGTCGCAGCGACCGACTTCCAGCAGGCGTTCACCCAGGACCCGAGCGTGCAGGCTGTGCTCGCGGCCAACGACGGCATCGCCGCCGCCGCGATCTCGACGCTCAAGCAGCACCACCTGCAGATCCCGGTGACCGGTCAGGACGCCACGATCCAGGGCCTGCAGTACATCCTGCAGGGCGACCAGTGCCTGACGATCTTCAAGGACGTCAAGCAGGAGGCTGACGCCGCCTCGAAGCTCGCGATCGCGCTCGCCAAGAACGACACGGCAGCCGCAGCCGCGCTGGCCACGGGATCACTACACGACCCGAAGGCCAACCGCGACATCCCGTCGGTCCTGCTCACACCGACCGTGATCACGAAGGCGAACGTGAAGGATGTCATCACGGCCGGAGCGCTCACCGCAGCGCAGATCTGCCAGGGAATCACGGCAGCCTGCGCCGCGGCCGGCATCAGCTGACCTGACGCGCTGAGACAGCGGCGGGGCGGGCAGAGCTTGCCTGCCCCGCCGTTGCGCGCCAGCCTGAGCAGTGACCGGTACAGGCCCGAGCGGAGGAGCACCCCGTGAGCGAACCCATCCTCAAGATCGTCGGTTTGAACAAGAGCTTCGGGCCGGTCCAGGTCCTGCATGACGTAAACCTCGCCGTCTACCCGGGAGAGGTCACCGCCCTCGTCGGAGACAACGGCGCCGGGAAATCGACGCTCATCAAGTGCATCGCCGGGATCTACACGGTCGACTCGGGCGAGATCTTCTGGGACGGCAAGCCGGTAAAGATCCATTCACCTGCGGCCGCGTCCGCGCTCGGACTCGAGTTCGTCTACCAGGACCTCGCGCTGGCCGACAACCTCGACATCACCCAGAACATGTTCCTCGGCCGCGAGCTGCACCGCGGCCCGTTCTCGCTGGACGGGCAGATGGAGCGCAAGGCCCGCGAAACGCTCACGGGTCTGTCCGTGCGCACCGTCAATTCCGTGCGTCAACTCGTTGCCAGCCTGTCCGGCGGCCAGCGCCAGACGGTCGCGATCGCCAAGGCGGTGCTCTGGAACGGCAAGGTGGTCATCCTCGACGAGCCGACAGCAGCGCTGGGAGTCGCCCAGACCAAGCAGGTGCTCGACCTCGTTCGCCGACTCGCCGACAACGGCATAGGCGTCGTGCTGATCTCGCACAACATGAACGACGTCATGCAGGTCGCCGACCGTGTCGATGCCCTGTACCTCGGGCGGATCGCCGCCGAGGTGCTGCGCAAGGACACCAGCACCAGCCAGATCGTCGAGCTGATCACCTCCGGTCGTAGCGGTGATATCGGGCTCTCGGCGGCCACTGCGGCGCAGAGCGCCTGAGGGGGCGGGCATGAGCACACCAGAGGACGTCTCGACGACCACCGACTCGCACGACGACGACCACGCCGACCCCCGCGCGCTGTTCAAGGCCGACGTGTCCCCACGCGGATTCGCCGATTCGATCCGGCAATACATCGGGCGGCTCCGCACCGGCGATCCAGGCGGCCTGCCGTCATTGCTCGGCCTGCTCGTGCTCGGGGTTATCTTCGCCTCGACCACGAAGGACTTCTTGAGCCACAACAATGTCGCCAACCTCACGGGGCAGGCCTCGTTCTTCGCGTTGATCGCTCTGGGCCTCGTCTTCGTCCTGCTCATCGGTGAGATCGATCTGTCGGCCGGCACGACAGGTGGCATGTGCGCGGCATTCGCCGCGCAAGGGCTGGCGTCGAAGAACCTGCACGGCGCCGTCGGCAACATCGTGTTCACGATTCTTGTCATCGGCATGATCGGTGCAATCGTCATCGGCGTCACGAACAGGATGTGGACGGCGCCGGCATTCGTCCTGATCGGTCTGATCCTGTTGCTGAGCGGCGCGGCCAACCACCACCAGGCGCTGGCATTCGTCTTCGCCGTCAGCGTCGGGGTCAGCGTCGGCATGCTCAGCGGCGTTCTCGTCGCGCAGCTCGGCATCCCGTCGTTCATCGTGACGCTCGCGCTGTTCCTGGCGTGGGAAGGCGTCCAGCTGTATGCGCTCAAGAACCAAAGTGTGGGCACGACGAACTTCAACTACTGGTTCGACCTCACCCACGGCACGATGGCGCCCTGGGCCGGCTGGCTGTTCTTCATCATCCTGGTCGGTGGCTACCTGGCGGTCACTCTGACCCGCTCGATCCTGCGCCGACGGGCAGGGCTGTCCAGTGACACTGTGCTGCTGGTGCTCGTGCGCGCCGGTTCGATCGCCGTCCTCGGCGCGTTCGCGACGTACTTCCTGAACCAGAACCGTGCGTTCAACTCGTTCCACAAGATCGAGGGCGTGCCGTGGGCGGCGAGCGTGCCGATCATGTTCATGGTGTTGTGGACCATCGTTCTGAGCAAGAGCACCTGGGGTCGGCACCTGTATGCCATCGGCGGAAATGTCGAGGCTGCCCGGCGGGCAGGTATCCCCGTCGAACGCGTCAAGATCAGCGCCTTCGCGATCTGCTCCGGCATGGCCGCGGTCGGCGGCCTGTTCCTCGCCGACTTCAGCGGCGGGGCGACCACCGGCCTGGGCCAGGGCGACATCCTGCTGTCCGCCGTGGCCGCCGCGGTGATCGGCGGCACCTCGCTGTTTGGTGGACGAGGCAAGCCCCGCGACGCTCTCGTGGGAGCTCTGGTCATCGCGACGATTCCTAACGGCATCCACCTGCACAACTTCCCCGAACAGGCGAACGAGATCATCACCGGACTCGTGCTGCTGGTGGCCGCCTCCGTCGATGCGATATCGCGCCGGCGCTCGAAGACGAGCTGAGAAGAAAGCCGCCGCCGTCGGTGACCGCATATGCACCCGTAGCCCGTCCGGACACGATCCGCAGGCACAATTTGAGCCTGCTGCTCGCGCAGGTGCATCGCGACGGCGCACTCACGCGTGCCGAGCTCACCCAGCGGCTCGGGCTGAGCAGGTCGACGATCGGCGCGCTCGTCGCCGACCTGTCCGACCTGCAACTGCTGTCGGAGTCGGTACCTACCGGGGGCACCAGGGCCGGCCGCCCGTCACACGTCGTCGGCCCACACGCCCTCGGGCCGTACGTCGTCGCGGTCGACGTCGACGTCACGCACGTGACGATCGCCACGATCGGTATCGGGGGCACCGTGCTCACCCGGCGCGATATCCCCGCTTCCGGGACGGCGCCGACGCCCCAGCTCGTAGCCCGGCAGGTCGCCGACGTCTTGCACTCGCCGGCGGCCGACATCAGCCGTCCGGGGCCGGTCGCCATCGGCGTGAGTGTGCCCGGCACCGTCGACCGCCGCGATGGAACGGTCGGCATCGCCCCCAACCTCGGCTGGCGCGACGTGGCGTTCGGCCGCATGATCGCCGAGGTCGCACCACCCGTGCCGGTCATGATCGGCAATGACGCCGACCTGGCCGTGTTCGCCGAACACATCCGCGGTAACGCCCGCGACTGCGACGACGTCATCTATCTCATGGGCCGGGTCGGTGTGGGAGCCGGGATCATTGCGAACGGGCGGGCCCTGCGCGGCCGCGACGGCCATGCCGGGGAGATCGGGCACTCGGTGATGGACGCATCCGGGCCACGATGCCACTGCGGTAAGAACGGCTGCCTCGAAGTCTTCATCGGCGAGGCAGCGCTGTTGGCACTCGCCGGAGAGGACGGACCACCCACCGACGGGCGGGTACGGGCGATCTTCGACCGGGCGCGAGTCGGCGATCGCCGCACGCTCGACGCCGTACGCCATTTCGCCGACTCGCTCGGCAAGGGGCTGGCGCTGCTGGTCAATACCCTCAACCCGCAGCGGTTCATCCTCGGGGGTTCGTTCGCCGATGTCCTCGAACTGGCCCCCGCCGAGGTCGAATCGGCGCTCGCGCACTTCTCGTTCGACCTGCGTGGGGAGAAAGTGGAATTGCGGGAACCGGCGTTCGGCAGCGATTCGGCACTGCTCGGGGCTGCCGAGATCGCCTTTGCCGACCTGCTCGCCGACCCCGTCACGGCTCGCGCGCTCGTCGTCACCTGAGCAAGCCGCCGGGCGTATCGGCGCAACGCCTAGCCGGCGTCGACCGGGAATCCGGCCAGGTCGGCACCGGCCGCCTGACGTTCGAACTGGGTTCGATACAACTCCGCGTAGAGACCGTCGGCGGCCAGCAATTCGGTGTGCGTTCCCGATTCGACGATCTGCCCTTCGTCGAGAACGATCACCTTGTCGGCGTTGATGATCGTCGACAGCCGATGTGCGATTACGAGTGACGTCCGCCCTTCGAGTGCGCGGGAAAGCGCATCCTGCACCGCAACCTCGCTCTCGCTGTCGAGATGCGCAGTCGCTTCGTCGAGGATGACGATCGCCGGGGCCTTCAGGAGCAGCCGAGCAATCGCCAGCCTGGCCTTCTCGCCACCGGACAGGCGGTAGCCGCGATCGCCGACGAGGGTGTCCAGACCGTCGGGCAGCGAACGCACGAGATCGCCGATCTGGGCGGCTTCGACGGCCGACAACAATTCGTCCTCGGTGGCTTCCGGGCGGGCATAGAGCAGGTTGCCGCGGATCGAGTCGTGGAACATGTGCGCGTCTTGGCTCACGACGCCGATGCGGTCGTGCAGAGACTGCTGAGTCACCGACCGCACATCCTGTCCACCAACCAGAACCTGCCCCGACCTCACGTCATAGATCCGTGGCACCAACTGACTGATCGTCGTCTTACCCGCGCCCGATGGCCCGACGAGGGCGATCATCTCCCCTGGCGCCGCCGCGAACGACACGCCGCGCAGCACCTCTTGCTGCTGCGCCGAGTCGAGCACCGCGACGTCCTCCAACGACGCGAGAGACACCTCGCTGGCAGTCGGGTAGGAGAAGCGCACGTCTGCGAATTCGATGCTGCGGGCGTCGAGCGAGAGTTCGATCGCGTCCGGCGCGTCGGTGATCAACGGTTCAAGATCAAGCACCTCGAACACGCGGTCGAAGCTGACGAGGGCACTCATGACGTCGACCCGCGCATTGGACAGTGCGGTCAGCGGTCCGTACAGCCGGGACAGGAGCAGCGCGAGTGTCACCACCGTGCCGGCCGACAGTTCGCCCTTCACCGCGTAGTAGCCGCCAAGCCCGTAGACGAGCGCCTGCGCGAGTGAGGCGACGAGCGTCAAGGCGACGAAGAAGGCGCGGCCGTACATCGCCGAGGTCACGCCGATGTCCCGCACTCGCGCAGCACGACTGCGGAAGGAGGCGTCCTCGTCGGCGGGACGGCCGAACAGCTTGACGAGCAGAGCTCCGGCGACGTTGAACCTCTCGGTCATCGTCGCGTTCATCGACGCGTTCAGGTTGTACGACTCGCGGGTGATGCCCTGCAGGCGCGCACCGATCCGGCGTGCGGGGATCACGAACACCGGCAGCATCACCAGCGAGAGCGCGGTGATCTGCCATGACAGCGAGAACATGACTCCCGCGGTGAGCACCAGGCTGACGACGTTGGAGACGAGACCGGAGAAGGTCGAGGTGAACGCTTGCTGCGCACCGAGGACGTCGTTGTTGAGCCGGCTGACGAGGGCGCCGGTCTGCGTCCTGGTGAAGAACGCGAGCGGCATGCGCTGCACGTGGTCGAACACGGCCGTGCGCATGTCGTAAATGAGCCCCTCGCCGATCCGCGAGGAGAACCAGCGCATCGCGAAGGAGAGCACGGCGTCGACCACAGCCAGTCCGGCGATGACGAACGCGATCTGCACGACGACGCGCACCTGGCCGTGCCTCGTGATCTGATTGATGACCTTGCCGGCGAGCACCGGTGTAGCCACCCCGATCATCGCGTCGAAGACGATGATGGCGAGGAACACCAGCAGCTCGCGGCGGTACGGCCGGGCGAAGCGGAAGACCCGGCGCCACGTGCCAGGCGGTATCTGCCGATCGACGACCGAACTGTCGCCGTGGTGCATCGAGCGCAGCGTGCGCATCGTTTGCATGGAATACATCGACATCTACTACCTCCGCGACCGCAACGCTCGGCGGCGACGGGATGTTCCGCGCACGCACGCCCTGTCGGCGCAATTACTCCTCGGCGTCGAGACCGATGAGAGCCCGCAACCGACGGTACTGCGCCTGGCGCTCCGCGGCTTCCTGGTCGGCCTGGCTGCGCCCCGCTGCCGCCTGCAGCAGCGCCTTGGTCTCAGCCGCGGCGTCCCGGTCGATGGCGAGCAGCGCCGAAACCGTGCGTTCCACGGCCGAGTCGAGCTCGGCCGTGGGGACCACCGAGGATGCCAGGCCGATCGCCGCGGCCTCGGCCGCCGGAACGCGGCGGCCCGTCAGGCAGATCTCGGCCGCACGTGAGTAGCCGACGAGGTCGACCAGCCTTTTCGTCCCGCCGAGATCGGGAACCAGCCCGAGCGTCGGCTCGGCCATCGTGAACTGCGCGTCCTCGGCGACGATCCGGATGTCCGCTCCGAGGGCAAGCTGGAAACCGGCCCCGATGGCATGTCCCTGAACGGCCGCGATGCTGACCACGCTGGGGCGCGATGTCCAGTCGAACGCGCGCTGCCACCCCGCGATGCGTTCAGACGCGTCGGCGGCAGAACCGCCCGCCAACGCCAGGACGCTGGGTGCGCCATCGACACCCTCGGGTGTGAACATCGCTCGATCGAGGCCCGCGGAGAAGGCGCGCCCGGCACCGCGCAGCACGACCACGCGGACCGTGCCGGGAAGCTCGTCCGCGACGCGGCTGAGCGCCTCCCAGGTGTGCGGAGTCTGGGAGTTCAGACGGTCCGGGCGGTTCAGCGTGATCGTCGCGACCTGCTCGGTGAGCGTGACCTCGAATCCGGCTTCGGCAGAAACCGAGAGGTGCTCGTGCGAGTCGGTCGCGGTCAGCGCTATCTCCCCTTGGACTTGGTCCGCGTCGCGCCGCCGCGGCCGCGGAGCTTGACGCCGGACTCAGACAGTACCCGGTGGACGAAGCCGTACGAGCGGCCGTGCGAATCGGCGAGTTCGCGGATGCTCTTGCCCTTGTCGTACTGCTTCTTCAGATCGATCGCGAGCTTGTTGCGCTCTGCCCCCGTGATGCGGGCGCCCTTCTTCAGAACGGCCATGAGGTGCTCCCTGGATGTGGTGGTCCAGCCTGCGGGGGCAGACCGGTGGGCTGGCGCGATTAGTAGCAGGCGATGATCTCCAGCCGCAACCTCGACTCGGTGAATTTATGCCAGACGGGGCCAGTGTTGCTGCCGTTCTCAGGGTAGTCTTCGGCGAACTACCTGGTATATCCGGATATTTCGTGCCATCGACCCGGCGCCGTCACGCCAGCGCGATGAGGTCGGCCAGGTCGGGGCTCCACGAGTCCTCGATCCCGTCGGGCAGCAGGATCACCTTCTCCGGCGCGAGCGCGTCGACCGCCCCTTCGTCGTGCGTCACCAGCACGATGGCTCCGGCATAGGTACGCAGCGCGTCGAGCACCTGCTGGCGGCTGACTGGGTCGAGATTGTTCGTCGGTTCGTCGAGCAACAACACATTCGCCGCTCCGGTGACCAGCATGGCGAGTGCCAGCCGGGTCTTCTCACCGCCGGACAACACCCCGGCAGGCTTCTGGACATCGTCGCCGCTGAACAGGAACGCACCGAGGATCTTGCGCAACTCGGTATCGGTGAGATCAGCCCGACCGACCGCAGACGCCGAGGTGCGCATGTTGTCCAGCACGCTGCGGTCATGGTCGAGGGTTTCGTGTTCCTGCGCGTAGTAGCCCAGCCGGAGCCCATGCCCCGGTGTCACGCCGCCGGTGTCCGGTGGCTCGATTCCCGCGAGCAGCCGGAGCAGCGTTGTCTTGCCGGCCCCGTTGAGGCCCAGCACCACGACCCGTGCGCCACGGTCGACGGCGAGGTCGACATCGGTGAACACCTCGAGAGAGCCGTATGACTTGGACAGCCCCTCGGCCGTCAGCGGTGTGCGGCCGCACGGCGCGGGTGCGGGGAAGCGCAGTCGGGCGACCTTGTCGGCAGTGCGCACCTCGGCTATGCCCGCAGCGAGCGCAGCGGCGCGCCGGTCCATCTGATGCGCCGCCCGTGCCTTCGTAGCCTTCGCGCGCATCTTGTCGGCCTGGCCGCGCAGTGCCTCGATCTTGCGTTCGGCGCTGGCCCGTTCGCGGTGTCGGCGCCGCTCGTCGGTCTCCCGCTGCTGCAGGTACGTCTTCCACCCGACGTTGTACACGTCGAGCGCCGATCTGTTCGCGTCGAGGTACCAGACCTTGTTCACGACCGCATCGAGCAGGCCGACGTCGTGGCTGATCAGCACCAGTCCCCCGGTGTGCTGACGGAGGAAGTCCCGCAGCCACACGATGGAGTCCGCATCGAGGTGATTGGTCGGTTCGTCCAGCAGAAGGGTCGTGGGTTCCGCGCCGGAGTCGGCGAACAGGATGCGGGCCAGCTCGACGCGGCGGCGCTGCCCTCCGGACAGGGTGCCGAGGCTCTGTTCCAGAACCCGATCCGGCAGACCGAGGTTCGCGCAGATGCGGGCCGCCTCGCTCTCGGCCGCGTAGCCACCGAGAGCGGAGAACCGCTCCTCGAGATCGCCGTAGCGGCGCACCAACGCGTGGTCGTCGGGGCGTTCGGCGAGAGCGACCTGCGTCTTGGCGATCTGCGAAACGAGTTCGTCCAGTCCGCGTGCGGACAGCACCCGATCGCCCGCCGTGACGTCCAGGTCGCCGGTGCGCGGGTCTTGGGGCAGGTATCCGACGGGGCCGCGGCGATCGATCCGTCCGCTGTGAGCAAGCGACTCGCCCGCGAGCACTCGCAGGCTGGTGGTCTTGCCCGCACCGTTACGCCCTACCAGTCCGATGCGGTCGCCGGGTTGCACGCGCACTGCCGTCGGTTCGAGCAGGATGCGCGCGCCGGCACGCAGTTCCAGCTCGGTCGCGGTGATCACGGTGGTCACCATTTTAGCTGGCTCGGTTACCTCGTAGCGCCACGCTGGAACACTGCTGGACATGCAGTACAACGACGGCGCCCGGCTGGACACCTCCGAGGTGCAGGACGCGCGCTCAGGCGGGGGGATGTTCGGGGGCACCGGGCTGGCGATCGGAGGCGGCGGGCTCGGCGTGGTGGGCGTCGTGATCTACCTGCTCGTCGCCCTGCTCGGTGGCGGCAGCGGGTCCGCCACGAACGTCCTCGGCCAGTTGGGTCAAGGCGGATCGCCGGCAACCGCGGACAACGCGAAGGTCGCTGCGGAGTGCAAGACCGGCGCCGACGCAAACACCACGCTCGACTGTGCGGTTGTGGCCGACATCGATTCCATCCAGGCGTTCTGGACGACCGAGTTGCCGCAACTGGGTCACCGATACAGCGACGTGCCCACGGTCTGGTTCACCGGGCAGGTGAGCACCGGATGCGGAAGTGCGACGAGCGGATCGGGACCGTTCTACTGCCCTGCCGACAAGCGCGTGTACATCGACTTGTCGTTCTACAACGACCTCACCAGCCAGTTCGGTGCCCAGGGCGGTCTGTTCGTCGACGCGTACGTGCTCGCGCACGAATATGGGCACCACGTTCAGGATCTGCTGGGTACCGAAGCGAAGGTGAAGGCCGGCCAGACCGGTCCCACTTCAGGGTCGGTCCGGCTGGAGCTGCAAGCCGATTGTTTCGCCGGCGTCTGGGCTCACGCGGCCACCACGGTGGCCGACTCGACCGGCACGCCGCTGATCCAGGACGTCACGGCAGACGACATCTCCCGCGCGCTAGACACCGCTTCCCGCATCGGCGACGACTACATCCAGAAGAACCTCGGCAGCGGCACCGTCAACCAGAGCACGTTCACGCACGGAACATCGGCACAGCGCCAGCGCTGGTTCTCCCGCGGCTACGACAGTGGGGCACCCGGCAACTGCGACACCTTCGGCGCAACCACGCTCTGATCCCGGCAAATCACTCGCCGTCGTCGGCGGTGCGTGATTGATTGGCACCGATGGAGGACCTCGACGCGACGACCGAACTCGCCCCGGCAGCGGTGGGCCGAACGGGGTTGCGCGCCGTGCTGCTCGGCCAGATCGGCGGGCTGCCGGCCCCGTTCTGGTGGCTGTGGCTGGGAACTCTGGTCAACCGTGCCGGCACGTTCATCGAGCCGTTCTTCGTCCTCTACCTGACCGGCCCGCGCCACGTGTCGGTGCAGACGACGGGCGTCGTGCTCACGGTGTGGGGGGT
This sequence comes from Jatrophihabitantaceae bacterium, assembly GCA_035999365.1. Taxonomy (GTDB): domain Bacteria; phylum Actinomycetota; class Actinomycetes; order Mycobacteriales; family Jatrophihabitantaceae; genus DASYGT01. Next base: position 51,728 of record DASYGT010000027.1, read on the forward strand.
CGGCTCACTGCTGGCCCAACCGATCGGCGGAGTGTTCACCGACCGCGTCGGCCGACGCGCCACACTCGCGGGCAGCCTCACGGCAACCTCGGCCTGCCTCGTCGCGCTGAGCTTCGCGCGGAGCCTCGTCCTGATCAGCGTGCTGGTGCTCGTCCTCGGCACCGTCGCGGACATGTACCGGCCGGCATCAACGGCGGCGGTGGCAGACCTCGTCGCAGAGCCCGATCGCACGAGGGCGTACGCACTTCAGTTCTGGGCGATCAACCTGGGCTTCTCGGTGGCGTCGGCCTCTGCCGGAATCCTGTTGCACTTCGGTTTCGGCATCCTCTTCCTGCTCGATGCGGCAACGACGCTTGCCTTCGGCGTGCTGGCACTGCGGTTCGTCCCCGAGACGCGCCCCGCCACCGACGAGCCGCCCGCCCGCCTGCTCGATCCGGTGCGGCTGTTCCGCGTGGATCGGCTGCTGCTCACGGCGACAGTCCTCGTGCTCGTGTACGCCCTGCTCTACGTACAGGTGAACGTCACGCTGCCGTTGGCGATCACTCACGCGCATTTGCACGCCTCGGTCTACGGCTACGTCATCGCGATCAACGGCGTGCTGATCGTGATC
>DASYGT010000033.1:0-7452 GCA_035999365.1 Jatrophihabitantaceae bacterium
AAGCATCGAGATCACCGGTCTGACCAAGCGATTCCTCACCCCGAAGGGCGAGCCGTTCACCGCGGTCCGCGACGTCTCGTTCACCGTCGAGCCCGGACAGTTCTGCGCGATCGTCGGTCCCACCGGCTGCGGCAAGTCGACGACGCTCGCCCAGGTCGCCGGCCTCGACCGGCCGAGCGCCGGCAGCGTCAAGGTCGGCGGCATGCCGGTGCAGGGAATCACCGAGGGCGTCAGCTTCATGTTCCAGACCGACGCGCTCTTTCCGTGGAAGACGGTTCTCGGGAACGTGACCGTCGGACCGACGCTGCGCGGAACACCGAAGAAGCGTGCAACGGAACTCGCGCGCGACTGGTTGCGCCGCGTCGGGCTGACCGGGTTCGAAGATCGCTACCCGCACCAGCTGTCCGGTGGCATGCGCAAGCGCGTCGCAATGGCCGCGGCGTTGATCAACGAACCGAAGATCCTGCTGATGGACGAGCCCTTCGGTGCCCTGGACGTGCAGACCAAGGCGATCATGCAGACGGAGCTGCTCGGGCTCTGGGAGCAGTCGCGTCCCTCGGTCCTGTTCATCACGCACGACCTGGACGAGGCGGTGGCGCTGGCCGATCGGGTGCTGATCATGACCAGCGGCCCGGGGTCGATCAAGAGCAGCTTCGACATCGACCTGCCGCGACCACGTGGCGAGGTGCAGGAGCTCCGGCACGAGCCGCGCTTCGTCGAACTGCAGCACCAGATCTGGGCGACGCTCAAGGCCGAGGTGGAACGGGCGTACGCGCGCACGACGGGGGTGGCGGCATGACGGCCGCGGCGCAGACCTCGCCGACACTCGCGTCGGTGGCCGCGGAAACCGATGTCTATCGCAGTGCGCGCACCGCCCGGCGCCGCCACCTCGGGCTGGTCTGGCTGGGACGGGTGATCGTGCCCGTCATCGCCATCGGCGGCTGGCAGTGGTTCACGGCCGAGGGCTGGGTGGACAAGTTCTTCTACGGCCAACCGTCCGGCGTCTGGGACAGCCTGGTGCGCCTGTTCCGCGACGGGACGGCGTTCGGCTCGATCTGGCTGAACTTGTGGATCACCGTCAAGGAGGCGTTGTACGGGTTCCTGCTCGGCACCGCGCTGGGCGTCGCGTTCGGGCTGCTGTTGGGTCAGATCCGCTATCTCGCCGACGTGCTGGGTCCGTACATCAAGGTGTTGAACTCGATTCCGCGCATCATCCTGGGTTCGATCTTCATCGTGGCGTTCGGGCTCGGGACGTTCCCGAAGGTGCTGCTCGCCGCCGTGCTGGTGTTCTTCATCGTCTTCTTCAACGCCTTCCAGGGCGTGCGGGAAGTGGATCAGAACCTGGTTGCCAACCTGCGGGTGCTCGGCGCCTCGCCGTTGCAGGTGGCCCGGCACGTCATCGTCCCGTCGGCATTGACCTGGATCATCGCCAGCCTGCACACGGCCTTCGGCTTCGCAATCATCGGCGCCCTCGTTGCAGAGGTGCTCGGCGCGCAGCACGGCATGGGGCTGATCATCAGCCAGGCGCAGGGGAACTTCGACCCCGACACCGTGTTCGCGTGCATGGCGATCATGGCGGTCTTCACGCTGCTCGCCGAGTTCGTGCTCACGCTGATCGAGAAGCGCTTGCTCAGCTGGCGGCCGCCGCGCCGCTCTGAAGCGCAAGTCATCTAGTCCCACCCCACCCCTCCGAAAGGAAATGCAGCATGCGCAAGACACTCGCCTGCAGCGCCGCCGTCCTCGCTCTCGCAGCGACGGGGATGTCGGCCTGCTCCAGCAGCGGCGGCTCGTCGTCCGGTTCGGCAGCTCTGCCCACCGTCTCGATCATGGTCGGCGGCATCGACAAGCAGATCTACCTGCCTTACCAGCTGGCCCAGGACCTCGGCTACTACAAGAAGTACGGCGTCAACGCGAACCTGTCCACGGAGTCATCGGGCGGCGTCGGCGCCGAGGAAGCGATGGCGTCGGGGCAGGTCGACTTCGCCGGCGCCTGGTACATCCACACCATCGACTTCCAGTCCAAGGGCAAGGACGTCATCAACGTGGTGCAGCTGTCCGGTGCGCCCGGTGAACGCGAGATGTGCGCCACGAACAGCGGGGTGCATTCGGCGGCTGATTTCAAGGGCAAGACGCTCGGAGTGACCGATCTCGGCTCGGGCACCGACGAGCTCACCCAGTTCCTCGCGGCCAAGGCCGGCGTTGCGCACAATGAGTACAAGACTCAAGCGGTGCACGAAGGGTCGACCGCGATCGCGGCGATCCAGCGCAACACCGCCCAGTGCGTGATGACGACGCAGCCGACCGTCGGGGCGCTCACGGCGAAGAAGCTCGCCTACTCGGCGATCGACCTCGCTTCCACGAAGGGCGCGACGCAGGCGCTGGGCGGCGCATGGCCGGCCGCCGGACTGCTCGCCCAGGCGTCCTGGGTCAAGTCGCACGAGAAGCAGACGCAGAGTGTCGTGGACGCGCTCGTCGCGACGATGCATTGGATCAGCACGCATTCCGCGGCGGACATCGCGGCAAAGTTGCCGTCGCAGTTCGTCTCCAACAGCACCATCACCAGGGCGCAGTACATCGCCGGGCTGAGCACCGACAAGGGCCAGTTCCTGCCGGACGGCGTCATGCCGGCCGGCGGCCCCAAGACGGTCTACGCGATGGAGAAGCTGATCGGTGTGGACGTGGCGAAGGTGACGCTGTCGAAGACGTTCACCAACTCCTTCGCGATGAAGGCGAACAAGCTCGAAGGCACCAGTCTCACGACGACCCCGGCCGGCGCGAACGGCTGAGTCACGCCCCCGACCCGGGTCCGGCCCCGCGCCGGACCCGGGTTGCGGTCGTCGGGGCACCCGGTCAGCAGAACTTGCGTACCGAGTCGCGCAGGATCCAGCCGGTGATGTTCTCGGCGATCTTCACCCCCGTGCTTGGCGACCGGCGTTCTCGTCGCTGGCCGCAAGTGCACGAGCGCGACCCGCACACTGTGTGCCAACTCCCGCGCCGGGCGGATCGCTGCGCATTGACGACGTCTCTTGCTACGAGAAAGGTCCACACCGCATTCGCCGGTAGGGAGGCGTCGACATGCCTGCGTGGTACGTCCACATGGAGTCCGCACGGCGGACGGCCATTCGCCTCGAAGCCGGGCAGGTCCCGGCGAACTTCCCCGTCGACGTTGCCGACGCCAAGCAGCTCGGCGAGATCTGCCATCGCTGGCGCAACTATCTCGCGCTCGGCGCGATCGGGCCCGACCTGTTCTACATGCTGCCCGACTACGCGAACGACAAGAACGGCGACAACAAGGGCGCCACGATCCGCGAGATCCTCGGCTGGGTCATCGGATTCTGGGATTCACTCGACCCCTACATCACGAAGTGGGAGGACGCGTTCGGCGCGGTGTCGACCAACAACGCCCAGCTGGCCAGCCAGCTCACCGGCGGCCTGGCGACCCAGATCGCGGACATCCTGAACGAGCTCTCTTCGGCGATGACGAAGGCGTTCGAAGGGCTGCTCGCGAGCTCCGGCGACATCTTCGGCATCTTCAGTTCCGGGCCGCCGCAGGCGTTCAAGAACGACGCCTTCTACTGGGCCGACATCTTCCACTACCGGCGCACGTACCAGTTCCCGTTCGTGCTCTACCAATCCGCGCGACGAGCGCTCGACAGCGCCACCACCGACGAGGATCGCTACAACGCCGAGTCGCTCGTCGCGTTCGCGGTCGGCTGGCTCACCCACTGCGCGACCGATGTCACCGGACACCCGTTCACGAACGCGAAATCCGGGGGGCCATTCCGCGATCACTGGCAGCGCCACCACCTTGTCGAGCTGCACATCGACTCGCTCAACTACACCGCCAATCACCCCGGACGCTGCTACGGCGAGATCGGCGAGAGCGCCGTGCACTTCTGGACGGCGTTCCGGCGGCGCAGCGACGGCCCCTACGCCGGCCGCGACGACGGACCCGCCTACGACTACGTCACCGGCTTTCCGCCCTACCCGACCGGCGACGGACCGACCGACGCTGCAACGCGAAAGACCTTCTTCGACCTCGACACCGGCAACCTGCCCGGCCACCTCGTCACCGCGATAACGGACGTGATGGCCAGCGTGCATCCGGACGGGCCGAAGATCCTCGCCCAGGACGCCAACTACTGCTTGACCGATGCCAACGGCGTGCTCGACGGACGGCCGAACGCCGCCGCGATGGCCGAGATGTGGAAGCTCGTCTACGCCTACCTGAAGCTGACCGGCACGGGTGCGCTCGCACCGCGCAAGCCGCAACCGCCGGACGTGTTCACCGACCATTCCTTTCCCAGTCCACCCGGCAGCGACCACGGTGTCAGCGACGATCCGTCCCGCGGCGCCGACGTCAACAGCGACGACAGCTTCCACTGGTACGACCTGCTGCTCGCGCTGTTCGCGTGGGCCGAATACCTCGTGCAGATCGCGGTGTGGCTGATCACGATCATCCCGAGCCTGGCCGCCGACGTGCTGCTGAAGTGGGCGCGCAACCTCGTCTACCTGGCCGAGATGGCGGCCTGGAACCTCTACCTGCTCGCGCGCCGCGCGCTGGTGATGTCCGGCTTCCAGATGCCCAACCCCGACGAGATCGACTTCGGCCTCACCACGCTCGGCGTCGGCAACACCGGCTCGGGGTTCGACATCGGCTCCGCCCTCGACGACCCGCTGGGCTACGGCTCGATCACTCCCGGGTTCGACGAACCGTCCGGACGCGCGACCAGTGTGTCCAGCTACGACCGCGACCGGCTCTACCCGCGCAACGTGGTGCGCGACACCTTCGCCATCGATGCGTCCCTGACCGATCTGTTGGGCCTGACGAAGCCGCTGCACTATGCCAACGACGCGGCCGAGTTCCACCCGAGCGCCTGGCTCGCGCCGTGGCGCTACCCGCTGCACAACACCGCCGGCGACATGGTGCCCACCGAGCTCGGTCCGCCGGTGCACAGCGGGCCCTACGTCGCCGGAGACTCCGCGACCGTGCTCGTTCCCGGCCCGGACGGCGACGACTCGGCGCGCGCGCAGCTGGAAGCCGCGCCGTCGCCGCTCGACACGTGGACGGCGCTCAATGCCCTGCTCGGGCAGGACAAACACCTCGGCGGTCCGGTCGACTACAGCCTCTATCTCGTAGGCAAAATGGCTGACGACGTCGCGGACGACGAGTTCAGCGTCCCGGACTTCAACCTCGACTCCGACCGCGGTTATGCGTGGAAGACGTGGGACTGGGACCGGCACTCGCCGGGACTGCCGACCCCGCCGACCGGAGCGCCGCCGTGGCTTTGCCACGTGCAGTTCGAGAACATCGCGAACCCGCCGGAGGACTGGCGCTACCTGCAGCCGTGCACACCGCCGCACTTCTTCCACGCCGACACCGACAACCCCACGCAGGTCGACGCCGCGCACCACGTGCTCGAGACGCAGTGGTACGACCCGACCCACGCGTTGCGAATGAACTATCTGGGACGAGCGGTCGTCCCGGAACCGAAGCCGGACGCACCCGACGTCTGCAATGCGAAGCCGCACGTGCCGCCGCGGAACGGCATCGACTGGAGCAAGCTCGGTATGCGTGGCATGCAGCTGCGGCGGGGTGATCAGTGATGGCCGAGGACACGCACCGCGGCAAGAACCCGGCCTCGACCGTCGACACGTCGACGTCGTTCGTCCCCGACTCGGCGAACGCTCCGGACCCCGCACGGCTCAAGCAGGTGCTGCGCGACCTCAGCGGCAAGGGCGACAAGCGGCGCCCGAACCGTGAGGACGTGCTGCCGTATCTGCTGATCCGCGACGCGCCCGGTGATCGCGGCGTGCGGCCGGCGTGGCCACCCACCGCGTGTTGGGAATCGCCCGACATCCTGCTCGTCGACGCCTCATACACCGGCGCCTTCGACCCGGCGCACTGCGTCGGCAATCCGACGTCGGGGAACACGTACCGCGCGTTCGTGCGCGTGTTCAACCTCGGACGGTTCCCCGCCATCGGCACGCAGGTGACGTTGTACTGGGTCGATCCGGGCTTCTTCGGCCCGAACTCCGCCGACTACGAACCACAGTTGATCGGCGGCGCGTTCGTCGAACTCGCCGATCGCACCCGGCCCGAGTCGGTGCAGGTCGTCGAGATCGCACCGGCCTGGAACATCCCGTACGAGCTCACCGGCCACGAATGTCTGATCGCCGTCGTCGACTGCATCGCCGACCCGTGGCGCGGCGTGTTCGACTCGAACAACGACCGGCACGTCGGGCAGCGCAACCTCACCATCGCGGCTGGTGCGATTCCCATGACGACGCTGTTGAACACGCTGGGCGAGCGCATCCCGCGCGGCGGCACGTTGCAGCTGCTGCACGGCGGCGCTGCTGTGGTGCCGATCCTGCAGGCGGCCGGGGGCCGCCGTCGGCACGCCGCGCCGCTCACGGCCCCGGTGATGGAGCAGGTCGTGCACGGCGCAATGATGGGCGATTCTCTGCACCTGCTGACGGCGGTGCGCCGCGGCGCGGAGATCGTGGTCGCCCCGACCGAGGCGATGACCGATGCCGTCGCGGCGATCAACCCGCTCGAGATCCCGCGCTACCTGCACACCGTCGACCGGCAGGCGTTGCGCAACGTCGCGGTGACCGGAACCGGCGACGCCGCGCACGAGGTGCTGGCGACCTCGCTGCAGCACCTTCTCGACATCGGCAACCTCGAGGCGGGGTCGATCGCGGCCGCCCTCGGCGGCGGGCGCGATGCCGCACATCTGTTGCGGTTCGTCGCCTCCGACGCCGAGGGTCGCTTCATCGGTGGCTACTCGTTGATCGTGTCGCGATAGCCGTTACGTGGGTTGTGCGGATCGCAGTCGATCCGGTGGGGCGCGGCGCCAAGGGAGATCCTCGGCGGTCGATCGCTTCCAATCGACGGTGCGGGCTCGCTCGGGTCGGTCTGCGCTCGACAAAGGCGCAGCGACGGAGGGTGTTCGGTTCGTGCTCGGCTGGTACTGCCGGCTGTCCGGTCGGGCGTCACGTGTGTGGTGTGGCGCTGCTCGAGGGTGCGGGCTCGCTCGGGTCGGTCTGCACTCGACAAAGGCGCAGCGACGGAGGGTGTTCGGTTCGTGCTCGGCTCGCGCTGCCGGCTGGGGGGTGTGCTTGAAGGGCGCAGCGACGGAGGGGCGTCCGCTTCGAGTCGGTTGCGCTGCCGGCTCGTGGTGCGCTCGAAAGGCGCAGCAACGGAGGGGCGGTTCGCTCTCCTGCTGGGTTGCTCGGCAGCGTTGCCTTGCGCTCGGATCGTCATATATATCTGTGGATTCTCGCTGGATGTTCTTGTTTCGCTTCCTCGGAAGGCGTACTATCGAACATGTGGACGTATTGGTGGGTGACTCGTTGGAGTTGCTGACCGATGCCCAGGTCGTGGAGGGGATGCGGGCGGAGCTGCGGGTGCAGCATGAGGCTGAGGTGCGGCTGATCGGGTTGGTCGAT
>DASYGT010000032.1:0-98371 GCA_035999365.1 Jatrophihabitantaceae bacterium
CGCGGGCTGCTCGCTCGCCGTCGGGGACAGCTCGACCTCAGCCAGTTCGACCTCAGCCAGTTCGACCTCGGCGACGTGCGCCGCCAACTGCCGCAGCCGCTCCGCGTGCTCGGCCTCTGCTGCAGCGAGTTGGCGTGCGACAGCGTCGTCCATCGATTGGACCAACTCCGTCGCATCGACAGTGAAACCGCCCATGCCGTCGGGATGGTTTGCCACCTTCAACTGGCGTACCTCGTGCTGTAGTGCCTCGATGTCCGAGCCGATCATGCGCGTCGTTTCGATGCGTTCCAACCGGATCTGGCCACCGACCTTCTCAAGGATTTCGCTGCGTAGAGCGGCAACCTCGGAGCGCAGGCTGGCGAGCTCAGAGCCGAGCGCCGTGTGGATCTCGTGGCGGATCATCTGCTGCAGCCGCCGCTCGTACTCCAGCCGGGACGCGGCGTCCTCCGTACGCTCGAGGTTTCCGGCTGGGCGCAGGTCGACCTCCTGCCCTGCTCGGCCTGCCTGCTCCGCTTGTGGGTGGCGCATGCCGAGCACCGGATACGCGGCGATCAGCAGGGCCCAGAACCCGGCCAAGGCGCCGATCTTGGTGCGCTGGGCGCTTTCCGAGGTGACGATCAGCCAGACGGCCACGGTGCCGAGAGCCACGGCCAGAACGGTGAGGACGACGCGCAGTACCCGTTGGCGCGTGCGGCGGTCCCACCCGCCGCCCCCAAGGCGTCGCATCGCACCAGCCTAACTGTGCCGCAGCGCTACGCCCGCCAGGCGCTCAGTCGTCGCGCTCCCGGTTCGGATCGATTCCGGCCCGCTCCAATGCGAGACCGGCAACGACGAGCAGCACGCACGCGGCGAGGAGGACCGCGGACACCGTCGTGTCGTTCGACGCGGCATTGACCGACGCCGAGTGCGGCGCCACCCTGACCAGCAACGCCACGGCCGCGCCACCCACGGCGGCCGCCACCAGCGACGAGGCCTTGCCGAGCGCGACACATCGAGCTATCGCGATTGCCGCCATCGGCCGTCCTGAGGGGTCGTGTCGCACGGCGGCACGGACGCGTCGAGCGAGCACGAATTCGACGGCGGCGAGCACAGCCAGCGGTAGCGGGATGATCAGATGCAGCGGCGGCAGGGAGTCATAGGAGAAGCGCAGCAGGACGTACACCGTGATACCGATCACAAGAAAAGGCACGGCCAGGTCGGCAATCCCGGTTCGTCTCATCGTCAGCCCAGCTCCAGGTCACGACGGCGGCGCACGCCCTGCACGTCGATGGCATCGATGCTGTTCACGAGCTCAGCCACCGGGGTCACGCCGAGTCGGGCGTCGGGTGCGACCGCGAGCCACGGAACGAGCACGAACGCCCGTTCGGCCGCTCGCGGGTGAGGCAGCGTGAGCACCGGATCGTCACTCACGACGTCGTCGACAGCGATCACGTCGACGTCGAGCGTGCGCGGCCCCCACCGCACACCGCGCGAGCGCCGTGCGGCGGTCTCGGCTGCGTGCGCGCGATCGAGCCAGTCGCGTGGTGCGGCGGACCGATCCTGCACGATCAAGACCGCGTTCAAATAGTCGTCCTGCGGGACCGGCCCCCACGGCGCTGTCTCGTAGACGGGCGAGACGGCCACGATCGACGGCCGGAAAAGATCGACAGCCGCCTGCAGATGGCCGAGCCGATCGGCGATGTTCGACCCGATCGACAACACCGCTGTGCTCACGTCTGCTCGCGGCGGATGGTGACGCAGACATCGGCGAAGGCGTGCGGGATGGGCGCCTGCGGTTTGTGCACTGTGATCGTCGCAGCGGCGATGCGGGGGTCATGCAGGCACGTCCGGGCCAGCCGTTCGGCCAGGGTCTCGAGCAGGGCGACCGGCTCGCCCGTGATCACCCCGTGCAGCGCCGTGGCCAATTCGCCGTAGTCGACGGTGTCGGCGAGATCGTCAGACGCCCCGGCTGCCCGCGTGTCGAACTCGAGCACCGCGTCGACGACAAAGTCCTGCCCGTCACGCCGCTCGTGATCGAAGACACCGTGGAAGCCGCGTGCTCGCAGCCCGCGCAACTCGATGCGATCGGTCATGGTGTCGCGGCCTGGATCGCGGCGATCGCCAGGGCCGCGTCGACCGAGGGACGCACATCGTGCACGCGCACACCCCAGGCCCCATTCAGCGCCGCGAATGCACTGAGGGCAGTCGTGGCGTCCTCACGATCGTCCACTGCCCGTGGGTCGCCATTGGCGTCGGCGAGCAGCCGGCCCAGGAACGACTTGCGAGAAGCGCCTACGAGTACCGGCAAGCCGAGCGCGACCAGGCTGCGCAGATCGCCGAGCAGCGTCCAGTTGTGTTCGGCGGTCTTGGCGAAGCCGAGTCCAGGATCGAGTACCAGGCGGCCGGGATCAACTCCGGCCGTAACGGCTGCGTCGACACGCTGCAGCAACTCAGTGCGTACCTCGGCCGCGACATCGACGTAGTGGGCAAGATCCTGCATCCGTTCGCTGTGCCCGCGCCAGTGCATCAGGATCCACGGGCATCCCGCATCGCGGACCACGTCGCTCATCGACGGATCGCCCAGACCTCCTGAGACATCGTTGACGATGGCCGCGCCCGCTTCCAGAGCCGCGGCAGCCACCACTGCCCGGTAGGTGTCGACACTCACCCGTACTCCGCTCGAGGCCAGCTCGCGGATCACCGGAACCACGCGCCGGGACTCCTCCTCGGCGTCCACCCGGCGCGCCCCGGGTCGCGTCGATTCCCCGCCGACGTCGACCACGTCCGCACCGTTCGCCTGCATTTCGACCGCATGCGCGACCGCGTCGTCGAGTGACTCGTAGCGGCCGCCGTCGGAGAAGGAATCGGGAGTGACGTTGAGCACGCCGACGATCACGATCCGGTCGGACCGCTTGGGGATGTCGCCGAACCCCGCGTGTCGTTTCGGCGCCGCAGCGGAGCGGTGGGACGGGGTGGTGCTCATCGACCCAGGATCAGGCTCAGCGCCTCTGCACGGGTGCGCTGATCATCCTTGAAGATCCCGCGGACTGCAGAGGTCATCGTGCGCGCGCCAGGCTTTCGCACACCGCGCATCGCCATGCACAGGTGCTCGGCCTCGATGACGACGATGACCCCGCGCGGTTCGAGCCGGCGCATCACGGCATCGGCAACCTGGGCGGTAAGGCGCTCCTGCACCTGCGGGCGGCGGGCGTAGAGATCGACCACCCGCGCCAGCTTGGACAGGCCGGTGATCCGGCCGTCCTCACCAGGGATGTAGCCGACGGCAGCGGTGCCGTGCCAGGGCACCAGGTGGTGCTCGCACGTCGAGTAGAGCGGGATGTCCTTCACAAGCACGAGTTCGTCGTGGTTCTCGTCGAACGTCGTCTGCAGGACTTCGTCGGGATCGACGAACAGGCCGGCAAAGGTCTCGGCATAGGCCCGCGCCACGCGGCCAGGAGTCGCGCGAAGTCCCTCGCGGTCGGGATCCTCGCCGACGGCGATCAGCAGCTCGCGAACCGCCGCCTCGGCGCGGGGGTAGTCGACCCGGGCCGCGGCATCAGCCGCAGCATCGGTCATGACGGGCCCTGAGCGCCACCAGCGTCAGATGATGTTCCCGGCTTGTCGTACGGCGTGTTCGCCGGCGGCGCGTACCCGCCGTACGGTGCCGCGCCCCCGTGGCCGTAAGGGCCGCCCTGCTGTTGCGGGCCGAACGCACCAGGCTGCCCGACCGGAGCGCCAGGTGCGGGCTGCGGTGTCGTGCCCGTCGTGCCGTTGGTCGAACCATTGCTGCCCGCATGCTTACGCAGCGACATCGGGATCTCGACCGGCGGCTTGTCGCTGGGCGTGCGCTTGCCGAAACCGGCGAAGGTGTTGTGCGGTGGCCGCTTGCGAACCGCCGCGAGGATGCGTTCGAGGTCGGGCTTGTTGAGCGTCTCCTTCTCGACCAGCTCGAGCACCATCTGATCGAGGACGTCGCGGTACTGGACCAGAATCTCCCAGGCCTCATCGTGCGCGGCCTCGATGAGGTCACGGACCTCGCCGTCGATCCCCGCGGCGATGTCCTCGGAGTAGTCACGCTGGTGCCCGTAATCGCGGCCCATGAACGGCTCGGCGTCGCCGGTACCGTACTTGACGGCACCCAGCTTCGCGCTCATTCCGTACTCGGTGACCATCGCCCGGGCCAGGCCCGTCGCCTTCTCGATGTCGTTGGAGGCGCCCGTCGTCGGCTCGTGGAACACGAGCTCCTCGGCCGCGCGACCACCGAGGGCGTAGACGAGCTGGTCGAGGATCTCCGAACGGGTCTGCGTGTAACGGTCTTCCAGCGGCAGAACGAGGGTGTGTCCCAGCGAGCGGCCGCGCGGCAGGATCGTCACCTTGTGCACCGGGTCGAGGTTCGGCATCGCCCAGGCGGTGAGCGCGTGGCCCGCCTCGTGATAGGCGGTGACCCGCTTCTCCTTGTCGCTCATGGCTCGCGTCTTGCGTTCCGGTCCGGCGATGACACGATCGATCGACTCTTCGAGTGCGTGCGTCGTGATCAGCCGTCCGTTGTTGCGCGCCGTCAGCAGTGCGGCCTCGTTGATGACGTTCGCGAGGTCGGCGCCGGTGAAGCCGGGGGTGCGACGAGCGATCACGCTCAGGTCGACGTCCTGCGCGAACGGCTTGCCCTTGGCATGCACCTTCAATACCGCCTCGCGCCCGAGAACGTCAGGGGGCCCGACCGCGATCTGCCGGTCGAACCGGCCCGGACGCAGCAGCGCGGGGTCGAGGATGTCCGGACGGTTCGTGGCGGCGATCAGGATCACGCCACCCTTGACGTCGAAGCCGTCCATCTCGACGAGCAACTGGTTGAGCGTCTGTTCGCGCTCGTCGTGCCCGCCGCCCATGCCGGCACCACGGTGGCGGCCCACTGCGTCGATCTCGTCGACGAAGATGATCGACGGCGCGTTCGCCTTCGCCTGCTCGAACAGGTCGCGAACCCGGGAGGCGCCGACACCGACGAACATCTCGACGAAGTCCGAACCGGAGATCGAGTAGAACGGCACGCCGGCCTCGCCTGCCACGGCGCGGGCCAGCAGCGTCTTGCCGGTGCCGGGCGGCCCGTACAGCAGCACGCCCTTAGGGATCTTGGCGCCGATCGCCTGGAACTTGGCCGGGTTCTCGAGGAACTCCTTGATCTCCTGCAGCTCCTCGACAGCCTCGTCGGCACCCGCCACATCGGTGAAGGTCGTCTTGGGCATGTCCTTGTTGACGAGCTTGGCCTTGCTCCGGCCGAAGCTCATGACCCGGTTGCCGCCGCCCTGGACCTGGCTCATGACGAAGAACAGCACTCCGACGATCAGCAGGATCGGCAGGATGCTGAACAGCAGCGACAGCCAGGTGCTCTGCTTCGTGACCTTGACGGTGAAGTTCGTCTTCGCGGCCGCCAGGTCGTTCGTGATCGTCGTGTCGTAGTCGGTCGTGTACTGGGCGCTGATCTTGTCGTGGCCTTGGAAAGGCGCCTTGAGTTGAAGCTGGAGCGTCTGTTCCTTGTCCTTGACCGTCGCCTTGGCCACGTTGCCGCTCTGGATCTGGCTGATCGCGTCGGAGGTGTTGACGCCGTGGTAGGTGCTGCCTGTGGAGATCAGCGAGGGCAGCACGATGAAGCAGAACAGGATGACGAGGGCCCATAGCCACCAGGACCGGAGAATGCGCCTGCGATTCATATCCTTGTCACGAACGGCGCTGCGTCCGCGTTCCTCCTGATCAGACTGACCGGTTTCGCTTTCGACGGTACACGTCAGCCCCCGTACACAGCGGGCCGAAGCCGCCCGATGTAGGGCAGATCGCGGTAGCGCTCGGCGTAATCCAGCCCATAGCCGACGACGAACTCGTTCGGAATGTCGAAGCCGACGTATCTCACGGGGACGTCGACCTTGATCGCATCGGGCTTGCGCAGCAGGGCGACGATCTCGATCGAGGCCGGCTGCCGGCTGGCCAGATTCTTCAGCAACCACGACAGAGTGAGGCCGGAGTCGATGATGTCCTCGACGATCAGCACGTGCTGACCGGCGATGTCACGATCGAGATCCTTGAGGATCCGGACCACACCGGACGACGTCGTCGAGCTCCCGTAGGAGCTGACCGCCATGAATTCCATCGTCGACGGGCGCTCGAGCGCCCGTGCCAGATCGGACATGAACATCGCGGCACCCTTGAGCACGCCGACGAGCAGCGGCTCACGGCCCGCATAGTCGTGGTCGATCTCCTTGGCGAGCGCGGCGATCTTGTCCTTGATCTCGTCCGCCGTGACCAGGACGGCGTCGATGTCGACGTCCAATTCGCTCACTCGGCGACTCCTGCAGCTGGTGATCGTCAGGTCGTGCTTTCAGGGTGTGACCTCGAGTCTCCCAGACGCCCGGCGTACCTGCCGACCGCCCGGCACGTCCACAGGTCCCTGCCCGTGCCAGGCCGTGATCAGCGCGTCGAGGGCGGCGGTGTGGACGGCAGTGAGCGACGCAATGCCGTTGGCCACGGCCCAGTCGCGCAGCATTCGGCTGCGGACGGCCCGCGGGAGTCCGGCAAGACCGTCGACGGCCAGCGACATCTGATGATCAACGGCCGACCAACCTGCCGCATCGACCGCGGACGGGCTGTTGATCAGCGCATCGAGGGCTTCGAGATCGGCTCGTATCAAGTCCGCAGTTCGGGCCAGAGCCTCGGCGACGCCGCCCTGCAGGACGTCGTCGAGCAAGGGCAACACCTCCCGGCGCAGCCGCACCCGCTGGAACGCCGGATCAGCGTTGTGCGGGTCGTCCCACCAGGACAATCCCAACGCCGTGCAGGCTGCCTCGGTCGTGGCGCGGCGCACACCGAGCAGCGGGCGGACATACCGACCTGAGCGCGCGGCCATGCCCGCGATCGATCGCGGTCCCGAGCCGCGGCCGAGCCCCAACAGCACGGTTTCGGCCTGGTCGTCGAGGGTGTGGCCGAGAAGCACGTCCGCCCCATGGGCCTCGGCGGCCGCGTCGAGAGCGCGGTAGCGGGCCGCGCGGGCAGCCGCCTCCGGTCCGCCGTCGCGTCCGACATGAACGACGAGGGTCTCGACCGGATCGAAGCCGAGCTCGTAGCCCAGGGCGGCGACGCTGGCCGCCTGGGTGTGCGAGCCGGGCTGAAGGCCGTGGTCGATGGTCACCAGAGCCGCGCGGCGACCGGCGCGCGGGGCCTCGAAGGCTGCCGCCGCCGCGAGGGCGAGCGAGTCGGCACCGCCTGAACAGGCCACCAGCAACGTGGTGCGGTCATCGTCGAGGCCCGCCAGAGCGGTCCGGACGGCCAGCCGAATCTCGGCGACGGCCGGATGCGGCCCCATCAGCGCCTACGTGTGCCCGACGGCTCAGGCAGCGGGTCAGGCGTGAACACGCGCGATCCACTGCCCGGGCGAGGCGATCTCTGCCTTGGTCGGCAGCGTCTCCCGCGAGGTCCAGATCGCATTGAAGTCCTCGACTCCGATGCGATCGACGACCCCTCGCACGAACGCCGAACCGTCGACGTACTGGCGTGTCTTGGCCTCCATGCCGAGCAGCTTGCGCAGCAGGCGGTCGAGCGGATTGCCGCCCTTTCGCCGCCGCTGCGCGAAGCGCTTCTCGATGGCCGGCTGGCTGGGGATCACGTCCGGCGAGACCGAGTTCATGACGTACTCGGCGTGCCCCTCGACGAGGGACATGAAGGCGGTGATCCGATCGAGGATCTCGCGCTGCTCGGGCGAGGCGATGACGGCCATCAGCCCCGAGCCGTCACCCTGGCCGCGAACGACCTTCACCAACTCGCCTACGCCACTCGACAGACGCTGGCGCAGCACGGCCGGGTCGGTCTCGACGGCGTCGGTGAGCGCAGCCACCTCGTCGAGCATGTGCTGCCGAAGCCACGGCACCGCGGTGAACTGCACGCGGTGGGTGACCTCGTGCAGACACACCCACAGGCGGAAGTCGCGTGGATCGACCTTGAGCTGGCGTTCGATGGCGACCAGGTTCGGCGCGACAAGCAGCAGCTGACCGCCGGGCCGGTCGAAGAACTCGAACTGGCCGAGCACCTTGCCGGACAGGAAGCCGACGACGAGCCCGACCTGGACGCCGGTGATGCGGCCACCGACGCCTTCGGCGAGTTTGCCGACACGGTTCTGCGCGGCGAGCTTGTCCACCAGCGGCGTCATGATCGCGCGCATGCCACCGGTGTTCGCGTCGATCCAGGCGGCGCGGTCGACGACCCGCGTCGCGGCACTCACCGTCGGCTCTTCCAGCCGCGTCAGTTCGGCGACGTGTCCGGCGGCCTGCGATGTCGCCTGGTACAGCTCGCCGACGACCTCGTCGGCCTCCTGCCGCGACACCGACGGCGGCGGCGGGCTGAACCGCTTTGCAGCGCGCGCCGCGACGTCCCAGTCGATGAGCGAGGCCATAGCCACAGAGTACGGGCAGCGGGCCGGGCGCCGATCCCGGTCAGCGGCAGCCGCAGGCCGCGAGCGCCGCCGCCGCGCCGTCCAGCGCCGTTTCAGCGGCGGCCGTCGCCGCCGTTCCCGCCGGCACTCGATCGGCGATGAAGGCGAACACGAGCAGCCGACCATCGCTGTCGCGCACGAGGCCGGCGAGCGCCGACACTCCGGTGAGCGTTCCGGTCTTCGCCCGGACCACGCCGGCAGCGAACTCCCCCGTCGCCGCAGTGCGGTACCGGCCGGCGAGCGTTCCGCTCCAGCCGGCAACAGGCAGCGCCGCGACGATGTCGCGGAGCGCCGGTCGGGTCCCTGCGACGATCAGCCGCAGCACGCCCGCCAGCGTTTGCACGCTGACTCGGTCCGCCGCGGCGAGACCGCTGCCGTCGCGCATGTCCGCACCGGGATCGACCCCGAGGCCCGACAGAACTGAGCGCACCGCGGCAGCAGCCCCGGAGAAGCTGGCCGGAGCGTGCGTCGCAAGCGCGACCTGACGCGCCAGACACTCGGCGATGACGTTGTCGGACTGCTGCAACATCTGCCCGACCAGAACCGACAACGGCGCCGAGTGCACGCTCGCCAGCGTGCGCGCCCCTGCCGGTGCCACGCCACGCGTGATCGCGACCGTGGGCCGGCCGAGTGCAGCCGCTAGGGCCCGCCCGGCGTCGAGATCCGGCGTGACGCTGCGAATCGGGTCCGCTGGGCCGGAGCGCCCGCCGTCGACCATCACGGCGGTGATCGGCGCGGCGTAGTCGCTCGGGATGTCTTCTGCTGCCCAGGCCGGCGAGCGTGCGGGCCCCGTGAACAGTGACGCGTCGATCACGATGCCGGTGACCGCGGTGCCCGCGCGGCGCAACTGCGCAGCGAGGTCCGAGATTCGCGCCGCGCCGGGATAGGCGGCGGCCGCTGCCCCGGCGGCTCCGGTCAATGTTGGGTCACCGCCGCCGACCAGCACGACGGTGCCCGGGCTCGACCCGGCGACGACCTTGGTGGTGATCGTGTCGGTCGGGGAACGGACTGCGAGAAGGGCGGCCGCGGTGAGCAGTTTCGCCGTCGAGGCCGGCGCAGCGGGAGTGGCGGCCCGGTTGGCATACAGCGAAGTTCCACCAGTCGCGTCATCCACTTCGGCGACGACGTGTCCGCCGAGCGCCGTCGCGGCGAGCTTCGCCGCCACCACCCGCCCCACCGCCGCCGGATCGATCGCCGGAGCCGTGTGCGCTGTCGGGATGGGCGCGGGGTTGTCCGTCGCGTGGGCGAGGACACTCGGCGCGGTAGCCGCGGGACGCGTGTCCTCGCGTGCCAGCCGGCGGACTCCGGCATAGGCACCGACGGCTGCGGCAGCCATCAGCGCGACGACGAGCAGCACGAGGGGGGCGGACCGCGCTCGCCCCCACTCCACGATGCGTCACACTAACGGGAGCCGACCAAGGAGCAGATCGCCGTGGACTTCGACGTCTTGATCGAGATCCCCAAGGGCAGCCGCAACAAGTACGAGGTCGACCACGACACCGGTCGGATGCGGCTCGACCGCACGCTGTTCACATCGACGCAGTACCCGGCGGACTACGGCTACATCGAGAACACACTCGGCGAGGACGGCGACCCCCTCGACGCGCTGGTGATCTTGCAGGGCGATCCGCTCTTTCCGGGTGTGCTCGTCAAATGCCGGGCGATCGGCATGTTTCGGATGACCGACGAGAAGGGCGGAGACGACAAGGTGCTGTGCGTCCCGTCCACCGACCCGCGCTTGGAGCACCTGCGGGACATCCATCACGTGCCCGAGTTCGACCGGCTCGAGATCCAGCACTTCTTCGAGGTCTACAAGGAGCTGGAGCCCGGCAAGAGCGTCGACGGGGCATCCTGGGTGGGCCGTGCGGAGGCCGAGGCCGAGATCCTGGCCTCGATCGCCCGCCTCGGCCGGCACTGAGGCCGCCTGCACCTGAGGTCCTAGTCGACCACCGCGATGCTCACCGGCCGGTAGCGCAGGTAGGAGTTCGGTCCGGGATTGGCGCAGGTCAGCCCCTCGGCGGCCTCCCGCTCGACCGTCACGGCGACGTCCAGCAGTCCATGCGGGCCGGCGATGCGGACCTTGGCGCGCCCGTCGACGACCCGCTCCGTCGACACGACCGTCAGTGCGGCCCGGTCGTGCAACGCGAGATGCTCGTAGGCGAAGGCCAGCGCGGCCTGGGCGGCCGGGGCAAGGCCGATGCGGCCGCGGAGCAACGCCGGCACCACCTCGTCGGCCTCGGCCGCCGCGACGAACTCCGTTGCAGCGAACGGCAGCACACGGCCGTAGAGCAGGCCTGTCGGCAGCACGAGGACATTGGCCGCGAAGCGATCGCCCCCGAGGTGACTGCACTCCCAGACCCGTCCGGGCCGCACGGCATTCAGCGCCGCGGCGACGGGTCGGCCGCGTAGCGCGCAGCACGTGTCGTGCTTGCTGTGCGCGCACACGAGGTACAGCGGCTGCGTGTCCAACTCACCGGTCGAGCCGTCGAGCGGCACATCGAGCAGCGCCGCGTCGGAGTCGAACGTGCCCCACCGGATCGATTCGCGGCCCTCGCTCGTTTCCGCGATCGCCCATCGTCGCAACGCGCCGGCCCGCGTCCGGCCAGGGCGTCGAATCACCTGCACCCGCAGTCCCGCGGCAATCGCGCCTGACTCCAGCTCGGCGGCAATCGCTGAATCGAAACGCGATCCGCGCAGGCCGGCCGCACCCCACGGTCCTGGTTGTTCGACGAGCAGCAGCCGCGAGGCAGGGAAGGCGGTGCCGAGCATGGGATCTCCGCGCAGCTGCGCACGGAGCGCGCATCGTTCCAGGCTTTCGCGCGGGTGAGGCGGCACATGCCGCGGATGTACCACCGCGTCAGCCTGTCACGCAGGCTCAACCCGCCGGGACGACCACGCCTTCGCGGGTGAGTCGCTGGGCGAGTGCGATCTGGCCGTCGCTGTCCAACCCGACCAATTCCGCAGGCGAGAAGGGTGCCCCGGCAAGGATCACCTTGATCGCACCGCGCGCACCGATCGGGAGATCAACGGCACGGTCGACGAGCTGCAGGCGGATGCCGGTGTCGCCGTCGTCGACCCGCAGCCGCAATCCGGCACGCAGCCGAAGCAGGGTTGCCCCCGTGATGTGGTCAGCGGCCGCGAGCTGCGCCAGCGGGCCGAGCGGTTCGGGGCGCGTCTGCCGCATCAGGAACGTGCCGACGTGGCGCGCCACCTGCTCAGCGGTCGCCGTATCCAGGTGCGAGTGCAGCGCCTCGACCGTCGCGGCGAGATGCGGTGCGAGGACGTCCGGGTCGGCGAGGTCAGCCGACATCGGCAACGACGCACGCAGGTCCGCGTCGTCCTGGGCGGCGCCGAGCAGGTGCCGAACGATGTCGAAGCGTGTCAGCGGATGTACGCCGACGGTCAGGTGGATGGACATCTCGCCGAGCGCCTCGGCGGCGTGGATCGTTCCCCTCGGCAGGTACAGGGCGTCACCCGGCTCGAGGTCCACGTCGATCAGGGGAGTCTGCCCGGCGCGGTCCGCGACCGCTTCGCGGTGGTTCTGCCACGGCTGATCGGCGAGCGGACTGCGCACCACGGGTTCGTGAATCGTCCAGCGCTTGCGTCCGGAGATCTGGAGGACGAACACGTCGTGGACGTCGTAGTGCGGTTCGAAACCCTGGTTCTGCGGAGGCGTGATGTAGGCATTCACCTGCACCGGATGCCCGAGCTCGGCGGCGAGCCGGGCGCCGAAGTCCACGAGTGGTGGCCAGGTGCGATGCAGCGCCTGCAGCACGAGCGTCGCGCCGTCGGCCATTGCGGCGAGCACCCGGTCGTCGGCAGCCTGGTCACCGATCCCGGCTCCGGCGCCGCCGCCCCGCGTGAAGCGTGCGGCCGCCAGCACGGTCCCGTCCTTGGCCATCCGCAGGAACGGTGTGCGCAACCCGCGGCGCGACACAAGCTCGTCGACCGCGGCGGCGTCGAACAGGTCCCGGAAGCCGGGCCCGAGCCCGTTGCCGAATTCGGCGGCGCGGGTGAGCAGCGGTTCGCGACCCCAGTGGCGGGTCGCAAAGACATCGACGCCGCAGGCGACGCAGCGTGAGATCGCCGAATCGCCCGCGGCGCCACTCCGCGAGGGAGTCACTGCCTCAGATCTGCTCAGCCCGTCGCGCCCGCATCGGCGCCGCCATCGGCCCCGCCATCAGCATCGCCGCCGGCACCGCCGTCCGTGGCGCCACCGTCGCCGGTGCCACCATCACTGGCACCACCGTCTGCACCACCGTCGTCGCCGTGGTCGGCGGCACCGTCAGCAGCGCCGTGGCCCGCGCCACCGTCTGCGCCACCGTCGTCGCCGTGGTCGGCAGCGCCGTCGGCAGCGCCCTCTCCGGTCGTCGTGTCTTCGTCGGTCATCTGGGTTCTCCTTTGCAGCACAGCTCATGAGGCGGCCGGGCGGTCGTCCCGTTGTCTTCGGAGAGCGGATACCCCCCGCCAGCATCGACCTAACCAGGGCGCTCGGCCATATGCAGGGCGACGATCCCGCCGCTCAGATTGCGGTGGCGTACGCCGACCCAGCCGGCGTCAGCGACCATCCGCGCGAGATCGCGCTGAGCAGGCCACGCACGGATCGACTCCGCCAGGTACACGTAGGCGTCAGGGTTCGAAGACACCCGCCGGGCGATCCATGGCAGCGCCCGCATCAAGTAGTTCAGGTAGATGTAGCGGAACGGGGCGAAGACCGGGCGGCTGAACTCGCACACGACGAGTCGGCCCCCAGGGCGGACGACGCGAGCCATCTCCGCGAGGGCCGTCGGCACGTCCGCAACGTTGCGCAGCCCGAAAGAGATGGTCACGGCATCGAAGGACGCATCGGCGAAGGGCAGGTGCAGTGCGTCCCCCGCCACGAACGGCACCTCGCGACGATGACGCGACGCACGGCCGGCCCGCAGCATCCCGAGGGAGAAGTCACACGCCACCGCGAAGGCGCCCGAGCGGCGCAATTCAGCAGTGGAGACACCTGTACCCGCAGCGAGATCAAGCACCCGCTGCCCCTCGTGCAGTTCAAGGCATTGCCGGGTCCGCTTGCGCCAACGCCGGTCGAGCCCCATCGACAGGAGGGTGTTCGTGACGTCGTAGCGGCGGGCGACGCCGTCGAACATCGCCGCGACCTCGTCAGGCCGCTTGTCGAGCGCGGCCCGAGTCAGCGCGGGCATCGGCTCGGCACGGGATCGGGTGTCATCGCCGCTCATTCTGCCTGATGCCGGATGCCCTGGGGTCCGGCGCTTCACGCGGCGGCTGCGCCGTGCGGCTGCGGGCTGCCCTCGGCAACCGGTGCTGCTCGCGCAAGGCGCACGGCGCCGATCACGATCGCAGCGAGGCACACGGCGTAGATGCCGACGTGTAACGCGCCGTTCGGGACGTGCTCGTGCAGGAGCACGGCTCCGAGGACGACGGCGGCGACGGGATCAGCGGCCTTGTTGGCGGGGAAGCTCGCGGCTAGCGCGCCGACCTGGAACGAGATCTGGGTCAGGACGATGCCGACACCGCCGAGCAGGGCGAGACCGATCACCGGAACGAGGCCGTCCGCCGTCGTCACCAGACTGCGCGCTCCGTGGTCGCCGTACTGCACCGCGATCGAGTTGATCAGCACCCCGAGGGTGCCGAACCAGACGCCGGCGACGCCGCCGTAGACCCCCGCGCGCACCACCCCGCTGAGGGAGTGCACGAGCCCGCACAGGCCGAGGCCGACCAGCAGTTCGATCACGATCGTCAATTCGAGCGCGTGCGCTGACGGCGTCCGCCCGGCCTGGGGCGTGCCGAGGACGAGAAAGAAAACGGTGAGCCCACCGAGGATGCCCAGGCAGGCGATGTAGTCACCACGTCTGGGTGCGGTACCGGTGAGCATCGCGCCGAAGAACAGCGACACCGGCAGGGTCAGCACGAGCAACGGCTGGACCAGTACAACCGGGCCGTTGGAGAGCGCAACGACCTGCAACGCGAATCCGAACGCATCGCCACCGATCGACATCAGCCAGCGCGGGTCGCGCGCCAGCCGCAGCAACCCACGGGCGTCGGCCGAGCCGGTTCCCGTATGCGCCGCGGAGTGCTGGACAGCTGTCGAGGCGCCGTACGCCACCGCCGAGGCGACGCCGAACGGGACGGCCACGATGAGCGACACGAGGCGAGCGTAGCCGGGCCGACACTGCTACGGCCGAAGCGTTTGCGCCGTGTCGGTGCCACCGGATCGAGCGCCTCGATTTGCGGTCCGACGGACGGCGTCCGATGCTGTCCGCACGCCGATCTCGGAGCTGCTGATGATCACTCGCCGGACTGTACGAACCTGCGCTGCCGCCTTCCTCGCCGCGACCAGCGCGCTCACCGCGGCGCTGGCCGCGGGGCCGAGCGCGCTCGCAGCTCCCCCGTCTGTGTACGTCGCGATGGGCGACTCGTACGCCGCCGGCCCGCTCATCCTCCCCATGACCGATCCGGTCACCTGCGTGCGCTCGGCGCTGAACTACGCGCACCTGCTCGCCCAGCAGCTGCACGTCACGACGCTGCGGGATGTGACCTGCTCGTCGGCAACCACGCAGAACTTCGCCAACCCTCAGCCCGGCAGTGTCAGCGGCACGGCCCCGCCCCAGTACAACGCGCTGCGGTCAGACACCACACTCGTGACCGTCGGCATCGGCGGCAACGACGTCGGCCTAGTCGGCCTGGCCGAAAGCTGCATCAACGTGTTTCCTCCCCCGATCGGCAAGTCCTGCGCGGCCAAGTACACGGCAGGGGGCGTAGACCAGTACAGCCAGCGCATCCAGGCGTTCGCGCCGACGTTCGGGACCGTGATCGACCGCATCCACCAGCTCGCCCCCAACGCGCGGGTGCTGATGGTCGGCTACCCGACGGCCATCCGCAACGGCGGGTGTTTCCCGTACCAGCCGTTGCTCGGACCGGACGCGACCTACATCCAGGCCAAGATCGACGAGCTGAACTCCGTCATGGCCCAGCAGGCGGCCGCGCACAACGCGACCTACGTGAACATCCGGACGTCCTCGGTCGGGCACGACTCCTGCGCGCTGCCCGGTATCCGCTGGCTGGAAGGGTTGGTGCCGACGAGCGACAGCTTCCCGCTGCATCCCAACCAGCTCGAGATGCGAAACACGACAAAGGTGATCAACGGGATCTTGAGCCACTGACCGGACATCACCGGGCATGATCGTCTGAGAACGCTTACGCTCCGCTCGCCAACGTCCACGTCTTCAGGGGGTCCCATGCGCATTCCGCGCCTGCTCATTGCCGGTGCGCTCGTCGCGACCGCAGCCGTGGCCGTACCGATGAGCGCCAGCCAGGCCATCCCAGCAACGCATGCCGTGTACCTGTCGCTCGGCGATTCGCTCTCCGTCGGATACCAGCCCGGCCTCGGTGACACGACCCAAGGCTTCTCCGAGGACGTCTACAACGTGCTCAAGGCGAGGTTGGCCAGCACGCAACAGCTCGATCTGGTCAAGCTCGGCTGTAGCGGCGAGACGACCACGACGTTCATCAACGGCGGCAAGTGCCCCGTTGGTCGATATACAACCGGCTCGCAGCTCGGCGACGCGATCCAGTTCATCGACAGCAACTGGGCGAATATCCGCTACATCTCGATCGACATCGGTGCGAACGACGTCGACGGCTGTGCGACGGGCAGCAGCATCAACGCAGCCTGCATCGTGCAGGGCGAGAAGACGATCGCGCAGAACCTGAACACGATCCTGTCCGCTATCAAGACCGCCGACCACGGCGTGGCGCAGAAGATCGGGATGGCGTACTACGACCCGTTCCTGGCCGAGTGGCTGACGGGGACGACCGGGCAGGCGGTTGCCGCAGCATCCGTAACCGCCCTGGCGGGGATCAACCTGACCGAAAGCTCGGAGTACTCGGCCTACGGCTTCAAGGTCGCGGACGTGTTCACGAAGTACAAGACCGCCCAGTTCGCGCCGTACGTCAACACCCCGCCCTACGGCAAGATCCCGACGAACGTCTCGAAGATCTGCACGTGGACCTACATGTGCTCGGTGCAGAACATCCACCCGAACCCGACCGGCTACCAGCAGATCGCCGACGCATTCTTGGCGAAGCTGAAGTAGGTCAGCGACACCAGTCGCAGCGGCCGCTTCGGATCACGAGGCGGCCGCTGTTGCTGTCTGCGTCGGCAGCAGGGTGAGCGCGGTCGACGAGAAGTGCGAGTGCACCCGCGCGTCGACCGGGTCGTTCGCCGGATCGTCATGCACGGCGATGTGCCGGTAGAGCGTGTCGCGCTGCGCCGGAATGCGGCCGGCACCGCGAATCAGTTCGATCAGTTCGGTGCGGTTCGAGCGGTGACGTGCGCCCGCCGACGACACGACGTTCTCCTCGAGCATCACCGAACCAAGGTCGTCGGCGCCGAAGTGCAGCGTCAGCTGGCCGATGTCCTTGCCGGTCGTGAGCCAGGAACCCTGCAGGTGGTTCACGTTGTCGAAGAACAGCCGCGCGACGGACACCATACGCAGGTACTCCAGACTCGTTGCCTGCGTGCGGCCCTTCAGGTGATTGTTCTCCGGCTGATAGGTCCAGGGGATGAACGAGCGAAATCCGCCGGTGCGATCCTGCACGTCGCGGATCATGCGCAGATGCTCGATGCGCTCGGCGTTCGTCTCCCCCGTGCCCATCATGAACGTCGCGGTGGATTCCAGCCCGAGACCGTGCGCCGTCTCCATCACCTCTAGCCAGATCTCGCCCGACTCCTTCAGCGGGGCGATCGCCGTACGCGGCCGGCTGACGAGGATCTCGGCACCCGCGCCGGCGAAGGAGTCAAGGCCGGCGGCCTTGAGCCGCGTGATGACGCTCGCGTAGTCGATCCCCGACGTGCGGCTGATGTGCACCACCTCGGACGCGCCGAGCGAGTGCAAGGTGAGCTGCGGGTAGGTGCCCTTGATCGCACTGAACGTCTGCTCGTACCACTCGATGCCGAGGTCGGGCGAGTGTCCGCCCTGGAGCATGATCTGGGTCGCGCCGAGATCGACCGCCTCGCCGCATCGGCGCAGGATCTCGCCGAGCTCGTGGGTCCACCCCTCCGCATGCTTCGGTGCACGGTAGAAAGCGCAGAACTTGCACGCCGTCACGCACACATTCGTGTAGTTGATGTTGCGGTCGATGATGTAGGTGGCGATGTTGTCGGGGTAGCGGCGACGCCGCACCGTGTCGGCCGCTTCGCCGAGCGCATGCAGCGGGGCCTCGGTATAGAGCAGAAGGGCCTCGTCGGGCGCGATCCGGCCGCCATCAGCGGCGTGGGCGAGCAACTCGTCGAGGGCACGGGTCATAGGTTCAGCGTAGATCGGCGAGCGTGCCGCCGTTGCGGCGGCTGGTTACGGGCTGTTCATCATCACGACGGCGGAGCCGAGGAGGTAGGTGCAGGGCTCGACGCGGCAGGTGACTGGCTCGGGGCCGGCGCCGCTGAACCTGGCGCCGCACCGCCTGCGGCCGAGGTGCTGGCACCCGGTTGGCCCGGCGCGACCGACCCTTGATCGGGGGAACTGCCAACGGGTGGCGATGTCGGCGACGCCGGCGTGCTGGGCGTGACAACACCGGGAGCGACGCCGCCGGAATCCTTGGTGATGATCGCGATGATCTGCCGTTCGTACTGTGCGAGCCGCGCGTGGATCACCGCGAACGGCAGATTCCTGATGTTTCTGGACCAGGCTTGGATCTGCCGCCACAGGGCGTTGATGTCGCGGATCTCTTGCCCGGTCGGTTGGCTGGGCAAGGTCAGGACGAGTTGAACGGCGAGCGCCTGAGTCACGCAGACGATGCAGTTGTAGTTCACGGCCGCCGAGATGTTCTGCGGGACGATGACGTTGGCGTGCCCGATGATCAGGATCACCTGAAAGCTGATCGCCTCCGCCTTGCAATGACTGCAGCTGGCGAAGGCATAGGCCTCGTTCTTGTTCAGGACGTTGTCGCTGTTCGCCCAGACCAGCGCGAACGCGACGTCGTACACCGCGGTCCCGTTGCGGGTGTTCACCGCGAGTGTCTGATTGTCACCCGAGCCCGGGGGCAATGGACGGTCGAAGGGGAACACCCACGTCGGCCCGGATCCCGACCGCGGAATGAGCACCATCGCCAACGCGGGGTGCTGCGCCGTGGGCACTGCCCCTGCATCCGCGGGCCACAAGGCGGTGCCGGAGCCTGAGCGCAACCCCGTGTGCAGGGCGGCCGGGAAAGCGTCTTGGAGCGCGCCCCGCTCGTAGGCCTGGATCTGGCGGTAGTTGCCATGCGGCCACCACACGAAGGCCAGCCCCACAACGAGGGCCGCCGCGAGCCCGGCGGCCAACGTGCGCCGGGCAGGCCGGCCGTCCGTCGCCCGCAGGGTGCCCCGAACGACCTGTCGCGCCAGCCGAACCACCATGTAGGCGATGCCGAACATGGGCAACGCGACGGCGACCACGGCGAGCAGACCGGCCACTCCGGCGAGGACCTTCCCCGCCCCGAACTGTTCGACCATGTGCCGCCAATGCTGATCCAGGCTCGCGGCGCCCGTCGCGATGATGCGCGGGAGGCTGATCACCGACACGAACACCGTCATTGCCATGAGCGGCACGACCAGCAGCACCCACACAAGCACAACGACGCGAGCCCACAGCCTCAACGCATGCGACTCGGAACGTCGCCACTGGCCCGGCCACAGCCCCCGGAGGGTGGGCCCGATCTGATGGAACAGATCGGGCACGCCCGTGATGTCAGCCAGCAGGTGGTAGCCATCGAAACGCAGCAGCGGCGGCAGCTGCCGGATCATTTGAATCAGCTGCGTCGCGATGACGAGCAATAGCGCATCCCAGCCGGTCAGCCACCACAGTCCGAACATGGCTACCGAGAGCACGGCGTTGAAGTACAAGCCGCCGAGGTCCGTGCGGATCCGTCCCGCGCGACCGAGCCGGTAGCTGTCGGTGACGTCGGTATAGAACGCCGGCCAGACCAGGTACAGGCCCGCGCCCATCACGCCCGGGGTCGCTCCGCCGTAGCGAGCAGCGGCGGCGTGGCCGAACTCATGGAATCCTGCGGAGAGCAGTGTGATTGCGAAGATCGCCAGTAACAGGCCCGGCCGCGCGAATGCCTGGTGCGCGGCATAACCGAGACCGCGATCGAACAGGACCCACTTGCAGATCCAGCCGAAAGCTACGAGAACCGCGATCGCCAACAACGGATGAAAAAGCCGCGCGAACGGCGCAGTGATGCGGCGAGTGCGCTCCGGGTCTGAGATCACATAGCGGAAGCGCAGCGCCAACAGCGGACTCGCCTTGCGGACGGGTGGCTCGGAGCCGTCGGCAAGGCGAAGGACGCCCAGCTCTCGCAGCCGATCGACCAGAGCCCGCACACCCTCGGCGTCCAGGCTCCTCCCCACTCGTTCGGTGGCATGAGTGGCCACCTGTGCGACAGTGCGCTCGCCGTCGATCGCCTCCAAAACCTGATACAGCAATGGGGTCAGCTGCAGGACTTGGCCGTCGCGGCGGCGGACCAATGCAGGAGGGTTTCGGTATCCGGACCCCTGCATGGAGCCGAGAAGTTCGACGCCGTCCGCACGTTGGGGCACGGCGGCGCCGGCATCTGTCCGTTCTGGGGTCGGCCCGGCAAGTCCGCCGGCCGGTGGGCCGGTATCGACACTCATCCGCGCCGGGCCTACTGGTTGATGGTGGAGTTTTGGTTACCGTTCGCAGTGGCGTCGCCGTGGATGTCTTGCGTGATCAACGCGTCCTGATGCGAGATCGCGGTCGCGCTCGAATCGATCGAGCCGACGTTGGCCGACACTGCTGCGTCGATCGGCGCGGCCACGTTGGCATTGGCGGCAACCGCGCCATCGATCGGTGCGGCGAGCTTGAGGTCGCCGTTGAGGTCGACGTTCACGTTGAGCAGCGGGCCGTCCAACGCGCTCGACGGGTTCGACGTGTCGCCCGGCGTGACCGACGTCGTGGCCGGCTGCGTCGGTGTCGCGGCGCTACCCGCGCCGGACTGGTCAAGCCCGCTGTGCTGGCCAGCCGTGGCACTGGCGTCACCCGTAACGCCTTGGTGGATCTCCGCACCCTGCAGTGCCTCGGCGCCGTCGGTCGAGCCCGCCGAAAGCACGTTGGCGCCGACCGATGCATTGATCGGGGCGGCGATGTTCGCGTTGGCGCCCACTGCCAGGTCGATCGGCGCAGCTGCGTCGAGGGCGAGATCGAGATTGGCGTTCAGGTCGAGTAACGACATGACCTCTTTCGCCGGCAATGCCGAACCGCCCTCGGCGGCGATCTCATCCGGAGTGATCGGGCTCTGGTCTGCGTTGGTCATCGGATGCCTCCCTCGTGCCGCCGCGTGTTCGGCGTGACTCGAGATCTGGCGTACCCGTGCGTCGATGTGATGAAACTTCGTTCGCGGGTGCGCTCGCGAGCCGCGTACGCGGGCACCGTGCGGGCCGAGGCTCGAGAGGCCGCCACCCGTAGCACAATCGGGGCCATGATCTTCATTACTGCCAAGATGCGAATCAAGCCGGAGTTCGCCGAGCGGTTCCCCGAGCTGGCCCGACCGTTCACGACGGCTACACGCGCCGAACCGGGCTGCCTGTGGTTCGAATGGTCGCGCAGCCTGGACGACCCGAACGAGTACGTTCTCGTCGAGGCGTTTCGCGACGGCGATGCCGGCGCCGCGCACGTCCGGTCGGATCACTTCGCGCGGGCAACTGCGGACTTCCCGGCATTCCTCGTCGAGACGCCGAAGATCGTCAGCCAGACGGTCGACCAGGACGGCTGGTCCGAACTCGGCGAGATGCGGGTGCCGCCGGTGCACTGACGCCTCAGCTGTCCGGACTCGTGTCGATGCCGACGTAGCTGTAGGTGCCTGGCACGCCGTCGTCGGCCACCATGCCGGCGCAGCCGGCACGCAGGTTCTCGCAGTCGAACAGCGAGCCGTTGCTGCGGTGGACATCCAGCCGGGACGGGTAATAGAAGCTGAACGCGTTCCCGTCATGGTTGGGATCCACGGCTGCTTCCGGTGCATCCGAGCGCCAGCGCGTGGTCAGCAGCCGGGCGTCGGCCGTCGGATCGTGTTTGACGTACTTGTCGAACCACGCGGCGGTGTACCAGGCGGTGAGATCCGGGCCGCGCAATGACGCTCCCAGAGCTGCCAACGGAATGAACGAGAAGTCCAGATGCGATCCGCCGCGGATGATGATCTCGCCGGAGTCGACGCCCGCCGCGGTGTAGGCCAGGGAGGTCGTCGACTTCGCCGTGGGCTTCGGCAGCGAGAGGTTCGGCGTGGGTGGCAGACCGTAGTCGGCCGAGATCCCGAGCCCAGGCTTGGTGATCGCTGCCGCGGTTCGTGCGGAGGGATCGGCCTTGCACGGGCGCTCGCCGAGCTTTCCGCCACCGCCGCCCGATGTCGGCAGACCGAGGTTGTCCCATGCGACAACCGCCTTCACACGCGGGTCCCACTGCGCGATGTATGACACGCCGGCCGCGCCGTAGGAATGGCCGGCGAGGCCAAGCTCGCTCGAATCGAGCATCGACCAGTAGGGGTTGTAGGCCGTATCGAATCCCGCCGTGACCCGTGAGGACTGCTTCGCCGCGTGACTGGTGCCGGTGTTGCAGCTGGGCACCGGCACGTACGGATGCGAGGGCGTCGACACGAAGAAGTTCAGCGCATCCTCGGTGCCGTCATAGAACGGGCGACCATCGGTCTGCGCGGGTACTCCCTCCAGTTCGTCCGGATGAGCACCGAACGTGTCGCTCTGCCCCTGCCCCTGCGGATCGAACGTGAGCACGATGTAGCCGTCCTTGGCCAGCGCCTGCGCCGCGTACCAGTACATCTGCTCGTCGGCCTGCACCGAGCCGTCCGTGATCACCACGCCGGGGCGGCGCGCCGGTCCGGCAACCGTCGCCCACACGTGACCCGACAGTGTGGCGCCGTCGCGCGCGGTGAACAGCACAGGCTGCACCAGCCCGTACCCGTTGGGTCCCCAGTTGTAGAGCCGGATATCGCCGGCACATCCGTTCTGCAGGCTCCAGCAGAGGTTGTTGGTGAAGAAACGGCCAGGGTCGCGCAACTGTGCAGCCACGGCCGCCGCCGCGCTCCGAGTGCCGATGGACAGCAGCTTTTCCTGGTACTGCGGAGTGTCGTAGACAGCCTGCCGTTCGAGCGTGATCGCGTAGTTCTGTGCTTCAACCACGGGATTGAACGCGGCGGCGCCGGCCACGGCCGAGGTGGTAGCGACGAGAGCGATCGCAACGGCAACCGGGAGCAAGCGGCGCATCGAGCAGTCCCTTCGACAGGTATCGACCATGCCCTTGCGGGGCGCCGACCATTGTCGTGCGACAGTCCACGGCTGTCGCGCTGGAGCACCGCGCGGCTAGCGTCGTGCCATGACCGTGCTCAACGGCGCCGCACGCGGGGCGCTCACCAGCGGCAAGATCGCACACCTCGTCACGCTGAACGCCGACGGCAGTCCCCAACTGAGCGCGGTCTGGATCGGCCTCGACGGTGACCACATCGTCAGCGGGCACATGGACGATCGGCTCAAGCTGCGCAACGTCCGGCGCGATCCCCGCGTCGCATTGTCGATCGAGACCGGCGTGGTGAATTCGATCGGGCTGGCCGAGTACCTCGTCGTCCGCGGTACCGGGCAGGTCGTCGACGGCGATGCGGCGGCACTTCTGCAGCGGCTCGCGCACCTGTACTTGGGCCCGGACGTGGTGTTCCCACCCGGCGAGAACCACCCGCGGGGGTTGATCCTGCGTATCGAGCCGCACTCCGTCGGCGGCGTCGGCCCCTGGAACTAGACCGGCACGTCAGATGTCGGCGAAGGTCGGGCGGACCGGATTCGGGATCGCCCCGGCCAACGCGGCTCGTCGGCCGAACTCGACGAGGCCTTCGATCTGGCGCGCGCCGAGTGAGAAGTCGAGCATCCGGAAATAGGTCGCGAGGGTTGCGGCATCGAAGACCTCCCACCGCGCGGCCTGCTCCGCAACGTCGTCGACATGGGCGAGCGCGTCGTCGCGACTGGCGATGAACGCGCTATGGACGTCCTTGACCAGCCCTGGGTTCGCGTCGGCGTAGTCGCGCCGCGCCGCCCAGACGGCGAACACCATCGGCAGCCCGGTCCATTCGCGCCACACCTGGCCGAGGTCGTACACGGTGAGGCCGTGACGCGGCGCGTCGTAGGTCGCCCGCAGCGCAGCGTCGCCGATGAGCACAGCCGCGTCGGCCTCGAGCAGCATGCTGGTGAGATCGGGCGGGCAGTCGAAGTAGTCCGGCCGAACGCCGTAGACCTCGGCCAGCCACATGCGCACCAGCAGGACAGACGTGCGCGACGTCGAACCGAGGGCGACCCGCCGGCCGTCCAGCGTGTCCAGCGGCGCCTGGCTGACCAGGTTCACCGACAGCACCGGACCATCTGATCCGACGGCCAGATCGGGCAGCAGGACGAGGTCGTCGGCGTTGCGCAGGTACTCCACGAGCGAGATCGGGCCGATGTCGAGTTCGCCGGCGACGAGCATGTCATTGAGACGGTCGGGCGTCGCCTTGGTCAACTCGACATCGAGCAGTGCGCCGGATCGCACCAGACCCCAGTAGATGGGCAGGCAGTTCAGGTACTGGATGTGCCCTACCCGCGGACGCGTCGACTGCACGATCTCGACCATACGCGCGCAGTCGTTAGGCTCGGCGCTGTGACTGACGACCTCGCGCTCGCGGCCACCGTGGTGCGCGAGGCTGGGCAGCTGGCCGCCGCGATGCTTGCCGACGGGCTCACTGCACAGCGCAAGACGTCCATATCCGATGTCGTCTCGGCGGCCGACCATGCCGCAGAGGAGCTCGTCGTCGCGCGGCTGCGCGCCGAGCGTCCGGGCGATGGCGTCGTCGGCGAAGAGGGCACGAACGCTCCCCGCGAACGGACCTGGTTCGTCGATCCGGTAGACGGCACGTACAACTTCCTCTCCGGGCTACCGCTCTGGTGCGCGGCGATAGCGCTGTCCGACGCCGAGGGTGCGGTGCTCGGTGCCGTGTACCAGCCGGCGACGGACGAACTGTGGCTCGGCGGCCGCGACGACCCGACGACGTGCAATGGCGTTGCGGTGCCGCGGCTCGTGAACCGTCCGCTGGCCGATGTCTCGATCGCCAGTTACCTGCACCCAGGCACGCTCGCCGACCACGGAGCCCGCTTCCCGTTGCTTCGCGCCGTGCAGGGTGCGGCCACGTTGCGCATGCTCGGGTCAGGTTCGATTGAGCTCGCCTCCGTTGCCTCCGGACGTCTCGGTGCGTGGTTGCAGCTGAATTCGCACGACTGGGACTGGCTGCCCGGTGCCGCGTTGGTGCGTGCCGCTGGCGGCAGCACGACGGTGTTCGAGGCGCATGGGCACCGCTGGCATGCAGCCGGCAACGCCCAGACGGTGGAGGAGATCGTGGTACGCGTTCAGGGAGCAGTCGACTTCGGCATGCGCTGAGCTCGTCCTGTCCGATCCTGTCCGATCGTGACCGGCCGCTGGTCGGGATCGGTCACGATTCGCGCTACACGTCGCCCGGATCGTCCCCGGCGAGCTTCTCGTCCAGAACGGCACGGCGGGCGCGCTGCGCCTCGACGCGCTGCTCGATCGTGGCGGCGAATTTCGCCCGCGGCCGGGCAAGGAGCACGAACGCCAGCGGAACGGAGAGCACCACAGCAACCATCGCGGCGATCAAGCCGTGCAGTCCCGCGATGTAGAGCAGGCCCCAGAGCGCGAGGAAGAGCCCGAAGCGCAGCAGGGTGTAGAGCCACATCGACCCCATCCACGCCTTGAAGCTCGGCGTAGGAAGGTTCGTGGGATCACTCATGGGAGGTCTGGCACCTACGCCCAGACGGCCTGCGGTTCGGCGCGGCGCTCGGCCAGCGACGTCGGACCTTCGTACTCGCGCACGACCTCATAACGGGTGTTGCGCTCCACCGGCTGGAAGCCCGCGTCGCGGATGAGGTCGAGAAGATTGTCACGGGTGAGCTTGTCCGGCGTCCCATAGTGATCGGCGTCGTGGGTGATCTTGTATTCCACGACCGACCCGTCCATGTCGTCCGCGCCGTAGTTCAATGCCAGCTGCGACGTCGACAACCCGTGCATCACCCAGAAGACCTTCACGTGATCGAAGTTGTCGAGCATCAGACGGCTGACGGCGAACGTCTTCAATACGTCCGCCGGCTGAGCCATCGGCAGGTGCGACAAGCGGTTGTTGTCGTTGTGGAAGCGCAGCGGGATGAAGACGGCGAAGCCCCCGGTCTCGTCCTGCAGCTCGCGCAGCCGCATCACATGATCGACCCGGTGCCGCGGTTCCTCGATGTGGCCGTAGAGCATCGTTGCCGGGGTGCGCAGCCCCTTGCCGTGCGCGAGGCGGTGGATACGTGACCAGTCTTCCCAGTGCGTCTTGTGGTCGACGATCTGCTTGCGCACGTCCCAGTCGAAGATCTCGGCACCGCCGCCGGTGAGCGACTCGAGTCCGGCATCGATCAGTTCGTCGAGGATGTCATCCGCGCTCAGCCCGCTGATCTCCTCGAAGAAGTGGATCTCGGTGGCCGTGAAGCACTTCAGGGCGACATCGGGAAGCGCCGCCTTCAGTTCGCGCAACACGCGCGGGTAGTACTTCCACGGCAGCGTCGGGTGCAGGCCGTTGACGATGTGCAGTTCGGTCAGGCCGTCGTCCTTCATGCCCAGCGCTGTCTCGACCGCCTCTTCGACGCGCATCGTGTACGCGTCCTTCTGTCCCGGCTTGCGCTGGAAGCTGCAGTACGCGCAGGAGGCCGTGCAGACGTTGGTCAGGTTGAGGTGGCGGTTGACGTTGAAGAACGTCCGGGTGCCGTTCTTCGCGGTCCGGACGTCGTGGGCCAGACCGCCGAGCCAGGCGAGGTCGTCGCTGTCGTACAGGTCTTCGCCGTCCTGCCGGGTGAGGCGCTCACGCGCGGCGACCTTCTCGGTCAGTTCGGCCTTTCGGGATGGGCTCAGTCGGGACGGGCTCAGCGGCATGCAATCAGCGTACGTCCCCTCATTTCGGGGAGACTTTGCCCCGTCAGGCGACGCCAAGTCTCTCCGAAGCGCGCCTTCCCCAGCGGGGTTGACAGCGCTAAGTTAACGCCACTAAGTTAGCGCTGTTCCGAACGTCGGTGCCGACCCGGGAGCACGACATGCTGTCTCGCTTCGCCGAACTGGGCATTCGCTTCCCCCGCCGCGTGCTGGTACTCGCTGGAATCGTTCTCTTCATCGCCGCGGCCTACGGCGCCCAGGCGGCCTCGCATCTAGCGTCCGGGGGCTTCTACGACACCAGCGCCGAGTCGTGGCAAGCACGCAACACGCTGTCCGGCACGTTCCACACCGGCGACCCGAACCTGGTGCTCGAGGTCACGAGTGCATCGGGCGTCGACAGCGCGACCGCACGTGCGGCCGGACTCGCAATCGTCGCCGACCTGCAACGGCAGCCGCACGCGACCAGCGTCCAGTCGTACTGGACCGCACCGGCCACCCAGGCGGCCGCTCTGCGAAGCAAGGACGGCCACGCGGCGCTCGTCGTGGCGCGCGTCGAAGGCGACGACAACTCGGCGCCGAAGCGGGCCGCGCAGATCTACGGTCCGCTCATCGGTACCCACGACGGCGTCACCGTGCGGCAGGGCGGCATCATCGCCGCGATCCACACCGTCAACGACCTGACCAAGACCGACCTCACCAAGTCGGAAATGATCGCGATCCCACTCACCGTGATCGCATTGATCTGGGTCTTCGGCAGCTTCATCGCGGCACTGCTTCCCCTGGCGGTGGGACTGTCGTCGATCATCGGGACGATGGCGATCCTGCGATTGATCGCCACTGTCACCAACGTGTCGATCTACGCGCTCAACATGACCACCGCAATGGGGCTGGCCCTCGCGATCGACTACAGCCTGTTCGTGGTGAGCCGTTATCGCGAAGAGGTCCGGGCAGGAGCTCTGCCCGATGACGCGATCCGCACGACGATTCGCACCGCCGGCCGTACCGTGCTGTTCTCCGCACTCACCGTCGGTCTGTCACTTGCCGCGATGCTCGTGTTCCCGGTGTACTTCCTCAGGTCGTTCGCCTACGCCGGCATTGCCGTCGTCGCACTGGCCACGATCGCGGCGCTGCTCCTTCTGCCCGCGCTGCTCAAGGTGCTCGGTCCGCGGGTCGACGCACTCGATCTGCGGGCGGGGACCCGGCGCCTGTTACGGCGGCCACCGCCGCAGGTCAAGGCGATCGAGCAGACGTTCTGGTACCGCTTCGCCAATGCGGTGATGCGACGTGCATTGCCGGTCGGGCTCGTCGTCACCGCGATCCTTGTCGCGCTCGGACTCCCGTTCCTGCACGCGCACTTCGGCTATCCCGACGACCACGTGGTCCCGAAGTCGGAGTCCGTGCACAAGGTCGGCGACGACCTCCGCCACAACTTCACGACCAACGCCGGTTCGACCGTCAGCATCGTTGCGAAAAGCATCTCCGCGTCACCGCAAGGCCTCGACACCTACGCGACGCAGTTGTCCCGAGTCGACGGCATCACCTCGGTGGCGGCAGCGTCCGGCACGTACGTCCACGGGAACCGCGTCGCCCCCGGCGCCGCATCGATGACCTCTGGTAGCGCGACGTACCTCGATCTGCAGACGGGCGCCGACGCGCAGACGGACAGAGCGAAATCGATTCTGTCCAGCCTGCGCACGGTTCCTTCGCCCTGGCCCGTGCAGTTCACCGGTCAGACGGCGATCAACCAGGACAGCCTGCACGCACTGGCCGTCACGATGCCGATCGCGATCGCTCTGATCGTGCTTGCCACGTTCATCGTGCTGTTCCTGTTCACCGGAAGCATCATCTTGCCGATCAAGGCGCTCATCCTGAACACGCTGTCGCTGTCGGCGACGTTCGGAGCGATGGTGTGGATCTTCCAGGAGGGGCACCTGCACTGGCTGTTCCCCGACCTCACCGCCACCGGATACCTCGTCCCGACGATGCCGCCATTGATGTTCTGCGTCGCGTTCGGACTGTCTATGGACTACGAGGTATTCCTGCTCTCGCGAATCCGCGAGTCGTGGCTCGAGTCCGGCCGCACTGCCGCCGACAACACGCGAGCCGTGGCCCTCGGCCTCGGGCGCACCGGTCGCATCGTCACAGCCGCCGCACTGCTCATGGCCATCGTCTTCGCCGCCATCGCCAACGCCCGAGTCTCGTTCATGATGCTTTTCGGCACAGGCCTTACGCTGGCGGTAATCATGGATGCGACGGTCGTTCGGGGCGTTCTGGTGCCGGCGTTCATGCGACTGGCCGGACGGTGGAACTGGTGGGCACCGCGCCCACTCGCCCGCCTGCACCAGCGGTTCGGTCTCGCCGAGGCGCCCACGACGCCGGACTACATCGCGAAGGAGCCGGTCGGCGTATGAGCGTGAGCGCACCCCCCAGGCGCCGTCGTGCCCAGCGTGGCAGCGGCGAACAACTCCGCGCCGAGATCATCACCGCTGCCAAGACGTTGCTCGCCGATGCGGCCAACGCAGACGACGTGTCGATCCGTGCCGTTGCCGACGCCGTCGGAGTTACCGCGCCATCGATCTACCTGCACTTCGCGGACAAGAACGAACTGCTCGGCGCCGTGGTCTCGGACGTGTTCACCACACTGGACACGGCGATGCTCGAGGCCGGGTCCGGTGTCGACTCCCCCATGGCCAAGTTGCGGGCGTTCGGCCTCGCGTACGTGCAATTCGCGCTCGCCCACCCGGAGCACTACCGCATCGCGACCATGGATCCGTGCCCGATGCCCGTCGTCGACGAGGTCATGGCCAGCTCGGCCTTCGTCCACTTCAACGACACCGTCATCGAATGCATCGAGGCCGGCGTCTTCCCCGCCGGTGATCCCCTTCCAGTGACGCTGGACCTGTGGGCAGCAGCGCACGGCATCGCGTCGTTGATGATCGCCAAGCCGTTCCTGCCGTGGGGCGAGGTCGAGGTAGTCGCCGATCGCGCCCTGTGCGCCGCTGCCCTCGGCCATGCCGCACGTGCCTTGATCGGCGACGCACCCACTCCCGATCAGGTCACTGCGTGGCTCGACGGGCAGCATCGCGCCGCCCGCGAGAACGGAGGCTGATGCTCGTGCGGCTGTTACCTCGCGAGCTGCACACCACCGATCGGCCCAGTTCGACGGCGCAGTGGACGACGCTGGGACGTGCACTCGAGCTCGACCGCGAACCGGATCAACGGATCGTCACCGACGTGTTCGCGCCCGCCTTCCTCACCACCGCTTCCCGCGCGGCGCTGAGTGCGCTGCAGCTCGGGCGTCCGGTGTTGAGACGTGCCGAGCGGGCCGACCTGGCAGGCCTTGCCGCGTTCGCGCTGTGCCGTCACCGCTTCATCGACGAACATCTGCTCAGCCACCTGGCGGGCGGCGCGACGCAGATCGTCGTGCTGGGCGCCGGCTACGACGCGAGGGCTTACCGCTTCGCCGACGACATCGGCGACCGGCCCGTGTTCGAGGTGGACCTGCCGCCGCTGTCCCGCCGCAAGGCGGCGATCGTCGAATCGCATCGTGACCTCTTCGGCGGTACGCGCGTGCGCCGAGTGGAGATCGACTTTCGCCGCGACTCCCTCGCCGAGCGACTGGGCACCGCGGGGTTCGTGAGGGACGTGCCGACTTTCGTCGCCTGGGAGGGCGTCAGCATGTACCTGACGCGCGAAGCCGTCGACGCAACGCTGCAGACACTGAGCGAGATCTGCGGCCGGGGATCGGTCGTGGCGATGGACTACTGGTTCCGGGTCGACGGCACCGGACCGGCGGACCAGGCGCGGCGGCTCGGCGCCCAGGCGATCCGGCTGATCGGCGAGCCAGTGACGTTCGGGCTGAACCCGTCCGACGCGGCGGACTTCCTGCGCGCGCACCGATTCGAGCTCACCGACCTCGCTCAGGCGCCGGAACTCGCCGGTCGTTATGCGACGGACGGACGGCACAGCGAGAAGTCGGTCTACGTCGTCGCCGCACAGCTGAACCGCTAAGGCGGCGGGCGAAGCGGCTCGGTGGCTTCGAGGGGGACCTGGATACGGTCCTCGAACTTCGTCGAGAGAACGACGGTGGTGCGGGTTCGCGCCACGCCTGGCATCGCATTGAGCGCACGGATCGTCTCCTCGAGTCCGGCGACGTCGGGCACCCGCACCTTGACGACGAACGTCTCCTCCCCGGCGACGAACCAGCAATGCTCGACCGCCGGCAGGGCAGCGAGATTGGCCGCCACGCCGTCGGTGTCTGCGCTGTCGGTGATGAAGACGCCGACGAGCGCGTTCATCGCATACCCGAGGGACTCCGGCGCAACCGCCGCGTGATATCCGGTGATCACCCCCGAGGTCTCGAGCTTGGACACCCGATCATGCACGGCAGGCGCGCTCAGCCCGACGGCACGCGCCAGCTCGGCGTAGGTGATCCGGGCATTCGCGCGCAGTGCGTCCAGCAGTTGCCGATCAACCGAGTCCACCACGTCAACGCTCCCGCTGTGCAGCGCCGAGTTCACCCGTCCAGCGCGTGATCAGGTCGTGCGAAACGCCCAGTGCGTCGAGCACCTTCGCCGCGACGAAATCCACAAGCTGCTGAACGGAGTGCGATGCGCTGTAGAACCCCGGACTCGCCGGCAGGACGATCGCGCCGGCGTCGTGCAACGCAAGCAGGTGCTGCAGCGTCGCGCGCGTGTACGGGGTCTCGCGGGGCACGATGACGAAGGTGCGCCGCTCCTTCAACGTGACATCCGCGGCACGCT
This sequence comes from Jatrophihabitantaceae bacterium, assembly GCA_035999365.1. Classification (GTDB taxonomy): domain Bacteria; phylum Actinomycetota; class Actinomycetes; order Mycobacteriales; family Jatrophihabitantaceae; genus DASYGT01. Next base: position 31,209 of record DASYGT010000032.1, read on the forward strand.
GCAGAAGATCTTTCGACAGTCCGATCGCGATACCGGCAACGGCTGCCGTCGAGGCAGGCACCACGACCATTCCGCGCGTCCGGTAGGAACCGCTCGCCGGCCCCGCGGCGAGATTGCCGGCTGACCAGTGCGTCACTTGCTGCTGCTTCACGTCGCGGCCGAGCCACACCTGCAGATCCTCGTGCCAATGCGTGTCGCGGAACGTCAAACCGGTCTCGTCGAGCAGCGTGAGTCGGGCTGCACGTGAGACGACGAGATCGACATCCTGGTCGGCATCGAGCAGCGCGTTGAGCACAGCCTTCGCGTACGGCGTTCCCGACGCTCCCGAGACCCCGAGAACCCACGGCACCCGTCCACCGGTCATACGCGCAACCCGTACACAACGAGGTCGCTCACGGCAAAGAGGAACAGGCCGATGCCGATGACTCCGTTCGCGGTGAAGAAGGCACGATTCACGCGGGACAAGTCATCGGACCGCACGATGCGGTGCTCGTAGCCGAGGATCGCGGCGGTAAGACTCACACCGATCCACCACAGCCAATGCAAACCCGCCGCGATACCGAACCAGACGAACGCGGCGAGGGTGACTGCATGCACCAGCGACGACGCCCGTAGCGCGGCTGCGATACCGAACCGTGCCGGAAACGACCGCGAACCGATCCTCCGGTCGATGTCGGCGTCCTGGCACGAGTAGATGAGGTCGAAGCCGCCGATCCAGGTGCCAACGGCGATACCGAGCGCCGCAGCCGCCCACGACACGTGGCCGACCACAGCGATCCAGGCACCGACCGGCGCGACGAACTGAGCAAGGGCGAGCAGCACCTGCGGGAAGTCGGTGAAGCGCTTGCCGTAGGAGTACAGGACGAGCAAGAAAACGGCGGCCGGCGCAAGGGCGAGGCATAGCCACGACAGCGCGGCGGCCGACCCGAGGAAGACAGCAAGTGCGGCGATGGTGCCCACTGACGCTGAACGCACCGAGAGTTCACCGGTCACCAGTTCGCGACGGGCAGTGCGCGGGTTGAGGGCATCGAAATTACGGTCGAGGATGCGGTTCGCCGACATCGCCACCGTGCGAGCCGACACCATCGCGACGGTGATCAGCCCGAGCTGCACCCAGTGCACCGACCGCGTCTGCGTCCACATCGCCGTCAGCGCAGCGATGTAGGCGAACGGCAGTGCGAACACCGAGTGTTCGATCATGACGAGCGAGAGGAACTTGCGGACGCGACCGCGGTCAGACGCAGCATCGAAGGCCGTGGTTGTCATCGACCGCGCCGTCCGATGCCGTATTCGCGCCACCGCCGTTCGACCGTCGCCGTCGTCGCGTCGTCCAGGAGACATTCGGCCGGCCAGCCGCCCGCACGGCGGTAGCCCTCCGTCGGGAGCTTGCGCGTGGCGTCGATGCCGAGCTTCCCGCCGAAGAACTGCTCGTACGATGCGTGATCCAGGTGGTCGACCGGACCCACGGTATGCAGCACGTCGTGCGAGTAGTCGACGTTGCCGAAGGCACGCCATGCGACCTCGGCGTAGTCATGTACGTCGCAATCTGCATCGACGACCACGATCAGCTTCGACAGGCTCAGCAGGCCGGCGCCCCAGATCGCGCTCATCACCTTCTGTGCGTGCTTCGGGAACCGCTTGTCGATGGAGACGATGCAGCAGTTGTGGAAGACACCCGCCTCGGGCAGGTCGTAGTCGACGATCTCGGGCACGGTCATCCGGATCAGCGGCAGGAAGATCCGTTCGGTGGCCTTGCCGATGGGCCCGTCCTCCTGCGGCGGGCGGCCGACGATGATCGACTGGTAGATCGCGTCGGAGCGCATCGTCATCGTCTCGACGCGCAGGAACGGGAACGGCTCGATCGGCGTGTAGTAGCCGGTGTGATCGCCGAACGGCCCTTCAGGCAGGCGTTCGCCTGGCTCGACCCACCCCTCGAGGACGATCTGCGCGGCGGCCGGAACCTGCAGCGGCACGGACACACAGTCGACCATGTCCACCCGCTCGCGCTGCACGAATCCGGCGAAGAGGTACTCGTCGATGTCGGCGGGCAGCGGGGCAGACGCGGCGTATGTGACCGCAGGCGGGCAGCCGAACGCGATCGCGACCGGCAGGCGCTCGCCGCGCCGTTCGGCCAATGCGGCGTGCGAGGTGGAGTCCTTGTGGATCTGCCAGTGCAGGCTCACCGTGCGCTCGTCCTGCATCTGCAGGCGGTACATGCCGAGGTTGCGTGCTCCCGTCTCGGGGTGCTTCGTGTGCGTCAGCCCCAGATTGAGGAAGACGCCGCCGTCGTCCGGCCACGCCAGGATGCCCGGCAGCATCGACAGATCGACCTCGCCGCCGCGCAGGACAATCTCCTGGCACGGCGCAGAGGAGACGTGACGTGGCGGCACGGCGCGCAGTTGCCCCACCTTGCTGAGAGCGTCTTTGAGGCCACCGACGCCGCGGGGCAACTCAGGCTTGAGCAGTGCGGCGATGCGCTGCCCGATGTCGTCGAGCGAATCCACGCCGAGCGCCATCGCCATCCGGCGCTGGGTGCCGAAGACGTTGATCGCCAGGGGCATCCGTCCACGCGTCGGGTTCTCGAAGAGCAGCGCTGGGCCCTGCTCGCGCACCACCCGCTGGACGATTCCGGTGACCTCGAGATGCGGATCGACCGGAACGCCGATCCGCGCCAGGTCACCGTCGCGCTCAAGGGACGACAGCAGCGCCTGCAGGTCGAGGTGGGCCACAGAGCCAGTATCCCTGTCTTTGGATCGTGTCCGATCCTGACCAGGGGGTGGTCACGATCGGACACGATTCAGCGTAGATGTCGCTCGATGGCGTGGACCACGTACTGCGGCCGCTCCGTCAGGTCTCGCCAGGTGAACCGCAGGACAGTCCAGCCGAGGCTCACGAGCGCGTTCTGTCGGTGCCGGTCACGTTCGAAACGGTCGACGTCGGAGTGGTACGCGTAGCCGTCCACCTCGATCGCCAACCGTCGCCGCAGGATCGCGATATCGATCACGGCGACCAGTCGGCCCGCCACGAATACCCCGTGGTTCGCCTTCCATGACCGGATGCCGGCCCGCCGAAGGAGCCGATGCAGGACCCGCTCCGACTGCGCTGCCGCCCCGTCGGCGGTAGCCGCAACCAGCGCCCGGATCACGCGATTGCCCCGCCTTCCGGGACAGTCCTCGAGACGGCGGCTCAAGTCACGTCGCTCGATCCACCTGCGCTGGATCGCGCGGTCGACCAGCCGCAGACCTTCGGGCACGGACAACGTGCCGAGGTGGTCGAGCAGACTCCACACCCGCGTCGTGAGGGGAAGCGACGCATAAGTCGTGATCGCGGACGCCGGAACAAAGACCCGGTAGATGCGAGCGCCGTACGGGCACACAACGTGCCGGCCGTTCGACAGCACCAGCTGCACCAACTCGGGCGGTTCGGCCACGAAGCCCCACAGGTGCGCCGCGGTCGCGAAGCCGACAACGCCGCCGGTCGCCAGGACGGCGATCCACACCCGCGTCCGGTAGGTGACCGGTGCCCCTCGTACGACGAACACGCCAGGCGCGTGCCGGATCAGCGCCCCGCTTCGCACGAGGCGGCTGACCGTCGTACTGCCCATTCCACAGCCGATCAGCTGTCGGCGCGTGATCGCGCCCGCCTGCGAAGACGCCACGTCGGCCCAGCTCATCCGTCCGATCGTGTCCGATCGCGACCACGTGCTGGGCCGGATCGGACACGATGTGGACAACGCGCCGGGTGTGTACCGTTGCGCGCCATGGCGCAGGTGCTGCTCGTCGAGGACGACGGTGCCATCCGCACCGCGCTCACCCGGGCACTGCGCGACCAGGGCCACACCGTCACGGCGGTGTCGTCCGGAATGCCCGCGCTCACGACGGCGGTCGAGCAGAAGCCCGACGTCGTCCTGCTCGACCTCGGCCTGCCTGATATCGACGGCGCCGACGTCCTGTCGATGCTGCGCGCAGTGAGTGCAGTCCCGGTGATCGTGGCGACGGCGCGTGACGACGAGTCCGAGATGGTGCGGTTGCTCGACCTCGGCGCCGACGACTACATCATCAAGCCGTTCACTGCTGCACAGGTGACCGCACGCATCCGCGCGGTGATGCGGCGAACCGGCGGCACGGACGAGGACCCGGTAATCACGGTCGGCGGTCTCGTGATCGACACGCGTAGCTATGAGGTCACCGTCGACGGGCGCCCGGTCGAACTCGCTCGCAAGGAATTCGAGCTGCTGCTGGCGCTGGCGCGGCGGGCCGGTGAGGTCGTGAGCAAGCGCGACCTGATGGCCGAGGTGTGGCAGCTGGCATGGGGCGGTTCGGACCGTACCGTGGACGTGCACCTGTCGTGGCTGCGACGCAAGCTCGGTGAGACGGCGCGCGAACCCCGGTACCTGCACAGCGTCAGGGGTGTCGGCGTGCGCCTCGTCGCACCGGATCCCAGGACAACGCCGCCCCTCTCCGATGCCGCACCCGAGGAACGTACGCCGTGAGGCGCCGCATCCTCTTGCTCGTGGCCGGGGCCATCACCCTCGTCGTGCTGGCATTCGCCGTGCCGCTTGCCCTCCTCGTGCGGCACGTCGTCTATCAGGACGCGGCCAACGCGCTGCAGGACGAAGCGAATCAGATTGCGAACTATGTGCGGAGCAGCCGCACGCCGCCAACATCCGCGCAGATAGCGAGCTTCGTCAAGACGTTGCCCACCGATCGCTCGGCGAGCGTGAAGCTCTCCGACTCCACCGTCGTGGGAACGGCACCACCGGGCGACCCGGCCCAGCTGCCACCGACTCCTCAGTTCGGGGGCGACCACAACGACGGCGGTCCCGGCGGCGGCGGCAGCAGCGGCCCTTCGCAGCCGAAGGCGGTGTCCTTCCACGGCGGCAAGCTCGCGCAGCTGCCCGTGCTCATCGGCCCGGACAACGGCGGCGAGATCGTCGTACGCGTGTACGCCTCGAGCGCCCAGCTGCACTCCGGCGAGAACGGCTGGTGGCTGCTGCTCGCCGGTTCGAGCATCGGATTGCTGCTGCTCGGCATCGTGGCGGCTGAGCTGCTGACGCGGCGGCTGGTGCGACCTCTCGTCCACACTGCGCAGACTGCCAACCGTATGAGCGCCGGCGACGTATCAGCGCGCGCGCCGACAGACGGGCCGCACGAGATCGCCGACGTCGGCGCAGCGCTCAACCGCCTCGGCGACCGCATCGACGAGCTCATCGCCGAAGAGCGCGAGACCGTGGCCGATCTGTCTCACCGGCTGCGCACCCCGCTCACGGCACTGCGCCTGGATGCCGAGGCGCTGCACGATCCGGATGAGGCTGAGCGGGTCAGCGCGCATGTGGGTGCGCTGGAACGCACTCTCACCGCGGTCATCCACGCGGCGCGCCGGCCGCAGCGCGAGGGACGCATGCCCTCCTGCGACGCCACCGCCGTGGTCGCCGAACGGGTCGCGTTCTGGTCCGCTCTCGCCGAGGACCAGGGGCGTGCCCAGACCGTTGAGCTGCCGGACTCCGCTCTGCTCGTCCGTGCGTCTGCCGACGATCTGGCCGCGGCCGTCGACGCGCTCGTCGAGAACGTCGTGGCCCACACACCTGAGGGTGTTCCGTTCGCCGTCCGGCTGTGGGAAGACACGGGAGCACATCTGGAGATCTCGGACGATGGGCCGGGTCTGCCGCCGTTCGCCCTGGTGCGCGGGCGTAGTGATCGGGGTTCGAGCGGCCTCGGCCTCGACATCGCCCGGCGTTGCGCCGAGGCCGGAGGCGGCTCGATGACGATGACGTCGGGACCGTCCGGCGGAGCCGTGATCACGCTGCACCTGGGGCGTCCCTGATTCCTCCAGGGAATCGCATGATCAACGCATGATCTGCACACGGGCGATCCACACCCCGGCTTAGGAATGTCTTGACGCTGCGGTGATGCGGCCCTGACCCGCGGGGCCTGATCGTGGTTCCCATGACCGAGAACCCGAACAAGCCCAAGCTCGTCCGACGGGCCGGCGTTGCTGGAGCGGCCGCGGCCGTGGCGGGTGCCGCGCTGACCGCGACCCTTGTCGCCGGCGTCAGCCATTCCGTCAGCGCCACATCCTCTTCCGGCTCGACCACGTCCACCAAGTCCACAACGTCATCCGGTACCTCGAACAACTCGACCTCGCCAGTGACGTCGCCCGCGACATCGCCAGCGACCACGTCGAATACCTCGTCGAGCACCTCGTCGAGCGGTGTCGGCTCGGCGAGCCAGAGCTCCTCGACGCAGGGCGGGAGCCACGGCTCATGACCAGCGACGCAACCTACAGCGTTCGGGCCTGGAGCTGCACGATGCGGCTGACGGTCAGCGACGATCGCGTGCTCGGCCGTGCGACGCGCGACTTCACGGCGCTACTCGATCGCGTGGACCACGCGGCGAGCCGCTTTCGGCCCGACTCCGCGCTGTCGACGGCGAACGCTCGCGCCGGACGCCCGACACCCGTGCCCATGCTGCTCGCGCAACTGGTGAGTGCCGCACTCGACGCCGCGGCGAGCACTGCCGGTGCTGTCGATCCCACGATCGGCCGCTCGATGCATGCGATCGGATACGACCGGGACATCGCCGCGATCGAGACGGACGGGCCCGCAGCCCGGACGGGCGTCCAGGCGCGCGATTGGCGGGACGTGCGCGTCGATCGCGAGGTCGGCCTGCTCACCGTTCCGGTCGGCACCGCACTCGACCTCGGCGCCACGGCGAAGGCCTATACGGCGGACTTCGCGGCACGTGTCATCAGCCGGCGTTATGGGGTCGCGGTGCTGGTGGAGCTGGGCGGTGACATCGCTGTCGCCGGCGACCGTCCGAACGGTTGGCAGATCCGCGTCGCTGAGCGCGAGGGAGCACACGGCCAGATCGTGACGATTCACCGCGGAGGCCTAACCACCTCGACGACCACGATTCGCCGCTGGACGCGCGGCGACGAGAGCGTGCATCACATCATCGATCCGAGAACGGGCCGACCAGCCGAAGGGCCGTGGCGAACTGCATCGGTCTACGCCGAGTCGGCATTGGCCGCGAACACGGCCAGCACCGCCGCGATCGTGCTGGCTGCCGACGCGGACAGGTGGCTCGATACGCACGGCTATGCAGCGCGCTTGCTCAGCGTCGACGGCGCGGTGCACTACGTCGGCGCCTGGCCCCACGATCAGCGCAGCGCGGCGGTGGCGTGATGACGGTCTGGTACGTGGCGCGCGGCGCCGGCCTCGCGGCCCTCGTCCTGCTCACCGTTTCCACCGCTCTAGGCGCGCTCATGAGCGGACGAATTCCCGCATCGCCGACCGCTCGCGTCGTGATGCACTACGTGCATCGAGCCGTCGCGACAACTGCGCTGGCCGTCCTCGGCCTGCACTTGTCGATGATCCTTGCCGACTCTTTCGCGCATGTCAGCCTCGTCGGCGCCTTGGTACCGTTCCGCTCCGCCTTCCGGGCATTCTGGGTCGGCCTCGGGACCCTCGCCGCCTATAGTTTCGTGCTGGTCGCATCGACGGGTTTCCTGCGGCGGCGGATGGCGAGCTCGCCGAGTGCGGCACGCTTGTGGCGCTCGATCCACATGAGCGCCTACGCCGGCTGGGGCATGGCGATGCTGCACGGTCTGCGGTCAGGCACGGACACCGCCGTGCCGTGGGTGCGCTGGCTCTACGTCGCGTGCGGAGCAGCGGTTGCAGCCTCCATCGCAGTACGCGTCGCCAGCCGCGGACAACGGGCCGTCGTGCGTCCGGCTCAGCACCTGGCGATGTCGCGATGACTGCCACGATGAACTTCGCCACGGCACGGACTGTGCAGGGCGCCACGTGGACGATTGGCGCGCCCCGCCTGCTTGCCGGCCTTGACCGGCACGCCACGCTCGACCTGCGCGCGCACCTCGAGACGCACGGCGCACTCCCGAGTGCTGATCTACAACGACTGCTCGACCACCTTGACGCGATCGCACTGGCCGGCCGTGGCGGCGCAGGGTTCCCGCTCGCCGCGAAGATCCGTGCACTCAAGGGTGGCCGGCCTGAGGTGATCGTCAATGGCACGGAAGGCGAGCCCGGAAGCGACAAGGACCGCACACTCTTGCGCCGCTCACCGCATCTGGTGATCGACGGCGCCCTCGCGTTGGCGAGTACGTTGAGCGCCCGCGACGTGCGCATCGCGGTGCACGATGCCGCCACCGCGGCACGGGTGCGTGACGCGCTCGCCGAGCGCAGCGACGCCGGCCGCGTTCAGGTGCGGCAGATCGACGGCGGCTTCGTCTCCGGAGAGGCGCGCGCGCTTGTGCGGGCGCTCTCTGGCGGACCGGCGCTTCCTCCTGGGCGACGTGAACACGCGACCGAACGCGGACAGCTCGTACTCAATGCCGAATCCGCGGCCCAGGTCGCGGTCGCACTGCGGATGGGTTGGCGCCGATACGCCGATACGGGCAGTCGCGGCGAGCCGGGCACCACGCTGCTGACCCTCGGCGGAGCGGTCGACAACCCCGGTGTGGTCGAGATCCCGATCGGCACGCCGCTCGGCATCGTTCTCGCGGCGGCGGGCGCCCGCTCTCCGCAAGCTGCCGTCATCGGCGGCTATCACGGCAGCTGGCTGGCCCCGAACCCGTCGATCGAGCTGTCGCGGGCCGGTCTGAAGTCGGCGGGCGGCACGCTCGGCGCCGGCGTGATCCTTGTCGTCGGCGACGACACCTGTGCGCTCGGCGAACTCGCTGCAGCCACGAATTGGCTGGCCGGTGAGTCCGCGAAGCAGTGCGGTCCGTGCATGTTCGGGCTTCCCGCACTCGCGCAGGACGTCTCCGCGCTGCGCCGCGGGCAGCCGTCAGCGGTAGAGGTCGCGTTGCGCCACGCCCGCAGCGTCGACGGCCGTGGCGCATGCGCGCACCCCGACGGTACGGCGCGATTCGTGACGTCGGCGCTGCACCTGCTGCAGGACGAGACGCACCTGCACCTGCACGGCGGGTGCGGGCGCCCGACCCGCGGGCACCTCCCGATCGGAAAGCAGCCATGACATCAACGACGACCACCACCGGAATCGACATCGACTGGACGCTGTGCGACGGCCATGGACTCTGCGCCGCCGTGTTGCCGCGCCACATCACCCGTGACGAGTGGGGTTTCCCCGTCCTGCACGGCGTCGAGGCAGCAGACGAAGCAGCACTGCGTCGAGTCGTGAGTGTCTGCCCGGCTCTGGCCCTGCGCCTTCGCTCCGCATGAACGGAAGGGGCCGACCCATGACACTCACTGCGGCACATCCGCCGCCTGACATCACACCGTCCGTCATTGATGTGGAAATCGTCGTTCCGATTTTCAACGAGGAGCGTGACCTCGCACAAAGCGTGCGACGGTTGCGCACATTTCTCGATGACCAGTTCCCGTTCACGGCAGTCATCACGATCGCCGACAACGCGAGCACTGACGCAACCTGGGGCATCGCCACGACACTGGCCGACGAACTCGGCGGCGTCACAGCCGTTCATCTCGATGCCAAGGGGCGCGGCCGCGCACTGCACGACTCGTGGCTGGCCAGCTCGGCTCGCGTCGTCGCCTACATGGACGTCGACCTGTCGACGGACCTCAATGCGCTGTTGCCGCTGGTCGCCCCGCTGATGTCCGGGCACAGCGACGTCGCCATCGGTAGCCGGTTGACCCGCACCGCGCGCGTCGTGCGCGGGCCCAAGCGAGAGTTCATCTCCCGTTGCTACAACCTGGTGCTGCGCACGACGCTGCACGCGCGGTTCTCGGACGCGCAGTGCGGGTTCAAAGCGATGCGCGCCGACTGCGCCCGAGCGCTACTGCCGCATGTGCTCGACAGGGCGTGGTTCTTCGACACGGAATTGCTCGTCCTGGCCGAGCGCAGCGGGCTGCGCATCGCTGAGGTCCCGGTGGACTGGATCGACGACCCAGACAGTCGGGTAGACATCGTTGCCACCGCCATGGCAGACCTGCGCGGGATCGCCCGGGTCGGACGTGCGCTGGTGCGCGGCGATCTGCCGGTTCGCGAGTTGGGTCAGCAACTCGGGCGCGGTCCGGTGGAGGTTGCTGGCGTTGCGCCATCGTTCGCGCGCCAGGCGTTGCGGTTCGGCGCGATCGGCGTGCTCAGCACGCTGGCTTATCTGATGCTGTTCGTGCTGTTCCGGCCCGCCGGCGCGCAGGTTGCCAACCTTGTTGCACTGCTGCTCACTGCGGTGGCCAACACGGCCGCCAACCGCCGATTCACGTTCGGCGTGCGGGGGGCAGGCGCAGCCAGGCATCAACTGCAGGGCCTGGTCGTGTTCGCTGTCGGCCTCGCCGTGACGAGCGGCGCTCTCGCTGCTCTCTCGGCATCCGTCCACCGTCCGGCACGCGCACTCGAACTGTCCGTATTGATAGGCGCCAACCTCGTGGCCACCGTGCTGCGTTTCGTCCTGCTGCGTGAGTGGGTGTTCGCCGGACGGCGATCGCCCGCCCGCACCACTCTGGAGGCACCCCGATGACTATGACCACCGACCTCACGATGGCGCGTGGCACCGTCGCGCCGGACGGCGAGGGCGACGGCATGCCGCCGGCGAGCCGTGTCCCGACATCCACCGGCGAATACTCGCTGCGCGAACGCGCCGCGCTGCTCAGCCTGCTCGTCGGCACGGCGGTTCTCTACATGTGGAACCTCGGCGCATCCGGGTACGGCAACGACTTCTATGCCGCGGCCGTGCAGGCGGGGACGAAGAGCTGGAAAGCGTTCTTCTTCGGCTCGTTCGACTCGTCGAATGCCATCACCGTCGACAAGCCGCCGGCGTCGTTGTGGCCGATGGAGCTGTCCGGGCGCCTGTTCGGCTTCAATTCATGGTCGATGCTGCTTCCGCAGGCGGTCGAGGGCGTCCTCGCGGTGTGGCTGCTCTACGCGATGGTGCGCCGCTGGTTCGGCGGCGCGGCGGGGCTGCTCGCAGGATCACTGCTCGCCTTGACTCCCGTCGCTGTGCTCATGTTCCGGTTCAACAACCCCGACGCGCTGATGACCCTGCTGATCGTCGTGGCCGCGTACTGCGTGACGCGCGCGCTCGAGGCGGCGTCCACCCGCTGGCTGCTGTTCGCCGGGCTCGCCATCGGGTTCTCGTTCCTCGCGAAGGGTCTGCAGCCGTTCACGGTGCTTCCGGCGCTTGCCCTGGCGTACCTGGTTGCCGCACCGACGTCGCTGCGGCGGCGACTGCTGCAACTGCTCGGTGCCGGATCGGCGGTGGTGGCGGGAGCGGGTTGGTGGGTGCTGGCCGTGGATCTCACGCCGGCCGCCGATCGTCCTTACATCGGCGGGTCAGGCAACAACACCGCGCTCGGGCTCGCCTTCGGCTACAACGGCCTGAGCCGGATCACTGGCACCAGCTCGGGGGGAGCCGGCGGCGGGGGTGGCGCCAACTTCAGTGGCTCGGCCGGAATCGGGCGCCTGTTCAACGCCCTGAACGGCGGGCAGATCGCCTGGTTGCTGCCGACGTCGATGGTGGCGATCGTTGCGCTCGCTGTGCTGTCGCATCGTGCGCCGCGCACCGACCGCACCCGCGCAGCACTCATCCTGTGGGGTGGTTGGCTGCTCGTCACCGGCGCGGTGCTCAGCTACGCGAGCGGGATCATCCACACCTATTACGCCGTCGAGCTCGCCCCGGCGATCGCGGCCCTCGTCGGCATCGGCGCCGTCCTGCTGTGGCGGCAGCGTGGCGGGCTGCCCGCACGGTTACTGCTTGCGATCGGGGCGATGGCGACCGGCATCTGGAGCTACACACTGCTGCACCGTTCGCCCGGATGGCATCCGTGGATTGCCGGCGTCGTACTCGGTGCCGCCGTGCTGTGCGCGATCGCTCTGGCGTTGCCTGGACGGGTGCGGCACGCGGGCATTGCCGCCGCGATTTGTGGAGTGGTCGCGCTCGGCGGCGGATCGACGGCCTACGCGCTGAGCACGGCGTCCACTCCGCATACCGGCGCGATCCCGTCGGCCGGGCCAACCGTGCGCTCGGCCGGCCTCGGCCGCTTAGGTGGCCTCGGCGGCCCCGGTGGCGCCATCCCGGGTGCAAGCGGCAGGCGCCCGTTCGGCACGCCCCCCGGTGGCGGTTCGGGTGCACCTCCCGGCGACCTCCCGGGTGCCACGGCGACGAGCTCAGCCCTGACCAGCGTGCTGAAGTCGACGACCACCCGCTGGGCGGCGGCCGCGATCGGCTCGCAGTCGGCTGCGCCGCTAGAACTGGCGAGCGGGAAGGCCGTCATGTCCATCGGCGGATTCAACGGCGGTGACAACGCTCCGACGCTCGCGCAATTCGAGAAGTACGTCGCCGCCGGCGACATCACGTACTTCATCGCGGGCGGTCAGGGTGGCGGGCCCGGGGGGCCCGGCGGCCAGGTGAGCGGCAGTGCGATCAGCTCGTGGGTCGCAGCGCATTACACGTCGACGACCATCGGCGGCGTGACCGTGTACGACCTCACGCAGCCGTCGAACTGACGCAAACGCTCGCCGCTCCCCGATCATGCAACTTCTGGCGTCCTCAGACAGCCAGAAGTTGCACGATCGGGGCTGGGTCAGCTCAACCCGGCGTAGGAGTGCAATCCGGAGACCACGATGTTCACGATCAGGAAGTTGAACGTGATCGCGCCGAAGCCGGCCAGGTTGATCAAGGCTGCGGTACGGCCCTTCCAGCCGGCCGTCGCCCGCGCATGCAGATAGCAGGCGTAGACGACCCAGACGATGAAGGCCCAGGTCTCCTTCGGATCCCAGCCCCAGTAACGTCCCCAGGCCGCCTCGGCCCAGATCGCGCCGCAGATGATGGCGACGGTGTACAGCGGGAACGAGAAGGCGACGACCCGGTAGGCGACCTTGTCGAGCGTCGCGGCAGCGGGCAGGCGAGCGCCGAATGACGTCACCGGCCCCATCTTGCGGTCCGGGGTCTCGGACAACCGGTCGTAGCGTTGCCGCACGAGGAACAGCACGGTGAGTACCGCGCTCGTCATGAGCGCACCCTCCGCGATCGACACGAGCGTGACGTGGATCGCCAGCCAGTACGACTGCAGGGCGGGCACGAGCGGCTGCGCCTTCGAGTACAGCACCGTTCCTGCCAGGAACATCATGAGGATGACGGGCAGCAGGATGAAGCCGCCGAGATGCCGGATCTGCGGCGCCTTCCAGAGCACAGCGACGAAGGCGATGACGCCGACGAGACCGGCCACGGAGGCGAACTCGTACATGTTGCTCCACGGCACCGCGTCGACGGCGAGCGCGCGCACGCCGATGGACGCACCGTGGAAGAGCAGACCGAGCACGGTTGCGGCGAACGACCAGCGCCCGATCCGGTCGGCGAGATCGCGCCGCGCGGGGGGCACGTCACTCACAGGCGGCGGCTCGACAGGGACGGACGGACCGCCCGCGCCCACGAGTGCACGGGCCGGTTCGGCCGCGGGGAGCGTCGCGGCGATGCGCCCGCGCTTGCCGAAGGAGTACTCGGCGGCGAAGCCGACCATGGCGAGGGCGTAGGTCGCGATCGCTGTCGTGAACAGCGAGTCGGACAGGTGGGCCATCGAGCCGTTGATGCCTGCCACGGTCACTCCTTCCCCGCAGGGACGTACTCGCCGGTCGGCGCTGTCGGTGTGGCCACGCCTCGCAGTCGCTCGAGCAGTCCGCCGAACTCTGTCGTGAAGTTGCCCGAGTCGCTGCGTGCCAGCCCGCCGACCGAGACAACCGTATGTGACGGCTCGTCCGCCGCTCCGGACGGGGTGATCCGCAGCCAGATCCGGCGCCGACGCACCCCCAGCGAACCGAGCAGGCCGATCACCATCGCTGTGGCGGCGGCCAGCAGATAGCCCTGGCTCGGGTCGTGACTGACTTGGATGCTCGCCCACGGCACCCAGCCGTCGAACGTCACCGACACCCCGTTCGCGAAGGTCTTCGTCTGGCCGGTGACCAGGTTCGCGGCGCCGAGTTTCGTCATCTTGGACGTGTCGAGGGCGTAGACGGACTGCGGCAGGCCGTTGTAGTTGAGGTCGCCGTCGTAGACGAAGATGCCGAGCACCGGATCGCTGACCTGCGGCGACACCGATGTGACGACGCCGTCGGCGGTGAGGGCCGGAGTTGGGGCGAAGAAACCCGATACCCCGACGTCCTGTTTCTTGCCAGGGACACCGGCCTCCTTGAACGCGCCCTCACTGAGGAAGGTCGTCGCGTCCTGCGGGATGAACGCGGCGGTGTCCTGCCGCACCGAGCCGTCGGGCATATGGATGGTGACCTGCGGCGCGTAGCCGTGCCCGATGAGGTAGACCCGGTCACCCTCCAGACGCAGCGGATGGTTCACCGTGATCGTCTTCTGCTGAGGCGGGGAATCGATGGTGCGCCGGTACACGACGTGCGCGGCGAACTGCGACGGCTCACCGCTGCTCGTGTAGGTCGCGGTGAAGCGGGACATCTCGTCGATGCAGAACGGCGCGGGGCTCACCTTTCCCTCCGCGGCGAAACGTCCCGGCTTCCACGAGTCATAGGCCGAGACGGTGTTGCAGAACCCCTGGTCGGCTCCCTGGATCACCACCACCGAACCCTGGTAGCTGTAGAGCCGTCCGACCGCGATCAGCACAAGCGACACGAGCAGGGCTACGTGGAAGATCAGGTTGCCGGTCTCGCGGCTGTATCCCTTCTCTGCCGACAGTGTGAGCACACCGTTCGCCTCGTCGCGCTGCACGATCCGCCAGCGCCGCCCGAGCGCGCGCCGTGCCGCCGCGGCGAATACCGGCGCGGTATCGGTCGTTGCGAGCGAGCCGGATTCGGGCAACCGGTCGAGGTTGCGCGGTGCCGGCAACGGCTTGCGTGCGACGTTGCGCGCATGCAGCCTGATGCGCGGGATGAGGCAGCCGACGAGTGAGATGAACAGCAGCAGGTAGATCGCGGCGAACCAGACCGACCCGAACACGTCGAACATGCCGAGGTGATCGAGCAGCCGACCCCAACCGCCGTGCGAGGTGAGGTAGGCATTCGTCTTGTCCGGATTCAACGGGCGTTGCGGCAGCAGCGACCCGGGAACCGCGGCAACGGCGAGCAGAAACAGCAGCACCAACGCGGTGCGCATGCTGGTGAGCCTCCGCCACAGCATGCGTGCGGGACGGACGATCGCGGTCACCGTCGCGGCGCTCACAGCCCCGCCCCGACCCCGGAGCCGGGGCCCACTGAACTGCGCAGCTCGTTCATCCAGTGGTCCCACAGCCCGGTCACCAGCAACAGGCCGATGACGATGAGCAGCAGCCCACCGATCTGGCTCACGAGCCGCATATGCCGGCGCAGGAACCCGAGCGCGCCGGACACCCACCCGACGCCGAGGGCGACCAGGACGAAGGGCACACCGAGGCCGAGGCAGTAGCACAGCATGAGGAAGGCGCCACGTGCCGCCGTGCCCTGCTGGAACGCCAGCCCGTACACCGCGCTGAACGTCGGCGTGAGGCATGGCGCCCAGGCCAACCCGAACGCCGCGCCGAGCAACGGCGCACCGAACAGACCTGCCCGCGGGAGCCGGTGGATCCGGACCTCGCGTTGCAGGAACGGGATTCCCCCGAGGAACACGATGCCCATCAGGATCGTCACGACGCCGAGGACGCGCTCGATCGTCACCGCGTTGTTGCGGATCGCGGAGCCGAGGGTTCCGAACAGCACACCCTCAGCGGTGAAGATGGCGGTGAATCCGAGGACGAACAGGAGTGCGCCGTAGAGCATCCGGCGTGGCCGTGGTGCATCGGTGCCGGCGAGCCCAGCGACGTAGGAGAGATACCCGGGCACCAACGGCAGTACGCACGGCGACAGGAAGCCGATCAGCCCGACAAGCGCGGCGACACCGGCCGCGACGAGCAGCGGTCCGTCCTGGACGACGTGCGAGAAACCTGCGCCTGCCAGCAGCACGTCAGGTCTCCGCAAGCAGCTTGTCCAGCACCGGTTGCAGGTCCTTCGCCGACAACGTCATCAGGTACACCGCGGCGATGCGCTGCTTCCTGTCGATCAGCACGGTGAAGGGCAGGCTCAGCGCCGGGATCTTGCCGAGAGCCAGAGCTGTCTCACTCTGTTCGTCGAACACGATCGGATAGGTGATGTTGTTGTCCTTGACGAACGCTTGGGCTTTGTTGCGGATGTCCTTGGTGTCGATGCCGATGAAGTCGACACCTTTGCTCTGGTTCGTCCGGTACACCGCATCGAATTGCGGCGTCTCGGTGGTGCACGGGCCACACCATGTCGCCCAGAAATTGATCACGACGACCTTGCCGGCATCCTGCGACAGCTTCAGCGTTCCGCCGTTCAGCAGGTTGCCGGTGAAGTCACCCGCGGCCTTGCGCTTGGCGATGTCGTAGGTCTTGCCGAGTGAGTTCCCGCTCACGAACCGGAACTGGCCACCCGCCGTCTGGTTCACGGCGTCCTTGCCCGTGCAGGCGGACAGCACGAGGGCCGCCGCGAGCAGCGCGGCGACCACCAGAGAGCGTTTCATCGCGTCCAGTGTGCGTTACCCACATAAGGACGCCCAACCGGCCTCGATTGCTGTGCCTTGCTGCACTCCGACCGACCGACCGATCGCTCGATCAGGTCGCTCAATCAGGCGCCGGCACCATGTCCGGAGGGGAGCGCTGCTGCAGGCTCGTGATAGCCGATGCGCACGATCACGTCCCCGTCGAAGGTGAACGACGTCACTGAGGCGAGGTTGCAGTGGCGGCGGCGCGGGTCATGGAACAGGTGCCGACCTTCGGCTGCCCGCCGGGCGATCACGATCGGGAGCTGGTGGCTCACGCATACCGCCTCGGCCCCGGACCCGATCCCGCGGGCGGCATCGCGCGCCTCGCGCACCGCGGCGAGCACGCGCGTTGCGATCTCGACGTAGGGCTCGCCCCAGGACGGCCGCAACGGGTTGACGAAGTACTTCCAGTTGCTGAGATCGGTGAACAGCCCCTTGCCGCCGGCCACGGGCCGCCCCTCCAGGCGGTTGGCCGCCTCGATCAAGCGGTCGTCGGTTGCCACGCTCACGCCGACGCGAAGGGATAGCGGTCTGGCCGTCTGCTGCGCACGTTCGAGCGGCGACGAGACGACATATCCGATCGGACGCTCGGCGAGGTACTGGGCTGCGAGCTCGGCCTGCGCGATGCCGAGCTCCGACAACCCGAAGCCGGGGAGGCATCCGTAGAGCACGCGGTCGGGGTTGTGCACCTCACCGTGGCGAAGCAGATGAACTGTGGTCACGCCGGCCTCACCGCGGCGGCGGCGGCATTCGCGGCATGCGGCAGCGCAGCGGCAACTCGCTCGATCGCCGCGTCGTCCATCGCACTGTTGACGAACCACGACTCGAACGCACTGGGTGGGAGGTACACGCCTGCGTCGAGCATCGCCGTGAAGAACGCCGGATACCGGAACGTCTCACTCGCCTGCGCCTCGGCGAAGTCGCGCACGGGCGCGTCACCGAAGAAGACGGAGAAGAGGTTGCCGGCGTACTGCAACCGGTGAGCAACACCGGCATCGTCGAGTGCAGAGGACACAAGCCGTCCGATCGTCGTGGCGTTGCGGTCGAGCGCGGCGTAGACGTCGGCGCCCGCGGCACGCAAGCAGGCGAGGCCCGCGGCGACAGCAACCGGATTCCCGGACAGCGTCCCGGCTTGATACACCGGGCCAGCGGGTGCGAGGTTCGACATCACATCCGCCCGACCGCCGAAGGCGGCTGCAGGCAACCCCCCGCTCATCACCTTGCCGAACGTGAATAGATCGGCGTCGACCGCGTCGAGCCCGTACCAGCCGGCGGACGAGACCCGGAAACCGGTCATGACCTCATCCATGATCAGCAGAGCACCATGCCGCGCCGTGATCTCGCGCAAACCCACGTTGAAGCCGTCGACCGGAGCGACGGCGCCCATGTTGCCGGCGGCGGCTTCGGTGATGACGCACGCGATGTCCGCGCCGAATTCGGTGAAGCACGCATCCACCGCGGCGATGTCGTTGTACGGCAGCACGATCGTCTCTGCGCTCTGGGCACCCGTCACGCCGGGTGTGTCCGGCAGACCGAACGTGACGACACCCGATCCGGCGGCGACCAGCAGCGCATCGACGTGGCCGTGATAGCAGCCGGCGAATTTCACGATGCGGCTGCGCCCTGTGACACCGCGGGCCAACCGGATTGCGGACATCGTCGCTTCCGTGCCCGAGTTGACCAGCCGCACCTGTTCGAGGGGGCGGCGACTGCCCGGCGCGGCGGCATTGACCCGCATAACGATCTCTTCGGCCAGTTCGATCTCGCCGATCGTGGGCGTACCGAATGACAAGCCCTTCGCAGCCGCGCGCTGGACGGCTTCGACGACCGCTGGGTGCGCATGCCCCAGGATCATCGGACCCCACGACGAGACGAGGTCGACGTAGTCGCGCCCGTCGGCATCAGTCAGGTACGCACCGTTCCCGCTGACCATGAATCGTGGAGTGCCGCCGACAGCGTGGAAGGCGCGCACGGGCGAGTTGACCCCCCCAGGGATCACACGCTGCGCGCGCGCGAAGAGCTCAGCTGACACCGGTGCATCCGACACGCTGTCCAGTCTCCCAGTCGCGGTACGGCAGGATCGACGCGGATCGACCTCGTAACAGCAGGCTCGCGACCCGAAAGGCACTACCAGATGCAGATCGCAGGAAGCGTCGCGTTGGTCACCGGCGGCGCGTCAGGACTCGGGCTGGCCACCGCTCGACGCCTCATCGCCTCAGGCGCACAGGTCGTGCTCCTCGACCTGCCGTCCGCGCCGGGCGAGCAGGCCGTCGCCGAACTCGGTCCGAATGCCGGGTTCGCGCCCGGAGACGTGACCAGCGAACAGGACGTGGGCGCGGCACTCGACGCCGCTGCCGCTCGCGGGCCCGTCCGCATCGTTGTCAACTGCGCGGGCATCGGCACCGCGGGGCGGGTGATCGGACGAAACGGCGTCCTGCCGCTCGAGCAGTTCAGCCGAGTGGTCATGGTCAACCTGATCGGCACGTTCAACGTGCTGCGGCTGGGGGCCGAACGCATTGCGGCGACCGATGCGATCGGTGGCGAGCGCGGCGTCATAGTCAACACCGCCTCGGTGGCAGCATTCGACGGCCAGATCGGTCAGGCGGCCTATTCGGCGTCGAAGGGCGGCGTCGTCGGCATGACGTTGCCGGTCGCCCGGGATCTGGCCGACAAGCTGATTCGCGTCATGACCATCGCGCCCGGGCTCTTTCACACGCCGATGCTCGCCGGGCTTCCGCAGGAGGCACAGGATTCCCTCGGAGCGCAGGTACCGCACCCGAGCCGGCTCGGCGACCCGAGTGAGTACGCCGCACTCGTGGAACACATCGTCACCAATCCGATGCTCAACGGCGAGGTCATCCGTCTCGACGGTGCGATCCGGATGGCTCCGCGCTAGAGGTCGCGCCGCAGCACGACTCGGCGCCCGACACCGTCGAGCCCGACGGCGCGTTCCCAGTCCCGCAGTTCGGTGAGCCCGGGGCCGGACCCTGGATCCTCGACGAAGCCACGCGCCAGATAGAACGGCCCGTTCCACGCCACCTCGGCGTACGTCACCAGCGTCACCGCGCGGTAGCCGGCATCGCGCGCCCAGTCGCACGCGGCTTCCAGCAGCGCAGTGCCTATTCCGCGCCGCATCGCGCCTGGGATTACGGCCAGAGCCTGCATGTGCGCCAGCCCATCCACCTCGTCCACGCGAATGAACCCGACGGCCGGCCGCCCCGCGACAAGGATCGCTTTGGCCCCATGCAGCGCGTCGACGGGGAACGGGATGCGCGGCAGATCGATGTCGGACACCCGGAACAACGTCTCGGCACGCCGCTCGATGTCCTCGAGTTCGCTCAGGTCGCGCGGCTCGGCGGGACGCACAGCCGGCACGCCCTCGGTCGCGGGCGCGAGATGCAAGGCCGCGGCGAGCCGGTCGGGGTGTCGGGTGGGCAGCACCACGACCGCGTCGTCAGGCAGCAGCACGGTCAAGCCGGCCACGCCTCGTGGCATGCCTTCATGCATCGTCTGTCCGAGAATCGGGGCGCCGGCATGCACATGCGGATCGACGCCTAGGACTATCGCGCGCGCCAGCCGGGCGTCGCCGACGCGGACCTCGTCCGCCGTGACGGTGATCGAGCGAAGCCGCCGGGCGGTGTGGATCGTGAACACACTGAAGCCGACGACGACAACGATCGCGATCAGCCAGCCCCAGATGTGGACGAGCGCGCCACCGGCCAGCACGTCTACGACCAGGCCGATGCAGAGTCCCCCGAACAACAACATCGACGGCACGTAGCTACGGGCCGGTTCGTAATAGACGGGTGCGGTCTCCCCGGGACGCGCACCACCAGGTGGCGCGGTCACCGGATCAGGTTAGCCGCCTCGACAGCCCAATACGAGAGGATGATTGACGCACCGGCGCGCTTGATCGACGTCAACGTCTCGACGATCGTGCGTTCGCGGTCCAGCCAGCCGCGTTCGGCGGCGGCCTCGACCATCGCGTACTCCCCGCTGATCTGATACGCCGCGACCGGTACCGGCGACGCATCAGCAACCGCTCGCAGCACGTCCAGATAGGGCAACGCCGGCTTGACCATCACGATGTCCGCGCCCTCGGCGACGTCGAGTGCAACCTCGGCAAGAGCTTCGCGGACAGTGCGCGCCGGGTCCTGCTGATAGGACTTGCGGTCGCCGACGAGAGAGGAGTTCACGGCCTCCCGGAACGGGCCGTAGAACGCCGAGGCGTACTTCGGCGCGTAGCCCAGCACTCCGGTGTCGATGAGGGCAGCGACATCGAGCGCAGCGCGCACCGCCGCCACCTGCCCGTCCATCATTCCGCTCGTGCCGAGCAGTTGTGCGCCCGCGAGCGCCTGCGCCACCGCCATCGACGCGTACCTCACAAGCGTGGCGTCGTTGTCGACGCTGCCGTCAGCTCCGAGGACGCCACAGTGGCCGTGGTCGGTGAACTCGTCCAGGCAGAGATCCGACATCAGCACCGTCGAGTCGCCCAGCTCACGTGTCAACGCGCGCAGCGCGACGTTCAGCACGCCGTGATCGGCATCGGCATCGGAGCCTTGGGCGTCCTTGTGCAGTGGCACGCCGTAGATCATCAAGCCACCGACGCCCGCCTCGACAGCCTCGTTCGCAGCCTTGAGCAGCGAATCGTGGGTGTGCTGCACGACGCCGGGCATCGAGGTGATCGCCACCGGCGTATCGATCCCCTCGCGCACGAACATCGGCAGCACGAGATCAGCGGGCCGAACATCGACGTCGGAGACCAACCTGCGCAGCGCGGGCGTGCGGCGCAGCCGTCGAGGCCGCGACGCCGGGAACGGCGGGAACTCGGGCAGCGTCACCACCATCTCCTCTCCGCGATCGTGCAACTTTCGGCGCGCTCAGGGCGCCAAAAGTTGCACGATCGGTGCAAACGTCAGCGCGACGCGCGCCGCGATGCGGAACGAGCCGCTTTCTTTGCAGCGGCCGCCGCCGCCTTCTCCCGCTCCTCGATGGCCCGGGCCGCTGCGAACTCGGCGAGCGCGTCAACGAGGGCGGGAACGGTGGCCTGTTCCGGCTGGACGTCGACGCGCAGCCCGAACTCGCGGGCGGTGGCCGCCGTCTGCGGGCCGATGCACGCCACCACGGTGCGCGCATGCGGCTTGCCGGCGATCCCGACCAGGTTGCGCACCGTCGAGGAGGAGGTGAAGCAGACAGCCTGGAACCCGCCCGACTTGATGGCGTCGCGGATCTCGGCTGCTGGCGGGGCGGCGCGCACCGTGCGGTACGCCGTCACGTCGTCGATCTCCCAACCGCGTTCGCGCAGGCCGGCCGACAGCGTCTCGGTCGCGATGTCGGCGCGGGGCAGCAGGACGCGGTCGATCGGGTCGAGGACGTCGTCGTACGGAGGGAACTCGGCCAGCAGCCCCTCGGACGACTGTTCGCCCGTAGGCACGAGTTCCGGACTGATGCCGAATGCGCGCACGGCGTCGGCCGTCGACTCACCGACGCAGGCGATCTTGACGCCGGCGAAGGCACGGGCGTCGAGGCCGTACTCCTCGAACTTCTCCCGCACGGCACGGACGGAGTTCGTCGAGGTGAAGACCAGCCACTCGTACCGCCCTGTGACCAGTCCCTTGATTGCACGCTCCATCTGCGTCGGGGTCCGCGGCGGCTCGACGGCGATGGTCGGCACCTCGACGGGCACCGAACCGTACGAGCGCAGCCGATCGCTCATCGCGCCGGCCTGCTCCTTGGTGCGCGGTACCAATACCTTCCAGCCGTACAGCGGCCGCGACTCCCACCACGCGAGCTTGTCGCGCTGGGCAGCAGCCTTGCCGACCGAGACGACGACGGTGCCCGACATGCCGACTGCGGCGAGGTCCAACTCGCCGAGGGTGCCGGAGACCGTCTGCTGACCGGTGCCGGTGCCGTCGCAGCTGACGGTGACGGTGGTGTCAGGTTTGAGGCCGTTGGCGACGAGCTCCTCACCCAGCAGCAGTACGTCGGCCGCGTCAATGGTGACCAGAAGCGTGCCCGGCGCGTGCGCCAGCGCGTCGAAGTCCGCCGTTGCCACATCGCGCAACTGGGCGGCGGTGTACACCGACCCCGCAGGGACACCTGCGTACGTCGCTGTGCCCGTGCCGATCGGCACGCCCGGCACGACGTCGAGGGGGATCACCGTCTTGGCCACGGCGAGGGCTTCCTTCACCGCGTTGTCGTCGGCGAACGGGTCGCCGGCGATCAGTCGCACGACGCCGTGGCCATTGCGGGCCTCGGCAAGCAGCAGCTTGGCCGTGTCTGCCGGCGTCGCCTCCGGTTGCCGCACCGTCGCCGTGCTGAGCGCGACGATCGCAGCCGGGACGTCGGCGTCGGCCACCACGAGGTCGGCGCGCCGCAGGGCGTCGGCGGCGGCTACCGCGAGCAACCCCGGGTCGCCAGGGCCGGCACCGACAAAGGTGACTCGGCCAAGGTTCTTGCGTACTCGGGTCATGACGTGCTCCCCATCATCTGTTGTGCACCTTCGGCAATCAGGTCGGCGGCCAGCCGCCGCCCGACACCGTCGGCATCGGTTGTGGGACCAGTGGCCGAGAGCCGAACGGCAGCACTGCCGTCGGCCGCAGTCACGCAGCCCCGTAGGAAAATCTCGAGCTTGTCCTCGGCACCATCTGTGCCCGCAGAACTCGCAGCGGTGTCGAACGACTCGGCTACGGCAACCTCGGCCAACGCACCGACAGGGGCGGAGCAGCCCGCTTCGAGCGCCATGAGCAGAGCTCGCTCGGCCGCGACGGCCACGCGCGCGTCGGTGGAGTCCAGGCCGGCGAGCAGGGCGATCAGCGGTGCGTCCGACGCACGGCATTCGATCGCCAGGGCGCCCTGCGCGGGAGCGGGCAGCATCTGGATCGGATCGAGCACCTCGGTGACGGCATCGGCGCGACCGAGTCTGCGCAGCCCCGCGTAGGCGAGGACGACCGCATCCAGCTCACCGTTCTCGACCTTGCCCACACGGGTGTCGACATTGCCACGCAGGTCCACGATCTCGAGACCGAGACCGAGTGCGCGCAACTGCGCCGCCCGCCTCGGCGAGCCTGTCCCGACCCGTGATCCCGCGGGCAGCTCACCGAGGGTGAGCCCGTCGCGGGCAACGAGTGCGTCGCGTGGGTCCTCGCGGGGCGGCACTGCGGCGATCACGATTCCCTCGGCGGGCGCCGTGGGAAGGTCCTTGTACGAGTGCACAGCGATGTCGATCACGCCATCGAGCAGGGCGGAGCGCAGAGCCGACACGAAGACGCCCGTCCCGCCGAGCTGCGTGAGGGCGGCCGGGGAACGATCGCCGTCGGTGACGATCGGGACGATCTCGACCGCCGCGTCGATGGCGGCAACGACCGTGTCGGTCTGTGTGCGGGCCAGCGCGCTGCGTCGGGTACCGACGCGCAGCACACCCGCGCGTGCCGCTGTCATCGCTGCTCCCCCGCCGACTTCTTGACCGCGGTGACGGACTCGGCGGCCGCGGGGTCGAGGTCGAACAGCTCCCGCAGCGCGGCCGCGTACTGGTCGCCGCCCGGCAGCGAAGCGAGTTCCTTCACCCGAACCGTCGGGGCATGGAGGACCTTCTCGACCGCTCGCCGCACCGCGTGGGCCACCTCACGACGCACCATGTCATCAACACTCGGGAGCCGGGCGTCGAGCCGGGCGAGCTCCTGTTCGATCACCTGGTTCGCGCGGGCGCGCAATGCCGTGACGGTGGGAGCAACGGCCAGCTGCTGCTGCTCGGCCAAGTAGTCGCTGAGTTCGTGAGCGACGATCGCGGTGGCGGCGCTGACCTCTTCATCGCTGACCATCGCGCCGCCCGCGCGCAATGCCTCGAGGTCGACATAGGTCACGCCGGTACGCGTTCCGACCGAGGGGTCGACATCGCGGGGCAGCGCGAGATCGAGCACGACAAGGGGGCGGTCGCCACGCGGACCGACGGCGTCGGCCTCCACGACGAGACCGGTAGCACCGGTGGACGAGACGAGCAGATCGGCCATGGCGATCTCGGGAGCCAGATCGGTGAGTTCGACCGCCCGACCATCGACAGCCGCGGCCAGGCGCTGCGCCCGCTCGCTGGAGCGATTCGCGACGACGATGTCGGTGACACCGCGGCGGCGCAACGTCGCGCTCGCGAGCGCTCCCATCGAGCCCGCCCCGACGACAACCGCGCGGCGCCCCGTGAGTGAGCCGAGCACGTCGCTGGCCTGATCGAGCGCGACCGACACCACCGACGCGCCCGCCTGGTCGATGCCGGTTTCGGAGTGGACCCGCTTCCCGACCCGGAGTGCGGACTGCGCGAGGTCGTGCAACACCGAGCCGATCGAACCGGCCTCGGTACCGAGGCTGTACGCCGAACGCAACTGGCCCAGTATCTGCGACTCGCCGACCACCATGGAATCGAGACCGGACGCAACCGTGAACATGTGCTCGGCGGCGGCCTCGGCGAAGTGCACGTAGAGGTGTTCGGACAGATCCGCGACAGCGACGCCGGAATGCCGGGCGAGCACGGTCGTGATCTCGGCGACGGCAGGGTGGAATCGCGCGGCGTCGGCATAGACCTCGACGCGGTTGCACGTCGACAGCAGGAGTACCTCACTGATGGTCTCGGCGCGATGCAGCTCGTCGAGCGTCTTGCGCAGCTCATCGACAGGCACCGCTGCGCGCTCGAGCACCGACACCGGTGCAGTGCGGTGCGACAAACCAACGACAAGAACGCTCATGCCCGCGCCACCCCCGACAGCAACGAGCCGACATGGGCTGCGGCGGAGGCTTTGCGCTGTTCGTGGAACGACAGGATCTGCAGCTCCGCGGCCAGGTCGACCTTGCGCAGGTCGACGTGCGGCGGAACGGAGAGGACGACCGGTGCGAAGTTCAGGATGCTGGTCACGCCCGCGGCGACGATCGCGTCGCACACCTGTTGCGCTGCCGCCGCCGGGATGGCGAGAACCGCGATGGCGATGTCGTTCTCTCGCACGATCTGCGCGATGTTCGCGATGTCCTGCACAAGCAACCCGCGGATCCTCGTCCCGATCCGCGTCGGGTCGGCGTCGACCAGTGCGGCGACCCGGAAGCCACGGGTGGCAAAGCCGGCGTAGCCGGCGAGCGCCTGCCCGAGGTTTCCGACGCCGATCAGCGCCACAGAACGGTGCACCGTGAGCCCGAGGGTTCGCGAGATCTCGTCGGTGAGCGTTGCCACGTCGTAGCCGACGCCGCGGATGCCGTATGAGCCGAGGAAGGAGAGGTCCTTGCGCAGTTTGGCGGAGTTGACGCCGGCAAAGGAAGCCAGCTCCTCTGACGAGATGGTGACGATCGACCGGTCGCCGAGCATGCCGAGGACGCGCAGGTAGGTGGCCAGCCGGGCAACCGTCGCCTCGGGTACCCGCGCGTCACCTGCACGGGCGCTCGCCGCAGCGCGAGCGGAGTCGGTGGTCATCGGCACCTCGGGAGGGCCCGGTTACGGCGCGAAGACCAGTGTTCGGGCGCGTCGAACCGGTGTGGTAGAAGCAGGTCGGACGGACCAAAGCTACGCCGCTCGTGAATCTTTTCCCAAATCGTCGGGGCCCGTGCTATATGGACGTCACCGGGCGATGGCACGCCGGAAACGAGGTTCCTCGACCCGCCAGTACCCGTGTTCCTTGCCGTCGATCAAGATCACCGGAACGCGATCGGAGAAGGTGTCGCGCCGGGCTGCGTCGGCGTCCACGTCCAACTCCGCATACGCGAAGCCCAGCTCGCCCGCGAGCTGCCGCAGCGTCACCTCCGCCTCCTGGCACAGGTGGCACCCGGCTCGGGTGATCAGCGTGACGTGGTGGTCAGTCGCCGCCAACGGGCGCCCCGTCCCGGGCGAGCTGCCACTTCATGATCTTGCCTGTCACCGTGTGCGGCAGGGCGTCGACCACCGAGATGCGCGCCGGCAGCTTGAACCGCGCCAAACTGCGGGCGGCCGCCGCCAGCAGCAGGTCGGCATCGAGGCGGGCGCCGGGCGTCGGCACCACATAGGCCACGACCGCCTCGCCGGTCACCTCGTCGGGAATGCCCGTCACCGCGACCTCGCCGACGCCCGGCTCGCGCCCGAGCACCGCCTCAACCTCGGCCGGGTAGACGTTGAAGCCGTTGACGATGACCAGCTCGGTGCTGCGCCCGACAAGGTGCAGGTCATCGTCGGCGTCAGCCACGGCGATGTCGCCCGTGCCGAACCAACCCTCAGGATCGGGACCGTCCGCACCGTCAGGCCAGTAGCCGGAAAACAGATTCGCGCCGCGGATGAAGAGCCTGCCCGGATCCTCGACCTCGACCTCGTCGCCGTCCTCGTCGCGCAGTTGCACGTCTATGCCCGGCAGGGGGCGCCCGATCGATCCGGCCTTGGGGTGGTCGCGGTCGCCGAGGGCGTTCACCGACACGACTGGCGACGCCTCGGTCAGCCCGTACCCGTCATAGATGACGATGCCGCGCTCGCGATAGCCCTCTAGCAGAGCGCGGGGCAGCGTGGTTGAGCCGGACATCGCGAAGCGCACCGACGCGAACCCCCTGGCCATATCCGGATTGCGCAACCACTGCGCGTATTGGCCGGGAACACCGAGCACTGCAGTGACCCGTTGCTCGGCCATGGTCGCCAGCGTCGCCGTGGCATCGAACCGGTCTGCGAGCACGAGCGTGGCACCGACGCGAAGCGCCATCCCCAACCCGGCGTTGAGGCCGAAGACGTGGCTGAGCGGCAGCGGTAGGAAGAGGATGTCCGCACCGGTGATCATCGGCGGGTCGACCGAGTTCAGCTGGTCGAGGTTCGCGAGCAATGCGCGCGCCGAGAGCATCGCTGCCCGGGGGTGCCCGCTCGTCCCCGAGGTGTAGAGCAGCACGGACAGCTCCTCGCCACCCCGGTCGCGGTGCGGGTCGCCGGCCTCGGCCGCCGCCTCCCCCAGGGTCCCGACCGTGTCGCCGTCGACGTGCAGGGTGGCGGCACAGTCGTTGCGGATGAAGTCCACCTCGACGCCCGTGGATGCCGGGTTGATCGGCACGGCGATCAGCCCGGCGCGCAGTGCCCCCAGGTAGGCGGTGACGAAGTCGAGCCCGGTCGGGAGTTGCAGCGTGACGCGGTCACCTGGTTCGGCCAGCCGAGCGAGGTAGCCGTTCGCAGCGCGATTCACCGCGTCGTCCAGCTCGGCCCAGGTCACCGCGGCGGCGGAGTCGATGACGGCGGTTGCCGCCGGCTGGGCGATCGCGGCGCGGCGCAGCAGATCGCTGATACCGACGGCGGCGGTCCCGTCCACGCGGCTGCCTCCCTTGGCGGATGGTCCGACCCGCGGCCTACTCGCGGGTAGCGAATCTGCGACGATCGTGGCCCCCGATGGCAGTTTTGTCCGTCTTCGACGCGCCAGTGTCCGGATTTGGCCGCACGAGGCGGTGTTCAGGCGACAATCCGGACGGTAGCGTTAGCGCTGTTTTCACACCGCGTCGGGTCGCTTGGGAAGGGCGTCGTGCATGCCGGGCACAACCGCCTGTCACCAGGAGCCTGACGGCTCTGGCTCAGGGTTGCGTGCCCTCCTCGACCTCATCAACGAGGTGTGGGCCGGCATGGGTACGCAGCATCCAGCGCTCGCCGGCGCAGGACCATCAGGACCATCTGGACCATCTGGACCGCTCACGATGCGGATGGCTGTCGACGTCGCCTCCGTGCCGTCGAAGGCGGGGCGTGGGCGTGGCGTACGGGCTGCGGCAACGGGCGGTCAGCAGCCGGTCTCCGAGCCGGAGTATGCCGAGATCGAAGAGCAGCACGTCGAGACATGGCGGCTGGTCGGGCTCGCCCAGGGCGGCGACGGCGAGGCGTTCGGCCAGCTGTACGACCGCTACGTCGACACCGTCTACCGGTTCGTCTATTACCGGGTGAACGATCGCGCACTGGCTGAAGACTTCACCAGCGAGACCTTCCTGCGCGCCTTGCGCCGCATCAGCACCATCAGTTACCAGGGGCGTGACATCGGGGCGTGGTTCGTCACGATCGCTCGCAACATCGTGCTCGACCACATGAAGTCAGCGCGGCATCGCCTCGAGATCACCACTGGCGACACCATCGAGGGCGACGACCGTGAGCCCAGCCCGGAGGCAGCAGTTCTCGAGTCCTTGGCCTCGCAGCGGTTGATGTCCGCTGTGGGGCAGTTGGGGGAAGAGCAACGCGAGTGCGTGATGTTGCGATTCATCCAGGGGTTCTCAGTGAGCGAGACCGCGGCCGTCATGGGCAAGAACGACGGCGCGATAAAGGCCCTGCAGCACCGGGCGGTCCGCAAGCTCGCGGAACTGGTTGGGCCGGAGTTGCGATGACCGGGGGAATCAGCGCCGGCCGTCGCGTCGGCAGTAACGAAAAGGGCACCGACTCGTTTGTTTCAGTGAACGAATTCAACGATCTCGTCCAGGCTGCCCGGCGCTTGGACATCACGGGGCCAGCACTCGAAGCCGGGGTAGGGGATGTCGGACATGGGTGAGCATCGGGTACCGATGCTGAGCGCGTCACTGCGCAGATACCCCGACCCCGAGACCTCCGCGGACCCCCGGATCTTCAGCCTCGTCTCCGCGCTGCGCACCCTCGAGATCGCGCCTCCGGCTCGCAGTCACTTCCGGGCCGAGCTGCGCGCGCAGTTGGTCGCCGTCGCACCACGCCTGGTCGCGGAGGGCGCTGCAGTCGAACTGCCGCTGGTCGCGGGCCAGAGCCCGCGCGCCGCAGCCAAGCCGGTGGCGTCGGTCAGCGCCAGGCGCCGGCGCTCGTTCTCACTCGCCGACGTGTCGCTCGGACGTCCGCTCGCGATCGTCACCGCCATGGTCGCGGTCTTCGCGCTGGTGCTCGGCGGCGCGGTGTGGATGAGCAAGAAGGCGCTGCCCGGTGATCCGCTGTACTCGCTCAAGCGCGCGAACGAGAACGTTCAGCTGTCGCTGGCCGACGGCGCAACCGCGAAGAGCAGGGCCTACCTCGACTTCGCCGCCGAGCGGGCCGACGAGGTCGCCGCGCTGTTGAAGCGCTCGTCAGCGTCGGCACTCGGAGCTGGCGTCACCGCAAGTTCCGGCCTGAGCCCGCACACGGCAAGCCTCGTGCAGAGCACGCTCGACTCAGCCGATTCCGACGTGCAGAACGCTTCGGTGCTCCTCGGCAACCAGGCGGTGGCGAGCAAGTCGGCAAGTCCGCTGACGATCCTGATCTCCTGGGCGCCCGGCCAGATCACCAAACTGCAGTCGATCACCGACCGACTGCCTACGGGCACGCTGCATGACCGGTCCGCCGGCTCCACAGATCTCGTGCGTAGCGCGCTGATCCGCGCCGACAGCCTCTCTGCCATGGCGGGCTGCTCCTGCCTGTCGTCGGCGTCGAGCGACGCACTGGGGCCGGTGCCCTGCTCGCCGTGCATGTCACCCGTACCGAGCGTTCCGGCGCTGCCCGGCGGAACGCTGCCGGGTGCGACCACGACGCCGGCTGTCCCGCTGCCGGGCGCCACAACCGGTGCCACGCCCAGCGGATCGACACCAGCGGGTGGCACGTCGAGCGGCTCGCAGACCAGCAACCCTCCTGGCGTCGTCGTTCCGACCCTGCCGACGCTGCCGATCAAGTTGCCGACGCTGCCCTCGTTGCACTTCCCGTCGCACACGCCGCCGAGGACACCGTCGGCGACCCCGACGTGCGTCGTCACTTTGCTGGGTATCTGCGTCCACCTCTGACCGCCCTGCCCGCGTGGCTAGGCTGGACCGGTGAGCGAGCCGACCGATCGCGCCGCATTCTTCGACGTCGACAACACGATGATGGTCGGGGCATCGATCTTCCACTTCGCGAAGGGCCTGGCCGCGCGCGACTTCTTCTCCTGGCGGGACGTGCTGCGCTTCGCGGCCCGTCAGGCTCGGCTGCGCGCGCGTGGCGAGAGCCACGGCGACATGCATTCGACGCGCGATTCAGCGCTCACGTTCGTCGAGGGGAAGAAAGTCGACGAGATCGTCTCGCTGGGCGAGGAGATCTACGACGAAGAGATGGCCGACCGCATCTGGGCCGGCACGCACGCACTCGCACGCCGGCATCTCGATGCGGGCGAGCGGGTGTGGCTCGTGACGGCGACACCCGTCGAACTGGCCACGATCATTGCGCGGCGACTCGACCTCACCGGCGCACTCGGCACCGAAGCCGAAACGCTTGACGGCGTCTACACCGGCCGGCTCGTGGGCGACGTGCTGCACGGTGAGGCGAAGGCAGCCGCAGTCCGCGCCCTGGCGCTGCGCGAAGGTCTCGATCTGGCGCAGTGCTCGGCCTACTCCGACTCCATCAACGACATGCCGATGCTGTCGCTCGTCGGCCATCCCGTGGCCGTGAACCCGGACTCTGCGCTCCGCGCCGAAGCGAAGGACCGGGGCTGGCCCATCCGCGATTTCCGCACGGGGCGCAAGGCAGCCAAGGTGGGCGTGCCCGCGGCCCTCGGGCTCGGTGCGATCGGCGGCGGGGTCGCAGCAGCGGTCGCGCTCCGGCGCGAGCGGGAGTCGCGGGCACGTGCAGCGGCTCTCGCGGCTGCCGAGGCCCACCGCTTCGCCGCCCGGCGACGCCGGCGCTGAGTCAGCGCCAGACTGAGCGACGCTGGACGAGCAAGCGATACAACGTGCTCTGGATCGTGTCCCGAACCTGATCGGTGAGATCGAACAGGACGATCGGATCCTCCGCTGCCGCCGCACCGTGGCGGGCCGTGTCGATCGGTTCGCCGAACTCGATGTGCCATTTGCTCGGCAATGGCACCAGCCCCAATGGCCCGAGCCACGGGAAGGTCGGCGTGATCGGGAAGTAGGGCAGGTTGAGCAACCGCGCCAGCGTCTTGGCATTGCCGAGCACCGGGTGGATCTCCTCGGACCCGACGACCGACACCGGGATGATCGGGGCGCCCGTCTTCAGCGCAGCGTGGACGAATCCGCCTCGGCCGAACCGCTGCAGCGTGTAACGCTGGCTGAATCGCTTGCCGATGCCTTTGAAACCCTCGGGCCATACGCCGACCAGTTCGCCGGCGCCGAGCAGCCGCTCCGCATCGGGGTTGCAGGCAAGGGTGGCGCCCGCCTTGCGGGCCAATGCCCCGAGTCCCGGGGTGTCGAAGACGAGGTCGGCGCCCAGCATGCGCAGGAATCGCGCGTGACCGGCGGCTGCCGTGTGCCGGTGGACGGCTATGGCCTCCATCGCGGCGTCCAATGCCCAGAGGCCGCCGGCGTGATTGGCGACGAGAAGCGCACCGCCGTCGGCGGGTATGTGCTCGACGCCGGTGACCTCGACGCGGAACCACCGCTCGTACACAGGCGCGAGCAATGGGATCAGCACGCTCTCGGTGAGTTCGGAATCGAACCCTAGATCGTCGATCGGGTATTCGCCGGCGATCCGACGGCGCACGAACGCCAGGCCGTCGGCGAGCCGCTGCTCCCATGCGACGCCGGTCTCCCGCGCCGCGGCGACTGCAGGAACTGTGGTTGCGGGGGCGTCCGCGGTGAACGGGTACACCGCTGCTTCGCTGGTCGAGTCACGGCGGCGGCTCAGGGCGCGCCGTCGCGGCGACTCCACGCCGCCGTGCAGAGGGATGACCTGTGCCTCGTCCATGTCTCATCCCACCGTCGCCGGAGTCGACGCGCTCAGGGCACGCGCAGGATCTGCGCTTCTGCCCGCCATGCGCAGGGCCATCGTTTCAGCGGCACGTAGTGCAGCCGTGGCCAGCGGAGGCAGCGCCGCGCGGCCGGCCACATACGAGTCGAGGGCCTGCGCAGTCGTGTACCGCGGCGTGAAGCCGAAGCGCGTACGCAGCCGGGTGGTATCGACCACTCGGCCATAGTTGAGGAAACTGGCGTGCTCGGCAGAGACCTCGAGCACGCCGCTGTTGCGCACCAGGCCTCCGACGGCGGCCATCGCGGGAGCGGGCACCGGCAGCCGGACCCGTCCCGCCCGTCGGACGGCCTGCGACAGCAGCACGATCCCGTCGCCGGCCACGTTGACGACGCCGGCCGTGGCCGCGGTGTCGCCGATCGTCGCGAGCTGGAGCACCTCGAGGGCGTCTGATTCGTGCAGCAGCTGCAGGCGTGGATCGAAGCCGAGTGAGGTCGGGACGATCGGCATCGCCAGGTAGCGCGTCATCGGGCTGTCGATCGTGGGGCCGACGAGGCTGGCCAGGCGCAAGATGGTCACCGGAACGTCGGGGCGGCGCCGGATGAAGCCGCGCACGTAACCCTCGACCTCGACGGCGTCCTTGGCGTATCCCCTCGCGGCGTACCCGACGGCGTGCATGTCCTCGGTGAACACGCCGGGATCTCGCGGGCCGGAACCGTACACCGCGGTCGTGGACCGAATGACGATGCGGCGCACCGATTCGGACTTCTGGCAGGCCGACAGCAGCTGCATCGTCCCGACCAGGGCCAGTTCCCGGGTGAAGCCCGAGCCGCTGGCCGCGCGGCCGGCCGCGAGCAGCGGCGTGTGCACGACCGTGTCGACGTGCGCCTGCGCGATGACCTTGGCGATCAGCGGGTTGCGGATATCGGCCCGCACGAATTCAGTGCGCCCGAGCCGAGGCAGATCGGCGCGCCTCGGCTGGGCCGAATCGATGCCGATCACCCGATCGACAGTGGGGTCCGCGGCGAGCTGGGCGGCCAGGTTGGTCCCCAGGAATCGGCTCACGCCAGTGATCAACACGACCTTGGGCATCGCGGCTCCCCGTGGGCTCGCGTCCGCGCGCTACTTCTTGTTGCGGCGTTGGATGCGCGTCTTCTTCAGCAGCTTGCGGTGCTTCTTCTTGGCCATCCGCTTACGCCGCTTCTTGATGACAGAACCCATAGTGAAACCTCATCGATGCCCGCAGGGGCGGGCTCAGCTCGTAGGTGTGCACCCGGCAGGTGCACCGGACGTCACGAGCAGCCTACTGGGTGAGTCTGAACGGACGTGTCGCGGCGAATGCTAGCCAGCTTCGATGAACGCCGAACGGAGGTAGTCGT
Organism: Jatrophihabitantaceae bacterium; assembly: GCA_035999365.1. GTDB lineage: Bacteria > Actinomycetota > Actinomycetes > Mycobacteriales > Jatrophihabitantaceae > DASYGT01. The sequence continues at coordinate 64,662 of DASYGT010000032.1, forward strand.
GGACCGCCTTCTCGGGGACGCGGAACGAACGCCCCACACGCACGGCCGGCAGATCGCCGCCGTGCACCATGCGGTAGACCGTCATTTTCGACACCCGCATGACGGCCGCGACTTCGGCGACCGTCAAAAATCTGACCTCGGAAAGCGCGGGGTCGACGGGGCGTGACCCGCCGGACTCCGCGGGCTTGCCAGGTCCGCGCTGCGCAGACGCACTCATCAGTTCACCGACACCTTCGGCACGTGTCATAGCGTCGGCTTCCCCACCGACGAACGGGACACGCACGTGCTGTACGGAGAGTAGCGGTACAGGTGGGGCAGAAGCGATAGCAAGACTCCACTTCCCACCGGGAAGAGCGACCGAAATGTCGTGTACGGGCCCTTACTCCTGTCAATTGCTAGCGCCGAGTTCACGACTGCGCACCGCCGCGGCCTCGATGGCCGCCAGAATGGCGGCCCGAACCCCGTGTATCTCCAGCTCACGAATAGCAGCGATCGTCGTTCCGCCGGGGCTGGTGACGGCCTCGCGGAGCTGAACGGGATGCTCGCCCGAATCGCGCAGCATGACCGCCGACCCGATCGCCGTCTGCACGATCAGTTCAGCGGCCAAGGTGCGCGGCAGCCCGAGAAGGATCCCGGCGTCGATCATCGCCTCGACGAGGTAGAAGAAGTACGCCGGCCCCGATCCCGACAGCGCGGTGACCGCATCCAGCTGAGACTCGGGCACGCGCACCACCCGGCCGACAGCCCCGAGGAGCGCCTCGGCCAGCGCAAGGTGCTCCTCGGACGCAACAGTGCCCCCCGACACCGCGGTCATCGCCTCGTCCACGAGCGCGGGCGTGTTCGGCATGCAGCGCACAACCGGTACACCCTGCGCCAGCAGCCCCTCGATGTGTGCGGTGGTGACGCCGGCGGCCACCGACACCACTACGTGGCCGGGTGTGACTGCCCCGGCGATCTCGCGCAGCAGCGCATCGATGTCCTGCGGCTTGACGGCGAGGATCAGAGTGCGGGCGGCCTCGACCGCCGCCACCGGATCGACGGTCTTCACCCCATAGGTCTCGGACAGGTAGGCGGCGCGATCCGGGTGCTTCTCGGCGATGACCACGTCCGCCACGTCACGCTCGCCTCGCAGCAACCCGGACAGCAGGGCCTCGCCGATCTTGCCGCCACCGAGGATGGCCAATGCGTGCATCGTGATCAGCCTTTCGAGAGAAGTGCCCGGCCGAAGAACGCGAGGTTCGCGGGACGCTCGGCCAGGCGCCGCATGAGGTAGCCGTACCACTGCGCTCCGTAGGGCAGATAGATGCGGACCGTGTGGCCGTCGGCGGCGAGCCGGCGCTGCTCGTCCGGCCGGATGCCGTACAGCATCTGGAACTCGTGTCTGTCGAAACCATTGCCGTGGAACCGGGCGCGCTCGACGCCGATCTCGATCAGTCGCGGGTCGTGCGTCGCGAGCATTGGGTATCCGTCGCCGGCCAGCAGGACGTTCATGCACCGGACGTAGGAGAGGTCCACCTCCTCGCGGCTCTGGAAGGCGACCGATGTCGGCTCGCGATACGCGCCCTTGCACAGACGCACGCGGCTGCCAGGAACGGAGAGGTCGCGGCAGTCCTGCAAGGTCCGGCGCAGGTACGCCTGCAGCACGGCGCCCGTGTCCGGGAAGTCGAGCCGCAGTTCGTGCAGGATGCCGAGCGTCGAGTCGGTGGTGGTGTGGTCCTCCATGTCCAAGGTGACCGTGGCGCCGACACGCTGGGCTTCGGTGCAGATCCGGCGCGCGTGTTCGAGCGCGATCTTCTCGCCGTCGCCAGGCAAGGCCTGTCCGATGGCGCTGAGTTTGACGCTCACCTCGCTGCGCGCAGTCAGCGGCGCGATCCGTTCCGCGAGCCCGGCGCCCTCGAGCGCGGTGAGCAGCTCGGAGTAGGCGTCGACCACGGCGCGGGCGTGTTCGACGTCAGTGGTGTCCTCGCCCAGATGATCGAGGGTCACCGTCAGCCCGGAGCCGACCAGGGTCCGCGCCGCCTCGACGGCCGTCGCCGTGTCGGCTCCTCCGACAAAGCGCCGGACCACGCTGCGGGAGACGGGCGCGTTCGTCACCAGCCGCTCGATGCGGCGGTTGCGTGCGGCGGCCAGGATCGTGGAGCGGAGCATCTGGTCAGGTTAGCGACGGATCCGCTGCGCCGACCGATGGATTTGCCGAGCCGGCAGCGGGCGCGACGAGGTGCAGCCGGCAGAAGGCCAACGCCTCGGCCAGATCAGCCTCCCGCTCGGCGCGGTCGAGGGCGCGGCGCGTGTTGACCTCAACGATGACGTGACCATCGAATCCGCGTTCCGCGACGCGCTCGAGCACCTCGACGCAGGGTTGGTTGCCCCGGCCCGGGATCAGATGCTCGTCCTTGGTCAGCCCCGTGCCGTCGGCGATGTGCAGGTGCCCGAGCCGATCGCCCATGACCTCCAGCATCGCCAGCGCATCGGACTGCGAGACGGCGGAATGGGACAGGTCGAGCGTGTAATGCCGGTACGGCTCGACATCACCGGCGACGTCCCAGCTCGGTTGATAGGCCGACACCTCACGGCCACGCAGCCGCAGCGGGAACATGTTCTCTACGGCGAACTTGACGTCGGTCTCGTTCGACAGGTCGTTGATGCCTTGCTGGAAACCGCGCGCGTAGTCCCGCTGCCAGCGGAACGGCGGGTGGACCACGACCGTCTGCGCGCCGAGCAACTCCGCGGCGAACTGTGCCTTCTGCAGCTTCATCCACGGATCGGTCGTCCAGACCCGCTGCGTGATGATCAGGCACGGCGCGTGGATCGCGAGGATCGGGACTTGGTAGTGCTGCGACAGCCTCAACAGCGCATACGGGTCTTGGCTGGTCGGGTCCGTCCACACCATGACTTCGATACCGTCGTAGCCGAGCTTCGCCGCGAGTTCGAACGCCGCCGCCGTGTTCTCCGGGTAGACGGACGCAGTGGAGAGGCCGACCTTCGCCTGCGACGCACGTAGGCCACGACTGGACGATTCGGCCCCCGCCTCCATGCCCGGCAGGGTAGTCGCCCGGTCGATGTCAACCGCCTGTGAGCCAGTCCAACCGGCGCAGGATCACACCCTCGCGCAAGGCCCAGGGGCACAGTTCCAACTCGGTGACCTGCAGAGCGTCCATCGTCGCGGCGGCGACGATCGCACCGGCGAGGGTTTGGTGCGCCCTGCCCTGGCTCACGCCGTCCAGCTCTGCGAGGTCGGCGGCGGTCATCCGCGAGATGAACGCGGTCACCTGGGTCAGGCCCGTACGGGTGAGCGAACGGTGCACGTAGGGGCCGGCCGAACTCGGCGCTGCGCCGGCGAGCCGCGCCAGGGTGCGAAAGGTCTTGCTCGTAGCCACGACCCGGTCGGGACGCCCCGCGGCGACCAGCTTCTGGATCGGCTTGTGCAGCGTGTCCGCGACGAAGTTGCGCAGCGCCCCGACATCGGCCTTCGCCGGGGGGTCCGCGGCGAACCATTCACGCGTCAGCCGCGCAGCGCCCAGCGGCAGCGAGATGGCAACGGCGGGATCCTCGTCGGTGCCGGCTCCGAGTTCGAGTGAACCGCCACCGATGTCCAGGCACACGAGGTTGCCCGCACTCCACCCCAGCCATCGCCGAACGGCGAGGAAGGTCAGCCGTGCCTCGTCCTCACCGGTCACCACACTCAGATCGACGCCTGCCTCTTCGGCGACGCGTTTGAGAACGGCGGCGGAGTTTCCCGCGTCGCGTACCGCCGACGTGGCGAAGGCGAGCAGCTCGTCGCAGCCCAGCTCCTTGGCTTCCTTTCGGGCATGGATGGCTGCATCGACGAGTGCGTCCGCACCGGCGTCAGCGAGATCGCCGTGACCGTCGATGTGTTCGGCCAGGCGCAGCTCGCTCTTGTGCGACAGCTGCGGTGTCGGTTGCGCGCCGCGGTGTGCGTCGACGACCAACAGGTGAACCGTGTTGGAACCCACGTCGAGAACACCGAGCCGCATGTCCCGAACAGTAGCGATGCGTGCGTACTCTCGACGGGTGCCGAACCGCCAAGATGTCGTGCCCGAAACGCCGTTGGACTTTCCGCGGGAGTGGATCGAGTTCTTCGATCCCGCGGACGCCGAACACCTGGTCCGTGCCGACCTCACCTGGTTGTGCTCCCGCTGGACGTGCATCTTCGGCCGGGGCTGCCATGGCGTCGAGCCCGGACGAGCCGACGACGGATGCTGCTCGCACGGAGCGTTCTTCTCCGACAAGGCGGACGAGAAGCGCACGAAGACTTTCGCCACCCAGCTGACGCCGCAGACCTGGCAGTTCTATGCCGAGGGCAGGGGCAAGAACGGCAAGCTCAACGTCGTCGAGAAGGACTCCGTCGGCGACGAGGAGAACCGGCGCCGCACCCGCAAGCACGAGGGGGCGTGCATCTTCCTGAACCGGCCCGGGTTTGCCGGCGGCGAAGGCTGCTCGTTGCACGCCTTGGCGCTGCGCATCGGCCGCCACCCGCTCGAAACCAAGCCCGAGGTCTGCTGGCAGCTGCCGGTGCGTCGCGAGCAGGAATGGGTCGATCGCCCCGACGACACCAAGATCCTCGTATCGACGGTTGCCGAGTTCGACCGGCGCGGTTGGGGCGAGGGTGGCCACGACCTGATGTGGTACTGCACGTCCTCTCCCGAAGCACACGTCGGGGGCGAGCCGCTGTACATCTCCTACGGACCGGAGCTGGTCGCACTCATCGGACAACCTGCCTACGACCGGCTCGCCGAGATCTGCGCCGACCGGCTGAAGCTCGGCCTGGTTGCGGTGCACCCGGCGACGGCCGCAGCGCAGGCCACGGCGGCCCGCACCGGCGCGAACTCCTCCCCAGGCGGCATCCCCGCCGCGAACGGCCACCCAGCCCGAACACGATCCTGACATTCCCTTACCCGTCGGCAAACCTCGCAGAGTGACGCTGGACGTACATCGACCAGCTATTCGACAGGAGCAACACCATGTGGAAGAAGATCGCCATCGGGGGAGCCATCGCCGCGGCGACGCTCGGAGCGGGCACGGCTGCCTTGGCGGCCTCGGGCTCGACCTCTTCTGGACTGCCGACCCCCTCCTCGACCAGTGCGCACGGTGCTGCAGGCGCCAAGCATCAGGGCGCCCGGATGCGTCTTGGCCGGGCACTGCACGGGCAGTGGGTCACCGGCAAGGCCGGCTCCACCACGTTCACGACACACGACGCGATCCGCGGAACCGTGTCAGCGGTGTCCCCCACGTCCATCACGGTGCGGGCGAGCGACAAAGTCAGCGAGACCTACGTCGTCAACTCCGGCACCAAGGTACGGATGCGCACGAGCGGCAAGGGCGCTGCCAGTTCGATCGGCCAGGTCAAGGCGGGCGACCAGGTCGCTGTGATCGGTACCGGAACGACCACTCTCACCGCCACCGGAGTGATCGACGTCAAGAAGTGACGTCGCGCTGAGCCGTCAAGGGGTGACGGCGGGCAGCCAGATCGTGAAGCGGGCTCCTCCCTCCGGGGCGGGGCCCGCTTCGATGTTCCCGCCGAGCCGCGTGACCAGACCGTGCACGATCGCGAGCCCAAGACCGGTACCGACACGGCGCACTCCGCGGTAGCGCTCGTACAGCGCCGACCGGTCGAATGCCACGGCAACGTCCTCCGGGCTGAGCCCGGGGCCACCGTCGCGCACCTCGACGACGACGCCCGCTGCCGGACCGGGCTCGCGCCGCACCGCCAGCACGATCGGTGCGCCCGCAGGCGCGACGCGCAGGGCGTTGTCCAGGAGGCCGTCGATCGCCTGCCTCAATCGCACCGGATCCGTCCAGCTCACCAGCGCAGTCTCCGGCGCGTCGAGCATGAAAGGCACCTGCGCTGCTGCGCACCGGCCGGACCACACCTCGCCGGCCGAGCGCGCGAGTGCCGTGACGTCGACCGCGACGAAGTCCATGCGGAAGTCGGCCGCGTCGAGGCGGGCGAGATCGAGCAGGTCTGCGACGAGGCGATCGAGGCGCCGCGCCTCGCCGAGCAGCACCGCGCCGACCCGTGCGGTGTCGTCCTGCGGGATCACGCCGCCCGCCAGCGACTCGGCGTACCCGGTGATCGCGGTCAGCGGGGTACGCAATTCGTGCGACACCGACATCAGGAACTGCCGCTGGCGGGACTCGGAGTACGCCAGGTTGGCCGCGAGGGTGTTCACCGCGGCGCCCACGTCGGCGACCTCGGCCGGACCCTCAGGCCGTACGACGACATCGCGACGCCCCGAGGCCAGCGCGTCCGCAGCCTGTGCCGTGCGTCGCAGCGGCCCGGCCAGACGGCGGGCGACCAGCAGGCCGAGCACGGCAGCGATCGCCACCGCGATCACGAGTGCGAGCACGACCCGCCGCACCACCCGCCCCACCACCGCGAGCGCATCGGCACGCCGCTGTACGACGACGATCGCACCCGTGCGGGTGGGCCGCCCTTCGACCAATACCGACTGCCCGTCGACGGTCCGGCGGGCAGACACGTTGCCGCCGGCGATCAACCGGGCGGCATCCGACGGGCGGACTGCGTCGCGCACCAGCGCATCAGTCGAGAACGTCACCTTGCCGGTGGCGGTGAGCGTGGCGTTCTGCACGCCGAGCACCTGGAGCAGGCGGCGCGCGCGAACCTCGCCCGATTGTGCGGCCCCGAGGTCGGACGCGGCCTTGGTCGCATCAGCGATCCCGGCCAGCGTTCGCCGCGCCGACGAGGACTCGGCGCTGGTGATCAACCCGATCGACAGGGCGCCAGCGATGATCGCCGTGATCACCGCGATGCCGATCGCCAGCAGGGAGATCCGCTGGCCGAGCGAGCCGTGCATGCGGTCGGGTGGCACCTGAGCCGGTCGGTCCGTCATCGCGAGGGCCTGGTGTCCACCGAATAGCCCACGCCCCGCACCGTGCGGATCGGCGTCGCCGCGCCGAGCTTGGCGCGCAGCTGTGCGATGTGGACGTCCACCGTCCGGTTGCTCTCGAGAGCGGGATAGCCCCACACCTCGCTGATGAGTTGCTCGCGGCTGAAGACCCGTCCCGGGCGCCGCATCAGAAAGGCGAGCAGGTCGAACTCCGTCGCGGTGAGGCTGATCTCGACATCGTCGACCAGCACGCGGTGCTCGGCGAGGTCGACCCGGACCGAGCCGACCACGAGCGCCGGTGGGGCGTCGGCGCGCCCCTGGCTGCGGCGCAGCACACTGCCTACGCGGGCGACCAGTTCCCTGGGTGAGAACGGCTTCGTGACGTAGTCGTCGGCGCCGAGCTCGAGCCCGACTATCCGGTCGACCTCGTCGTCGCGCGCCGTGACGAACAGCACCGGAGTCCAGTCGTGGTCGGCCCGCATCCGCCGGCACACCTCGACCCCATCGATGCCCGGAAGGCCGACATCGAGAATGACGGCGGCGGGCTTGAGCCGGCGTACCGCGTCCAGCCCGCTCGTGCCGTCGTGCTCGATGTGCACGCCGTATCCCGCGCTGGCGAGGTTCAGCCGGATCACGTCGGCGATCGCGACGTCGTCCTCGACGACGAGCACGAGCCCGCGAGCACTGGCATCCGGCGACACGTCGCGAGACTACTGACGGCAGGGCGGAAACACAGTCACAGCTGTGTCAGCGGACGGTAAGGGTCGTGTCACCCGGGTCGTGTCACCCGGATCGTGTCACCCGGCCGTCTCGCCGTCGGCTCGGCGCTAGACGTCGAACTTGTACCCGAGTCCCCGCACGGTCACCAGGTGTTTCGGGTTCGCCGGATCGGGCTCGATCTTCGAGCGGAGCCGCTTGACGTGGACGTCGAGGGTCTTGGTGTCGCCCACGTAGTCAGCGCCCCACACGCGGTCGATCAGCTGACCGCGGGTGAGCACACGCCCCGCGTTGCGCAGCAGCAGCTCGAGCAGGTCGAACTCCTTCAACGGCATCGGCACCTGCACGCCGTCGACCGAGACGACGTGCCTCTCGACGTCCATGCGCACCGGGCCGGCCTCGACGGTGCTGGTGAGCAGCTCCTCCGGTTCGGACCCGCGGCGCAGTACCGCCCGGATGCGCGCGACCAGCTCACGCGAGGAGAACGGCTTCGTGACGTAGTCGTCGGCGCCGAGTTCGAGACCGACGACCTTGTCGACTTCGGCGTCGCGGGCGGTGACCATGATGATCGGGACGTGCGAGCGTGAGCGCAGCTCGCGGCATACCTCGGTGCCCGACAGCCCGGGCAGCATCAGGTCGAGCAGCACGAGATCGGCCCCCGATCGCTCGAACGAGGTGAGGGCGTCCGGGCCGGATGCGGCGACGTCGACCTCGTACCCCTCACGGCGCAGCATGTAGGACAGGGCGTCCGAGAACGACTCCTCGTCCTCTACGACCAAAACACGCGTCATGCGTTCTCCCTGGCCTATATCGGCTGTGGCTGAGTCTCTGCGGTCTGTGCGTTCTGTGTGGACGCTGACCTATCCGAATGAACGCGCGGTAACCGGATGGTGAATGTCGAACCCTTCCCGACATCACTCGTCACCGCCACAGTGCCCAGGTGGTTGGTGACGATGTTCTTCACGATCGCCAACCCGAGCCCCGTTCCGCCGGTGGCCCGCGACCGTGCCGGGTCGACACGGTAGAACCGCTCGAAAATGCGGTCGAGGTCGGCGTCGGCAATCCCGAGACCCTGATCGCTGACGGCAATGTCGACGGTCGGGCGGGCCTGGTGGTCGCTGCTGGCGGTGGCAACGATCTCGACGCGCCGGCCGTCCGCGCTGTAGGCGATCGCATTGTCGACCAGGTTGGCGACGGCCGTCACCAGCTGGGGCTCGTTGCCCCGAACGACGAGCCCGGGTTCGCAGTGAACCGCCAGTTCGATGCCGAACTGCTCGGCTGCCAGCCCGGCCCGATCAGTCGATTCGTCCAGGAGCAGTTGGACGTCGACAGGTGCCGCGCCGGGCATCGGGTCCATACCCTGCACGCGCGACAGCTCCATCAAATCGCCGACCAACCTCGTCAGACGGGCTCCCTCGTGCTGCATCCGGCTGGCGAATCGGGCCACGGTGGTGGGGTCGTCGGCCGCGTCCTGCACGGCTTCGGCGAGCAGCGTCAGCGCACCGACCGGCGTCTTGAGTTCATGTGAGACGTTGGCCACGAAGTCACGCCGGACGGCTTCGAGGCGTCGCTGCTCGCTGACATCGGCCAGCAGCAGGGCAACCTCGTAGCCGAGGTCGCCGCGACGGTCGGACACCAGCGGCACCGCCGTGGCCGACAACGCGATCGGCTCCCGGCCGAGCCGCCCGATGGGCAGGTCCACCAACCTGGTGCCGAACAGGCCGTGTTCGCGTGCTCGCGCGACGACCTTCTCCAGTTCGGGGAAGTTGAGCCGGTCGACGTTGAGAACGTCCATTGCCCGTGCCGCCGGGTTGACCAGGATGGCAAACCCGTCGCGGTCGAAAACGATCACGCCCTGATCGAGCGCCTCGACGACAAGGGAGGCCAGCGGCTGATCGCTGCGCGCGTCGCTGGCCGCAGGCTCGACCGCCGAGGGTGCCGTGCGACTGCGGCGCCTGCTTATCGCGAGTCCGGCCAGGGCACCGAGCGCCAGCCCGAGAACCCCGGCGACGATCGCTGCGCCGAGCACGGCTCAATGGTAGGCGACCGCCTGGGGTGTTACTTCTTTCCTTGGTTCGCGACTGCCTCGATGGCCGCCGCGGCAGCCTGCGGGTCGAGATACACGGCCGGCTTCGTCGGCCGCAGTGTTCTCGCGTCGAGGTCGTAGTGCAGAGGTATGCCGGTCGGTACGTTGAGACCGACGATCTCGTCGTCACTGATGCCATCGAGATGCTTGATCAGCGCGCGGAGTGAATTTCCGTGCGCGGCGACGAGCACCGTGGCGTCGCGACGTAGGTCCGGGACGATCGCGTCGTACCAATACGGGAGCATCCGTGTCACGACGTCGGCGAGACACTCCGAGCGAGGCAGCAGTTCCAGCAGGTCGGAGTAGCGCGCGTCATTCGCCTGGCTGTGCTCGTCGTCGTCGGCGATCGGCGGCGGCGGCACGTCGTACGAGCGCCGCCAGAGCATGAACTGGTCATCGCCGAACTCGGCGCGAACCGCCGCCTTGTCCTTGCCCTGCAACGCGCCGTAATGGCGCTCGTTCAGGCGCCACGACCGGCGCACCGGGATCCAGTGCCGATCGGCCACGTCGAGAGCGATCTGTGCGGTCTTCGTCGCGCGCCGCAGCAGTGACGTGTGCACGAGATCAGGAAGAAGATCGTGCTCGACGAGCAGCCCACCCCCACGCAGCGCCTCGCGTCTGCCGGTGTCGGTGAGGTCGACATCAACCCAGCCGGTGAAGAGATTCTTCTGGTTCCAGTCGCTCTCGCCATGGCGGAGCAGGATCAGCGTCGGCACGCCGATCATCTTGCCAGCCGCGCCGGCGGGTGTGGCGAAGCGTCAGTCGACAGGTCGCTGCGCGAACTGCGCGAACGCCTGCAGGTTCGCCAGCGACTCGCCGTTCTTCACCCGCCAGGCCCACTCGCGCCGGATGGACGAGCCGAAGCCGAGCTCGAGCAGGGTGTTGAACGTGCCGTCGGCGTATTCCAGAACGCTGCCGAGGATGCGGTCGACCTCGTCCGCCGTCACGGACGAGAGTGGCAGACGCCCGGCTAGGTACACGTCCCCCGCGGAATCGATCGCCCACGACACGGCGAACATCCGGACATTGCGCTGCAGCAGGAAGCTGTAGACCTGCTCGTGGTTCTCGTCCGGCTTGCGCATGACGAACGCCTCGATCTCGAGGGCGTGGGCGCCGACGGTAAGCCAGCAGGCCGTCTTGAGGCGCTTCTCGCCAGGGAGCGCAACGACGAAGGTGTTCTCGTCGACGCGCTCGAATTCAAGCTCCTGCTCACCCAGCGCTGCCGCGATCACGTCAGCCGTACTCATCGGCGAGGCACCTGCACCGAGGCGAGGTCGTCGATCGCCTCGCGGTAGGCCTCGCGCAGGCTGTCGGTCGTGCGGTCCCAGGAGAATTGTTCGGCGTGACTGCGCGCCCGGCCGGCAAGCGCGTGCAGTGCGCGGGGGGTCGCCAGCAGATCGCCCGTCACCTTCGCCCATTGCTCGGGATCATGCCCGTCCACCAAGACTCCGGAAACACCGTCGGCAACGGCCGTCGGCAACCCTCCGACGGCCGCGGCGACGACCGGCGTTCCGCACGCCTGCGACTCGAGCGCCACCAGTCCGAACGACTCGTTGTAGCTGGGGACGACGGTCAGATCCGCGGCGCGGTAGTAGTCGGCGACTACCTCGCGCGACACCGGAGGCACGAACCGAACGGTCGACTCGAGCTCCAGCGCCGAGGCCAGGCGCGCCAGCCACGTCGGCTCACGCAGCACCGAGCCGCTCGGCGCGCCGAGCACAACGACCTGCAGGTCGGGATGCGCCGAACGCAGCAGAGCTGCCGCCCGCAGCAACAAGTCGGGCGCCTTGAGCGGTTGGATCCGTCCGACGAACAGCAGTGTCGGCCGCTCGATGCCCAGGCCGAGCCGTCTGCGTGCGTCGGCCGACGCTCCGGGCGTGAAGACGTCCAGGTCGACCCCGGGCGCGATCGTGCGCACCCGGCTTCGCTCGGCGCCATAGAGGTCGACCAGCTCGTCAGCCTCCTCCGTGGTCGAGGCGATCAGGCGATCCGATTCAGCGACCACCTGCTCCTCGCCGATGACCCGGGCGATCGGCTCAGGGACATCACCGTCGGCGAGCAGCGCGTTCTTCACCTTCGCCAGCGTGTGCGCCGAATGGACGAGGGGCACGCCCCACCGCTCGCGTGCCAGCCAACCGACCTGACCCGACAACCAGTAGTGCGAATGGATCACGTCGTACCAGCCGGCCTCGTGATGGGCTTCGGTACGCATCACGCCTGCGGTGAACGCGCACAGCTGCGCCGGTAGATCGAGTTTGGCCAGCCCCTCGAACGGGCCCGCAGTGACGTGACGGACCAGTACTCCCGGGTGCATCTCGAGCGCGGGGGGCTGATCACTGGAGGTCGCCCGGGTGAAGATCTCGACGGCGGTACCGGTATCGGCCAGGCGCTTGGCGGTCTCGACGACGAAGACGTTCAGCCCGCCGGCGTCGCCGCCCCCAGGTGGGTCGAGCGGGGAGGTATGCACGCTGAGCATGGCCACGCGACGCGGCGGAGCGGGACGCACGGAGCGCACGTCGTCTCCTTCCGGTAAGGCTGTCCTGTTCTCAACAACCCGGTACCCCAGATCATGCCCGACAAGGTCTGCCCAGCAGAATTCCAGGGATGGAGCGCGGAACCGCCCTCGTCACGGGGGCCAGCAGCGGCATCGGTGCGGCGACGGCCCGGCGGCTCGCCGCCGAGGGGTACACCGTCATCGCCGCCGCCCGACGCACCGACCGGCTCGCCGAGGTGGCGTCCGCCGATCCCGCGATCCGCGCCGTGCACCTCGACGTCACGTCCGTCGAGTCCATCGCCGCGCTGGCCGCATCGATCGACGACTTGGCCGTGCTGGTCAACAACGCCGGCGGGGCCGTCGGTGTCGAACCGATCGAGCATGCTGACCCGGCCGACTGGCAGACGATGTACGACACGAACGTCCTCGGCGTGCTGCGGGTGACGCAGGCAATGCTGCCCGCACTCGAAGCCGGCACCGGCGGACATGTCGTCGTCACCGGCTCGATCGCCGGCCACCTCGTCTACGAAGGCGGCGGCGGCTACACCGCGGCAAAACACGCTGCAGCTGCTTTCGTCGAGACCCTGCGGCTGGAGCTGAACGGTCGGCCGGTGCGCGTCACCGAAATCGCACCGGGCATGGTGCACACCGAGGAGTTCTCGCTGGTACGGCTGCGCGGTGATGCCGAGGCGGCCGAGCGTGTCTACGCCGGCGTTGCGCACCCGCTCACCGCCGATGACATCGCCGACTGCATCGCCTTCGCCGTCACGCGCCCCGCTCACGTGAACGTGGATCTGCTCGTGGTCAAGCCTCTCGCGCAGGCCGCGCCGCACAAGGTCGCGCGGTCCTAGCCGGCCGGCAGCGTCACCAGGCGCGGCGTCGCAGCGTCGCGAAGGCGGCCACACCGATCCCGAGTACCCCACCGATCAGTGTCAGCCAGAGGCCGGGGCCGACGGTGACCGCGTCCGTGCTGAACGTGTCCGCCGCCTGAGGGACGAAGCGATCGACCGAGCCGATGTCGACGAGCGCTGTCATCGTGACGAGCCCGGCGCAGGCCATCGCAGTCAGCGGCGCCCAGAGCAGCCCCTGCCCCAGCCCGATGATCAGGCCGACCGCACTGATGATCACGGCACACAACACCGTCAGCGTTCCGTCGCCGTTCGTCCCGTTGATCGAGACGCCGAAGAACACCGCCCACGGCAGGAGCGAGGCCACCGCGGTCAGTACGCCGACACCGAACAGCAACCATCCGTACCCGGGCTCGGTGCGGCGGCCCCGCGGAGCGGCCACGGCCGGGCGGACGGCTGGAACGTAGGGCTGCGCGAGCGGCTGCGGCGGATACGCCTCGGCCACGTAGATCGGTTCGCCCTCGGGCGGCGGCCATGCGCCGGGGGGAACTGTCATGCCTGCATTCAACGCCGTCACGCGGGCTTCCTATAGCTCGACTCCGGCGAGGTGGGCCTCGGGCCGCAGCCGTATCCCGAACCGCGCCTCGACGCCGTCGCGGATCTCACGTGCGAGTTCGAGCAGTTCTGCGGTGCTCGCGCCGCCGCGATTGGTCAGCGCCAGCGTGTGCTTGGTCGATACGCCGACGTGACCGCGCCCGATGCCGTATCCCTTGCCGAAGCCGGCGTTCTCGATCAGCCACGCGGCCGACAGCTTGATGCGTCCGTCCACACCCCAGTGCGGGCAGCCGTCAGGTACCTGCTCAGGGTCTACGAAGGGGTTCACGAAGAAGGACCCGACGCTCCACGTGTCGTGATCGGCAGCCTCGAGCAACATCCCCTTGCTGCGTCGTAGGTCGAGCACGACCTCACGGATGTGCGCCGAGGGGGCGACGCCGCCGGGCTCGACGCCGAGGCGGCGCGCAAGCTCGGCGTAACGCACGGGCGGACCCTCTGGCGACACCCGCAATGAGAAGGTCACATCGAGCACTACGTAGCGGTCGGTGTTCTTGAAGGCGCTGGTACGAAATCCGAAACCGCACCTGCTCGGGGACCATTGCTCGACCGAGCCCGATGCCCTGTCCATGACGGTCAGGCCGGTGATCACTTCGGCCACCTCGCTGCCGTATGCCCCGACGTTCTGCACTGGTGTCGCGCCCGTACTGCCCGGAATGCCGGACATCGAGGCGAGCCCGGACCAGCCTTCCTGGACGCTCCGCTCAACGACGGCGTCCCACGGGGTGCCTGCCTGAACCGTCACCGACACCGCGCCGTTGCGCTGGTTGACCTCGATCCCCACCGTGCGCACCAGCACGACGACGCCCGGCCAACCGGCGTCCGAGACGACCAGGTTGCTGCCACCACCGACGACGAGGACCGGCTCGCCGGCACTGTCGGCGGCGCGCATCGCGTCGCTGAGCGCTGAGGTCGAGGTGGCCTGGACGAGGCGGCCGATCGGACCGCCGAGACGTAACGTCGTCAGATCGGCAAGCACGTCGGGCACGGATCGCGACGCTACTCCCGCAGTCGGTGCCGGGCGTCGCGCAGACCGGACCTACGCTCGGTGCCGTGGCGGCGAAACGGCTGGCGGCGGGGCGGGCGAGGGCCCTCGGCCTGCCGACGCGCGGCACCACCAACGCGAATCGGCTGCGTCGAATGGACAACTGGATCACCGCCACGCAGGCGGATCTGCTGCGCCGCGCCGACGACCCACTCGTCGTCGATCTCGGCTACGGATCGTCGCCGGTGACTGCGATCGAACTCGCATCGCGGCTGCGGCGGGTTCGTCAGGCTGTGCGGGTCGTCGGCGTGGAGATCGATCCCGAACGGGTGGAGGCAGCATTGCCCTTCGCCGATCCGCCGCACCTCGCGTTCGTGCGCGGTGGATTCGAGATGGCGGGCCTGCGCCCGACGGTGGTGCGCGCGGCGAACGTGTTGCGGCAATATGACGAAGACCGCGCACGCGAAGCGTGGGACGTGCTCTGTGCTGCGCTCGGTCCGGGCGGCGTCCTCGTGGAGGGGACGTGCGATGAGATCGGGCGACGCGCGTGCTGGGTACTACTGGACGAGCACGGACCGCGCAATGTCACCCTTGCCTGCCGGGTCGACGACATTTCGCGTCCGAGCGACCTCGCCGAGCGACTGCCGAAGGCGCTCATCCATCGCAATGTTCCGGGGGAACCGATTCACCGGTTCCTCGCCGCGCTCGACAATGCGTGGGACGCATCCGCCCCACATTCGGTGTTCGGCGCACGGCAGCGATGGGTCGCGATGACGCGTGCCATCAGAGGGGACTGGCCTGTCGATGTCGCCCGGGCGCGCCACGGCGAGATCACGGTCGCGTGGTCGGCGGTGAACTAGTTCGTCCTGCGACGGCAGCGGATTCGCGGGGATCCAGCGCGACCTCCCGGGCGAGGCGTGGTGAGATTGCGCAGGACATCGGGGTGCCCGCACGGGGGTGCGGAGCGCAGCTGGACCGGGGGGCGAGCGTGTCGGTCTTGGGCGACGACTGCTTTCGCATCGTCGTTCGGACCGCCGGACAAATGCCGCGCGCCGTCGCACTCGACAGGGGGGTGCCGGTTTCGGTCGGACGCGGCGGCGACCTGATCGTCGGCGTTGATCCACACGACCCGGGCGTCTCGCGCATGGCGTTGCAGGTCACCGCAACTGCGGAAGGGTGGAACGTCGCATTCACCAATCGGAACGGTGCGGAACTGCACGAATGGGCGCAGGCACCGGAGTGGATCACGTACGAGGAGCAGCGGTTCATCCGGTGGCCGCGCGTCGGCATCCGCATCGTCGGTGATGTCCGCGACCTCGAGCACTGGGTGCTGCTCGAGACCGACGCGCTGCGACTACCCGGCGAGGCGGCACACACGGACGAGGTGTTCGAGACACAGGTGTCCGCCCGCCCACGTGAGCTGACTCCGAGCCAGTTGCTGGCGGTCTATGCGATTTTCGCCGAGCACTTGGCCTGGCCGCCCCGGATCAGCCCGGTGTCGCGGTCGCTCGAGGCGGCCGCGCATCGCATCGGTGTCACCCCCAGCGCCATCCGCGAGCGGTTGCTTCCGCTGCAGGAACGCGCGCGCGAGCTGGGCTTTCCGCAGACCGTGGGCGTCACCGAACCGGACTACGTCTATCACCTCGCCGCGCACGGCTACCTCACCGAAGTGCCACCGCCGGTGACGATCGAGGCTGCACGGACGTGAGCGAAACTCTCGTCGCCGATCGCTACCGCCTTGTGCGTGCGCTCGGCCGTGGCGCCGTTGGCGAGGTGTGGCTCGCGGACGATCTCGTACTGAACCGGCAAGTCGCGCTCAAGCGGCTGAGCCTGAGCCCGGCAACGGGATTCGACTCCGACGCGATCGAGCGGATCGTGCGTGAGGCACGGGTCGCCGCGCGGCTGCACCACCCCAACGTGGTGTCGGTGTTCGACCTCGTCACAGACGGCGGAGCTCCGTACGTCGTCATGGAGTACGTCGACGGCGAGTCGCTGGAAGCGCGGATGGGGCGCAGGGGGCCCCTGCCGGCGGACGAGGCGCGCCGTGTGATCGGTCAGATCGCCGAGGCGCTGGCAGCCGCCCATGCGCGGGGAATCGTGCATCGCGACATCAAGCCGGCGAACATCATGATCGACGCGACCGGCACGGCGAAGCTCGCCGACTTCGGCATTGCTCGCGGCGAGAGCGACTCGGTACTGACTATGACCGGGCAGACGGTCGGCACGATCGCCTACATGGCGCCCGAGGTGGCGCGGGGCGAGCCTGCCACGGCCGCAAGCGACATCTGGTCGCTGGGCGTCACCCTGTTTGCCATCACGCAGGGACACTCCCCGTACGACGACGGCCGGTCACAGAGCGCGATAGGCATGCTCATGCGCATCGCGAGCGAACGGTTGCCCCCGGTGCCGGATGGCCCCCTCCGTTCGACGATCCTCGGCATGCTCGCGTCGGAACCGGACGAACGGCCGACAGCGCGTGCCCTCGGCCGGGAACTCGCCGCTACGGCAGCCCCGGGGCGATCAGCGTCGGCGGCGATGTCGGACGCCACCGTCACGCGAGGACCCGACGCACGCAGTGTCGAAGCGACGCTCGACCGTCCTCAACCGCTGCCGCGTTCGCACCGGCGGACGGCGCGCCGGGCGAGGCCGCGCAAGTGGCTGCTGGCCGCCGTCGGTGTGGTCGTGGTGGGTGCGGCATCGGTTGCTGCCGTGATCGGTCTGAGCGGACATCATTCGGCGGCGGGTCACGCGCTGACCTACTCGCCCGCGGCACTGGAATTGACGGGCGACGGCGCTTCCGGCGCGTATGCCACGGGACGTCAGGACGAGGTTCTCGGCGCCAGCGGTGGACTGGCCGTGCTGGACTCGTCGACCGGTCGGTTCATCCGCTCCATCCCCCTTGAGAGCGGTATGACCGCGGCCCAGGTCGTGCTCACCGCAGGCGGCGACGTCGCGTATGTGACAGAGCTTCCGGCTGCCGTCGATCCGTTCCATGAGCCCGGATCCGGCGCGGGCAGGTTGCTCGAGGTACGGCTGGCGACGAAGCAGATCATGCAGAGCCTGGCCCTCTGCGGTAATCCAGTGCCACGCGGCATGGTGATCTCACCGAACGGTCGGCGACTGCTTATTGCCATGGACTCGTGCAATGAGGTCGTCGACACCGGCACGCTGAAGGAGCTCGATTCGCGCAGCAGTCCGGGCGTCGGCTCGGCCCCGCCGCCGACGCTGATGCCCGATGGCGGGACGGGCTATGTCGCCGAAGCGAGCGGGCTGATCGTCCGCGTGAACATGACGAACGGCAGCTTCACGGGCATCCTCGACGCAATCAGAGGCGCGCGCGGACTGCTCGCCTCGCCCGATGGGCGTTACCTTTACGTCTACAGCCCGTACGGACTCTTCGGCACCGACTCCGTGCGCGGTCAGCTCGCGCCCATCGACATGTCGGTGCCAAAACCCAGCCTGAGTCATGGTGCCCTCACGCTCGGGTTCGGAACCTATGCGGCTGCAGTCTCGCCGGATGGCCGCTACGTCGTCACGGCCAGCTCCGGCCTCGACCGGTCGGGTCGCCCGTTACAGGACGGCGCGGTCACGGTTATCGATACCACGTCCGGTTTCGCCTACTACCCCGTCACCGTGGCCGGTGGTCGCGGCACGATCGCGTTCTCGGCCGACGGCAAGTCGGTGTTCGTCGCCAATACGGACGGCACCGTGTCGAAGATCGACCTCGCGACACACAGCGTCGTCAACACCGTGCACGGTGGCGGACCGTGGTTGTTCCGATCCGCTGATCCGGACGTCATATACGCCAGCGACGGGCGCGCCTCCGGCGTCGCGATCGACGTGAGCACCGGCTCGTTGCTGCGGCCGGTGTCCTTGGCGGGCTAAGGTCACGCGTGGCCGACGTCATCTGGAAGGACGAGCCGGACGAGCACGACTACCCGGCTGCCTCCGACTATCTCTCCCTGATCGCGGGGCCGGATCAGGTCGCCGCCGTCGTCGAAGCGCTGCGCAACGCTCCCATCGTGCACCGCAAGGCGAAGGACATCCTCCGCTCGTCCGGGCTGCCGCTGCTCGACCGTGACAACCCGCATGTCGCGGCCGATCTCGACAAGGTGCACAAGAACAAAGCACTGTCGCCGGTCCTGTTGGTGCGCGGCGACCTGTCCTCGAACCGTCCGGCGCAGATCGCCGACGGCTACCACCGCGTCTGCGCGAGCTACCACGTGGACGAGAACACCGACATTCCCTGTCGGATGGCCGATGCACGGCCATGACGTTCCAGACGCTTGCGCTGATCCTGCTCGTCGGGCTGCTCGGCCCGCTTCTCTCGTTGCCGCGTGGGTGGCACGTGCCCGTCGTTGTCGGAGAGATCGCCGTTGGTGTTGCCCTCGGCACGACCGGGACGCGCACCCTGCATCCGAGTGACAAGACGTTCACGTTCATTGCTGATCTCGGCTTCGCGCTCGTGATGTTCGTGGCGGGCTCGCACGTCCCGGTGAGCGACCCGCGGCTCAAGACGGCGCTGCGACCAGGGGTGATGCGAGCCGTTGCCGTTGCGCTGCTCGCGATCATCGTCGCCGTGCTGCTCGCCCGCGGCTTCGGAACCGGCCACGCAGTTCTGTACGCCGTGCTGATGGCGTCGTCCTCGGCCGCTGTGGTGTTGCCGATCGTCGACGCTTCGAAACTGTCCGGACCTGCGGTGCTGCAGTTGTTGCCGCAGGTGGCGCTCGCTGATGCCGCGTGCATCGTCGCGTTGCCCCTCGCGATCGATCCGCACCACGCGGCGCGCGCGGCGGCAGGCGCGGCGTCAGTGGTGGCGAGTGGCGTCGTCGTGTTCTTCCTTCTGCGCTATCTCGAACGAAGCGGTGTCCGGCAGCGCGTGCATCGGGTGTCTGAGGAGCACAAGCTGGCGATCGAGCTGCGGATTAGCCTGATGATCCTGTGTGCGTTGGCAGCCCTGGCCACGCGCACGCACGTTTCGATCATGTTGGCCGGTTTCTCGTTCGGTGTCGCGTTGGCAGCGATCGGGACGCCCCGCCGCTTGGCGCGGCAACTGTTCGCGCTGACCGAAGGCTTCCTCGGGCCGCTGTTCTTCGTGTGGCTCGGGGCCTCGCTCGATCTGCGCGCGCTCGCCCATCACCGGTCCTACATCCTGCTCGGTGTCGGTCTCGGCGCCGGAGCCGTCATCTGTCACGGCGCGATGCGGGCGACCGGTCAGCCGCTGCGGTTCGGTGCGCTGGCTGCCGCACAGCTCGGCGTCCCTGTAGCCGCCGTCACGGTCGGTGGTCAGTTGCACGTGCTCAAACCGGGCGAGCCAGCGGGGATCATTCTCGGCGCTCTCCTGACCGTGGCGATTGCGTCGGCCGGCGCCGGATTCGCCGCTCGTGCGGAGGACTCGGTGGCTGTGGCAACTCCACCGGCTTCGGCTCCAGGAACTGCGGCCGGTCCGCCGGCACCGGCTTAGCGTCCGGCACGCGCCCGAGGCCTCGCTACGCTGCTCAGGTACCAGGGCCTCTAGCTCAATTGGCAGAGCTGCGGACTTTTAATCCGTAGGTTGCGGGTTCGAGCCCCGCGGGGCCCACTTCCGCGCTGTATTACTTCGGTAGCTGCTTGACGGATCGTCTTCGGCTGATGCTTGACAGTGTTTCGGCTGATGCTTGACAGCTACTTCGGCTGATCCTTGACACTCCCTCGATGAGGGAGCTTTCTGTGGCAGAGCAGCGGTATGAGGCCGATCGCGGTGTCGACGGCCTGTTGCGAACCACTGCCCGCTTGGCCCGCATCGAGTCCAGCTTCGTCTGGCCCTGGGCCAGCCCCTGCTGGGCCTTGGCCACTGCTACGTCCGCCTGCGCCTTGACGCGGTCCATTAATCCCATGGGGACTCCTTTTGCCCGGATGTGCCAATTCCAGTGCGCTCCGGTTCGCCATGATTGGCGCTCCCGCTTACCGACAGGGCGGATTCGCGCTAACTTCTGCATATTCGGACATACGGCGGAGGGATTCTGCAATGCGTAAACGATTGATCATTCTCTTGGTGACTCTGGGTATGGCTGCCCTGTCATGGATGGTGATTGCCCCGGCGAGCAGCCAGGCGCAGCCGCCTCCCACGGTGTGTAACGGGACGTACTGGGGCGGGACCTTCAACAACCTGGTCGTGCCATCGTGGGATTCGTGCGTGCTGGTCAACTCGCGAGTACACGGCACGATCACGGCGAACCCGAACAGCTCCCTGCGGACGTGTGCCGCCACGATCAAGGGAAGCGTCGACTCGACGCAGGGCTACGTCAACATGGACAACTACACGGAGGTCGACGGTTCGGTCGACCTCAATCAGCCCGGCACCACGTTGGCCAGCGGCGGATCAGACTCGTGCAGCCCTGAGGGTGAGCCGTCCGGCTATGCCGCATACATTTGCCCGCGGCTCATCGGCGGTTCACTGAACATCACCAACGGGCCCGACAGCGGGCTAGACGTCTACGTCGGCGACTGCGGCTCGGTGAACATCCACGGCTCGGTGCGCATCACCGGAAACCGGCTGTATGTCGAGGTGGAGGACGCGCACATCCTGGGCTCGCTGACCTGCTTGAACAACTGGCCGCTTCCCGATGTGTGGGACACCACGGTCGTCGGCCCGACGCATGGCACCTGCTACGGCAACAGCTGCACCTGATCGACCTCGCAGCATCGGGACCCGGACCGTCATCATGGTCCGGGTCCCTTGCTGTGCGCGGCGAGGTGGT
Organism: Jatrophihabitantaceae bacterium; assembly: GCA_035999365.1. Lineage (GTDB taxonomy): Bacteria > Actinomycetota > Actinomycetes > Mycobacteriales > Jatrophihabitantaceae > DASYGT01. Next base: position 86,013 of record DASYGT010000032.1, read on the forward strand.
GGCGTCAGGACGACGCGAGTGTCGACACTGCCGGTTCGGCCCGGTAGACGCTGGCAGCTGCGTTGCTCCACACCAGCACGATCTCGAACTGTTCAGGCTTGTTCGAAGTTGTCCGATCTCATCGCTTCAGAACCGCGTCGAACCCAATGATTTCGGAAGCCTTGGCTCACGGCTCAAGGAATCCCCGTCGACACGGAACCTGCACGAAGTACCGTGGCCTCGTTCTTTAATCCGTAGGTTGCGGGCTCGAGCCCCGCGGGGCCCACTTCCGCGCTGTATTGCTTCGGCAGACGGTGCATGTGGCCGGCGCCGTGAGCCGCAGCTGGCGCGGTGAATCACGCACCCCGGCACCGACGCGCTCGTTACGTGCATTTCCACCCGCGGACTAATTGGGCGTCGTGACCGTCACGCTCGTCCCCGTCGCCAAGACGCCCGATGCCGTGCTGGCGAATACGGTGTAGGTGTACTGGGTGTTCGGGATCAGCTGGAAGGTATCGGTGAACGTGTTCGCCGGGGCCGCGCTGGTGACCCCGCCGCACGGGTAGGTGGGGGCGGTGGTGCCGAAGCCGCGGCAGATGTAGACGCCGGCGAACTCGGCTGAGGTCGGGTTGGTCCAGCTGAGTTTGATGGACGTGGACGACAAGGCAGTCGCCTTGAGGTGCGTGACGTTCGCCGGAGCCGCCGACTGAGGCGTGATGATCGTGACGCTCGCACCGCTCGACGACGTGCCCGCGGCACTGAACGCAAACACCGTGTACGTGTATTGGGTGTTCGGGACCAGCTTCTTCGAGTCGGTATACGTGGCGGCGGGGGCCGGGACCTTGACGCCACCGCACGGGTAGGTCAGCGCGGCGGTGCCGAAGCCGCGGCAGATGTAGACGCCGGCAAAGTTCGACGCAGGGTTCGTCCACGTCAGCTTCACCGATGTCGCTGACAGGGCGGATGCGCTCAGCCCGGTGACGTTCGCCGGCGCCGGCGCCTGCTGCGTGGTGGCCGTGACGCTGGCACCCGGCGCGAACTGGCCCGAGGTGTCGTAGGCGAAGACCGCGTAGGTGTACTGAGTGTTCGGAATCAACTGGTGTGTGTCGGTGTAGGTGTGCGTCGGGGCGCTGACGTTGACGCCGGCGCAATCTGACGTCGGCGCCGTCGTCCCGAAGTTGCGGCAGATGTGCACTCCCGCGAAGCCCGCGCTGACGGGGTTGGTCCAGTTCAGCGTCACCGAGGTCGGCGACGGGGACGACGCTGTCAGGGCCGTGACATTCGACGGCGCTGCAGCGCCAGCCGGAGCGACACCGACCGTGACGACACCGATAGCCAACGCGGATGTAACACCGGCAAAGATAAGTCGACGACGCATGGACACGATTGAGCCCTCCCCCTTGGACCGCTTCGCAGCGGCTTGGCGTGCAGACACTAGCGGGCGCGCACAAGATCGTCCTGCTGAGTTTCTGGAGGGCGGACGCTTCGCCTCTATGCCCCTGTTGCGTCATGACCGCGCGTGGCGAGCTGCCGCTGGAGCGGCTGAGGGGCGCGCCGCGTCAGGGTGCGAACAGACGGGCCGTCAGTTGAACTGAGTGAGAGACAGAACGTTTCCGTCGGGGTCGGTGAACCAAGCGATGCGATCGCCGGTTGGCGTTGTCCAGACACCCTGGGCGTCCTGCTCCATGCCGTCGTAGCGAGCGAAGACGACGCCTACCGATGCCAATCGGGCAACGGTTGCACCGATGTCGGCGACACGCCAGCCGAGCACCGTGTAACCGGGATGAGCGACCTGAGCTACAGCGGTGACCCGCAGCATTGTGCCGTGGGCGTCGAACACACATGCATACGGGTTCTCATCCACGACGGCGAGCCCGAGCGAGGCTTCGTAGAACCTCCGCGCCCTGGCGAGGTCCGTGGTGGAAGCGAAAGCAATGACGTCGCTCGATGCAAGCACGTGAACCCCTCAGGTGGAGAAAAGGCGACAGGTCAAGTGTGGCGTACCGACACTCGCGGCTCCCTCATCGGCAGATCGGCCGTGCCTGTTGAGCGTGGGGGGGCTTCGCGAGAGCTCAGTTCAGCAGTAGTCGTGTCCAGGCCGCAGTGAGCCAGTTGCCGATGCGTTCGAGCCATCGGTCAGCCCGCTCGGCGTATCGACGCTGCCGGATCGCTCCTGCCGACCTGACGAATGCCCCGTCGCCACTAGGGCGCATGGCGGCAGACGAGCACGTTGCATTGCGCGTTCGGTGCCAGGTCCCGCAGCAGGACGGCCGGGCTCAGGTAGTTCACCGGGTTGATGTCGAGATCGATCGGCGGGTTGCGGAACGGTCCCGGGTCAGGCACGTGGACGTCGCGGACTCCGCGCATGAGGATCCGGAAGAAGTTGTAGTAGAGGTCCGACGCCCCGCCGGAGGCGCTGAGGATGCCGGCGAGGTTGAGCGGCGTGTCGCCGAACGCGCCCGTCCACGTCACGGTCATGTTCAGGCTCGGAATCATGAAGTTGTTCTGCTGAAGCGCGCCAACCATCGCATACAGGTCGGTTGGTGCGCTGCCGATCATCGGACCGGCAACGGTCTGTGCGGCCGGGATGTTTGCTGAGGTGCACGACGTGCCGCCGTTGAGCCAGAACAGGAATCCGTAACACGGATTCGTCGCCGTGTTCTCACGGATGCGCGCGATGTACGCAGACGACAGGACCCGCTGACCACGCCACGTCCCGCCGTTCTGCATCATCAACCCGAGCTTCGCGAACTGCGCCGGCGGGATGAAGAGATTCGCGTAGCCGTACGTGTAGCCGGCCCGGTCACGCAACCAGATATAGCTGCTACGCGGAATTCCGATCGGATCGAACAGGTATCGCTGCGCGAACGCTTGCAGGTCCTCGCCGAGGGCGTGCTGCAACACCGCCGACAGCAGATCGGGCGTGCGCTGGCTGTACTCGAAGTGCGTCCCCGGGGTGTGCGTGATCGGTTGCGCGAGCGCCTCCTGCGCGATGTCCTCATCCAGCCCCACAGTGACGAACTCACTGAGGATCGACTCGTCGAGGCCCGAGGTTTCGGTGAGCAACTGCCGGATGGTGATCGCCCGGTGCGCGGCGTCGCCCAGCCCCGCCGGAAGGTACTTGCCTATCGGGTCGTCGAGGCCGATCTTGCCCTGGTCCCACGCGATCCCCGTCAAGATGGAGATGACGGACTTCGTCGAACTGAACACCTCCATCGGTACGTAGTCGGTCACTGGGTCGAGCAGTCCGCGGCCGATCCGGCAGTTGTTCCGGAAGATCTGCACCGACGCCCGCACATGGATCTGGGCGTAGGCGATCGCGTCGCGCACCGCCGCGGGATCGATGTCGACCTGGGCGGGTGTCGCCGACCCGAACTGCGTCCCGGAAGCAGGCAGCGAGCAGCTCACCTGGGTCGCCCCCGTGGCCGCGCGCACAGCGCTCACGCCCGACGCCCCATTGGGCGCCAGCCCGATCACCGCGAGCGCCGCACCCGCGGCCACAGTGGCGCCGACGATCGTGACTGCTCTGCGGTGCATGGCGACTCCTCTTCTGATCGGCGGGGGCCGCCACGACTCCACGACGCCGCCTCGCCGCAAAGTGGAACATGTTCTACCGTGTCGTGCATGCCGGACCCCTTGTCAATACCCGACATCGCGCCGATTCCGCCGCCGGAGCGCAGGACGGGCGACGATCGCGAGCTGGCGCGCGATCGGCTTGGCGCCTCGCTGCGAGCAGTGCTGGACGCCACTGTGCGGACGTCCGCGAACACAGCCGACATCGACGCTGCCCGTGCAGCCGTCGATGCGGCGACAACGATCCTGACTCGCTTGCCTGCGCATCGGGTGCAACAGGACAACCCATTTCATGCACTCAGCCTGGTCGGCGGCAGCGCGCACCCGGCCGGTCCGCAGCTCTACGTCGAGCCGTCCGGTGACGGGGTCGCCGGCACAGTCTGCCTCGGGCCGGCGTTCGAAGGTGGCCCTGGACTGGCGCATGGCGGCATCCTCGCGCTGATGTTCGACCACGCGATGGGCGCTGCGGTGTTCCTTGCCGGCTATGCGGCCATGACCCGCACGCTCGACGTGGTGTATCTGGCGCCGACGCCCCTCGACACCGATCTTCACGTCACGGCCCAGGTCGATCGGGTCGACGGCCGAAAGGTGCAGGTCAGTGCCCGGGTCGAGCACGGCACAACCGTTACCGCGACAGCGTCGGCGGTGTTCGTTGCGCTGACACGCGACAACGTGGCCGCCATTTTCCACACGCCTCGCTAGATCCCGTCGCGTCTGCAGAAGCCCCGTAGTCAGATCGCGGCGGCCAGCGCGGCGAGGGTCTGCTGGCTTGTGTACTTCGGCCGCCAGCCGAGGATGTCCTTGGCGCGACGCGTGTCCATGACCACCGACGTCCGACCGGTGTGCACCCACTCGGCGGCAGCCGGCACCATTGGCAGGCGGGCCAGCACCGCCGATGCGGCGACCGCCGCGGCGTGCGGGATGCGGACCGATCGCGTACCGGTCGCGCGGGCGACGTCGCCCAGCGTCACCTCGCCGTCGGCCGCAAGGTTGTACGCGCCAGGCTTCCCTGCGCCAGTGGCCGCGAGTGCGATCGCATCGGCGACATCGTCGTGATGTACGAGTTGCAACGGCAGACCCGGATCTGGCATCAGTGGCAACACGCTTTGCAACGTCGCGACCGTGCCACGCAGCGGGGGCGGCAATGCATCCCGCAGCTGCCGCCAAGGCATCGTGTCGGCGAGCGCAGGCGCCTGCGGACCCGCGACGATGCACGGGCGCAGCACGTAAACCTCCCGATCGTGGCCGCCCGTGACCTCGCGCAGGACCGCCTCGCACTCCGCCTTCTGCTCCGAGTAGTAGTGCTCTTTCGAACCGCGCGTCGGCACGTCCTCGGTGATGGGCACCGGGTTGTCGGCGTGATAGCCGTACGCCGCGACCGAGGATGTGTAGACCAGCCGCGTGGGTCGCGCTGCGGCGACCGTCGCTTCGAAGACGTTGCGCGTGCCCGCCAGGTTGATCCGCCGGCTCTCCTCGCGGGATCCCATGATCAGGTACGCCAGATGCACGACGACGTCCGCGTCGCGCACAAGGTCGTCGATCGCAGCCCGATCGAGGACGTCGCCCTGCCGATACTCGGTCTTGCTCCACCCGTTCGCCGACGGATCGAACGGCCGGCGCGCCATCCCGACGATGCGGTCCACCCCTGGCTGCGCCTCGAGTGCCGCAACGGCGGACATGCCGATCTCACCGGTCGGCCCGGTTACTGCCACAGTCAGCCCCATATCCCCATTCTGGTTGATCGAAGAAGCTCTCGGGTCGACCCTGTCGATCTGGCGCCCTGTCGCTCGTCGTAGAGGTGATCGGCACGGGCTGATCATCACGCGAAAGGGGACCCACCATGGCCAAGTTCGTCTACGTCTACACCGGTGGCCAGATGGCCGCGACACCCGAGGAGCAGGAGAAGTCCATGCAGGCCTGGGGAGCCTGGTTCGGCACCCTCGGGGACGCCGTCTCCGACATGGGCAATCCGTTCGGCACCTCGGCCACTGTTGCCGGCGGCGGTGTGACCGAAGGCGGCGCGTCCAAAGCCGGCGGCTACTCGATCGTCACCGCCGATTCGCTCGATGACGCCGTCGGCAAGGCCAAGGGCTGCCCGGTGCTGGACAACGGCGGCGCCGTCGAGGTGTACGAAGCCCTGGAGATGTGAACTACCGCTGACAAGCAACGGACAGCACAGGGCCCGGACCGATCAATCGGCCCGGGCCCTGCCTCCTGCCTTTACGTGGGCGGGGAACAGTCTCCATGGGTCGGACCCGTGACGCTGCTGTCGAACACTTCCGCGGTCGGATCGTTGTCGAAGCACCGCAACGAGCCGAGGATCTGTGCGTCCTCCATGGAAACGAACAGGTTGTTGTCGATGATGTTCACCGAGCCGTGGATATTCATCGGCCCGCAATCACCGATCTCGACCTCTTGGCCGGAGTTGACTCCGTTCGTGACGTCGAGCGAGCCGCCGATCAGTCGCGGGCAGATGTACGCGGCGTAGCCGTCCACCGGGCCGACGGAGGTGCACGAGATCAAGTTGAACATCGGAGTGCCTGGCTCGTTGAGGCTGACGGAGCCTCCGACGGTCGTGTCCCAGTCCATGTTCACGTAGGACTGCGTCGTGTTGACGCTGCCCTTGATCTCGGCGCCGCAGGTGCGCAGTTCGCTGTTGGGGTTTGCCGTGATCGTGCCCTTGACTCGCGAGTTGTACAGGGTGCACGAGTCACCGGAAGGAACGACGAGGTTGTTGAAGGTGCCACCCCAGTACGAGCCGTTGCACACCGTCGGGGGCGGCTGCGCCTGACTGCTTGCCGGGGAGATCACCATCCACGACAAAGCCGCGGTGGCCAACGCCACCGTGAGAATGATCAACCGACTGCGCATTGCCTGGCTCCCCCCACTGGGATGAACGAACATGCAGAAAGTAGCGCTATTCCGAGAGATCGGTAAGGACTAGCGGCCGAGGTTTCCGGCCGGCCACCTCACGGCGCCGCGAACCGGCGCTCCCGCCTAACGCGACACGGGAGCACACTGGAGGAAAGCGCAGGACGGAAGGAGCCCTCATGGGATTGATGGATCGGGTCAAGGCGCAGGCCGACCAGGCGATGGTGAAGGCCCAGCAGGGCTTGGCTCAGGGGCAGAGCAAGCTGGACGCACTCCAGGCGAAACGGGCCGGCGATGCCCTGCTGCGTGAACTCGGCGCTGCCGTGCACGCCCTGCACCGGGGGGCCGGCTCGCAGCAGGCCGTCGACGAGGCTCTCGGAAAGGTCGACGCGCATATCGCCGAACACGGCGCCATCGCCGACGGCCCCGAGCCTGCTTGAGCGGCGACGAGAAGTAGCTGGGCACGCGGCGACAATGCCCGCACTCGCCCCCTTCTGACGATGTAGTCGCCGCGGCGCTGCACCTTGTTAACCGACCGGACACCGCGACCAGGTGTCAGCTCGCGATGCTCGTCCCGACCCGAATCCTTGCGTCGGAACGGCACCCATGACTCGTTGGCGTGGCTCATCGCCCTACATCGCGGCACGGCCCCGACGGGGCGAGCCCCAGCGTGTTGCGGCGCGCCATGCCCGGCCATCCACGTTCGGCCGGCGCCCGGCCGTCTGGAGCGTGGCGGCCGCGATGTTCCTCGCCGGTGTCGGTGCGTTCGGGTTGTCGACGAGCGTCCCCACCCGCACAGCCGGGGCCGCAGCGGACCACACCGACGGCCCGCTCCCCTCGCCGTTCGCCTACGTCAGCCCGCCACCGGCCGCGCCGGTGACCGTCCATCGATCAGGTCCGACGCCCCCGACCGCCGCGCTGGTCGACGTGTCCAGCCTGGCCGCCGACGGGATCCCGAGCACCGCCCTCGATGCCTATCAGCGAGCGGCATCCTCGGAGCGACGCGACGACCCCCAGTGCGGCCTGACCTGGCCGTTGCTCGCAGGAATCGGGCGGGTGGAGTCCGATCACGGACGCGCCGCCGGCGCTGTCCTACACACCGACGGGTCGACAACTCCAACGATCATCGGGATCGCGCTCGACGGCCACGGAACCGCCCGCGTACCGGACACCGACAAGGGTCGCCTCGATGGTGACCGCGTGTTCGACCACGCCGTCGGACCGATGCAGTTCATTCCCTCCACCTGGGCGCTGTACGGCATCGACGGCAACGCTGACGGGCGCGTCGATCCGAACAACATCTACGACGCCGCCCGCACCGCCGCGGGTTACTTGTGCGCCGCCGGCGGCAATCTGACGGCCCTCGCAGGCCAGACCCAGGCAGTGCTGACCTACAACGACTCCGACGCCTACCTCACGCTCGTACTGAAACTGGAGAGCATCTACGCCGAACAAGTACCTGGACTCGTCGTGCCAACCCTGCCTGCGGTGCCCATTCACGGCCGCGGCCGCACCGGGGTGCCACCGGCCGATCCCGGGACGGCACTGGGCGGCACCTCCTCGCCGGCCCCAACGAGCACCGCTCCGCCGGTCAGCGTCATCCCCACCGGCACGACGAGCGACAACGTTACGAGCCCGGCACCATCCCTGACGACGCCCATCACATCGGCCATGGACACGCCCTCATGCACGGCGTCGGCCACACCGTCGGCAACTGACACCGCCCCGACTGCGAGTCCGTCGGCCGCCCCCTGCCACAGCTGACCAGGCCGTCCGCCCGCCACGCGGAATTCACCCACGGGTCGCGTCGAACCCACCGTCTCGACGCGGTCGATCGCGACCGTGGAGGCGTGCGCGTAGCCATCGCCGCCGAGACATTCACGCCAGCCGTGAACGGTGTCGTCAACTCCGTCCGGCAGGTGGCCGATCAGCTTGCCGGGCGCGGACACCAGGTCACCGTGATCGCACCCAGCGGCGAGTCGTACGTGAGCGCGCGCGGCCATGCGATCAGCGTCAGACGTGTGCCCTCCATGATGCTGCCGGGATACCGAGGAATCTCAATCGCTCGCCCGTCGCTCGACCTGCGTGGCCTCCTGGACGAACTCGATCCCGAGGTCGTGCATCTCGCCTCACCTGCCGTATTGGGCTGGTCGGCCGTGCGGGCTTCGGTCGCACTCGGTATCCCGTCCGTTGCGGTGTTCCAGACGAACCTGACGGCGTACGCCCGTCGCTACGGCTTCGGGATGAGTGTGCCCATGCTGTGGAACCGGCTGCGCAGCATTCACAACAGCGCTGGGCTCACCCTGGCCCCGTCGAGTTCCACGGCGTATCTGCTTCGCCGTCACGGCATCGGCCCGATCGCGATGTGGACGCGCGGGGTAGACCGTGACCTGTTCCATCCGCAGCGCCGCGACGAACGCTGGCATCGAACGATGGCGGGTGACGATCTGCTCGTCGGCTATGTCGGCCGCCTCGCGCCCGAGAAGCGCGTCGAGTTGCTCGCGCCCGTCGCCGCGCTGCCCGGCGTTCGATTGGTCGTCGTGGGCGACGGTCCGCGCCGGCGAAGCCTCACCCGCCAGCTGCCGGATGCGCACTTCACTGGTCAGCTGATCGGCGATGAACTCGGGGCGACCATGGCGAGCCTGGATCTGCTGGTGCACCCCGGTGCGGACGAGACGTTCTGCCAGGTGATCCAGGAGGCGTTGTGCGCGGGCGTGCCGGTGATCGCGGCAGCTTCGGGCGGCCCGATCGACCTCGTGCGCCATGGCGACAACGGTTGGCTGTGGGCCGGGGACGAGCCCGAGGTGCTCGCTGCACAAGTCGCCGCGGTACGCGACAACCCAGGTGAGCGCGCCGCGGTGGCCGAGCGGACGCGTCCGTCAGTCGCCGGGCGGACGTGGGCGCGCGTGACCGACCAACTCGTCGGTCACTACCTGCGGGTGATCACCGACGGGCGAGGTCATGATGGGCTCGGCCGGCAATCAGCGGAAGGTCGAGGTAGGTCCTGATCCCGGGATCGGCGCGGCACACGTAGGGCACCGAGTTCACACAATGCATCGCCGTAGCGACGATGCCGGGGTTGCGCACGAGCCCTTCGTCGACGGTCGCCGGCTGCCAGCCCTTGATCGTGACGAAGGCGCTCGGGTCTCCCACGACCTCCACCTCGAACCGTTCGCCGGCCGCGCCCAACGTCCAGGGCGGGTCGAGGTTCTCCTCCCCCATGAGCCAGTTGACGGCGACACGGACCACCACGTGTCCATCGACGACCGCATCCCACTGGAACCGCTGCGCCGCGACAAGACCGGGCTCGATCGGTCCGATCGGTGAGTCGATCGGCGCCGTGGCGACGGCGACCTGCTGCGACGTCGTGATCTCGGCATCCCGGACGCCCAGCGCATCCAGGCACATCCGCACGGACTGGACGAACCCGCCGGAAAGCAGCTTCAGCATCGGACTCGACATCGCCTCCTCGGGGGTGTCGCCGAAGCGCATGATCCGACGCACCACGTCTGGCGCGCCATAGCTCCGGATGTCGGAGAATTCCTCCCCTCGCACGAACGTGACGGCGGAGGACAACGCCGAAAACATCAGGGGATGCAGTTCGGTGATCCCGCCTGGATTGATGCCGGTGCCATGCAGGCTGACGCCGCCCTCCCGGCACGCAGCCTGCAGGGGCGCCGCCTCCTTCTCCGCCGGGTAGAACCAGCCGACGGGTGACACCACGTTCTTGCCCGACCGCAACAACGCGACGACCTCGTCGAGCTGGGGAATCATGGGTGCGTAGATCACGCAGTCCGCCTGCAGGTCGAGGATTGCCTGCATGTCACCGGTCGCCATGACGCCGATCGCTTCGCCGCCGATGATCTCGCCGACGTCGGTTCCGGCCTTGTCGGCTGAGTGCACCCAGCACCCGACGAGTTCGAGATCGGGATGTCTCAACACGCCCTCGATCGCAGCCTTGCCCACGCCACCGGTCGCCCACTGCACCACTCGGTACGTCATAACGTCATTCTTAGCGGCATTTGGCCGTACCTGGAACACGTTCTAGTCTCCGGTACCTCACTAGACTCGGAGCGTCATGAGCCGTCGAACCCTTGCCGCCCTGGCCGCGATCGTCGGCGTGGCCGTCGCGATCACGGTGACGCTCGTGCTCATCACCGGCCGAAAGTCCACACCAAAGCCGCCGATCATTCTGGTGCACGGCTACGCGCTGACCACGGGCTGCCCCGGCGGCGACGTTCGGCTGTACTGGAGCGGCCTCACGGCCGAACTCGTCGCCGCGGGCTGGACGAACCCCGTTGTTCCGGTCTCGTACTACGAATGCGACCGCAACGGCACCAACATCGCCGGATCGAGCAAGACCGACGTGTACTTCGGGGCGCCGGCGGGCACTGCTGGCAGCGCCGGGTACAGCCAGAACACCGATCTGCGGCATCTCGCGTACGTGCTCGCCTGGTACGTCTATGACAATTACTCCAGCAACGGCCAGACCGTCGATCTCGTCGGGCACTCGATGGGCGGATTGATGATCCGGTGGGCCTTGAGCCGGGTCGCGGCGCACGACGCCGCCTTCCCCCCTTACCTCACTGTCTCGAACGTCGTCACGATCTCGACGCCGTACGGCGGTGCGATCCCTGCGGTGAAGAACCTGGTCGCGTGCAAGGACTCCTTCGAGTGCACGCAGTTCGAGGCAGGCAGCGCTTTCCTCACGGACCTCGCCGCCGGACCCGCCCCGAGTGGTGTCGACTGGACCGCGATGGGCGGCGGTCCATGCGACCTGATGACGGCGGCGTCGGCAACGGATGTCACGCCCGCGCACCACCTGAGCTGGTCGCAACCCTGTTACGACCACAGCAAGATCCTCTTCGACGACAGCGCCACGTTCGACACCACCGCGGTGTTCTCCAGTCCCGGCGACCCGTCGCCGACGACGACGCAGTCGGCACCGCATTCGCTCGCCGCGGTGCTACGGGCGCTGCAAACGACGTCTTGGTGAGAGCTTGACTCTCACACCGTGTCAGGGCGTGGACTGATCCGGTCATGTTCACCATCGGAGATTTCGCCAGGCACGGCCGGGTATCCGTCCGCATGCTGCGTCACTACGACGGGCTCGGGCTGCTGCGACCGGCGCGTGTCGACGAGTTCACCGGCTACCGCTACTACGAGGCGCGGCAACTGACCCAGCTCAACCGGATCGTCGCGCTCCGCGACCTCGGGTTCGGCATGGAGCAGATTGCCACGATGCTCGACGACCGCGTCGGCATCGACGAGCTGCGCGGCATGCTGCGGCTACGCCGAGCCGAACTCGAGGCGTCACTCGACGCCGACCGCGAGCGGCTGGCGCGGGTCGAGGCGAGACTCCGAACCATCGAGAGCGAGGGACGGATGCCCACCGAAGAGATCGTCGTGAAGAAGCTCGACACCGTACGCGTCGCAGAACTGCAGGACACCGCCGCGTCGTTCACTCCCGAAGACATCGCGCCCGTCATCCGGCCGTTGTGCGCCGACCTCGGCGAACGCCTGCACGCCGCATCGTTCACGCCCGCGGGTCACCTGCTCGCTTACTACGAGCAGCGCGGTGGGCGCGATGACGAGGTCGTCATTCACGCCGCGATCCCGATCGCCGGCGCCACCGACGACACGCAAGGGACGACGGTCGTCGACCTGCCGGCCGTCGCCCGGGCGGCGACGATCGTGCACCGCGGCAGCATGAACACCGTGCTGTCGACCGTCGACGCGCTGGTCCGCTGGATCGACGCGCACGGCTACGAAGCCGTCGGCTACGCACGTGAGCTCTATCTGGAATGTCCGGACGACGAGTCGAGATGGGTAACCGAGATACAGCAACCCATCGCCTGAACGCATCACGAGAGGGGCTTTCCGTGCTCGAACTGCAACCGGCGGCGCAGCAGTTGGCGATGCTCGTCGGCGGCGTC
>DASYGT010000052.1:0-14668 GCA_035999365.1 Jatrophihabitantaceae bacterium
CAGTCGATAAGCGCAGCGGTGGTGAAGTCGTCGACATGATGCACGGTGCGCAGCACCCGGATGTCTGCGCCGGAATCACGGACGCGGGCCGCTGCCCGAGCCGAGATGCAGTCCTGGGTGTGCACGATGTCGACCGCGTCGGCGATCTCGGCCAGTCCGGCTTCCAACGCATCGATGGACGCGAACACCCGATTCTCCAGGGTGTCGGCTGGTTCGGGTGCCGGGACCACTGAGTACGGGGCGCGCACCGGCCGGTAGAAGCCCTCGTCAGGGTCTCCGAGCGAAACGACCTGCACGCGCATGCCGTCCTCGACCATCGCCTCGGCGAGGGAAAGGGTGTGGACGACGCCGCCGCGCGCCTTTGTCGAGTAGCTGACCAGCGCGACGCGCGGGTGATCGAAACCGGCAATCGGCCGGGTCACTCGTACCTCCCGGTAGATGCCTGATCGCCCGTCGCAATCGCCGCTGCGACGAGCGAGGCTCGCGCTGCCGTCTCGGTGACAATGGCGCCTGCGCGCACGAAGCGATCCCGCTGGGCGGCAAAGCCCTGCGGGTCGCGTTCGGTTCCGAGGACGTACACGACGACCTGCGGCCCGTCACCGGCCATGACAGCTTCGCAGACCGGCGCGAGGATCGCAGCGGGGTCAGGGTTCGCGCCGTAGCCGAGGACGACGTCGAGGATGATCGCGGCGACCCGGGCGTCGCGCCCGCATTCGCGGAGCAGTTCGACGCGGGCCTCGGCGTCGATCATCGGGTGCGGCCGGCCCTTGGTGTACTCCTCTTCGCCGAGGTCGAGGCACTGGTGCGATCCCTCGGGCGCGGGCAGACCCCACCGTGCGTCGATCGGCGTGTTCGAGCGCACTTCACCGACCGTCCGGCCCAGAACAACGAGCGACTCGTAGCACAGGGTCCCGCCGGAGAAGAGCCCTCTGATCAACGAGCGTCCCCGCGCCAACCTTCGCCGGACCTGATCGACGGACGGACCCAGCGTCGTGGTGCGGTCAGGCGCGGGAACACCGAGAACATCCAGCGTGGCGACCACAGCAGCTTCCAGGGTGTCCGAGACGACGACGCCGGATGGCGCCTGGAAGCGAGGTTCCAGCCCGATGAACGCTGCGACGACAGGTGTCTCGCCGGCGCTGGCGAGCACCCGCGAGGCGACGTCAGGCGAGGGTGGCTTGGATACGAAGAGGATGACGTCGGTCGCGGGATCCTCGCGCAGCGCGGTGACGGCGGCGATCGCCATCCGGCCACCGACCGATGCGGTCAGGTCGCGGCCGCCGAGACCGATGACCTGGCTGACCCCCGCGCCCCAGCGGTCCAGGAGCGTCATCGCCTCCTGCGCCCCGGTGCCGGCTGCCGCGACGATGCCGACCCGGCCGGGCCTCACTGCGTTCGCAAAGCCGAGCCCCGTGCCGCCGAGCATCGCCGTCCCCGCGCCCGGACCCATCACCAGCCGGCCACGACGAAGCCCGTAGTCCTTGAGTGCGATCTCCTTCTCCAAGGGCACATTGTCGCTGAACAGCAGGACGTGCAGATCAGCGGACAGAGCCTGATACGCCGCGAGGGTCGCGTAGTCGCCGGGCACCGAGATCACGGCCACGTTCGACTCGGGCTGGAGGCGCACGGCCTCCCGTAGGGTCCCTGGTGTGCGGCTCTGGCCTGCCTGCTCCTGGTGCGCGGTCGGCAACAGGACCGCCGCTTCTCCCGCGGTGAGCGCCTGCGCAGCGATGGATTCGTCGGCCGCCCGCACGGCCAGGAAGAAGTCGTTGGATCCGGCATCGGCGAGCTGACCGGGGTCGATTCCTTCCTCGCGGAGGGTGTCCACGTTTGCCGGCGTGGCCATCGCTGCGCTGGCCCAGTCCACTCCGTCGATCTCCCGCATCGCGCGGGTGCCGCTGAGCTGGACGACCGAATCGACGTAGGTGTCACGGAAGAACTTGATCGCCGCCGTCATGCGACCGCGCCCGCGCGATACTCGATCGGCACGATCCGAGTGCCCAGTGAGTCATCCGCGCCGCCGACGCTGGCGAGCGTGGCGGCAGCGAGCCGCGCTGTGGTGATCACCGAGATCGTTCCGCCGTGTCGGATGAACCGGATCGCTGCGCGCACCTTGGGCGCCATGCTGCCCTCCGCGAATTGGCCGGCAGCGAGGTGGCGCTCCGCTTCCGCGGCGTCCACTTGCGTCAGGCGGCGTTGGGTCTCCTTGCCGAAATCCAGCAATACCGCCTCGACACCGGTGATCAGGACGAGCGCGTCGGCACCGAGTTGGGAGGCGAGTTCGGATGCCGCGTAGTCCTTGTCGATCACCGCGTCGACGCCGTCCCACACATCGCCGTGCCGACCCACCGGGATACCCCCGCCGCCGCCGGTGACCACGATCTGACCGGCATCGAGCAGGCAGCGAATGGCCTCGATCTCGACGAATCCCAATGGTTCCGGTGAGGCCACTACCCGGCGGAACCCACGCCCGGCGTCGTCGGCGACGTCCCACCCCCGGGTCCGCGCCAGCTCCACCGCGTCGGCCTCGGAGAAGAACGGTCCGATCGGCTTCGTCGGGTGATCGAATGCGGCGTCGGCCGGGTCGACGATCACATGGCTCAGCAGTGCCGCAATACGATGCCGCGCACCGCAGACCCGGTGCAGCGCTATGGCGAGGAGCGAGCCCAGCTGGCCCTCGGTCATAGCGCCGAGACTGAACAGGGGCATCTCGGGCACTTCGTCGCGTGCCTTCACCTGCTGGATGGCGAGGTTGCCCACCTGCGGGCCGTTGCCGTGAACGACCACGACCCGCCAGCCGGAGTCGATCAGCGCGCAGACTGACTCCGCCATCGCGGCGGCGTTGGCGCGCTGCTGTTCGTAAGTGCCGCGCTCACCTTCAGCGATCAGGGCGTTGCCGCCGAGAGCGACGACCGCGGTTCTGGTCACGACCCCTCGCTTCCCCGATACTCACGCATGCAGTGAGAGTGGATTCGGGAAATCGCTTCGTTTATCATACTGCATAGCTGTAGACGATAATGAACGTATAGATCGGGCACAAGGAGTCAGCTCCGGATCGAGGTGAGCGATGCCCGCTGCGGACGCAGCCATCCCGCCGGTTGATCTCGCCAGATTCAAGGCTGCTGAGGCGAGGCTGTATCCGATGGCGATGACCGACGCCGCGGGCTATCAGCGGGCCACCGCGCTGGTCGGTGTGGTGCTGAACGAACTACGGGAACGCGGTGCGACGATCGCCGAGGTGCTGCAACAACGCGACGGGCTGATCTCCGCGCTGCCGGGCCTCGCATCAAGTGCGGCGCTCGGACTCGGCGGGCTGCCCGCAGAGGCCATCGTCGACGCGGCGTATGCAGTGCGGTGCCGCGAATTGCAGGCCGCGGCCAGCGCAGTTGCCCGCCAGGAGCGGATCGAGGCGGCGCGTGCCGCCGGCGAGGAATGGTTCTTCATCGAGCCGGACCCGGATGAGGTCATGGCCGGCACCTATCGACGGACGCAGCTGCACCTGCCGACCGGCGCCACCCTGATCACGTCGATCGAAGCGGGCCGCGACGGTTCGGGGGCCGACTACTCGATCGAGTTCATCCGCGCTGCCGACCGGGGAATGCCAGGGTCGGCCGAGAAGCGCGAGTATCCGGACCGCGGCGCGTGGACAGCTGCGATCGATGCGATCCGTGCTGAGCTCGCCCGTGGTGGTTGAACAAAGATGATCAGGCCGCGCGACTGTCCTTGACACCGAGAGGGCCGGACACGTTTGCTATAGGAGATGCATCGTATCGGGCAATAGACGGATCTCCGGAGAGTGCAATGAACATGAGCCGCGGATCCTCCGAAGTAGTGCGGCCACTCGACTCCTCCCCGGCTCAGCCCCGCAAACCGGCCGATGTAGCGGCGAACCTGGCTACCCTGGTCGTTGATCTGCAGGCCCGAGGGCTGCGGGTCGAGGTCCCGCTCGAGCGCCGGCAGGGCGGGGCCGGCCCGAGCGACTCCGGGATGTTGTGGGTCGGCGGGTTCCGGGTCACCGCGCCCACCGACAACGCGGCCGCGTCTGATTCGCCCTACGTCCTGAAGGCCGAAGACGACGGATATGCGATCTTCCGAGGGACGCAACGACTGGCCGCCGCATCGGCGCAGCAGCGCCCGCGCTTCTACGACCTCAGCACCGCCGATGGCATCCCGTACTGGAAGATCGGCCTGCTGCATCTGGACTCCTTCGCCAGCACGGTCGTCCAGACCTGCGCGTACTGGGGCAAGGCCGACCAGTGCCGGTTCTGCGGCATCGGTGTGTCGTTGGACGCGGGACGCACGATCGTCAAGAAGACCCCCGAGCAGCTGGCCGAGGTGGCATCGGCGGCGAAGGAGCTCGACGGCGCCGTCGACGCCACGCTCACGACTGGCAGCTCCAACGGCGTCGATCGCGGCGCGCGCTACGTGGCGAGATGCGGCCATGCGGTGAAGGAAGCGACCGGCCTGCCCGTCGAGGTGCAGTTCGAGCCACCGCTGGACCTCGACGTCATCGACGAGGTCCATGCCCTCGGGATCGACTCGGTGGGGATCCATGTCGAATCCTTCGACCCGCAGGTGCTTGCGCACGTGGCCCCGGCCAAGGCCCGCACCGGCATCGACTACTACTTCCGCGCGTGGGAGCGTGCGGTGGCCCTCTTCGGTGAGGGTCAGGTGTCGACCTACGTCATTCTCGGAATGGGCGAGGATCCGGAGCTGACCGTGGCTGGGTGCCGGCGGGCCGTCGACATCGGCGTGTTCCCCTTCGTGGTGCCGATCCGCCCCGTCGCCGGCAGTCTCATGGCCGACGTCGTGCCGCCGGAGCGCGAGTACACCGAACGCATCTATCGCAAGGTGGCGGCATACATGACCGCTCGGGGGATGGATACGAGTACGCCGAAGGCCGGGTGCGCCCGATGCCAAGCCTGTTCGGCCCTGAGCAGTGTCCAGTCCGCACTGCAGATCGGCGCGCGTCCGATCCAGATCGCCGGCCGCCCGGCGGGGATCTCCAGTGCGGTCTGAGACGCATCTGGCCGACGCGAGACTCGCTCCCACGAGGATCGATACCGAACCGCTCGTCGGCGCTCGAGTCGTCTGTCGGCCGGCGGCGTCAGCCGAGGAGCGAGCGCAGCATTTCGCGATCAGGCACGAGGTGTTCGTCGAGGAACAGTCCGTCTTCACCGGGTCGGATCGGGACTCCCATGACGATGAGGAGTCGGTGGTTCGGTTGCTCGGCTTCTGTGACGGGGTCGTGGCCGGCAGCGTGCGCCTCTTCGATCTCGACCCGGTCGCCGGGCTCTGGCAGGGCGACCGGCTCGCTGTCCTCCCCGCGTATCGGCTGCGCGGGGTCGGTGCACCACTCGTTCAGTGTGCGGTGGCCGCCGCTGCGGTGCAGGGCGGCCGGCTGATGAAGGCCCACATCCAACTGGGCAACGTCTCGTTCTTCGCACGGCTGGGCTGGACGCGCGACGGCGAACCCGAGCTGTACGCCGGGCTGGTGCACCAGCCGATGAGCGTCGCACTGCCGACGACCGCCGAGGGCGCCGGGGTGCTTGACCGGTTCGCGGCCGGCGTCATCGTGTGAGGCCGGTGACGCCCTCGACGCCGAGGTCGAGCACGGCGGCCAGCTGGCCGGCCGAGCGCAACGCCAGCACCCCGGACTCGTCGATCTGCCCGACGACTGCCGCGTCGAGCCCGCGCGCGTGGAAGGCGCCCATGCACTCGCCCTCGCGTCCGGGTGGGCTGCACAGCAGGAACCCGTAGGCGGGAAAGCAGGTCAGCCAATTGCGCATCGACACAGTGCTCGGGCGCGGGATGTCGTCGAGGTTCACCGTCACGCCGAGCCTGCTCCACTCCAGCAGCATCGCCAGCGAGCCGACGAGGCCGGCCATGCTGATGTCCTTGGCGGCGACGCAGGCGCCCGATGCCGCGACCGTCGCGAGCAGGCGAACGTCGGCCGCCATCTCGTTGCCGCGCTCGGCGAAAGACGGGAAGAACGGGAAGTCCTTGCGCATCGTCCCGTTCGTGTTGGCCGCCACGATCAACGATTGACCGGCCGTGACGTTCGTCGCCGACAGGACCGCCGCGGCACGCCCCACGCCGAAGGCCGAGAGCGCGGGAGACCCGTCATGCAGCGTGAGATGACCGCCGATCAGCGCGACGTCGTACCAGCCGCAGGCGTCCTTCATGCCGCGCAGCGCTTCGCGGGCCAGGTCGGCGGTCCCTACGACCGTGTCCACGATCCCGAGCGGGGTCGCGCCCATCGCGGCCAGGTCGTTGACGTTGGTCAGTACGGCCGCGATCCCGGCACCGTACGGATCGTTGGCCACGAACGCGGGGAGCAGAGCTTCGCCGCAGGCGACGACGTGCCGACCGGAGTCAGCATCGAGTGCACCGCCGCTGCCCATGTCGACCACGGCACCGTCGTCCCCGGGGCCGTGCACCCAACTCCCGCCGCCGAAGACCTCGTTGACGAGTTTGATGTCGCCCTTCGCGCGCAGCGGGGGATATGCACGCAGGTGTGCCGCCAACTCGTTCAGCGCAGTGTCGGTAACCGAATCGCTGACCATGCTGCCCCTCGTGACTACAGGCTCGCTGGGAATTCCCGGCCCTGTCGGAAAGTGGACGATCCACCTATCATAGGCAATGTGGCGACGCCTACGTTCCTCAGCCTGCCAGAGCGCAGTGCGAAACCGAGGACGCGTGGGCTCACCCACGTTCTCGACAAGGGCAAGAGCGTTGCGTCGACCTCGTCCACGCTCGCAGCCGCGGCGGCGTACATCGACGTATGGAAGTTCGGGTGGGGTACGGCCTATCTTGACGCCGGCCTGCCCACCAAACTCGCAATGCTCTCGGCGGCGGGGGTGCGCACATGCCTCGGCGGCACGCTGCTCGAGATCGCGTGGATGCAGGGCAAGGAGCGGGAGTGCCTGGACTGGGCGACGCAGGTCGGGTTCGACAGCGTCGAGGTGTCGCGCGGGGTCGCGCTGATGTCAGTAGCCGACAAACATGACCTGCTCCGTCGAGCCGCGCAGTCGTTCGTCGTGCTGTCCGAGGTCGGGAGCAAGGATCCCGAAGGCGCGTTGACCGCGGAGCAATGGACGCAGGAGGCGGCGGGCGACCTCGCGGCGGGCGCGCGCTGGGTGATCACCGAGGGAAGGGAGAGCGGCACGGTGGGCCTCTACCGCAGCGATGGCACCGTGCGTGAAGACATTGTGGCGGCGGCGGTGCGGGGCGCCGGTGTCGACAGGCTCTTGTTCGAGGCCCCGCGCAAGGATCAGCAGACCTGGTTGATCCGCGCGTTCGGTCCCGACGTGAATCTCGCCAACATCCCCGCCGAGGAGACGTTGGCGCTGGAGACGTTGCGGCTCGGCCTTCGCGCGGACACCTGCGACCTGAGTCATCGACGGCAACCGGTGTGAGCAGGCCCAGTTCCCCGGCCCGTCCGAACTTCGTGCCAGGGGCATATCGCGGAGTGGCGGTGGCCACGGTCGAGTGCGACCTCGATGAGGCGTCCTTGGCCGCGCACTTCGTCGGCCGCGAGGCGTATCGGCGGACGCGGTTCATCGTCGTGCGCAATGGCAGCGCGACCGCAGTCGTCGCTGTGGAGAAGGAGTCCGACGAGCCGCTGTTCGCGGCCATCACCGCGGTTCGGTTGCTCGTCGGGCCGGCCGACTGCGTCTACCTCACTGACGACGAGGTCGACACCGCTGTCCCGGCCGCCCTGGCGCGGATCGCAGTCGAACGGGCCCCGGGCCGTCGAGGGGTCGTGGTGCGAGGCCGCTACAGCCACGTCAGCTTCATCATCGACGCCGCGCCGCTGCGGGTGACGGTCCGCGAGGTCGCGCCGCCCGGTCCGCCGAAGCTTCTCGATCAGATCCGGCGCGTGCTCGACGTCGCCGAGCATCTTCCGCCTATCGAGCTGGTACCGGACGTCGTTGACTTCGCCGAGCTGGCCGCGAGCAGCCCGTCGCACGCGTACCTGCTGCCGTGCCGCGGCGGCGGGGTTTCTGTCGAGGGGGCCACGACGGCGTACCTCGACGAACGCCCGGCACGGCAGGACTGGACGCTGATCGGTTGTGAGCGCTCCCAACAGATCCACGAATGGTTCTACGGCGAGCGCGCGCCCCAGGTGGACATTTGCCCGCGCACGCGGCCGGGCGGGACCGGAGCGATCCTGACCAAGTGCTGTCTGCTCGAGACGCAGATCGAGAACTGTGACGGTCGGGTCACTGTTCCGTGGGGTGCGTCATTCGCTCAGATCTCCGAGGCACTTACCGTTCTTGTGCAGGCGTGGGAGCCGACATGGGCACCCGCCTGAGCGACTCCGCGCAATACGCGCACCTATGGGGTACTGCGGAGTTGGCGCAGGTGTTCGAGGAGCGAGCGCGGTTGCAGTCCTGGTTGGACATCCTGGTGGCGCTGGCCACGGCGCAGGCTCGGTTGGGCATGATCCCGACCGAGGCCGCGACGGCGATCACCGTTCACGCGAAGGCTGATCTGCTCGACCTCGACTACGTCGCCGCGCAGACCAGGTTGACGTCGCATTCCACGTTGGGTCTGATCCGGGGACTGCAGCAGGTGCTTCCCGTGCCGGCGCGGGAGTACGTCTACGTCGGAGCGACCGTGCAGGACGTCACGGACACCTGGTTCTCGCTGGTCGCGGGGCGCGTGGGGGCCATTGCGTGGCGGGATCTGCGGGCGATCGAGGACGCATTGCTGACCCTCGCCGTGGACCATCGCGAGACCGTGATGGCCGGCCGGACGCATGGCCAGCCCGGCGCGCCGATCACGTTCGGCTTCAAGGTTGCGTCGTGGGCGGACGAGGTTCGTCGCCATCTCGAACGGCTGCAGCAGGGACGCTCCCGCTGGCTGGTGGGCCAGCTCGGCGGCGCGGTCGGGGTCCTTGGATTCTTCGCGCCGGACGGAGCGGCGCTGCGCGCGGAATTCTGCGCCGAGCTCGGCCTGCAGGACCCGGGCATCTCGTGGCTCAGTGCCCGGGATCGGATCGCCGAGTTCGGCACGGTGATGTCCTTGATCAGCGGGACCCTGGCCCGAATCGGCAATGAGGTGTACGAGTTGCAGCGGCCTGAGATCGGCGAGTTGCGCGAGCCCACCACCGCCGACGTCGTCGGCAGCATCACCATGCCGCACAAACGCAATCCGGAGGGCAGCGAGCAGCTGGACACCCTGGCGCGACTCGTCCGCGCCCACGCCGGAGTGCTCGTGGAGGGCCTGGTCGCCGGGCACGAACGCGACGGTCGGAGTTGGAAGGCGGAATGGATCGCGTTTCCCGAGGTGTGTCTGTTGACCGGCGCCGCGCTGCAACTGGCCCGGCGACTGGTGTCGGGCCTGGTCGTCGACGCCGAGGCGATGCAGAGGAACCTGACCAGCCACGGTGACAAGTTGAGTTCGGAGCAGGTTCTCGCCGGGCTGACCGGAACGCTGGGAAAACACGCGGCCCAACAACTGATGCACGACGTGCTCGCGCCTGGCACCCGCGACGTGCACCAGGTGTTCGAAACGCTGCTCGCCGAGGGAGCCGTCACCGAACCGGATCGCGGCGAGCCCAACGCGGATTGGGCCATCGGTGACTCCGCGCGGATGGTCGACGACGTGGTGGCCCGCGGGCGGCGCGCCCGAGCCGAGGAGCCGGAGACGTGGTTGTGACGCCGCCTCGCGTCGAGCTGACCACGCTCCCGACGCCCTTGGCGCGGGCCCGACGGCTGGAGAACGCGCTGGCTACGGGCCCGCTCTACGTCAAACGTGACGACCTCACCGGGTTCTCGGTGGCCGGAAACAAGGCGCGTGCTCTGGAATTCCTCATGGGTGCGGCACTCGCCGAGGGTTGCGATGTCTTCGTCGCGGCCGGCAGCCCGACGTCGAACTTCTGCGCCGCCGCCGCCGTCGCGGCCAGAATTGCCGGCCTGGACTGCGACCTGCTCTTCTCCGGGCCACGCCCGCCGCGCCGCTGCGACAACACTGCGCTGGCCGGCGCGGCTGGTGCCCGGCTGCGATTCAACGCCGTAGCGACGCGTGAGGAACTCGACGCCGCCGTCGTCGACCACTGCGCCGAGCTCCGCGCCGAGGGGCGGCGCCCCTACGGCGTCCCACGTGGCGGCGCGAGCCCGGTAGGTGCCATCGGCTACGCGTGCGCCGCGCGCGAGTTCGCCGAGCAGTGCGACAACCTCGGGATCGCCGCCGGCACGATCGTGGTCGCAACGGGCTCCGGCGGTACGCAGGCCGGACTCGTCGCGGGACTGGCGGGGCTCGGGCTGGGGTGGCGAGTGATCGGCGCCTCGGTGAGCCGCCCGGCAGCTGACATCGCCGAACAGATCCTCGCCACGTCGCGGGCCTGCGCGGTCAGGCTGGGGCTTCGCGAACCAGGGGCCGCCGACATCGATGTGCGCGACGTCCGTGGGGCCGGGTTCGGCCTCGCGTCGGCCGAGGACCGGTTCAGTTCGCTGCAGGCGTTGACCTGCGAGGGGCTGCTGCTCGATGACTACTACGGGGCGAAGGCGCTGACGTTGTTCCGCACCCTGCTCGGCTCGGGTGCACCGACACCGGCCGTGTTCTGGCACACCGGCGGGCTGGTAGCTGCGCTCGCCGCCCTCACCCGAGGAGGAACGTCGTGACCCGCGCCAGACGCAGCGGGCCACCGGTGGGCTCGGCCGCACCGGAGCTGGTGGACAGCGGGTTCGCTCTCGAGAACGCCGACGCACCGTTCTTGCACGCCGGGCTGAACCTCGCGGACATGGCCCACGTGCTGGATCTGATGCGACGTGGCATCATTCCGCCGCCGGCCGCACGTGATCTGCTTCGGTTGGTGCTCGAAGCCCAGCAGCTCGACGCCGAGGACTTCCCCTACGACCCGTCCTTCGGGGAGCCGTACAACTCGCGCGAGCGCTTCTACGTCGAACGGATCGGCGCCGTCGCCGGGTGGCTGCACGCCGGTCGGCCGCGGCGCGAGGCGGCGCGGATCGCGCTGCGAGTTCACGTGCGCGGCCAACTGCTCGAACTCGTCGTGGCGCTGGTCGGCCTGGTGCGCGACATCACCGAACTCGCGGGTCGCCATGTCGAGACCCTGATGCCGGACCAGACCTACCTGCAGCAGGCACAGCCGTCGACATTCAGCCACTACGTGCTGTCCTTCGCCTACCCCGCGCTCCGCGACGGGAAGCGGCTGCTGGACGAGTTCGACGATGTGAACCGCAGCCCGGGTGGTGCGGGCTGCGTCAACGGGACCAGGTTGCTCGACGACCGCGGCTTCGTCGCCGCAGCGTTGGGCTTCCGCGACGTCGTCGAGCACACTCGCGACGCGATGTGGCAGATCGACGGGCTGATCCACGTCCTCGCGACGGCCGCGAGTTTCCTCTCCACGCAGAGCAAGCTCGCTGAGGACCTCGAGATCTGGTCGAGCAGCGAATTCGACTTCGTCGACCTGGCGGACGCGTACACCCGGTCCAGCGTCCTCATGCCGCAGAAGCGCAATCCCTACTCGCTGGCCATCGTTCGCGGTGCCTCAGGCGTTCTGATCGGGCGCCTGACCGGATTCCTCGCGGTCGCGAAGAGCCCATCGGCCCGCAGCGACAACCTGATCTTCGCCTACGGCGAGGTCCCGCGGGCCCTCGACCTGTCGATCCGCGTAACCCGGCTGATGGCTGGCGTCGTGCGCACCCTGCACGTGAACGCCGAGCGGATGGCCGAGGAACTCGACGCGGGCTACACGCAGGCCACCGACCTCACCGAGTACATCGTGCAGGCCTGCGGCGTGGACTACCGAAGCGCATACGCGGTGGTCGGTCGAGCGGTGCGAGAGGCCAGCCGTCGTGGCATCGCGGGGAGGGAGATCACCGGCGCGATGCTGGACGAGGCGACGATCGCCGAGACCGGGCAGTCGTGGAACCTCGCCGGCAATGACCTCACCGCAGCACTCGATCCTCGCGCGATCGTCGACTCTCGCGTCGGCATCGGCGGCGCCGCGCCGAGCGCCGTGCAGATCATGATCACGCAGTGCGACGAGGAGGCAGCCGAACTCCTCGCTGCTGTGCAACTGCGGCGCGAGCGCCTCGAGCTGGCCGAACAGAAGTTGGTCGCCGAGGCGAGGCGCGCTGCTGGAGAGGGGGAGCCGACATGACCCAGGAGGCACCGCAGCGGATGGCCCTGCCGGACCAGGTGTCGGTGGTCAACGTCGGGCTCTCCCTCTTCGCCGATGCCGTCCACGATCAGGCCACGCCGGTTCAGCACCTCGACTGGCGGATACCGGCGGACGGGCGGATGGAGTTGGTCGCCGCGCTCGAGGAGCTGTACGGACCGCGGGCCGCCGACATCGAGGCCGCCAACGCCGAGGTGGTGCGTCGCCTGGACCGGGGTCTACCGATGCTGATCGACATCACCGCGGCGCAGACCGCGATCCCGGCCATGTCCGAAAGCACGCTGTTGCACTGCGGACCGGCGGTCGACTGGGTGGACGTATGCGATCCGCTGCGCCGGTCGATGCGCGCGGCCACGGTTGCCGAGGGATGGGCGGGGACGGTCGACGAAGCCGATCGGCTGCTCGCCGATGGCTCGGTGGTTCTCGAGCCTGCCTACCTGCACGACGCGGTCGTGCCGATGGCGACCGCGATCGGCCCGTCGGCACCGGTGTTCGTCGTCGAGAACGCCGAGGGCGGCACCCGTGCCTTCGCCCCGATCAATCAGGGTCCCGGCGAGACTGCCTGGTTCGGGCGGGAGACACCGGCGGCGATCGCCCGATTGCAGTTCGTGCGCGACGTCGCCGGACCCATGCTTGGCCTCGTACTGGACATGACCGGACCGATCGACATCTTCGCTCTCGCCGCCCAGGGAGTGCAGATCGGCGATGACGTGCACATGCGCACCCAGGGCACGACCAGCTTGCTGATCCGCAATCTGCTGCCTCAGCTGGTCGCCCTGCCGGACACCGATCGGATGGCCCTCGCGCGCTTTCTCTCCGGCAATCACCTGTTCTTCCTCAACCTGGCGATGGCGGGGGCGAAATCTGTCGCGCTGTGGGCCGAGCAGGTGACGGGTTCGAGCATCGTCACGATGATGTGTCGCAACGGCACGTCGTACGCGATCCGGCTGGCCGGCTCCGCCGAGGTGTTCCTGCACGATGCTCCGCCGGTCGCCGACGCGATGTACTACCCGGACTACGGTCCGGAGACCAGCGCTCCGGACATCGGCGACAGCGCGATCCTCGAACTGATCGGTCTGGGCGGCGCGGCGGCGGCGGGGTCGCCCGCGGTGGCCGGCTTCCTGCGCGGCGGTCAGGCCGAGGCCGTCGCCATGACGGAGGCCATGACGGCGATCTGCGCCGGCCAGAGCAGCCGCTTCGTGCTGCCGACCTGGGGGTACCGGGGAACACCGGTCGGCGTGGACGTGCGGCGAGTGGTCGAGCTCAGCCTGCCCCCTCGAGTGACCACAGGGATCCTGCACGCGAGTTCGGGCATCGGCCAGATCGGGGCCGGAGTGGCGACGGCCCCGATCGAGTGCTTTCACGCCGCCCTGCGGGCGCTGGCCGCGGGATGAGCCCGCGGGGCAGGAGCTGACATGACCGACCGCACCGTGGAAACGCGTTGGGCCGGTGGGATGCGCGCCGTGACGACAGCCGGCCGATTCGAGGTCGTCGTCGATGAACCCGTCACATCGGGCGGCACCGACACCGGCCCGCAGCCAACCGACCTGCTGCTCGCCTCCGTCACGTCGTGCTTCGCCCTGGCGATGGCCTACGTGGCGAAGCGGCGCGGGGCAGCCCTGTCCGGACTCCAGGTCACCGGCGTGGGCACCTACGACGGCCCGCGCTTCACGCGCATCTCGGTCACAGTCACAGCCGACAATCCGCGATCCGTCCTGGAGCAACTCATGCCTGAGGCGCAGCGGTTGTGCTACGTGACGAACACCCTGCGCATCCAACCGGACCTCACGATCGAACTCGGCTGAGTCCGGTGTCGTCCACGATGGCCCCGGCTCGAACCACGGCTGCGGCGTGCAGCACCGTTCTGGGGTTGATCAGCGGTCCAGTGCGGCCGGCGGTACGTGTCGCTGCCTTCCCGCGCGCGCTGTACCTGCGGTTGTCGACTGGCGAACTGATTGCGCTGCTCAGTCGCGACGCCGTCCGAATGCCCTTCGGTCTGGCCTTGGCATCCTCCGCTGCTCAGCTCCCGCTCAATGGGCTGCGCGGTCCGGTGCTGGCGGGCGCTGACGAGGTTCGGATCGGCCGCTGGACTGTCCGGGTCTCGCGGCTTGTGTCGGTTGCCGCTCCGGTCGGGCTGACCCCTGACCGGACGGCTCTCGAACGTGCCTCGGTGAGGTTGAACCGCGTCGGGCCGGGCGCGGGCGATCTCGCGGAACTCGGTGTGATTCCGGATCTCCCGGGGTCCGATCGACTCGACGCCGCCCTCGCACATCGCATGTTGGGTGCGGGACCGGGACTGACCCCGGCCGGCGATGATTTCCTCGCCGGGCTGCTGGTCGGCGCGTGGTCGTTCGGCTTGGCGGCCGACACGCTCCGAGCAACGGTTGCGGCCCAAGCTCGGAATCGAACCACTGACCTCTCGGCCGCACTGCTCGGCAGCGCGTGTCGCGGCGAATCCATCCCAGAGCTGACGAGGATGGTGCTGTCGGTGTCCGGCCGGTGCGCCGAGGTCGACAG
>DASYGT010000050.1:0-256118 GCA_035999365.1 Jatrophihabitantaceae bacterium
TGTCGATCAACCCACCTCTCGGCGGATTACCCCGACTGCACGCAACCGCCGAGAACGCAACGCCTAGGACCGCCAGCTGACGGACCCAGATCGCCACGCTCACACGATTCCGGGATGCACCGTCAGGAACCCGGCGATCGCAACGAACGCCGCGATGACCGCCGCTGCGGCTCGGGTTCGACGCCTTGCTCTGGTCCGGTACTCAGAAGTCAAATCGCGCTGCATGCCGTCCGTCCTTCGGCGAAGTGAATGAGAATATCTCGGCTATGTCGTATCACACGACAGACACAAGACACAGCGCTACAAATCATTCGCGCTACCAACTTGCGGCTGGTTCCGGGACGGCTAGAGCGACTGCGGGAAGGTCCTCGACGGACAGATCAAGCGACGGCGAAGGCGCTCGCGCGCAGTTCCTCAACCTCAGCGCCCAGGCGCAGCACTAGCGATTCGTCGACGGTCCCGCCGCACTGCACGAGCCAGTTCGCGACGATGCGGTGCCCACCCTGCGTCAACACCGATTCGGGGTGGAACTGCACGCCCTCGATCGGCAGTGTCCGGTGCTGCAGTGCCATCACTACGCCGGACGCCGTGCGTGCGGTCACCGCGATCTCCGCGGCCAACGCCGACTCCTCGACGGCCAGCGAGTGGTAGCGCGTTGCCGTGAACGGGGACGGCAGTCCGGCAAGGACGCCGACGCCGGTGTGCACCACTTCGCTCGTCTTGCCGTGCAGCAACTCGGGGGCTCGGACGATCGGTGAGCCGTACACCGCACCGATCGCCTGCAATCCCAAACACACCCCGAGCAGCGGGACGCCGCGTGTCGCGCATGATTCGACGATCGCCATAGACCTGCCGGCGTCCTGGGGCACGCCCGGACCCGGCGAGATCAACACGCCGTCGACGCCGTCGAGGTCCCCGTCATGTACCGCATCGTTTCGTTGCACGTCGACGTGTGCGCCGAGTTGCCCGAGGTACTGGACGAGGTTGTAGACGAAGCTGTCGTAGTTGTCGACGACCAGGATTCGCGTCACTGCCCGTTCACCGTGACGTGGTTGATCGGCAGGTGCGGCTCGATCCAGGGAAACACGACGAACAGCAGCAGCGCACTCACCGCTGCGACGAGCAGCAATACCTGCACGAGTTTCAGTGCGAGCGCACCCGGCAGACGCCGCCAGATCCACGTGTACATCACACACCTGCCGCTGTGTAGAGGGCCTGGATCGAAGGCGGCATCGTCGACACGTACGTCGTGGCGTTGACCTTCACCTTGAGCAGCTTCGTCGTCAGCACGGCATGCACGATCATTCGCTGCTTGGCGGTGAACTTCGGGTGGCAGGTCGTCATCGTCATGTAGTAGTCGGCGGGATTCTTCGGATCGGGCACCGCGCCGAGCTTGTCCGGCACAGGCAGGATCACGCGGTTCTGGCTCGGGTCGACGATCTCGCGACCCGGCACCCCGTTGACGTCCGGGGCGGCGAGATTCGCCGTCTTGGCATTGCCCAGAACGGTGTACACGTACCAGGCCTTGAGCGTCTCGACGATGATCGTGTCGCCGGGTTGCAGGTGATCGAGATTGAGGAACGGCTCGCCCTTGCCGACTCGGTGTCCGGCCACGGCGAAGTCGCCGACCTGGCCGGGTAGCGCCGTTCCGACGTAGTGGCCCGGCCCCTTCTCCAGCGACGCATCGTCACTGCCTTCAACGATGGTGAACGCGTAGTCACGACCGAGCCGGGGGATGTAGAGGTTCGCGATGCCGGTCCCGAGCGGAATGCCCGACGTCCCCGAACCTGGGAGCGGATCGACCCCGACGGCCCACGCGTTCTCGAGCGCCGTGTGCACCTTGTGCTGCGCCTCGTGGGCGAAGATGTTGGTGACCCAGACCTCGTACACGACGAACAGCAGCACCACGAGACCGAGCGTCACGAGCGTTTGGCCGATGCCACGAAGCACAGCGCGGATCGTCTCGCCGACGCGGCGGCGCGGCGGCAGCGGCCGACCCAACGGCGCACCGGCAGGAGCCGTCATCACGGTCGGCGCGCCGGCTTCGGCGTAGTCGGACGCCGGGCGGTGGTGTCCGCCGTACTCGCCGTCGGTCATGTGTCGATCCTCGCTCACTTGCTCAGGGGCCGCGCGTAGATCAGGCCGATGGGACGGGTGTACGCCGGCACCTCCACGTGCGCCTGCGCGTCGACGGTATAGCCCAGGCCGTAGAACTCGGCAGCCTGCTTGAACAGTGTGACTGCGGGCGAGGCGTCGAGTTGCCTTTGCAGTTGTGTGGCTGGGCCGATCGCCACGACCCGGAACGGCGGGGAGTAGACGTCACCGTTGAGCAGAAGGGTATTCCCTACGCATCGCACCGCGCTCGTTGCGATGACGCGCTGCCCAGCGATCGACATGGCCTCTGCGCCGCCCGCCCACAGCGCATTCACAACTCCCTGAAGATCGGACTGATGCACGACGAGCTGGTTCGGGTCGACACCGGCGATCTGCCCGGGTGCGTCGTCGAGCACGACTTCGATCCCTGGACCGTGCATCGGCGTCAGGCCGCCGGGGTCCTTCAACGGTGCGACACGTGCCTGCGCTCGTGCGACGGCCGAGTTTCCCGTGCCCGCCTGCTGGGTTGCCGCCGATACCTGCGCCTGCAGACCCGACAGCGTCTTGTCCTCTGCGCGGACCTCAGCCTCGGCCGAGCGGACGAGGCCAGCAAGGTTGCCGGTGTTCGGCGCACGGAGGTCGGTGCCGCGCGAGTCGTGCGCGCTGGTCGCGAATCCGAAGCCAGCAGCTAGGCACACCACCGGAACTAGCGCGCGCCAACTCGACGCGGAGGTCCTTTGCCACAATGAACGCACTGCACCATTCTGCCGTCGCCGTCTATCCTGGCTGCCGACGCTCGCATTGCAACCAGGAGAAATCACGTGCCCAAGTCCAAGGTCCGCAAGAAGAACGACGCTCCGGTCCGGCCGCCGTCGTCGGCGACCACGACGAAGACGATCACGCCCAGTCCCGCCTGGTACCCGTTCGTCATGGGCGGAATCCTGTTGCTCGGCCTGGCGTACCTGGTCGTGTACTACCTCGCGAACCAAAGCGTGCCGGTCATGAAGGACATCGGCGGGTGGAACTTCGCGGTGGGCTTCGGGATCATGCTCACCGGCCTTGTGATGGCGGTGCGGTGGCGCTGACCCGCGGACGCACCGCGCACAGCTTTGTGCACGGCTGTGATTACACGGCTGTAAGTTAATCCCCAGCTGGGGAAAACTCTGTGGATAAATTCGACCGACTCGCAGCGGCCCGCCACTTCGGGCCGGATCGCCGTCTCACCGCGGCCTACAGCGGTGCCGTCGTCGTCGCACTCGGCGCTACGGCCCTCACCGCCGACGCAGCCGGTCGCATCCTGTTCGGCATCGCGGCGATCATTTTGGCTGGCTACGCCGCGACCGACTTGGTCTACTCGCCGCGCCTGGTCGCATCAGCCGACGGCCTCACCATTCACACGCCGACGCTTACCGGCCAGTTCCCGTGGAGCGCCGTGCACGCGGTGCGCGCTGATTCCCGGCAGCGCGCCGGCCTGCGCCTGGTGACCCTGGAGATCGACGTTGCCGATTCGCTCGCCGTCTTCAGTCGCCGCGCACTCGGCACCGATCCCGAGACGGCTGCCCGCCAGATTCGGCTCGTTCGCCCGCCCGGGTGCTAACGGCGACGCTGCTTGCCTAAAAGGACACGGTTCGCGCCACCACGACGACGATGAGTGCGGCCAGGACCGCCGACAGCCCCGCAACCTGCGTCTGCGTGCTCAACCGGCGCCGCAGTTGCGGTAGACCGCCGATGGCCAACGCCGCCACGGCACCGGTGATGAATCCGCCGATGTGGCCCAGCTTCGAGATGTTGTGCACCGAGAACGTCAAGAAGAAGTTCACCACGATGATGCCGACGAGCCACTGCAGGTCCAGACCGAGCCGGCGCACGAGCACCAGGCACGCAGCGAACAGGCCGAAGATCGCACCCGAGGCGCCGACCTCCGCGGTCGTCGAACTACCGAACGCATACACGGCGGCATTGCCGCCCAACGCCGCGAGGAGGTAGATGCTCGCGAACCGCCACCGCCCGAGCAGCCGCTCCAGGGGCGGTCCGACGAAAGCCAGCGCGAGCATGTTCGACGCGATGTGTAGCAGGCTGACGTGCAGGAATGCAGCGGTGATGAGCCGGTAGTAGCTGTCGTTCAGGTGGACTGCGTCCGGCACGAGCTGCCAGTCGCGAAACAGCTTCGACGACCCATCACCCGGTTGGCTGAATCCGTTCACCGACTGAGAGGCAGTGACGAGGTAGACCACCACGTTTGCCCCGATGAAGGCGGCCGTCAGGTAAGGGACCGAGCTCTGCCACGCGCTCGCGCCGACGGCCGTGCGTGGTGCGCGGGTCGTCTTTCGGGCGAGATTCACGTCGTCGGGACAGTGGAACCCCACTGCTGCCGGGCGCATGCACTCGGGGCAGATCGGCCGATCGCAGCGCGTGCAGCGAACCCCTGCCTCGCGGTGGGGATGGCGGTAGCAGCGGGCCTGTACGGCGGACGGATCGGTCATTGACGGAGCACCAGCCTCAGGCGGCATCAAGCGCCGGCCGTCTCCTCGACGGCCGGCGCGATGGTCACCGAGTTGATCGTGATGTCGGCCTTCGGCCGATCGCCGGCCGCCGTCGCTGCGTTGGCAATGGCGTCGACTACAGCTCGGCTGTCAGCGTCGGCGACCTCGCCGAAGATCGTGTGCTTGCGGTTGAGCCACGTAGTCGCCGCGACCGTGATGAAGAACTGTGAGCCGTTCGAGTTCGGTCCGGAGTTCGCCATCGCCAGCAGGTAGGGCCGGTCGAACGACAACTCGGGGTGGAATTCATCGGCGAACTTATAGCCGGGATCGCCGGTTCCGCGGCCGATCGGGTCGCCACCCTGAATCATGAAGTTCGGGATGACCCGGTGAAAGATCGTGCCGTCGTAGAGCCGGTCGTTCGTCGTCTTGCCGGTGCCCGGGTGGCGCCATTCCTTCGAGCCCTCGGCCAGCTCGACGAAGTTGCGGACCGTCTTAGGGGCGTGGTTCCCGAAGAGCAGGACGCGGATATCGCCCTCGGACGTGTGCAAGGTGACGGTCTGGGTGGCTGACACGGCAGGACGCTCCGGCGGTCGACGGGATCAGGATCCTTCATCCTGCCACGCGGCGATGTGTCCCTACGCAGGGATCTTCGGCGCGACTGCAGTGGCCAATGCCTTTGCGTTGAAGGACGTGTCGTTCTGCTGGGTATGCACGATCACGACCAGGGAGCCCTTGGCAAAGGCACAGGCCCAGTCCCTGTTGCCATCGTTCTTGTTGAACTTTGTCTGGAACACCACGCCCGGCACGCCGGGAATGAGATTCGGGATGCCCTCGGCCCGTAGCCCGGCCTTCGCGGTGGCCACCATGGTGTTGTTGGCGACTACATGATTGTCGTACCGGTAGATCTGAATATCTGCGACGGCCTCATAGGGCCCATAGGCGAAGTAGAAGCGGCATCCTTCGGGTTTCGTGCCGGGCAACACGGTGGTGCGGCCGACGCGGTCACCCTCGATCACGGCCACACTGCCGACCGGATCTTCGAGATGCGTCGACTTGATGTATGGGCAGTTCTTCTCGACCTCGCCCTTGTGCAGCTTGTCTCCGGGCCCGAGATTGCCGGCAAAAGCGGCCGGTATCGCCTTGCCAGGCGCCGCTGACGTCTGCGTCCGGACGATCGTGTTCGTCGTCGTCGTGCTGGGCGCTCCCGCCGAATGGCTGCACGCAGTCAGCGCGAGACTGACGACGGCAAGGGCAGAGACGGCGAACGACTTCACGCCGGGAGCCTAGACGAGGCCTACCGAGGGCGCGCGACGGCGACGCGCGCTGCCTGCTCGGCCAAGGCGTCGTCGAGCGGTTCGAGTGCGACGTCGATACCTCGGCGTTCGTACGCGCGGCGCAACAGCTCGTCGGCGAATCTCGGACTCTTCGCCAGCACCGGCCCGTGCAGGTAGGTGCCGATCACGTTGTCGCGGACTGCTCCCTCGGTTCGGTCGCGGCCGTTGTTGCCGCGTCCGGGCTGCGTCGATCCCAGGGGGCGGACACCGGGTCCGAGCTCGGTAAGGCCGCTGTGGTTCTCGTATCCGACAAGCCTGCCGGCGTCGGGCGTCTCCACGACGTTGTTGCCGATGAGGCGTTCCTGCTGCCCGCGGGTGACGACGTCGAGGACACCGACACCGGGGATGCGCACGCCGTCGTGGGTGTGGAATTCGTGACCGAGCAATTGGTACGAGCCGCAGATCGCGAGCATGACCACGCCGTCGTCTGCCATCGCACGAAGGACGGCACCGCGGCTGACGAAATCCGCGCCGATCTCGCCCTGTGCTGCGTCCTGACCACCGCCGCCGAGCAGGATGTCGGCATCGGCGGGTAGCGGGTCGCCGACGCTGACGGGAACAACGGACACCGGCAGTCCGCGCCATTCGAGACGTCGCCGCAGCACGATGACGTTACCGGTGTCGCCGTAGATGTTCATCTCGCGCGGGTACAGGTGCACGATCGTGATTCCCCGCGCGCTCACGTTGCTGCTCCGATGCGCAGCAGCACTGCATGCAGCGTCCACATCGCGGTGTAAGTACTG
Source organism: Jatrophihabitantaceae bacterium (assembly GCA_035999365.1). GTDB lineage: Bacteria > Actinomycetota > Actinomycetes > Mycobacteriales > Jatrophihabitantaceae > DASYGT01. The sequence continues at coordinate 6,655 of DASYGT010000050.1, forward strand.
AACACGACGACGGTGCCGTTCGACGGTGCGGTGTCCACCGCAGACCGCACGGCCTTCTCGAGATCGGCTTCGACGAGATCCACGGTGATGCCGTCGTATCGAAGCCGTACGGCCATGTCCGCGGCTCGCGTTCCCGCTGTGATCAACCGGTCGGCGGCCCCGCGCAGTCCGGTGAAGTCGACGTCCCACAGCCACGACACGTCACGCCCGTCGGCGTACTCGTCGTTGATCGCAATCGCGACGGCATCCGGCCCGTGGGCCGGATCGATCGTACGGAGGGTCTGCCGGAAACCAGCGGGATTCTTCACCAGCTGCAGGACCACGCGCCTGCCGTCGACATCGAAGGACTGACCCCGGCCGAACGCGGGCGAGACGTCGGCGAGGCCAGCGGCAATGCTCGCGCTGTCCATACCGAACGTCAGAGCGAGAGCCGCCGCGCCCGCCGCGTTCTGCGCATTGTGCGGCCCCTCGGCGCGTAGAAGCACCCGGTGCGTGTCGTCGCCGATGCGCATCGTGATGTTCGGGTCTGCATATGTGCCGAGAGCGAGCAGTTCGGCGTCCGCATGCTCGTTCGAGACGAACAACGCGCCACCGTAGAGCTCCTCGTCGTTCGGGAATGACGGCCGTAGATCGGGTGCAACTCCGTAACGCGTCACGTCGCCCGACGTGTGCTGCGCCAGCGCCGCGATGCGTTCGTCGTCCCGGTTCAGTACGACGTTCCCAGTGGTCGCGGCCGCCACTTGGCCGAGCAGCCTCGCCGTCGTGTCGATCTCCCCGAAGCGATCCAGCTGATCACGCATCACGTTCAGCAGAAGAGTTCGCCGAGGGGAGACCACTGCGACGAAGCGCACTGCCCAGGCTTCATCCAGTTCGAAGACGGCGACGTCGAACGGCAACCCCCCGCCCCACGAGGCATGCTCGATGGTCGCCGTGATCGCGCCGCGAACGAAATTGCTGCCCGTGTCGTTGGTGAGGACGCGATAACGCTTGCCCAGAACCGTCGCCACCATCTTCGTCGTCGTCGTCTTGCCGTTCGTACCAGTGACGACGACGACGCCCTCTGGCAACCGACTCATCATCCGCGGCAGGAAACCGGGGAACAGCTTCTCCACGACGAGGCCGGGTAGTGCGTTGCCTCGGCGGCCGATCATCCTGAGCGCGAGCAGGGTGATCTTGCCGACCCAGATCGCGAGCACGTCCATCGTGTCCAGGCTACCGGCGCAGGCCCTGTGGCCCGGCTGTCGACGGTGCCCGTAGAGCGGCAGCCAACATGTCGACGAGGTTGGCGACATAGGCGTCGTGATCGAGCTGCAGCCGGCGCCCGGACTCGATTCTCTGGGCGCGATCGGCCAAGGACGCAGTGAGCATGGTGATCATCGATCGGATCCGCTCGTCTGCGATCGCAGTGGGCAGACGGCTGCGGCAGGCCGTTTCGAGCGTCGCGAGTTGCGCCGCGAGGGCCGTGCCGCGCAGTGGTGCGGCCTCTGCCGTTCCCGTTCGCGTCACGCCGGCGAGCTGGGCAATGATCCTCAGGAAGTTCCGGCCGTCCTCGGTTCGCAACTTGTCGGCAACGGGCTCCACGATCGCGCCGACGACCGTTGCGATTCGTGGACGTGTCCCGGCGCGGCTCACCGCGAGCTGCCGCTCGGCCTCCATTTCCTGCACGTGCTTGTCGAGGATCGCTGAAAGCAATCCCTGCCTCGAACCGAAGTGGTAGTGGATGGCCGAGTCGTTCGCCTGTCCTGCACGCGTGACGATGTCGCGAGTATGTGCACCGTCGATGCCCTCGCGGGCGAACAAGTGTTCCCCCGCCGTGATGAGCTTTTCCTTTGTCGGCAGGCCTTCCCTCGGCATGCCGCCACGATATAACGTATGGCGTTAGTAACGGTGTCCGTTAAACTGAGGAGCGCGGTGACTACTCGTTCGACGCTCCGGTACGACCCCTTCGGCGATGCCTTCCAAGCCAATCCCTACCCCGTGTATCGGGAGCTGCGCGACCACGATCCCGTGCATCGGCACGACGACCCGCCGTTCTGGGCCCTGTCCCGGTTCGGCGACATCTGGCATGCGCTGCGCGACGAGCGGACCTTCTCCTCGGCACAGGGGCTCACCTTCCACCCGGACGAGATCAGCGCCCTTGGGCTTGCGCCGACGATCGTCATGCTCGACCCGCCTCGGCACACCCAGCTGCGCGCCCTGATCGCGAAGGCATTCACGCCTCGCCGGGTGAACGACCTCGAGCCTGCCATCCGCGAATTCGTGCGCGACAGCATCGTCCGGATGCGGCAGGCCGCCAGCGACGGCGCGCCCGTCGACCTGCACCAGGACTTCTCCTCGCCGCTGCCCTCGTTCGTGCTCGCCGAACTGTTAGGAGTTCCCGCAACAGATCGACACCGTTTCGACCCATGGGTCAGTGCGCTGACGAGTTTCCAGGATGCCGGTTTCGCGTTGACCGGCCTCACCGCCCCCGACGCGGTCGCCGAGATGTTCGAGTACTTCACGGCACTGATCACCACGCGACGCGCGGATCCCCGCGGTGACCTGATCAGTGCGCTGTGCCATGCACACGTCGACGGCGAATACCTCAGCGAGTGGGACGTCCTCGGCTTCTGCTTCGTCATCGTCGCCGGCGGCAATGACACGACGGGCAACCTGATCAGTCACGGCGTTCAACTGCTCGACGCCAACCCCGCGCAGCGACAACTGCTGCTTGCAGACCGGTCGCTGATCCCGAACGCGGTCCTGGAGTTCCTGCGAATGGAGGGGTCCGTTCAAGGCCTTGCGCGGACGACCACACGACCCGTCCGGCTGCACGATGTCGAGATCCCCGCCGGCGAGAAGGTGCTCATGCTCTATGGCGCCGCGAACCGCGACCCGCGCGAGTTCGGCCCGACCGCAGATGTCCTCGATGTCACCCGGCCCATACCGCGCCAGCTCGGCTTCGCGACCGGCGTTCATTTCTGTATCGGTTCGCACCTGGCTCGACTGCAGGCGCGGCTGGCCTTCGAAGAACTGCTTGATGCCGTGCCCTACATCGGCGTGGACACCACACACGGCGTCCGGCTCACATCAGCTTTCACCAGGGGATGGGTCCGCCTGCCTGCTGTGTTCGCGTAGGCATCGGCCTCGGGAACAAAGCCGGCTCGCCGAGCGTTCTACTGGCGGTCAAGGTTTTGTGTTCGTGCGATTTCAGATGGTCACGCCCGCGAGCTGGTTTCTTGCCGCGGGCGTTTGTGCTTCTCCTGAAGGGGGCGTGCAGTCGGCCGCAGGGATTCATGGCCCAGGTCGCCGCATAGCGCGGCACCTGCATATGCACTCCGGAAAGGAGCGCCACCATGGCACAGGGAACTGTGAAGTGGTTCAACGCCGAAAAGGGTTTCGGTTTCATCGAGGTCGACGGAGGCGGAGCGGACGTGTTCGTTCACTTCTCCGCGCTTGCCGATACCGGCGGGTACCGCAGCTTGGACGAGAACCAGCGAGTCGAGTTCGAGACCGCGACAGGTCCGAAGGGCCCGCAAGCGGAATCCGTTCGCGTCCTCTGAGTTCGCGCGACATGAGCTGAGGCTCCACCTGGCGAACGCCGGGTGGAGCCTCAGCTGCTTCGTGTCCACGGTGTCCAGAGTGGCCGTCGGTTCCAGCGAGTGGAGACGAGGGGAATCGAACCCCTAACCCCCGCCTTGCAAAGGCGGTGCTCTGCCAATTGAGCTACGTCCCCGAGAACGGGTTCAGTATGACGTCGACGCTGGGCTCAGCGCGACGAGTCCGACGTTGCCTCGCGCCACAGAGCCTCATCTGCCTGCCCGCGCCGCCGCCTGAGCGCCGCGATCACGGCACCCGCCAACGCGACGGCGAGAACGACCGGCTTCTTCATGCGAGAACCTTTCCGCGCCGCGACGAAACGTCGGATCAGTGGGCCTGGGAGGACTTGAACCTCCGGCCTCATCCTTATCAGGGATGCGCTCTAACCATCTGAGCTACAGGCCCGGGTGCGTACTGAAGACGCGAGGTGACAGCCTACCCGGCTTCGTGATCGGTCCGGGCAGGGGTTACAGCCTCACGCCTCCGACAGCGTCAGCTCGACGCCACCGACGAGGTCGGCACAGAGGTTGTAGATGATCGAGCCGACAGTGGTCAGCGCGATGAACAGCACGATGTTGATCACGCCGACGATCGCCGCACCGCCGAAGACGATGCCGGCGGTGACCGGCCTCTTCGAGCCGGAGCCGTTGATTGTCGTCACGGTGTCGTTCACCTTGTTGACGACACCGGAGGCATCCAGCACGCCGTACAGGATGCCCACGACGATCAGCCACACGAAGAACAGGGCGATCGACAGAACGCACGAGAACCTCAGCACCGTCCACGGGTTGATGTGGCGCAGTTGCAGCCGCGCCCGACGCGGTCCCCGCACGCGCGGCGCGTTCGACCCGGTCTTGGGGGCGTCCGGACCAGGCGGCGGGATTGCGCCGACCAGGTTCGGTGGAACCGAGCCCAGCGGCGGCGGCGGGGTTCCGGGAGCGCCGGGACCGACAGGCACGCGTGCAGTCTCGGACGTGGCGCCGGCACTCGGGGCGGCGGCCCCGTTCGTCGTCGGCTTTCCAGAGATCGTCGGGGCGCCGAATTCGGTAGCCTGCGCCGCACCGGGCCCTGGGTAAGGCGGCGGCGGTTGCGTCATCGCTTACTCCTGATCGTCCGGTTCGTCGGCGTTGCGAGCGATGGCGACGAGGTTGACGCCGTCCGGCAGACTCACGAGTCGAACCCCCATCGTCTGCCGCTGTGCTCGCCGGACCTCCGCAGCCTGGGTACGGATGACCACGCCGTCGGACGTGATCGCGTAGATCTCGTCCTGCGGGCTCACGGCGACGGCGCCGACGAGCCCCCCTCGGGTGGAGACGATACGCGCCGTCAGGACGCCCTTGCCGCCTCGCCCCTGCACGGGATACTCGTCGATCTTCGTGCGTTTGGCGTAGCCGCCCTCAGTGGCGACCAAGATTTCCACAGAATCCAGGTCGTCGCGGACGACCTCCATGGCCAGCAACTCGTCGCCGGAGTTGAACCGCATCCCGAAGACGCCGGAGGTGGCGCGGCCCATGGGGCGCAGGGTCTCGTCGTCGGCCCGGAACCGGATCGACATCGCCTTGCGGCTCACGAGCAGCAGATCGTCGTCGCTGGAGATCAGTGCGGCGTCGATCAGCTCGTCGTCCTCCCGCAGATTGATCGCGATCAGACCACCGGTGCGATTGGAGTCGAAATCGGTCAGCTTGGTCTTCTTCACCAGGCCGTGCTTGGTTGCCAGCACGAGGTAGGGCGCCGCCTCGTAGTTCTTCAGGGTGATGACCTCGGCGATCGTCTCGTCCGGCTGGAAGGCCAGCAGGTTCGCGACGTGCTGGCCGCGGGCATTGCGATTCGCCTCGGGGAGTTCGTAGGCCTTGGCGCGGTAGACCCGCCCCTTGTTCGTGAAGAAGAGGATCCAGTCGTGGGTCGAGCTCACGAAGAAGTGGGCGACGATGTCGTCGGCCTTCAATGCCGCGCCCTGAACGCCCTTCCCGCCACGGCGCTGAGCGCGGTAAAGATCGGTCTTGGTGCGCTTGGCGTAGCCGGTCCGCGTGATCGTGACAACGACGTCCTCTTGCGCGATCAAGTCCTCCATGGACACGTCGCCGTCGTATGGCACCAGTCGGGTGCGCCGGTCGTCGCCGAACTTGTTGACCGTCTCGGTGAGCTCGTCGCGGACGATCGTCCGCTGGCGGCCCGGCTTGGCGAGAATGTCGTTCAGATCGGCGATTTCGGCTTCGATCTCGGCTGCCTCGTCGATGATCTTCTGCCGCTCCAGTGCAGCCAGACGGCGCAGCTGGAGATCGAGGATCGCGTTGGCCTGCAGCTCGTCGACCTCGAGCAGCTGCATCAGGCCGGTGCGCGCCTCCTCGGCCGAGGGAGAGCTGCGGATAAGCGCGATCACGGCATCGAGCTGATCGAGCGCCTTCAGGTAACCGCGCAGGATGTGTGCGCGCTCCTCCTTCTTCCGCAGCCGGAATCGGGTGCGGCGGACGATGACCTCGATCTGGTGCTCGACGTAGTGCGAGATGAACTGATCGATGCGCAGCGTGCGCGGGACGCCATCGACGATCGCCAGCATGTTCGCGCCGAACGTCGTCTGCAGCTGGGTGTGCTTGAACAGGTTGTTCAACACGACCTTCGGCACCGCGTCACGCTTGAGGGTGACGACGATGCGCATGCCGATGCGCGCCGAGGATTCATCGTTGATGTCCGCGATGCCGGCGACCTTGCCCTCCCGGGCGAGCGTCGCGATCGACTCCAGCAGGTTGTCGGGGTTCACCTGGTACGGCAGCTCGGTGACGACGAGGACGTTGCGACCCTTGACGTCCTCTTCGATAGTGACGACCGCGCGCATGCGGATCGACCCGCGGCCGGTGCGATAGGCGTCTTCGATCCCTTCGCGACCGACGATGAGGCCGTGTGTGGGGAAGTCCGGGCCGGGGATGAGCTTGAGCAGCTCATCGAGTAGCTCCTCGCTCGTCGCGTCCGGGTGGTCAAGGGCCCAGATGACGCCGGCGGCAACCTCGCGCAGGTTGTGCGGCGGTATCCGGGTTGCCATCCCGACTGCGATTCCCTCCGACCCGTTGATCAACAGGTTAGGGATCCGTGCCGGCAGGATCACCGGTTCGACGGTGTTGCCTGCATAGTTGGGAACGAAGTCGACGGTCTCCTCGTCGATGTCGTGCAGCATTTCCATGGCAAGGCTCTGCAGCCGGCATTCGGTGTAGCGGTATGCCGCGGCTGGGTCGTTGCCCGGTGAGCCGAAATTCCCCTGCGGATCGATCAGCGGGTATCGCAGCGACCACGGTTGGGCCATCCGCACCAATGCGTCGTAGAGGGCACTGTCACCGTGCGGGTGGTAGTTGCCCATGACGTCGCCGACCACGCGGCCACACTTGACGTAGTTGCGATCCGGCCGGAAGCCCGAGTCGTACATGCCGTACAGGATCTTGCGGTGAACGGGCTTGAGGCCGTCGCGCACGTCGGGCAGCGCTCGCCCGACGATCACCGACATCGCGTAGTCGATGTAGCTGCGCTGCATCTCGCTTTGGATGTCGACCGGCTCGATCCGGTCGTAGCCGCCCGGGCCGCCCGTGACGTCCGTGGTGTCGGTCATGCCTTACTCCGATTCGGGGCGTCAGATATCAAGGAACCGCACGTCCTTGGCGTTTCGGATGATGAACGAGCGACGTGCTTCGACGTCCTCGCCCATCAGGACACTGAAGAGTTCGTCCGCGGTTGCAGCATCGTCGAGGGTGATCAGCCGCAGGATCCGATGTGCCGGATCCATGGTGGTCTCCCACAACTCCGAGGCGTTCATCTCGCCGAGGCCCTTGTAGCGTTGAATCGCGTCCTCGCGTGCCAGCTTGCGGCTGGCCTCCTGCCCCGCCTTGATCAGCCCGTCGCGTTCCTTGTCGGAGTACGCGTAGCTGGGCTCGCCTTTCGACCACTTGATCTTGTACAGCGGTGGTGCCGCCAGGTAGACGTGACTGTTCTCGATCAGGGGCCGCATGAAGCGGAAGAGCAGCGTCAGCAGCAAGGTCGTGATGTGCTGCCCGTCGACGTCGGCGTCTGCCATCAGCACGATCTTGTGATAGCGGAGCTTGGCGAGATCGAAGTCGTCGTGGATGCCGGTGCCGAGCGCGGTGATCAGCGACTGCACCTCGTTGTTCTTCAGCACCCGGTCGATGCGCGACTTCTCGACGTTGATGATCTTGCCTCGGATCGGCAGGATCGCCTGGAACATCGAGTCGCGGCAGGACTTGGCCGAACCGCCGGCCGAGTCGCCCTCGACGATGTAGAGCTCGCTCTCGCCCGGGTCGGTGGAGCGGCAGTCGGCGAGCTTGCCGGGCATGCCCATCGTGTCGAGTGCGTTCTTGCGCGCGAGCTTGCGCGCTTGCTGCGCGGCCTTTCGTGCGCGCGCAGCCTGTGCGATCTTCGTGACGACGTTCTTCGCCTCGCTCGGGTTGCTGTCGAACCACGCTGTGAGCTTCTCGTTCGTCGCTGCCTGCACGAACGTCTTGGCGACGGAGTTCCCGAGCTTCGTCTTCGTCTGCCCCTCGAACTGCGGTTCGCCTAGCTTGATCGACACGATCGCGGCGAGGCCTTCCCGGATGTCCTCGCCCTTGAAGCGGTCCTCTGCCGTGTCCTTGATGATCTTCTTTTCGATGGCCCACTTGTTGACGACGTTCGTGAGCGCAGCACGGAATCCTTCTTCGTGCGTGCCGCCCTCGATCGTCGCGATGGTGTTCGCGAAGGTGAAGACGCTTTCGGTGTACGACGCGTTCCACTGCATCGCGACCTCGAGAGACAGACGGCTCTCGACGTCGTCACTCGAGAACGAGATGACGTCCTTGTGGATGCCGGTCTTGTCCGACGTCCTGTTGATGTGCCGCACGAAGTCGGCGATGCCGCCCGGGTAGTGGTAGGTGATTTCCTTCGGCACGTGGCGGGTGTGCGGCGCTGCCGCAGCGTCGTCTTCGTCGACGACCTTCTCGGTGCGCTCGTCGCGCAACACGATGGTGAGGCCCTTGTTGAGGAACGCCATCTCCTGCAACCGCCGGCTGATGGTCTCGAACGAGTAGACGGTCGTCTCGAAGATCGTGGGGTCGGCCCAGAATGTCACCGTCGTGCCGTGCTTCTTCGACGGATCGCCCTTGGCCAGCGGCGCGGCCGGCTTCTGATCGAGGTAGGTCTGGGTCCAGAGAAAACCGTCCCGCTCGATCGCGACATCCAGCCGGTACGACAGTGCGTTCACAACAGAGACACCCACACCGTGAAGTCCGCCGGACACCGCATACGCCTTGCCGTCGAACTTTCCGCCGGCGTGCAGCACCGTGAGAATCACCTCGACGGTCGGCTTCTTCTGCGTCGGGTGCATGTCCGTCGGCATGCCGCGGCCGTTGTCGGCCACCCGGACGCCACCGTCGGCGAGGAGCGTGACCTCGATGCGGTCGCAGTAACCCGCGAGCGCCTCGTCCACGGAGTTGTCCACGACTTCCTGGACCAGGTGATGCAGGCCGCGCTCGGAGGTCGATCCGATATACATGCCGGGCCGCTTGCGGACTGCTTCCAGCCCCTCGAGGACTTGGATCGAGCTGGCGTTGTAGCTGTTCTTGGCCGCGCCGGTTGCGCTGTTTGCCACGGGGTGCACGAACCTCTCTCGCCGATGACCGGCGAACAACCGGGTGATTCCGGCAATATGCACATGTCAGACACGAACGTGGGGCGGACGAGGCGCATGAGGCACGCGCAACGCCAACCCCTGAATTCCTCTCCAGTCTAGCCCACTCTGACCATGGAATGGGGCCGTGACGCGCCTGAATTCGCTGCAGACGCTCGGGTGCCCCTGATCGACGGGAACCCACGCGACCATGTGTGTGCAGCCGGTGAGCGGGCGATCAGCGCCAGTTCATCCGTAGGTGTCGCGAGGGCCGCGCGCCCCACGGATCGAGAAGCCGCCATGCTTCCAGCTCGGCCCGACAGGACCGGTGAATTGAACCTTGGTCACCACCTCGGGGCCCAATTCGGCGACCAGCCGCGCCAGCACGCTCGAGGACAGCAGCCGTAGCTGCGTCGCCCACGCCGTCGATTCGGCCTCGACGCGCAGTTCACCTTGGGTCAGCGTGGTCGGGCGGCAATGCGAGGCGATGTCGGCACCGACGAGTCCGGCCCAGTCGGCGAAGACCCTTCCCGCCGCCAGCGGTTGCTGCCAGCCGCGTTCGGCGACGTAGCCACTGAGGACGTCTCCCACGAGTTTCGGGTCCGCCTCGTCCGGCTTCGGCCCGCTGTAGCCCCCTCGATTGCGACTTCCGGGTTCCGGCTCGACTCGCGGACGCCCGCGGCCTGCGCCTCGTGGGCGGGGCCGATTTCTCGCCACATCCTGGGCCCCGGCCAGGGCGTCGCGAACCATGTCCTGGGGTTCCTCGCCCGGGCAATCCGTATGTTCCGGCATCTCTCTGTCCACAGCTGACGCGGTTTGTCCACCGTGCATTGTGGACAATGGGGTGACGGAGGTCTCGTCCTCTCCGGGTCGCTTATCGGACACGGCGCACCTCGCCCTCCCCGACATCGAAACGCGCCCCCTGCAACTGTTCGGGCACGTCCGAGGCGACAGCCGCAGTGATCAGCACCTGCTCGGCTGACGCCGCGGTGGCCGCCAGCTGCTCCCGGCGCTCGGCGTCGAGTTCGGCAAACACGTCGTCGAGCACGAGGACGGGGTCGGCTCCGGGTGGGCCCTCGGAGCGCAGCAGGTCGTAGCTGCCGAGGCGAAGCGCCAGCGCTGCTGACCAGCCCTCACCGTGGCTGGCATATCCCCGCAGCGGTAGTTCGCCCAGGCCGAGGTCGAGATCATCGCGATGGGGTCCGACCAGATTCACGCCGCGTTCGAGTTCGGCGTTCCGGTTCCTGGCGAGTTCAGCGAGCAATGCGGCCTCGAGCACGGATACCTCGGGCAGGCGCTCGGCGTCCTGGTCGGCGAGCTCGGGAAGTACCTGCGCGATGGCCGTTACGTAGCGCACGGACAGCGGAGCACTCGCCGGCGCGACCTGATGGTAGGCCGCTCTCGCATGTGGCCGCAGCATTCGCACTGCCTCCAGGCGGGCAGCGAGAAGCTGGGCGCCGTAGGTCGCGAGATGGCCATCCCACACGTCCAGCGTGCGCATGTCCCCGCCACCCGCCCGCCGAGCCGCTCCGGCTGACTTCAGCAACGCCGAACGTTGCTTGAGCACGCGGTCGTAATCCGCGCGCACCGAGGCGATACGGGGCGAGCGGGCGACCGCCAACTCGTCGAGGAATCGGCGGCGCTCGCTGGGTTCGCCGCGCACGATGGCGAGGTCCTCGGGCGCGAACAGCACGCAGCGCACAGCGCCGAGCACGTCGCGCGGCCGCGGGACCGCCGTGCCGTTGAGCTTGGCACGGTTCGCCCGCCCGGCGCTGATCTCGACCTCGACACGCAGCTCGCGCCGGTCGGCAACGACCGCCGCCTGCACGACGGCCGACTCGGCGCCGCTGCGGATCAGCGGGGCGTCGCTGGGCACGCGGTGACTGCCGAGCGTCGCGAGATACCCGAGCGCCTCGACGAGATTCGTCTTGCCCTGCCCGTTCGGTCCGACGAGAACCGCCGGCCCAGGATCGAATTCGACGTCGGCGCTCTTCCAGCTTCGGAAGTCGGTCACGGCCAGGTGCCGGACGTACATCGTGACTACGGCTCAGCCGGGCAAGCGGACGGGCATGATCAGGTAGGTGTAGTCGCTCTCGTCGGCAGGGCGCAGCACCACCGGCTTGTTCGAGGACGTGAACAGCAGCCGAGCCGTCGACGAGGGCAGCGCACCGAGGCCGTCCAGCAGGAACTGTGGATTGAAGGCCGTCATGATCGCGTCGCCGTCGAAGGTGACCTCGAGCTGCTCCTCGGCCCGCCCCTCGTCCTCACCGCCGGCGCTGAGACCAAGGTTGCCGTCGGCAAATTCCAGCCGCACGGGTGCGTTGCGTTCCGCGACGAGGGCCACTCGCTTGACCGCTTCGACGAGCGGTCCGACTGTGACCTCGGCGGTCGATGCCCACTCCGATGGCAGCAGCGACCGGTAGGCCGGGAAGGTTGCGTCGAGCAGGCGCGTCGTTGCACGGCTGGCGCGACCGTCGGTGGTGCCCGCGAAACCGATGATCCCCTCGCCCGTGCCACCGGTCGCCGACAGGGCGATCGTGAGGGTCTTGCTCCCCGCCAGGCTCTTCGCGGCGTCGGCCAACGTTCGGGCAGGGACGAGGACGGCAGCCGACGCGGCACCGGGCACGCCCGGAGTCCACGGCAGTTCGCGCACGGCCAAGCGGTACCGGTCGGTTGCGGCCAGGGTCAACCGGTCGCCCTCGATCTCGAGCCGCACACCGGTGAGCATCGGCAGGGTGTCGTCGCGCCCGGCGGCCACGGCGACCTGCGCCACGGCCACGGCGAATTCGGCGCTGTCGACCGTGCCGGCTGTGGTCGGCATGCTCGGCAACTTCGGGTAGTCCTCGACGGGCATCGTCGGCAAGGTGAACCGCGCCGAGCCGCACGAGATCGTCAGCCGCGATCCGTCGACCGTGACATCGACCGGATGCGGCGGGAGCGCGCGGCTGATCTCGGCGAGAAGCCGGCCGGAGACGAGTGCCTGTCCGCTGGCACCGGCAGTCACCTCGAGGTCAACCTCGGTCGATGCCTCGAGGTCGAAGCCCGACACCGAGAGTTGGTCACCGTCCACGGAGAGAAGCAGGCCGGCGAGCACCGGGATGGTCGGGCGCGCCGACAGGCTCCGGGCCGCCCACGCCACGGCATCGGCGAGCGCGTCCCGCTCGACCCGGAACTTCATCGTGCCTCCATGGTGATCGTCATCGATTTCGTCATCGTGATCGTCGGGCTGTCCCCAGGTTGGGGCTTGCTCTTGCTCTGGGGGTTAGCTCTGTCTGAATAACACTTGTCGTCTAGCGTCTTCGCGTCTGTGGAAGGTGGGGACAACTGCACAGACGCTAGCGTTTGCCGATGCCGGGGTTGTGGACCGGGAGCCTCGGATCATGCCCGACCACACCGACAGCCCGTGGACAAGCAGCGTGTTGTCCCAGAACTTCCACAAGACGAGCCGCGTTACCCACAGGTCGGTCCACCAACGAGCTCACGTGCGGGCACGAACTTTGATGCGACTGGTGAGCTCGGCGATCTGGTTGTAGACGGTCAGCTTCTCGGCCATCTGCGTGCGGATCTTGCGGTCAGCATGCATGACAGTGGTGTGGTCGCGGTTGCCGAACTTCTCACCGATCTTCGGCAGCGAGAGGTCGGTGAGTTCGCGGCACAGGTACATCGCCATTTGCCGGGCGCTGACGAGCACGCGGCTTCTGGAGCTTCCGGTCAGGTCGTCGATCGAGATCGCGAAGTACTCGGCGGTGACGGCCATGATGGTCGCCGCGTTGATCTCGGGACGGTCGGACTCGCCGATGAGGTCCTTGAGCACGGTCTCGGTCAACGTCATGTCCACCGCTTGACGATTGAGGCTGGCGAAGGCCGTGACGCGGATGAGGGCACCTTCGAGCTCGCGTATATTGCTCTGGATCTTCGAGGCGATGAACTCCAGGACCTCAGGCGGCGGGTTCATGCCTTCCTGCGCGGCCTTCTTACGGAGGATGGCGATGCGCGTCTCGAGGTCCGGAGCCTGCACGTCGCTGATCAAGCCCCACTCGAAGCGGGTGCGCAGCCGGTCTTCCAGGGACGAGAGTTGGCGCGGGGCCTTGTCCGAGCTGATGACGATCTGCTTGTTCGCGTTGTGGAGCGTGTTGAACGTGTGGAAGAACTCCTCCTGCGTGCGCTCGGCCCGCTCGAGGAACTGGATGTCGTCGATCAGCAACAGGTCGACGGAGCGGTAGCGAGCCTGGAACGCCTGCATCTTGTCGTCGCGCACCGAGTTGATGAAGTCGTTCGTGAACTCCTCGCTGGACACGTAGCGGGTGCGCAGACCCGGCAACAGGCGTTGCGCGTAGTGACCGATCGCGTGCAACAGGTGCGTCTTGCCCAGCCCTGAATCCCCGTAGACGAAGAGCGGGTTGTAGGCCTTCGCGGGTGCCTCGGCCACGGCGACCGCTGCGGCATGGGTGAACCGGTTGCTGGAACCGATGACGAAGGTGTCGAACGTGTATTTCGGGTTCAGCCGGGCGTCGCGGTCGTGGGAGACGGGCACGCTGCGGCCGGGGGTGTAAAAGCCGGGCTCGGCCGGCGCGGCGGTCTGCGCGCTGGGCCAGCGGTCGTCGTCGGTGACGGCGTAGGGGTCGTCGTCGTCACCCGAGTCTGCATTCTCGGCCTGCTCGTCCGGGTGCTGAACCGTCACCGCGACCCGGATGTCGCGGCCGAGTTCGTCGCTGAGGACAGCCGCGATCAGCGGGCGGAGCCGCGTTTCGAGGTATTCCTTGGCGAAGTCGTTGGGGGCCGCGAGCAGCGCGGTGTCCTCGACGAGACCGAGCGGCCTGGTGAGGTTGATCCACGCCTTCTGCTGCGGACGGATGGTGTTGTCGTCGAAGCGGGTCTTGGCCCGGTTCCAGACATCGACGAGTTCGCTTCGTTCGTCCACCGGACGGGTCAACTCCAGTTGTTTTCGTTGCTCTGACACCTTCGGCGCCATGCCCTGCCGACCACCACTGTGCTCTGTCGTCGCCAAATCCACAGAGTTGTCCACAGACTGTGAATCCAGACCCCACGAGTGTCGGAAAGGACTCTCCGACCAGATGACCACTCGATGGTGGGTGACTCGGTGGGCGAACCTAACAGCGCCTGTGGACGACGACAATAGGCTGCGGCGTGTCGCTGTCGAAGCGTGCTTTCGCTGCCGTATTTTCAGGGATTGGGCTGTCGCCGGTTTGACCTGCGACGGATGCGATCCGTACCGTAGCTTGGTCCGTGAATTCGGCGCAGCCCGCCGGAAGGAATCGGCACCGATCGACCACGTCACGCTCGAATTGCAGACCGCACACACGCGGTCATTCCGCGTGAGTGACTGACCTTCGAATGATGGAGTCCGACCGTGAGCAAGCGCACCTTCCAGCCGAACAATCGCCGTCGGGCGAAGACGCACGGCTTCCGGCTTCGGATGCGTACCCGGGCCGGTCGCGCCATTGTCTCGGCTCGCCGGCGCAAGGGCCGCCGCGAGCTGTCCGCCTGACCCGGCCGACCCGCCGCGTCCTGCCCCCGTGCTCCCGTCCGCGAACCGGCTACGGCGCTCGGCGGACTTCGCCGCCGTCCTGCGGGGTGGTGCGCGAGCACGCCGTGGGCACCTGGTCGTGCATCTGGCTCGCGATTTCGACGACGGCGCCCCCGTCGTCGGGTTCGTGGTCGGCAAAGGCGTCGGTGGCAGCGTCGTGCGGCACCGGGTGAGCCGCCGGTTGCGCCACGAGATGGCCCGGCGTGTCGATCTGCTGCCGCTGGGCAGCGGGACCGTCGTTCGGGCGCTTCCCGGGGCCGCCGAGGACGACTCGGCGCGATTCGGCAGCGATTTGGACGTGGCTCTCGAACGCCTCGTGGGCACCCGATGACTCAGCGCGGTCGGCTGAGCGCGTGGCTCGTCGGTGCCATCTCCTTCTACCAGCGGGCGATCAGCCCAGCCTTCCCGCCGAGGTGCCGTTACTCCCCTACGTGCAGCGCCTACGCTGCTGAGGCGATCTCGCGCTTCGGTGCCGCCCGCGGCAGCTGGCTCGCAGTGCGGCGGTTGCTGCGCTGCCATCCGTTCCACGCCGGCGGGCACGACCCCGTGCCCGATCGCGTTGTCCCCCACGACGGCGCGTGCGCCGAAGGTCGTTCGACGGTGCAGACGGCCGGCTCGTGCCCACCCGTAGCGCAGTCGGCGGCCTAGGAGTAGTCAAATGTTCAACTTCCTGTATTCCGCTGTCTCCTGGGTGCTGCTGCGGTGGCACTCCTTCTTCAGCCTGTTTCTGGACAAGAACAGCGGTCTGAACTGGTCGTTGTCGATCGTCTTCCTCGTCGTCACGGCGCGTCTTCTGCTTTTCCGCTTGTTCATCAAGCAGATCAAGTACCAGCGCCATATGCAGGAGATGCAGCCGAAGATCCAGGCGCTGCGCAAGAAGCACAAGGACGACAAGGCCGAGATGCAGCGGCAGATGATGAAGCTGCAGCAGGAGGAGGGGTTCAACCCGCTCGCCGGTTGCTTGCCGATCTTCATCCAGATCCCGATCTTCATCGGGCTCTTCCACGTCCTGCGCCACCTGTCGAACTCGGTGGTTATTGCGAACAAGGCCCTCGAACACGCCCCCCTCACGCCGAAGCAGGTGCACAACCTGCACCTGTACACCTTCACGCAGAGCGAGACGATCAGTGCGGCGAAGGCCAATCTGTTCGGGGCGCCGCTGGCCGGCCGGCTAACCGACACGTCGAATCAGATCCACCTGCTCGGCGGCAATACGGGCACCACCCGCATCGTGATCGTCCTCCTGGTGATCGTCAGCGCTGCCGCGACCCTGTTCACGCAGCTGCTCGTGCGGCGCGGTACGACAACCGTCGCCGAGGGCACTGCAGCGACCGTGCAGCGGCTGATGCTCGTCTTCATCCCGATCAGCACCCTGGGCTCCGGCCTGTTCTTCCCCCTCGGCGTTCTCCTCTACTGGTTCACCAGCAACACCTGGACGATGGCCCAGCAGCTGTACGTGAACCGCTTCCACCCGCACACGCCCAAGGAGGCACCGGTCGTCGGCGAGTTGGGCAAGACGCTCGCACCTAAGCCCGGCCAGCGACCGAACCGTGCGCCTGTGGCCTTGACCAAGTCCGACGCCGATGACGAGCAGCCACCGGCACCGACCCGCAGCACCCCTCCGCGCCCCGGCCAGCGGCCAAACCGGTCTGGCAACCGCCCACCGGCCAAGCGGCCGAGCCAGGCGAAGAAGCGTCGCTGAGACCCATGCCCCGCTCAGCCCGGCGGTCCGCCTCGCTGAGTTTGTTGAAAGGACGATCATGAGCGACACCGATGTCGTGGCCGACGGTGCCACTGACGAGACCATGCCCACCGAGACGACCGAAGCCGACGATGTCATGGATGACGAAGCGGTGGCGGACGACCTGTTGGTCCGGGAGGGCGACGTTGCCGCGGACTACCTCGAACGGCTCCTAGACATCGTCGATTACGACGGCGACATCGACCTCGACGTCGAGAACGATCGGGCGATCGTGGCGATTGTTGGTTCCGACCTCAACGCCCTGGTGGGTCAGCGTGGCGAGACGCTCGACGCGCTGCAGGAGCTCACCCGGCTCGCTGTCCAGCAGAAGACCGGCGTGCGTAGCCGGTTGATGCTCGATGTGAGCGGGCACCGGCAGGCGCGACGAAACGAACTCACGGCGCTCGCCAACGACACCGCTCACCGCGTCATCGACTCCGGCGAGTCCGCGCGGTTGTCGCCGATGAATCCCTTCGAGCGCAAGGTTGTCCACGACGCGATCTCGGCCATCGACGGTGTGCGGAGCGAGTCCGAGGGTGAGGAGCCGGGCCGGCGGGTCGTCGTCCTGCTGGATGAGTGATCGCACCCATGAGCGCAGACACGGCGGCCATGACGGCGCCAGTACGCGCTGAGGCTGCGGCAGTCTTCGGCTCGGCAATGCCGATCGCGGCGCATTTCGCCGAGATTCTCTCGACGATCGGGGTGGCACGCGGTCTGATCGGCCCCCGTGAGGTCGAGCGGATGTGGCCCCGACACCTGCTCAACTGCGCGGTGGTCACCGACCTTCTTCCGCAGTCCGCGCGCGTCGTCGACGTAGGCAGCGGCGCAGGGTTGCCGGGCATCGTCCTCGCGATCCGGCGCCCGGATCTTGCGGTTGTGCTGGTGGAGCCGTTGAAGCGGAGAGTGGCCTTTCTCGGAGAAGCGGTTGCGACCCTTGGCCTGGCAGATCGCGTGTCGATCGTCCACGGGAGGGCTGAGGATCAAGTGGTGCGATCGGAACTCGGCTCCTCGGAGTGGGTGACGGCACGGGCTGTAGCGCCGCTGGACCGGTTGGTGGGATGGTGCCTACCGTTGCTTCGGCCGGGGGGTTCGCTGCTCGCCATGAAGGGCGCGTCTGCGGCGCAAGAGGTTGCATTGCACCACTCGGCGCTTATCGACGCCGGCGGTCAGGATCCGGAAATCGTGCGTTGTGGCCAGGGGTTGATCGCCGACCTGACGACTGTTGTGGTGGTTCGACGAGGTTCGACTCGTGCGCGGAGAGGACAGTAATGACGGAGATGCCGGTGCCGCCAGCATCCGACGAGCCGGTCATCGATGTTTCACGTGAAACACCACCTGATCCCTCGACTGTTTCACGTGAAACCGAGTTCGACACACCGATCGCCCGCGAGGCAGCACAGGCCGTTCACGTATTGAACGTGCGCCAGGAAACCTGGCCCCGCCCCGACCACACACGCGTCATCACAGTCGCAAACCAGAAGGGCGGAGTCGGAAAGACCACTACGACCGTCAATCTGGCAGCAGCCCTGGCCCTGCACGGATTACGCGTTCTAGTGATCGACCTCGACCCGCAGGGCAACGCCAGCACCGCCCTGGGCGTCGCGCACACGGTCGGCACCCCATCGGTATACGACGTACTGCTCGGAGGCATGCCGATCGCCGAAGTCGCCACGCCGGCGGACTTCACGGAGAATCTCCAATGCGTCCCGGCGACTCTCGACCTGGCCGGCGCGGACATCGAACTGACCTCGCAGGTCGCCCGCGAGTACCGGTTGCAACGCGCCGTCACGGCATTCCTCGACTCGGGGCCTGATCTCGACTACCTGCTGATCGACTGCCCGCCGTCGCTGGGGCTGCTCACCCTGAACGCCCTGGTTGCCGCGCGTGAGGTGCTCATACCGATTCAATGCGAGTACTACGCGCTCGAAGGTTTGGCGCAGCTACTGAATACGGTCGAGCTGGTGCGATCGCACCTGAACCCACAGCTGAGCGTGACAACGGTTCTGCTGACGATGTACGACAGCCGCACCAGACTGGCCGACCAGGTGGCCGACGAGGTGCGCGCCCACTTTCAGGAACTCGTCCTGACCCCGGTGATCCCCCGCAACGTGCGGGTGTCGGAGGCTCCTGGATTCGGGCAGACCGTCATGACCTATGACGCCGGATCGCGTGGTGCTGTCGGGTACCTTCAGGCAGCGCGAGAAATTGCCGAACGCGGCGCCACGTCGTCGCACCAACCTGGGGAGTCGCCGTCGTGAGCAACAAGACCCGTCGTGGCGGCCTCGGCCGGGGGCTCGGCGCATTGATTCCGACGGCGGCAGAGGGCGGCGCATCCGCGCCTTCGCCCACCGATATCTACTTCGGCTCGGCGCCGACCGAAACGGTGTCACCGACGTCTGAAGCCGCGCCTACGGCTGAGGACGCCGGCCCGCGTCCGGTCCCTGGTGCGACCTTCGCGGAACTGCCTGTCGGCGCGATCCACCCGAACGCAAAGCAGCCACGGCAGGTATTCGACGAGGATGCCCTCAACGAACTGACACACTCGGTTCGCGAGTTCGGTGTCCTGCAGCCCATCGTGGTTCGCGAAGATGCCGACGGCTTCGAACTGGTGATGGGTGAGCGACGCCTGCGTGCCGCCATCGCTGCGGGCCTCGACACCGTGCCCGCCATCATCCGCGGCACGGGCGACGACGCGATGCTGCGCGACGCGTTGCTCGAGAACATCCACCGCGCTCAACTCAACCCGCTGGAGGAGGCCGCCGCTTACCAGCAGTTGCTCGAGGAGTTCGGGACGACCCACGACGAACTCGCGCATCGGATCGGGCGGAGCCGCCCGCAGGTCAGCAACACGATCCGGCTACTCAATCTGCCGGTACCCGTCCAGCGCCGCGTCGCCGCCGGGGTGCTCTCCGCAGGGCATGCACGCGCGTTACTCGGACTCGAAGATCACGACATCCAGGATGAACTCGCCGGCCGAATTGTCGCCGAGGGGCTGTCAGTCCGCGCCACCGAGGAACTCGTGGCGCTCCACGCCAGTGGGCACGCCGCGAAGAAGAGCAGTCGACGCTCCCCTTCGCCGCGCATCTCGGCGCCGGCCGCGACAGATCTCGCCGACAAGCTGTCGGATCGGTTCGACACTCGGGTGCGTGTCGAACTCGGGCGTCGCAAGGGGAAGATCACCATCGAATTCGGCTCGATCGACGATCTCGAGCGGATCGTCGCGATGATGTCGCCTGGACTGTCATCGGCTGCCCCGGAGGTTCAGAACGACCCGTAGGTGACGACGGTGTCCAGCGGGCGGCGTCCCCGTTTGAGCGACGGCGAGCGCAGGTCCGGAGCCGGGTAGCCGAGGCTCACCACCCCGACGGGTGTGAGCCGCTCCGGAACCCGGAAAGCGGCACGCAGCGCCGGCCACGTGGGCGTGGGCACTCCGAAGAACAGCGCTCCCAAGCCCACGTCCACTGCCCCGAGCAGGATGATCATCGCTGCCATTCCCGCGTCGATATGCCAGTACGGCACCGGCCAGTCCTGTTCGGCCGGGGGAGTCGACCCCTTGTCCGGCTCGGCGTACCGCTCGCGGTATGCGGCCTCGTCGGAGAAGACGACGATCAGCGCCGGCGCCGATTGCATGCGGCTCAGCCACGGATCCGGCGCGTCGGCATCCGACGTGGCGGCCCAGAACGCTGTGCGTGACGTTATGTCATCCAAAACCAGGAATCGCCAACCCTGGGAGTACCCCGCGGACGGGGCGGTCGTGCCCAACCGGAGTAGCCCCTCGATCGTTTCGCGGGACACCACGCGGTCCGGGTCGTAGGTACGAACCATTCGGCGGCTGCGCACAGCCTCGACAAACTCCATAAGTGGGAGACTGCCAGCAATATCGAATGTCGGCATCGTCCGGCGTATGCGAAGGTTTTCGTGTGGAACTCAGGCAATCGCGCAAGCTGCAAGACGTCTGCTACGACATCCGCGGACCCGTACTCGAAGAGGCAAAGCGTCTCGAGGAGGAAGGTCGGCGGATCATCAAGCTGAACATCGGCAACCCCGCGCCGTTCGGCTTCGAGGCACCGGAAGAAATTCTGGTCGACGTCATCCGCAACCTGCCGAATGCCCAGGGCTACTCCGACTCGCAAGGGTTGCTCTCGGCGCGCACCGCGATCGTCCAGCACTACCAGCAGCGCGGCATCGACACCATGGACGTCGACGATGTCTGGCTCGGCAACGGCGTGAGTGAGCTGATCAGCCTGGCGTTGCAAGCGATGCTGGACAACGGCGACGAGGTGCTGGTGCCCGCGCCCGACTACCCGCTGTGGACCGCGACCACGTCACTGGCAGGCGGGCGGCCGATCCACTACCTCTGCGACGAGAAGAGTGGCTGGCTCCCGGACATCGAGGACATCCGGTCCAAGATCACGCCGCGCACGAAGGCGATCGTCGTCATCAATCCCAACAACCCAACCGGCGCCGTATACCCCCGGGGGGTACTCGCCGCTATTGCCGATCTGGCCCGCGATCACGAGCTGACGGTGCTTGCCGATGAGATCTACGACAAGGTGCTCTACGACGACGCGGTGCACGTCCCCTTCGCCGCGATCGCGCCCGATGTCTTCACCCTCACCTTCAACGGTCTGTCGAAGGCATACCGGCTCGCCGGCTTCCGCTCCGGATGGCTGATGGTCACCGGGCCGAAGCGGCATGCGAGCAACTACATCGAGGGCATCACGATCCTTGCCAACATGCGGCTGTGCGCCAACGTCCCGGGGCAGCATGCGATTCAGATGGCGCTCGGCGGCCGGCAGAGCATCCACGACCTGGTATTGCCCGGCGGGCGGCTGCTCGAGCAACGCGATGCGGCGATGACCGCATTGCGCCAGATCCCCGGTGTCACGTGCGTCGAGCCGAAGGGTGCCCTCTACGTCTTCCCGAGGCTCGACCCGGACATCTACCCGATCACCGACGACCAGCAGTTCGTCCTCGACCTCCTGCGCGACAAGCATGTGCTGGTGGTGCAGGGATCGGGGTTCAACTGGCCCCATCACGACCACCTGCGGATCGTGACGCTGCCTCGTGCCGACGACCTGACCGAGGCGATCGGCCGGATCGGCGAGTTTCTCGTGGGGTACGACGCCGCACGCTGACTCGCACCGCGGCGGTCCGGCGCCCGCTCCCCCTCGCGCAGTGCGGCGTCCAGCCCATACGATTCTTCGGGTCGGGCCCACCTCACGCACGGTCGGAGCTTGCTCGTGTCGCGTCGATTGGTGAACGTCACACTCGACAATCTCAACGATCTGCCGCCACGGTGCCGCTCCTGTGTCTTCTGGGAGCTTGACCCGGTGTCCGGCGAGCGTGCCTGCGACTCCGGCTCCGCCGAGTTGGAGAAGGAAGCCTGGGTCTCGGACACGCTGCTCGAATGGGGAAGCTGCGGCCAACTTGCCTACGTCGACGGCGTTGCAGCGGGCTACGCGCTCTACGCGCCGCCGGCATACGTGCCCCGCTCGGTCGCCTTCCCCACGTCGCCAGTGAGCTCGGACGCGATCTTGCTCATGGCGGCCCGGCTTCTTCCGGAATTCAGCGGAGCCGGCCTCGGCCGGATGCTGATCCAGGCGGTGGCCCGGGACGCCGCCCGGCGTGGCGTCAAGGCCATAGAGGCGTTCGGGCGCGCGGCGGAACCGGAATCGGAACTGCGGTCAGCCGAGTGGGCCGCCCCGCCGCCGCGGCGGGAGGAAGAGCCCAACAGAAGTTGTCTTCTTCCGAGTGAATACCTGCTGGCGGTCGGGTTCAAGACGGTCCGGCCACATCCCCGCACGCCGCGGCTACGGCTCGACATCAAGACGACCGTGTCGTGGAAGGAAGACGTCGAGTACGCCCTGGAGCGGCTACTCGGGTCAATGCAGACGCCGGCGCTGGCCCGCTGAGCTCTGGGGACAGACCACCGGCTGCTCGGCACCGCTCAGGGACGGGCGACGGCCGGAATCCGCATGACTCCGGTGGGTGGGTCGTCGTCCTGCGGCAGGTACAGCCGCTGTACGGCGACCAGCAATCCTTCCGCCACCGTGTCGCGAAAGAGCGGGTCCACGAGCTTGGCGCGGTCGACGGGAGAGGTCAGGTAGCCGAGCTCGATACGCACAGCCGGCATCCGCGTCAGCCGCAGCAACGCCCACGTCTTACCGTGGGTTCGGGCGTCGAGCATGCCGGTTCGGGCGACGAGCTCGCGCTGCACGAGGTCGGCCAGCCGCTCACCCATCGTCGACACCGATTCACCTCCGCCGTAGTGGTATGCGGCAACGCCGTTCGCGTGTGAGGAGGAGAACCCGTCGATGTGCAGTGACAGGAGAAGGTCAGCACCTACCTCGTTGGCGAGCGCGGCACGCTGTTCGTCGGACGCGCCGTTGCCCGGCCCGCGGGTCAGCCAGGACAAGACCCCGAGCGCGCTGAGGCGGCCGTCCAATCGCGTCGCGAGATCCCACGCGAGGTCTGCCTCGCTGAGGCCGTCGTGGACCGTTCCGGGATCGTCGCCGCCATGCCCAGGGTCGATGACGATGCGCTTGCCAAGGAGGTTCGGGCCGGACGCCGCGACCGCGACCATCTCGCGAAGCAGCTGCGGTCGCCCGCCGACCACGCGGCGGCCCAGCTGACGAAGCGCGCGGAAGGTTGCAGGTCCGCACACGCCGTCAGCCACCAACCCGTAGTCGCGCTGGAATGCCCGCACACCCTCGGCCGTCGAACTGCCGAACAGGCCGTCCGCCCGCCAGACGTCATACCCCATCTCGAGCAGCTGGAGCTGCAGGGCCGCGACGTCGTCGCCGACGATCCGCTGGGTGGGCTCGTGGCTGAGCACTCGATCGCCGAGCTTCCAGTGGGCGCCTGTGAGCGTGGCATAGGTCTCCGAACCGACGATGCCGTCGACGGAGATGCCTCGCTGTTGCTGGAAATGGCGGACGGCAAGCTCGGTAGCCTCGTCGAACACGTCGGCCGAAGCGGCATCGGTGTTGTCGAGCAGCGCGAGCGACGCGAGCATCCTGCGCACCTCGGCCACGGCCGTACCGGTGGCGCCGCGGCGCAGGGGATGCATGACAGACGGGTCCTCTGGGTGGAAACGGTGGCCTCGTTGGCCATTGTGCCTCAGCGCAGGCGCCCCGCCGAACATGTGTCGGGGCCGCTCGCGCGAACGGTCGTCAATGGTCGAAAAGAGTCGTGCCCCGGCGTCCGGAGGGGGACGCTGGGGCACGCGGGGCAGTGCGCGGTGCGCGGCTCAGGCGACGTACTCGCTGAGCTCCTTGAGGATCGCCGCCTTGGGACGGGCGCCGACGATCGACTTCACGACCTGGCCGCCCGCGAACACGGACATCGTCGGGATCGACATGATCTGGTAATCGCGCGCGATGCCGGGGTTCTCGTCGATGTTCACCTTCGCGACCGTCAGCTTTCCGGCGTATTCGCCAGCGATCTCTTCCAGCACGGGAGCAACCTGACGGCACGGACCGCACCACTCCGCCCAGAAATCAACGAGGACGGGGCCGTCGGCCTGCAGCACGTCGGCGGCGAAGCTGGCGTCCGTGACGGTCTTGGTGTTGGTGCCCATCTGATGTCTCCTGCTCCTAGTGAGGTGTTAGTGGAACACGCTGACGGCCGGGGTGATTCCCGGCCAACTGCTGCTGTTCAGCCCGCGCCTGCTGTGATCTGGGCATCGCTGTGTGCCTGCCCCCGGGCATCGGCCAGGGCGGCGAGAAAGCGCTCGGCATCGAGGGCGGCCTGGCAACCGGTTCCGGCGGCGGTGACAGCCTGACGATAGACATGGTCGACGACATCGCCGGCCGCGAACACGCCGTCGAGATTCGTCCGGGTGCCGACGGTCGTCACGATGTAGCCCTCGTCGTCGAGCTCGACCTGACCGGTCACCAGCTCACTGCGCGGTTCGTGGCCGATCGCGATGAACAGCCCGTTGACGGTGAGGTCGCGTTCGTCGCCGGTCGAGGTGTCCCGGATGCGCAGACCGGTGACCGAATCGCTGCCGGCGATGCCGACGACCTCGGAGTTCCACGCCCACCGGATCTTCGGGTTCGATTCGGCGCGGTCGGCCATGATGCGGCTGGCGCGAAGAGCGTCGCGCCGGTGCACGACAGTGACGGACTTGGCGAAGCGGGTGAGGAACGTCGCCTCCTCCATCGCGGTGTCGCCGCCGCCGACGACGGCGATGTCGAGGTCACGGAAGAAGAAGCCGTCACAGGTCGCGCACCACGAAACGCCGTGGCCCGACAGCTCGTCCTCCCGCGCGACCCCGAGCTTGCGATAGGCCGAGCCCATCGCGAGTATCACGGCGTCGGCGGTGTACTCAGCGCCATGGGTACGGACGACCTTGATCGCTCCGGTGAGGTCGACGGACACCACGTCGTCACTGACCAGTTCCGCACCGAAACGCTCGGCCTGCGCGCGTATGTGACCCATCAGCTCGGGCCCCATGATCCCGTCCGGGAAGCCCGGGAAGTTCTCCACCTCGGTGGTGTTCATCAGGGCGCCGCCGTACTGCGCGCCCTCGAACACGAGCGGCTCGAGATCGGCGCGTGCCGTGTAGAGAGCTGCCGTGTACCCCGCCGGACCTGAGCCGACGATGATCACCTGGCGGTGCGTGCCTGCTGTCACGATTCCTCTTTCGCTGATCTGGAGCCACAACGATCCTAGGCAGACGGGCATTCCAGGCCGGGACGCGCGCTGTGGTTCAGCGGCGCCGGGCCAGCGTGACGATGTCGCGTACCTCGGGAATGCGCATCCGCCAGGCCACCGCGCCGAGCACGGCGAGGCCGGCGAGGCCGCCCACCACCAGCCCGGCGAGCGAGCCGAACAGCCCGCGCCCGGCGGCATCGCTGATGCCCACCAGCGCCACAAGAGCCACGGCCCCCCCCGCGACGGAGGCGATGCCGATCTGCCGCACGGTGCGCAGCACGCGTCCGAAGCCGAGCCGGCCGAGGCGCCGGGTCAGAAGTACATGCCCGGCGATCGCTCCGACCACATAGGACGCCGACGTCGCCACCGTCAGTGCCTCGGCAATGTGCGCAGGCCCGTGCAGCGTCGCATCGCAGACCAGGACGATCAGCACCTTCGTGGCGACCATGAAGATGTTGATGAATGTCGGGGTGCGGCCGTCGCGCATCGCGTAGAAGACGCGCAACTGCAGCATCACGATCGCAAACGGGAACAGGCCGAAGGCGGAGGCGGCGAGGGCGGTCCCGACGAGCCGCGCGCCGTCGACCGACACGATCCCGTGGGCGAACAGGACGACGCACAGGGCAGGACCCAGCACGATCAACCCCGCAGTGATCGGGACGAGTGCGATCGCCGACAGCCGCGCGCCGAGCGAGAGGTCGTCCACCACGTCATCCGTCTGCCCCCGCGCCGCAGCACGTGACAGGCGCGGCATCAGGGCAGTGAGGAGCGAGACGACCAGGATCCCGTAGGGCATCTGGATGAGCAGGTCGGCGTTGGTGAAGACGGTGAAGGCGCCATGTGCGACACCGACCTTCGCGATCACCGTGACGCCGATCTGGCTGGCCACCACATACCCGAACACCCACCCCGCGAGGGACCCGACCTCGCCCATACGGCCGATCTCGTTCGGCCGCGCACGAAAGCGCCACTGCCAGCGAAATCCCGTCTTGCGCAACGACGGAATCAGGACCAGAGCCTGAGCGGCGATGCCGAGCGTCGTCCCGATGCCCAACACGAGCAGTTGCGGGGTCGTGATGGATGCCGGGGTCAATGTCTTCGGTCCCGGCAGAGCCCAGAACACGGCGATGGTCACGATCATCACCACGTTGTTCAGCACGGACGACCACGCGCCGGGTGCGTAGCTGTGCCGAATGTTCAGTACGGCCATGAACATCGCACCGAGACCGTAGAAGAAGATCTCCGGCAGCAGCAGCGTGGCGAATGTGGTCGTCAAGGTGCGCTGGGAGTGGTCCGTGACGAACGCCCCGGCGATCAGCGGCGCGCAGATCACCGCGAGCAGCGTTACTGCGGCGAGGGCGGCGGTGGCGATCGACAGGAGTCGCTGGGTGTAGGCGACGCCGTCGTCCTCGTCGCTCTCCTGGGCGCGGACGAGCAGCGGAATCAAGACGCTCGACAGCACCCCGCCCAGCAGCAGTTCGTAAACCATGTTGGGGAAGTTGTTCGCGACGTTGTACGCGTCGCCGACTCCGTGCAGTCCGATACCGATCGCGGCGACCAGCATCGCGCTGCGCAGGAAGCCCGTGATCCGGCTCGTCAGGTTCGCGACGGCCATCGTGCGGCTGGCGGCGAGCAGGCCGCGGTTGCCCGCCTCGGGCGACGCCTGCTCCGCGCTGGAGTCGAGGCCCAGGGCGAGCTCGGAGGCGACGGGCTCGGCGGGGTGTTCGGCAGGTTCGGTGGGCGGGAGCGAGGGAGCCGGTGCGCCGCGCGGCCGGTGTCGGCGCGGGCCGACGTATGTCGTATTACTCCACTGCGGATGAGCGTGGCCGACGTCGTCCCAGTCAGCGGTAAGGATGCCCGTCATCGGATCCGCCCCGGAGACCATCGGCGGCTGAACGACGCTTCGGCCGGAATACAGGGACGGCGTGCTCCATCCGTCCGGCATGCTCATGCGGCCGGCCGCGCGTTCGGAGCCCGCCTTCGCGAGCTGAGCCTGCGGATCAGCCGAACGAGAAGGGCCACGACGAGCACGATTGCTGCGGTCACGGTGATGATCACGCCGATCGTGCCCAGCGCGGTGCTGTGTACCGACAGCAGCACCGGGTCGCCGATCCGCACGTCACTCGGCGTCACGAGGATGGCCTGGACGGTGAACCGTCCGGTGCGCTCGACATGAGTCGGGACGTGCAGCGTCACCTTCGTGTTCGGGGCGATGGTCTGAAGGTTGACCTCGTTGGCAGAGAAGCCCGGCAGGTCGTTGGCCGACGAGATTTCGACCCGCACCCTGACCGTGACGCCCAACGTGTTCTCGACTGTGATCGGCAACGGCGAGTTCGTGGAGGTGAGGGTGTACGTACCTGCAGAAGGACGCACGATATGCACGCCGGACTCGATCGTCGCGATCCTCGTCGTGAGGGCCGCAGCGAACTCATCGCCCGCTGCCGGCGCGGTACGCCAGGCCGACGACTCAGCACGCTGAACGGCGATCGGCAGCGAACCGAGCAGCCGCGATGCGTCGGCCGCACTCATCATGGTCGCCAACGCAGGAACGACGTGCGACACCTGCCGCGCCGCGTCGATCGTGAGGTCGGACAGCGCACCGACACTGCCCGGCGGCGGCACGAGCTGACCGTGATCGGATGGCGTCACTGTGTGCGCCGCCGAGTCAATCGTCAGTGACGTGGACCAGAAGGCCGACGCGGTCTCCACGATGGCTCGTTCGGCGACGTCGGGGACCGGGTTCACATCACGGGGAGCGACGATGGCGACGTACGGCGACTGCTGGTCACCGGATATCGCGGCAATGGCCACCTCGGACACGAGGTCCGGCAACTGCGCAGTGCCGGAGCGCCCGAGGGAGAGCACGGGCGATACGTATTGCTGAATGCTGCGCTGCATCACAGCCGCGGTGACCTGTCCCGCAGGCGTCTGCAGGATGCCCAGCTGGTTCGCCGTCGCGTCCGCACCACCGGCGCTCGGCAGCGTGGCGTCTGACACGATCACCGAACTCGCTCCGTCACGGACCAGCTGGTCGAGCGTCGGGCTCGTCAGCACACCGTCGACCGGCCAGCCGATGCCCGTTTCGGCTGTCTTCCCACCGAGAGCCGCGCCGACGCGAGCCGCGATCTGCGGGCCCAGCCCCGTCGTCCACGCCAAGCCCTTCCGGCTCAGCGTCTCGACATCCGGATCGGCCAGCGGGGTGAAGTCCAGCTCCAGTTTGGGGTCGGCGGCGAGCGCGGTGCGCAGTCGCATCAGCCAGTCCCGTGCCGCTGCTGTGCCGCTGCCCGCGACGCTCTTGCCACCGGAGTCGACGGTGTAACTGCCCGTCGCCATTATGGCGAGTTCGTCGAGCAACTCCGGGTCGACGATGAGCGTCATCGCCATCGAACGTTGTGCGACCCGTTCGACGACACTCAGTACCCGGTCCAGCCGGCCGCCTTCGATCGAGTAGGAGAGGTCGTCGTCGGTGAAGGCGGTGTCGCCGACAAGCCGATGTGGCCGGTCGATGATCGGCCACACCCAGCTGACCCGCACGGGCTTCGGCGGCGGGGTGCTGAACGCCGGAACGAACGTCTGCGCGGTGCCCACGACGACGTCGGCACCGCTCGGGTCGTGCGCATGCACCGCGAAATAGAGCGGGTAGATGCGCGTCTCGCAGATGCACAATCCGGGTGTCGTGGACGAGTCCGTCGACGTCAGCATCGTGAAGGTCACCGCCGTCGTGCCGCGCGGGGCCAGAGATGAAGTGACGGGCTTCGGGGTGGTGATCTGAAAAGCGAGGTTCGGGTCGGGCGGCGCCGGGTGCTGGATCGCGCTGTCGAGCTCCGTCCGAGTGGTGATCGGGTTGCCACGCTCGCCCAGCACCACAAGATTCGACAGCGATTGGTCGGTGTTGTTCGTGAGTGCGATCGACACGGTGAGCGGCGACGGTGTGGTGGATGTCGGGGGCGATGTCGGCGAGACGTCCTGGATCGACACGGTGACGCTGCGAGCGTTCACCGGCTGAGCAGGCGCCGGCGCGGCGGACATGAGCGAGGTCGTCGCGAGCAGCAGCAGCGTGCCGGCGATGCGAACGGTGATGCCCACCGGAGCCCGGCGCCGGCGCCGCACCGCCCGGCGCAGGATCACGCGGTTTCCGCCAGCAATCGCCCGGCGGCCTCGACCAGACCGCGCTCGTCCGGGTAGGCCAGTTGCTCACTGATGTCGGGAAGCGGGACCCACGCCACTGCGGTCACCTCGACGTCGGCGTCCGACAGCTGGCCGCCGGTTGCGCGGAGTAGGTAGTGGCGCACCGTCTTGTGGATCCGCCGCCCGTCGGCTACGAACCAGAAGTCGATCGTTCCGAGCTCGCCCATGATCTCGCCGCTGATCCCGGTTTCTTCCTCGACCTCGCGTACGGCTGCCTGCTCGGCCGTCTCACCCTGCTCGATATGTCCCTTCGGCAGGGACCACAGCAGTCGACCGAGCTTGTCGGTACGGCCGATGAGAGCGCCCAGCGGGACCTCGCCGTGGAGATCAACGACGAGACCACCGGCACTGAACTCGTCGACGCGCCGCATCCACCTGCCACGCCCGGACTTGGCCGCCTTGGGGCCACGCCGTCGCGGGTTCTGCGGTCGGCCCTCGGACATTGCCCGATCGTATCGGGCACCCCTGTGGCGGGTGGGTATCGTGGCGGCACGTGACACCGTCCGATCTGATCGCCGTACCGCATGAGGCGGCGGCGCTCGGTGCTGCGTTCGCCGCGGCAGGCCATGAATTGCACCTGGTCGGCGGCAGCGTGCGTGATGCCCTGACCGGCCGCGCGGTCGCCGAGTCCGATCTGGACTTTGCCACCGACGCCCGGCCGCAGGACGTTCTGAGCATCGTCGGGCCGATCGCGACAGCCACGTGGACGACCGGAATCGAGTTCGGCACGGTAGGCGTGCAGGTCGGCGATCAGATGTGTGAGATCACGACCTACCGCGCCGACCGGTACGACCGCGTCTCGCGCAACCCAGAGGTCGTGTACGGCGAATCTCTCCTGGACGACCTGCGCCGACGCGATTTCACGATGAACGCCATGGCCCTGTCGGTCACCGGCGACCGCACCTTCACCGATCCTTTCGGAGGGCTGGCCGATCTGGCCCGCGGTCTCTTGCGCACGCCTGCAACGCCGGAGGAGTCGTTTGCCGACGACCCATTGCGGATGTTGCGCGCCGCCCGCTTCGTTGCGACCCTCGGTGTCACTGTCGACGAGCCAGTTCATGCGGCGATGATTGCCATGGCCGGCGAACTGTCGCGCATCACAGCCGAGCGCGTGCAGGTTGAGCTGTCCAAGACCCTGCTCGGCGCCACACCGCGCGCCGGACTCGAACTGCTCGTCGAATCCGGACTGGCTGAGGTGGTCCTGCCCGAACTCCCTGCGCTGCAGATGGCATCTGACGAACACGGCCAGCACAAGGACGTGTACGCGCATACGTTGCAGGTGCTCGAGCAGGCGATCGATCTCGAGAGCGACGGCCCTGACTTGACGCTGCGATGGGCGGCGTTGTTGCACGACATCGGCAAACCGGCCACGCGCGCGTTCGGCCCAGGCGGCCGGGTGAGCTTCCATCACCACGAGGTCGTGGGCGCTCGTATGGCTCGCAAGCGGCTCAAGGACCTGCGGTTCAGCAAGCAGATCGTCGAGGACGTCAGCCAGCTTGTCTTCTTGCACCTGCGCTTCTACGGCTACCGCAGCGGTGAGTGGACCGACTCCGCCGTGCGCCGCTACGTCGTGGACGCCGGTCCGCTCCTGCCCCGCCTGCACAAGCTCGTGCGCTCCGACTGCACGACCCGCAATGCGCGCAAGGCGGCCGCCCTCTCCGCCGCCTACGACACCTTGGAACGTCGGATCGCGGAGCTGCAGGAGCGGGAGGAACTCGCAGCGATCCGCCCCGATCTCGACGGCAACGAGATCATGAGACTCCTCGACATACCGGCGGGGCCGATGGTCGGCCGGGCCTATCAGTACCTGCTCGCGTTACGGATGGAACACGGCCCGCTCGGGCAAGAACGTGCGGCCGCCGAGTTGCGGAAGTGGTACAGCGCCCAGTGAGGTGTTCGGTCACGCACTCCGCACTGCGGGCACAGTCGTGCGCTCAGCGGCTTGGGTACCGCCTCCGGCGTAGTGGAGGTACCCGATCGCGGTGAGGGCATAGCCGGCGGCGATGGCGATCACCGCGCCCGTTGAGTGTCCGTTCTCGGGCAGTGCCATCGCGGTGAAGACGGCCGCGGCTACCAGCGTCAGGTTGAACATCGTGTCGTAGAGCGCGAAGACCCGGCCACGATGGTCGTCCTCGACTGATTGCTGGACGAGCGTGTCGACGCTGATCTTGATGCCCTGCGCAGCGAGGCCGAGGAGCAGCGCGGCGAGCACCAGCAACGGCATCGAGAACGGCAGGCCTAGCGCCAGCTCCGTGACGGAAGCGACCGCGAGCATCAGGGCCGGATAGCGCACGTAGCCGAGCCGCCGGGTGCCAAGCGGGGTGATCAGCGCCGCGATGCCCCCGCCGACGGCGGCGGCGCCGACGGCTTGGGCCAGGCCGCCGAGGCCGGCGCGGAACAGGCCCTCGTCGTGGAAGTAGTTGCGGTAGAGCAGCACTGTGCAGATCGTGCTCACGCCATAGAACAGCCGATGGATGCTGATCGCGATGAGCGCGTAGAAGGTCGCCTTGCGCGCATGCACGTGCCGCGCACCCTCGACGAACCCCCGCGTGACCTCGCGGACCGTCTCGCGGTTGTCTCGTTCCACGTCGTCCGGACCGAGCGCGTCGCGATCGAAACCACGTCCGCACAATGCGGCGACCAAATACGGGAGCGCAGCCGCGAGCGCGATTGCTGCGTACGCCCGATCATTTCCGCTCGACAAGGCCCGAACGCCTACGGCCGCCGCGCCGCCGATCGTCGTGGCGATCGAGCCGCTGGTGGTCGACAACGCATTCGCCGTCACGAGGTTGTCGATTTCGACCACGTGCGGCAGCGATGCGCTCAGCGCCGAAAGGACGAACCGGTTCACCGACACGACAACGAGGGCGCTCGCATAGAACGCCAGCCCTTGCAGCCGGCCCAGGATCTCGGCCGCCAGGACAGCCACACCAGCTGCCCGGACGACGTTGGCCAGGACGAGCGTGCGCTGGCGACGCCATCGATCCTGGAACACCCCGGCAAAGGGCCCGATGAGCGAGTACGGCAGCAGCACGACGACGAAGCCGGCTGCCACGTCCGCTGCGTGTGTCTGCCGCTCCGGATTGAAGAGCACTGCGCCCGCCAGACTTGCTTGGAAGACCCCATCGCCGAACTGTCCGGTCAACCGCATCGCGTAGAGCCGTCGAAACCCCGGCAGCGCGAGCGCGCTCAGCAGATGGCCCCGGTGCCGCATCCTGACCACGCTAGCTGGCACCGCCGGCGCGGCCTGGCGGCCGGGCGCTGGTCGCCGCGTCCGTTCCCCGCCAAGATGTGCAGGTGTCCTCACCGTGGCGTGCCGGCAGTGGCCTGGAGCCGGCCGGCGGCAGGTTGCTCGTCGCGACGCCAGTGCTCGGCGACCCGCATTTCGCGCGGACGGTCGTCTACCTGCTCGAGCACGACGGCGGAGGCACGGTCGGCGTGATCGTCAATCGCCCGAGCCGGACCCCTGTCGGTCAGGTGCTGCCGGACTGGCATGAGGTGGTCACCGGCCCACAGGTGGTGTTCGGCGGTGGACCGGTGCAGCCGGACGGTGCGTTGTGCCTGGCGCAACTCGACGCGGACGGCCCGGGCGTGCGCCGTGTGGTCGACGGCATCGCCACCGTCGACCTGGATGGCGACACCACCACCATCGCCGGGCTGGCGCGGCGGATGAGGGTGTTCGCGGGCCACGCGGGCTGGTCCCCTGGACAGCTCGACGCGGAACTGCTGGAGGGGACGTGGTGGGTCCTGCCGGGCTCGCCGGATGACCTATTCAGCACCGCGCCGCACTCGATGTGGTCAGCGGTGCTTCGCCGGCAGCCGCCGCCCCTGAACCTCGTCTCGACCTACCCGCCCGATCCGGGCCTCAATTGACAGCGGGCCGGCCTCCTCGAGGGAGTCCGGCCCGCTGCGTTGACTGCTGAGGACTAGCGCTCGACGGTTCCGTCGATGAAGTCCTGCACCGCCTGGCGTGCCTCGTCGTCGAAGTACTGGACCGGCGGCGACTTCATGAAGTACGAGGATGCCGACAGGATCGGCCCACCGATGCCGCGGTCCTTGGCGATCTTCGCCGCGCGCAGGGCGTCGATGATGATTCCCGCGGAGTTCGGCGAGTCCCACACCTCGAGCTTGTATTCCATGTTCAGCGGTACGTCACCGAACGTCTTGCCCTCGAGCCGAACGAAGGCCCACTTTCGGTCGTCGAGCCATGCGACGTAGTCGGACGGGCCGATGTGCACGTTGCGCTCGCCGAGGTCGCGGTCGGGGACCTGCGATGTCACCGACTGCGTCTTGCTGATCTTCTTCGACTCCAGCCGCTCGCGCTCGAGCATGTTCTTGAAGTCCATGTTGCCGCCGACGTTGAGCTGGTAGGTGCGCTGAACCTCGACGCCGCGGTCTTCGAACAGCTTCATCAGGACGCGGTGCGTGATCGTCGCGCCGACCTGCGACTTGATGTCGTCGCCGACGATCGGCACGCCGGCGTCCTCGAACTTCTTCGCCCACTCGGGGGTGCTCGCGATGAACACCGGCAGGGCGTTGACGAAGGCGACCTTGGCGTCGATGGCGCACTGTGCGTAGAACTTCGCGGCCTGCTCCGAACCCACCGGCAGGTAGCAGATCAGTACGTCGACGGCCTGGTCCTTGAGAACCTTCACGACATCGACCGGCTCGTCGCGAGACTCTTCGATCGTCTCGCGGTAGTACTTGCCGAGTCCGTCCAGCGTGGGACCGCGCAGCACCGGCACCCCGAGTTCGGGGACCTTGCAGATCTCGATCGTGTTGTTCTCACTCGCGCTGATCGCCTGCGACAGGTCGGTGCCCACCTTCTTGGCGTCGACGTCGAACGCGGCGACGAACTCGATGTCGCTGACGTGATACGGGCCGAAGTTGACGTGCATGAGGCCGGGGACCTTCACGGCCGGATCGGCATTTCGGTAGAAGTGCACGCCCTGCACGAGCGAAGCGGCGCAGTTGCCGACGCCGACGATGGCGACTCTGATGGACCCGCTCTTGGCGGCCTGAGACTCCGAACCCACCACGGGTCCTCCTTGATAGTTGACGGTCATGTCGTCTAGTTCTCGGGCGCCGGTTTGGCGTCCGACCTTTCGTGCTCGATCAATTCGGTGAGCCAACGGACTTCACGGTCTACGGACTCAAGGCCGTGCTCGTGCAACTCGCGGGTGTAGCGGTCGAGCCGCTCGCCGGTTCGCGCCAACGTGCTCTTCATGCCTTCGCGCTTCTCCTCCACGCGACGCCGCCGACCCTCGAGGATCTGCAGCCGGATTTCTGACCGCGTCTGGCCGAAGAAGGCCAACCGCGCCCCGAACCCCTCGTCGTCGAACGCCTCCGGACCCACGTCGGCGAGCAATGCCGCCAGGTGTTCCTTGCCTTCGGCGGTGAGGCGGTAGACCCGCTTGCCGCGGCGGGACCGCGCCGCGCTGCCGACCGGTGCCTCGAGCGGCGCCTCTTCCAAGATCCACCCGGCGTCGGACAGTCGTCGCAACGTCGGGTAGAGCGAGCCGTAGGAGAACGCCCGAAATGTGCCGAGCAGGGAAGCCAAGCGCTTGCGGATCTCATACCCGTGCATCGGGCTTTCATTGAGCAGCCCGAGTACGGCGATCTCCAGCATGCGACCGGCACCCCTATCTCGACGTGATGTATCACCACGATACATCACGCTGACATCCCGGCACTAATCAGGTTACGTGCGGGCGAACGGCGCCCGACGCGCGGTCGCCGCCCGAAGCCTTTGGGGGGACTTCACACCGTAGGCGGAGCAAACCCTCCCCAAAGCGGAGAAGTCAGGCGCGCATTTCGGCCTGCCGCTTTTCCTCGGCGCCCTGCGCGATGGGCGCTGCGATTGCCTGCTCCGGCAGGCCGAAGGCCTCGATCAGGGTGCTGGCGTGGGGGCGCAGCGCGGCACAGAGGCGGTTCACCTCGGCAATGACGGCCTTGGAGCGCTGGCCGGTGAGCCGCCCGTGTTCCTGGAACCAGCCGCGGTCGGCCTCGATGGTCGACAGTACGAACAGGTCGCATACGCGATCGAGCAGCAGCCGGACGTCACCTTCGGGGAGCTCGTCGATCGCGTTGACGAAGGCCTGCAGCAGCACGGTGTCGATGTGCGCGCGTGCCGCCTGGAGCATGTGGTCCTGCGCCGCGTTGAAGACCGCGAACGGGTCGTCTGCCGACGCCGCGCGCCGCAGTCGCCGCGCGACCGTTTCGAGCAGATGCTTCTCGCGCCACTCGAAGAGCGACGCATGCCAGGACCGGTCGAGCAGCCCGGCCTCCTCGTCATGCCCGGGCGCAGCATCGAGCAGCCGCTGCAGGATGCGCCGGCCGCCGACGCGTTCGACGACCGTCTCGACGGCTTGGTCGGCGACGAAGCGCGTCGTGCCGAGTAGGTCCAGCTCACCGAAGTGATCGCGGTAGCCGGTGATCAATTCCTTCGCCACGAGCTGCAGCAGCACCGTGTTGTCGCCTTCGAACGTCGTGAACACATCCGTGTCTGCCTTCAGCCCGGGCAGGCGGTTCTCGGCCAGGTAGCCGGCCCCTCCGCAGGCTTCACGGCACTGTTGGATGGTTTGTGTCGCATGCCATGTCGCGATCGCTTTGACACCGGCCGCGCGGGTCTCGAGCTCGCGGCGCTCGGGTGCCTCGTGGGGCAGCCCCGTGTCGCTCATCGGTGCGTCGAGAGCGGGCGTGGTGTCGTGCAGTCCCGCCACCAACTCGCTCTGCGCGAAGTGCAACGCAAAGCTCTTCGCGAGCGCCGGCAGCAGCTTGCGCTGGTGGGCGAGGTAATCGAGCAGCACGATCTCATCGTCGGATCCGGGGCCGCTGAACTGCCGTCGCACCTCGCCGTAACGGATCGCGATGGCCAGCGCGACCTTCGTAGCACTTCCGGCGCCGCCGGCAACGCTGATCCGTCCCTGCACGAGTGTGCCGAGCATCGTGAAGAAGCGCTTCGTCTTGTTCTCGATCGGTGTCGAGTACGAGCCATCTGGCGCGACGTCGCCGTAGCGGTTGAGAAGGTTCTCGCGCGGGATGCGGACGTGATCGAAGTAGAGGCGACCGTTGTCGACGCCGTTCAGTCCCGCCTTCAACCCACAGTCCTCGATGCGAACGCCGTCCGCGGCCGTACCGTCGCTCTGGCGGATGGGGACAAGGAAGGCGTGCACGCCCTGGTTCTCGCCGCCGGTGATGAGCTGGGCGAAGACGGCGGCCATCCGGCCGTCGCGGGCCGCGTTGCCGATGTACTCCTTGCGGGCGGCCTCGTACGGGGTGTGGATCTCGAACTCTTGAGTCTGGGGGTCGTACGTCGCCGTGGTGCGCAACGCTGCGACGTCGGAGCCGTGACCGGTCTCTGTCATCGCAAAGCAGCCGAGCAGGTCCAAGGTGATGATCTTTTCGAGATACGCCTCGTGATGGCGTTCCGTGCCCAGATGCAGCACCGCGCCACCGAACAGCCCCCATTGCACTCCGGCCTTGACCAGCAGCGAGAGATCGCCGGTCGCGAGCATCTCGAAACCGGTGACCGAACCCCCGATGTCGTCTCGTCCGCCATAGCGCGACGGGAAGCCAAGGGCTGAATAGCCGGCCTCGGTCAGCGCGGCCATCCGTTTCAGCACGTGAACGCGCTGCGTCTCGGTGTCCTCCCCGACGTTCACCGCAAAGCGCGGGTCGGCGGCGAGTTCGCGAGCTCTGCGGCGGACCTCCGCCCAACGCCCGTCGAGGTAGGGCCGCAACTGCTCCGGCGTCACCGTGGACGGGGTCTCTGGTCCGGTCATCTCGGCCCTTCTCCTCGGTCGCGGTTCACGTTGTGGCGGGGCCGAAGACCTCGGCGGCGGGCCGCGCGTCCACCTTCTTCCCGACGTACTGGTACACCCCCGCCGCGCCACCCCACAACAGCGAGGACAGGTACTCGGCCAGCTGCACGCGCGTCATCGCCTCGCGGTGATCGAGCCACCACAGACTCGCGGCGTTGATGAATCCGCCCATGCCCTCACCCCACGGGTGCGCCAACGCGGGGTCGAGTCCGAGGGCGTCGAGGTGGCTTGCGAGCTGCTGGCTGACCAGTTCAGCGACCACGGAACTGAAGTCCGCCGTGAGGCCGCCGCTATCGGCGACAAGTGGATGCTGCGCGACGAACCGGTAGAGCTCGGGGTTCTCCTCCAGCAGTCCGAGGAAGGCATCGACTCCGGCGTGGATCAATTCGCGCGGCTGCGGGTTCGTTGCCGTCGCGTCGAGCAAGGTCGCCAGAACGGTGACGACGAACCGGTGACTCACGGCGAGGTAGAGATCGTTCTTGTCGGCGAAGTAGCGGTAGATGACGGGCTTACTTGTCGCGGCCACCGCTGCAATCTGGTCCATGCCGACGCTCGCACCATGCCGGCAGATGGCAACGACGGCGGCGTCGATCAGCTCCTCACGCCGGGCGGCCCGGTGCGCTGCCCAGCGCGAGCTGCGCCCGTCCGTCCCGCTCGGCTTGCGCCGGTTGTTGTCGGCGATCGCCCCGAATGCATCGTGCACACCCGATACGACGCCGGACACAGATCCGAGGCCTTCCGCGAGTACTCGCGCCGCCAGGCTGGCTTCCCGCAGCGGGGAGTCGTCCTTATCGCCCGTAACGGACGACACAGGCGGCTTCACGCTACTCAAAGTAGCGGATACTTTGAGGTAACACAGCACACCGAAAGGACCCCCGTGAGCACTCGTCGGGCCGCCATCGTCGGCGGCAACCGGATCCCGTTCGCACGTTCGAACGGCCCGTACAGCCACGCCTCCAACCAGGACATGCTCACCGCCACGATCGACGGCCTCGTCGCCCGGTACGGCCTGCAGAAAGAGCGGCTGGGTGAGGTCGCGGCCGGAGCGGTCCTCAAGCACAGCCGGGACTTCAACCTCACCCGCGAATCGGTACTGGGGTCGACGCTCGCCCCCACGACTCCGGCGTACGACGTGCAGCAGGCCTGTGGAACGGGCTTGGAAACGGTGATCCTGGTGTCGAACAAGATCACTCTCGGCCAGATCGACTCGGCGATCGCCGGTGGCGTGGACACCACATCCGACGCGCCGATCGCAGTCAACGAAGATCTCCGCCAGGTGCTGCTCGAGGTCAACCGCGCCCGCTCCGTCGGTGCCCGGCTCAAGGCGTTGAGCAAGATCCGGCCGCAGCAGCTCGCGCCGGCGATCCCGGCGAATTCCGAACCGCGCACCGGCCTGTCGATGGGTGAGCATCAAGCGATCACCACTCGCGAATGGGGCATCACGCGCGAGGCTCAGGACGAGCTGGCGGCCGCGAGCCACCAGCACCTGGCCGCGGCCTACGACAGAGGATTCTTCGACGACCTGTTGACGCCCTTCATGGGGCTGTCGCGAGATCAGAACCTCCGACCGGATTCGACCGTCGAGAAGCTGGCCAAGCTCGAGCCGGCGTTCGGCCGCGGCGAGGGCGCGACCATGACGGCCGGGAACTCGACACCGCTCACCGACGGTGCATCCGCGGTCCTCCTCTCGACCGACGAGTGGGCGGAGACGCACAAGCTTCCGGTGCTCGCGCACTTCGTCGACGCCGAGACAGCAGCGGTCGACTACGTGCACGGCGACAGGCGAGCCGACGGCCTGCTGATGGCGCCGGTGTACGCACTGCCCCGGCTGCTCGCCCGCAACAATCTCTCGTTGCAGGATTTCGATTTCTACGAGATCCACGAGGCGTTCGCGTCAACGGTCCTGACCACGCTCGCAGCCTGGGAGGACGACGCATTCTGCAAGCAGCACCTCGGGCTCGATTCAGCGCTCGGTTCCATCGACCGATCGAAGCTCAACGTCAACGGGTCGTCACTCGCGGCCGGGCATCCGTTCGCCGCTACGGGCGGACGCATCGTCGCCATGCTGGCCAAGATGCTGCACGAGCGTGGATCCGGACGGGGTCTGATCTCGATCTGCGCCGCCGGTGGCCAGGGCGTCGTCGCAATCCTGGAGGCCTGAGCCATGTCTGACCGTTACCTCGGTTTGGTCAATTCGCCGATCGGCTCTGCCGTCGCATCCCGAGTCGGGCTGCCACGGCCCGCCGTGCTGCGGCGCTTTCACCTCGGTGATGCGCTGCTCCCCGGACCGCTGCTGCTCGGATCGACGTCGGGAGCGGTGCGACCGGGTCTCGCCGATGTCCTGAAGTCCGCCGGAGCCGACGTGCGTGACGCGGCCACCGACGACGACTCGTGGGGCGCGCTCGTCCTCGACGCGACCGACGTCGCGACGCCCGCTGACCTGGCAGGGGTCCGAACGTTCTTCGCGGGTCGGCTGCGTCAGCTCATGCCGTCCGGACGCGTCCTCGTGCTCGCACGCGCGGCCGATGGAGACGACATCGTCACCGACGCGGCGCGCCAGGCCCTCGATGGGATTACCCGGTCGCTGGCCAAGGAACTCCAGCGCGGCTCCACCGCCAACCTGCTGCTCGTGGAGGATGACGCCTCGCTCGAATCGGCGCTGCGGTTCTTCCTCTCCGGCAAGGCGGCGTACGTCGACGGCCAACCAGTGCGGCTCGGCCCGGGCGTCGCGCCGGCGCCGGAGGACTGGGACCACCCGCTCGCGGGCAAGACTGCACTCGTCACCGGTGCAGCGCGGGGCATTGGTGCTGCCATCGCCGGGGTGCTCGCACGCGACGGCGCCAAGGTCATCGTCGCCGATCTCGTACAGGCAGGCGAGGCGCTCGCGAAGGTCGCGAATCGCGTCGGCGGCACGACACTGCATCTCGACGTAGCCGCGCCCGAGGCTCCCGAACGGCTGCTCAACCACCTCGCCGCTCACACCGACGGCTTGGACATTCTGATCCACAACGCGGGTATCACCCGCGACAAACTGATGACGAACATGAAGCCGGAACAGTGGGATTCGGTGATCGCGGTCAATCTGGAGTCGCAGCTACGGATCAACGCGGCGCTTCTCGGCAGCGACCAGTTGCACGACCAGTCACGCGTGGTCTGCTTGTCCTCGACCACAGGCTTGTCGGGCAATCGCGGTCAGACGAATTACGGCGCGACGAAGGCGGGCGTGATCGGTCTCGTCCGTGCGTCGGCCGCGGCGTTCGCCCAGCACGGGGACTCGACGATCAACGCGATCGCCCCAGGCTTCATCGACACGGAGATGACGGCCAAGATGCCGCTGGCCACACGCGAGGTTGCGCGGCGGCTGTCTAGCCTGCAGCAAGCCGGACTTCCGGTCGATGTCGCCGAGGGTGTCGCCTGGCTCTCGTCGCCCGGCGCCGGCGGCGTGAACGGACAGGTGCTCCGGGTGTGCGGCCAGAACCTCGTCGGCGCGTGAGCGGGCCACGCATGGGCACCGGCGCGAAACAGCTGACCTCCCCGCCGTCCTTGTTGCCGCTGTACGCGCGTGCGGCCGTCACCGGTCCGCTGCACAGGGGCGACGCGCTACCTGAATCCGTCTATTCACTCGGCGAGCAACGCATCGACCCTGCGCACCTCGCGGCGTACGAAAAGGTCTGCGGCTTTCGGGTCAGCGACGTGCTGCCGCCCACCTATCTACACGTGCTCGCGTTCCCGTTGTCCGTGGCGCTGATGACCGAGACGGCGTTCCCCTTCCCGCTTGTCGGCCTCGTGCACGTTGCCAACTCGATCACCGTGACCCGTCCCGTGCGTGCCGAGGAGGCGGTGTCGTTGTCTGTGCGCGCAGCAGATCTGCGACCGCATCCGGCGGGGCGTCAGCTCGACCTGCTTGCCGAGGCACGAGTGGGCGACGAACTGGTGTGGTCCGGGCAGAGCACCTACCTGCGCCGCGGAAAGCCCCCCGAGGGAGCGAAGGACAAGAAGCCGACGCCCGAGGCACCTGATCCGACCGGCAACGTCGCCCAGGTCCGTGTTCCGGAGAACATCGGACGGACGTACGCGGCCGTGTCCGGCGATCGGAACCCGATCCACATGCATGCCCTATCGGCACGGCTGTTCGGTTTTCCACGCGCGATCGCTCATGGCATGTGGCTCAAGGCACGCACGCTCGCCGCGCTCGAAGGTCGGCTACCGACCGCCTACACGGCGCAGGTGTCGTTCAAGACGCCTGTTCTCCTGCCATCGGCCATCGCGATCTCCACCGCGTCGGACGGCTCGGGCTGGCTGTTGGATGTGCGCAATTCCAGGTCCGGCAAGCCGCACCTGTCCGGGAGTGTCAGAACGGCTTGAGCCAGCGCTCGCGTAAGTACGCACCGACATCCTCGACGGCGGCCGACGCCTCGCGGAGCGTGCCGGCGAGCACGTGAATGCTGTGCCACCAGTCGTCGCGTGCGGTCAGGTGCACGTCGCCACCGGCCTGTTTGACGGCGTCCGTGAAGCGAATGATCTGCGGGTGCAGCATCTCGGCGGTGCTGCAGTGCACGAGCATCGGTGGCAGCCCGTCGAGCCGGCCATGGAGCGGCGCGAACCCGGGGTGCCGGGGGTCCGTCTCGCGGCGATAGCCTGCTGCACTCGCCCGCCCCCACCGCACGTTGATCACGAAATCGCGGGACTGAAGGAAGTCCTCGTCCATCGGGTCGGTCCAGGGCGACATCAGTGCGAGCGCGGCAGGGCGCGTACCGGCGTCGACGAGCACCCGCGCCGCGGCGACGGCAAGGCCGCCACCGGCCGAATCCCCTGCGATCGCCACGTGCTCTGCGCCGTAGCCCTGGCTCACGGCGAGATCGTGGAACGCTGCTACGGCATCATCGAGCGCTGCAGGAAACGGGTGCTCCGGCGCGAGTCGATAGTCGAGCGTGTAGACGACAGCGCCCGACGCCTGGGCGAGATGCGCGGCGCATGCACGATAGAGGCGCGCGGAACCCACGCTGTAGCCGCCGCCGTGCAGGTACAACACGGCGCGGGGTCGTTCGGTCGCGCCGACGCTCACGCGCTCGGCGTGGCGAGCACCCAACGTCACATGCTGCACGACGGTGCCGCGAGGCACACGCATCACGAGGCCGGCGGAGTCGAGGATGCGGCGGCCGATGCGGATAGGGACGCGGTGGTACATGCCGAGGCGGTACAGCGGCCCACTTCCCGCCACGACCAGGGATCGCGGAAGGTGCATCAGGCGGATACCTTCTTGGCCGGCTTCGACGGCGCCCCTGGCACGGGCTCGGCGATCGCGCCTGACTTCTTGGCGCCCAGGGCCACGAGGCGCTGATACTTCGACCCCAGCACGCGGATCAGGACATCGAGCACCTTGGCGTCCGGTCCGACGAGTACTCGAGCGGAGTTTCCACGGACGGCGCGGAGGATGATCTTCGCTGCGGCCTCTGCCGAGGTCTTGGCGAGTCGCTTGTCGAAGACCTCGGCGAGCGCGCCCGCGTCGGCGCCATCGACCGCGCCGGCGTTGCGCGCGATGGCCGTCTTGATGCCGCCCGGATGAACACAGGTGACCTCGACCGGGTGGCCGGCGAGCTTCATCTCCTGCCGCAGCGCCTCGGTGAAACCACGGACTGCGAACTTGGCGGCGTTGTACGCACCCTGGCTCGGTACCGCCATCAGGCCGAACAGGCTGGAGATGTTCACGATGTGGCCGTCGCCGGAGGCGATGACGTGCGGCAGGAATGCCTTCGTGCCGTTGACAACTCCCCAGAAGTCGACGTCCATCACCCGCTCGATCTGCTCGAACGTCATGTCCTCGATGTCACCCGTGAAGGCAATACCGGCGTTGTTGATGATGATGTTGACGACGCCGAACTCGTGAAGCACGGTGTCCGCGTAGGCGAGCACCGCGGCGCGGTCGGTGACATCGAGCCGGCTCTCGTGCACCTTGGCGCCGATCACCCGCACTTGCCGGGCCGTCTCGGCGAGGCCGACCTGGTCCACATCGCTCACGGCGACGTGGGCACCGCGCCGAGCCAGTTCACAGGCCAGCGCGCGGCCGATGCCCGAGCCGGCGCCGGTGACGACGGCGACTTTGTTCTTGATGTCGGTCATGAGTTCCCCTTACGGGATCTGTGGGACGGGTTGTTCAGGCTGGGACGCGTTCGCGGTCGGGCGTGTCGATCTCCCGGTCGGCGCGTGCCGTCGTGCGGTAGGCCGCCAGGTCGAAGCGACGGGTCAATTGCCGGAACGAAAAGGTGAAGCTGGGCCAGAGCGTGGTGTTGTTCCCGTGCTCGTCGAGATACCAGCTCGAGCATCCACCACGTGTCCAGATCGTCTGCTTCATGCGCTGTTGCAGGCCGGCGTTGTACTGCTCCTGCACCTCTGCACGCACCTCGAAGGTCGCAAGTCCGAATCGATCGATCTCGCGCAGCGCGCTGGACAGGTAGTTGATCGCCGATTCGGCCATGTAGACCATCGAGCTGTGGCCGAGCCCCATGTTGGGGCCGATCAGGAAGATCAGGTTGGGGAACCCGGCGACGGTCGCGCCCTTGTACGCGCTCTGGCCGCGGGCTCGCCAGACGTCCCCGAGCGTCTGCCCCTCGGCGCCGAAGATCAGGTCGTACGAAGGTGAGTCAGTGACGTGGAAGCCGGTCGCGACGATGATCGCGTCCACTTCGCGCACGGTTCCGTCGGCGGTGACGATGGCGTTCGGACGCACCTCGGCGATGCCGTCCGTGACGAGGTCGACGTGGTCGCGGGCAAGCGTGGGATACCAGTCGTTCGAGATCAGGATCCGCTTGCAGCCGATCTGCCAGTTCGGGGTTACGCGGGCGCGCAGGTCCGGATCGGCGATGGCTTTCTCGATGTTGCGGCGGGCCACGCGCTGGGCGGCGAGGAGGATCTTGGGTTGGAACGCGAAGCCGAGCACGAAGGATTCGCGTCCCCAGTAGATCGCCTCGCGAGCCAACCGCT
This sequence comes from Jatrophihabitantaceae bacterium, assembly GCA_035999365.1. Lineage (GTDB taxonomy): Bacteria > Actinomycetota > Actinomycetes > Mycobacteriales > Jatrophihabitantaceae > DASYGT01. The sequence continues at coordinate 50,817 of DASYGT010000050.1, forward strand.
GCAGACCCGGCACGCGGCGGTAAGCGAGCTTCTCCGGCCGGCTGTATCCGCGGTCGTGCCGCGGCATGACCCACGGCGCCGTGCGCTGATACACATCGAGGTGGGCGACCTGGTCGGCGATGGCTGGGACGATCTGGATCGCCGACGCGCCGGTGCCGATGATCGCCACCCGCTTTCCGGTGAGGTCGGCGTGGTGGTCCCACCGCGCCGAGTGGAAGATCTCGCCGCCGAACGAGTCGATCCCGGCGATGTCAGGCAGTGCGGGCTCACACAGCGAGCCCACCGCGGGGACGAACACGTCAGCGGTGAACAGCCCGCGACTGGTCTCGATCACCCAGACTGCGCGCGCTTCGTCCCATCGCGCCGACCGCAACTCCGTATCGAGTAGCAGGTGATCATGGATCCCGTACTTCAGCGCGGTCCGTTTCAGGTAGGCCTGGATTTCCGGCTGAGGGGAGAACGAACGCGACCAGGTCGGATTCAGTTCGAAGGAGTACGAGTACAGATGGGACGGGACGTCGCATGCGGCGCCGGGATAGGTGTTGTCGCGCCAGGTACCGCCGACCTCACTGCCACGGTCGATGACGAGGAAGTCGCGCCGCCCTTCCTGGGCCAGCTTGATCGCCGCGCCGAGACCGGCGAACCCGGCGCCCGCGATCAGTACGTGAACATGGGTCGTGGCCGGAGGCGTCGCATGCCGGGAAGTGGTCGATTCCTGCGTCATGTTGTCGAGGCTAACTTCGCGTTGAACGCCAGTCAATAGCTAGTTGGCTCACATTCAATAGCGTAGGATCCCCGTTGTGACGAGTGAAAAGCGGATACGGCTCAGCCCCGAGGCTCGCCGCGCGCAGCTGATCGAGCTCGGCGTAGAGATGCTTGCCACCCGCACTCTGGACGAGCTCTCCGTCGAGGACATCGCTCAGCAGGCCGGTATTTCCCGCGGGCTGCTGTTCCACTACTTCTCGTCCAAGCAGGAATTTCACCTCGAAGTCGCGCGCGCGGCCGCGCAGGAGCTGATCCGGCGCACCATGCCCGATGAGTCGAAGGCGCCGCTCGAGGCGTTGCATGGCTCGCTGCACGCCTTCATCGATTACGTCGAGGAGAACCCGGACAATTACCGCTCGCTGGTTCGGGGAGCGGCGAGTGGCGACGCGGACATGCGGGCGCTCAGCGATTCGACCCGTGCCACCCTGGCCGCCCGGGTGATCTCCGTCGTCGCGGACATGGGGCTGCAGATGGGGCCACAGGCGGAACTTTCCGTGCACGGCTGGGTCGCCTTCGTCGAGGAATGCGTCATCCGCTGGATCGACACCCGCCCCTTTGATCGTGAGCGCCTGCAGGACCTGCTGGCCAAGTCGCTGCCCGCGGTCGTCCTCGCGAGTACCGACGACGAGATCGGTTCCCTCGTGTCGATCCTGACCACGGACGCCTCGATCGCCTCGTCGTCCTAGGGGCGTTTGCCGGGCCACTAGCTCCGAAATTGCCGGTTCCACGGGGCTGCTGAAGAACTAGGATGTCCAACTATGGCAGCCAGCGTGACGCGCAACCCGACGCCCCGCTCCGACGCGGAGCGCGCGGCGATCCTGGCCGATCCTGGCTTCGGCCGGCACTTCACCGACCACATGGTTCGCATCGACTGGACGGCTGATGCCGGCTGGGGCCCGCTGCAGGTGCTGCCTTACGGCCCTCTCCAGCTCGACCCCGCCACCTCCTCGCTGCATTACGGCCAGGAGATCTTCGAGGGGCTCAAGGCCTATCGCCAGCCGGACGGCTCGATCGCCGCGTTCCGCCCGGACGCCAATGCGGCGAGATTCCGCCGGTCCGCGCAGCGATTGGCCATGGCCGAGCTGCCTGACGAGCTGTTCCTCGAATCGCTCCGCGCGCTCGTCGAGGTCGACGCGGCGTGGGTGCCCGACAATCCCGACCACTCGCTGTACTTCCGCCCCTTCATGATCTCGACGGAGGTCGGCCTGGGTGTGCGGCCGGCCAACTCCTACAGCTATCTGCTCATCGCCTCCCCTGCCGGCGCGTACTTCCCCCGCGGCGTCCAGCCGGTGTCCGTGTGGCTCTCGACGGACTACACCCGCGCCGCCGTCGGCGGAACGGGAGAGGCCAAGTGCGCGGGCAACTACGCCGCATCCCTCGTCGCTCAGGCCCACGCCGCAGAGCAGGGTTGCGACCAAGTGGTCTGGCTCGACGCCGTCGAACATCGGTGGGTCGAAGAGATGGGCGGCATGAACCTGTATTTCGTGTACGGCTCGGGCCCGGGCGCTCGGATCGTGACACCGGCGCTGACTGGCACCTTGTTGCCCGGCGTCACGCGCGACTCGTTGCTGACCGTCGCAGGAGAGCTGGGCTACACGGCCGAGGAGGGGAAGATCTCGACGGACGAGTGGCAGGCCGGGAATGCTTCGGGAGCCATCTCGGAAGTGTTCGCGTGTGGAACCGCGGCCGTGATCACGCCAGTCGGATCGGTGAAGGGCGACCACGCCACGTGGACCGTCGGCGACGGCGACGCGGGACCGATCACGATGCAGCTGCGCGATCAGCTGCTCGGGCTGCAAACCGGTCGGATCCCTGATTCGCATGGCTGGATGCATCAGCTTTCCTGACGTGGACTTCGACGCGCATATCGCGCACTTCGCGCACGACGGTGCCGCCCTTGCTGCAGCCGCGGACGCCGCCGGCTGGGATGCGCCGGTACCTGGCACCGACTGGACCGTCCGCGATCTGGTGACTCACATCGGCGGAGTGCACCGGTGGGCCGCGGACATCGTGCGCCGCGCGGCACCGTCCGGCGCCACGGCTGCTGGCGGTGCGGTCGGCAGCGGTCCGGGCGACGCCGAACTGCTCGACTGGTTCCGCGCCGGACATCGCGACCTGCTCGGGGTACTGCGATCGGCGCCCCCCGATCTGGACTGCTTCACCTTCCTGCCGTCCCCATCTGCGCGCGCGTTCTGGGGACGCCGCCAGGCACACGAAACGGCCGTCCATCGCGCGGACGCCGAACGCGCGGACGGCCAGGAACCCACGTTCGACACCGGCTTCGCGCAGGACGGAATCGACGAGGTCGTCAATGGATTCGCCCGCCGCAAGAACAACGCGATCGAGCGACGGGCAGTAATGGCGTTGCACGCGACGGACGCCGGCGGGGACTGGACCATCACCCTGGGCGGCGAGCGGATCGTCGCCGACCGCACCACGGCCGCCGGGGCCGACGTCGCGATCGCGGGGTCGTCAGCCGATCTCTACCAGTGGTTGTGGAACCGCCCGGCGCACGTCGAGGTCAGCGGTGACGCGACGATTGCCGAATTGTGGCGCCGCATCCAGGTCCGTTGGAGCTGAGGTCTCAGCTCGTCGGCCAGCGTCGGAAATTCTGGTAGGAGCGGCTCGGCGTCGGCCCGCGCTGACCCTGGTACCTCGAACCGTAGAGCGCCGAACCGTACGGATGCTCGGCGGCGCTGCTCAGGCGGAACAGGCACAACTGCCCGATCTTCATTCCGGGCCAGAGCACGATCGGCAGGTTCGCCACGTTCGACAGCTCGAGGGTGATGTGTCCGGTGAATCCCGGATCGATGAAGCCTGCGGTCGAGTGAGTGAGCAGCCCGAGCCGACCGAGGCTGGACTTACCCTCCAACCGGCCGGCGAGATCGTCGGGCAGCGTCACGATTTCCAATGTCGAGCCGAGGACGAATTCGCCCGGGTGCAGCACGAACGACTCGTCACCCTTGGGCTCGACCAGGGTCGTCAACTCGTCCTGCTGCATTGCCGGATCGATATGGGTGTACTGCGAGTTGTTGAAGACCCGGAAGAACCGGTCGAGCCGTACGTCGACGCTCGAGGGCTGGACAAGGTCGGCGTCCCACGGCTCGAGCACGAGCCGGTTGGCCTCGACCTCGGCGCGGATGTCGCGGTCGCTCAGCAGCATGCGCCGAAGGCTACTTGCTCGTTGCCGTGATGAAGTCGTTGATGTGCCCGGCGAGCTCCGGGCCGGCGTCTTCCTGCAGGAAGTGTCCTGCGTTCGCGATCGTCGGATGATCTCGCCCCTGAGCTCCTGGGATCACCTGCTTCAGGATCGGTGCCATGGCGCCCGTGATCGGGTCGCCGTCACTGAACGCGACGAGGAACGGGGTCGGCGATTGCGCGAGAACGGCCCAGGCTGCCCGGTTCGCCTCCGACGCGGGATCGTCCGGCGTGATCGGGACGAGTCCTGGCATCGCGCGCGGTCCGGCCTCGTACGTCTCGTCGGGGAACGGAGCGTCGTACCCGGCGCGAATCTCGTCGCTCATCGGGCGTGCGCATCCGGCCTGTACGAACCTGCCGACGTCGATGGTGGGAGCTGTCTGGATCGCTTCGCGGAACTGGTGCCAGATCTCCGGCATCGGCTGGTCGCCCGTCGGCAGTCCGGTGTTCGCGGTGACGATACGGGCGATGCGATCCGGGTTCTCGGCGGCGAGCCGCAGGCCGATCAGGCCGCCCCAGTCCTGCCCGACCAGGGTGATCCGCCGCAGATCGAGCACGTCGGCGACGAGCGAACGCATCCACTCCACGTGGCGCGCGTAGCTGTGGTCCGATCGCTCGGCCGGCTTGTCGGATCGGCCGAATCCGATGAGGTCGGGCGCAATCACCCGATGACCGGCACCAGCGAGCACCGGAATCATCGTTCGGTAGAGGAACGACCACGACGGCTCCCCGTGCAGCAGCAGCACCGGCTCGGCGTCCGGCGGTCCTGCCTCGACCCAGGCGATCCGCAGGGTGTCACCGTCTTGCGATGGGATGTCGGCGTAGTGCGGCTGGTAAGCGAAATCGGGCAGGTTCGCGAAGCGTTCGTCGGGGGTGCGCACGGCGTCCATGCGCGGAAGCTAGCGCACTCCGATCGGTGCCGCTCGGCTAGCATGATGCGCGTCCGCGGGTGTAGTTCAATGGCAGAACATCAGCTTCCCAAGCTGACAGTGCGGGTTCGATTCCCGTCACCCGCTCCAGGCACGAAGCTCGTCCGCGGTGCCGCTCATGGGTGCGCTGACGCCGCTACGGACGTCCTTCGGCTCGCAATCACTAGGGTGAGCAGGATGGCGCGACCATCCTCAGCACGGCTCCGTCGGCTTGCCGCGACGATTGATCGGTGGGACGCGCGCACCAGCGCGCGGATCGCGGCGCACCATGACTCCCGGTTCGTCGAGGTTGGCTTGCCGCTGCTCACCCGCGGAGCCGACCATTCGGTGTTGTGGATGACGCTGGCCGGGGCGATGACGGCCTCCGGCCGACCGCGGCTGCGACGCGCCGCCGTCCGGGGTCTGGCATCCATCGGCGTGGCCAGCCTTGTGGCGAACCAGGTCGGCAAGCGGGTCGTCCCGCGTCGGCGGCCCTTGCTGACCAGCGTCCCCGCTGCGCGGATCGCCAGGCGGGTGCCCCGGTCGAGTTCGTTCCCGTCCGGCCACTCGGCGTCGGCGGCGGCCTTCGCGGTGGGTGCCGCGATCGAAGATCCATGGCTGGCCCTGCCGGTCGGTGCGCTTGCCGGCGCGGTGGCGTTCTCGCGCGTCTACACCGGCGTGCATTTTCCGAGTGACGTTCTGGCCGGCCTCGCCATCGGTGCCACCGTTGCGGGGGTCGGTGCAGCCGTCGTCCCGGCGCATCACGAGGATCCGGTGCGACGCGGCGCCGAGCCGCGACAGGGTCAACCGACGCGCCCCACGGGCGCAGGTCTGGTGGTCGTCGTGAACGGCAGTTCCGGCACGGCGGACGACGCGGTGGTGGCCGAACTGCGTGCCGAACTGCCCGACGCCGAAGTCCTCGAGGCGGGCCCCGACGACGATGTCATCGCCATGCTGCGCGACGCGGCGGCGCGTGCCGATGCCCTCGGCGTAGCCGGTGGCGACGGCACAGTGAACTGTGCAGCCAAGGTGGCGATGGACGCAGACTTGCCGCTGCTCGTCGTGCCAGCCGGGACGTTCAACCACTTCGCGAAAGATCTTGAGCTGGAGACCGCGGCGGACAGTATCGACGCCTTCCGCGCGGGCAGTGCGGTGCGCATCGATGTCGGCGAGGCCAACGGCGAGCCGTTTCTCAACACCGCCAGTCTGGGCAGCTACCCCGAGTTCGTCGCGGTGCGCGAACGGTGGGAGAAGCGTCTCGGCAAGCCGCTGGCGGCCGCGGTTGCCATGGCGCGCGTCGTGCGCAGCTGCCCACCGCTGGAGGCAGAGGTCGACGGCACGCCGCGGCGCATCGTGCTGTTCTTCGTCGGCAGCAATGCCTATCGCCCGCGGGGGTTCGTGCCGCGGTGGCGTCCGGTCTTGGACAGCGGCGTGTTGGACGTCCGCTTCGCGGATTCGTCCCGACGTGGCTCGATGGTGGGGCTCGTCGGTGCCGCACTGACCGGCGACCTGTTGCGCACCCGCAGCTACGTAGAGGCGACGACCCGCGATGTCGAGATCAAGGCGAGGACCGGCACCAGACTCGCGCGCGACGGCGAGGTCTTCGACGCGCCGGACGTGGTGCGCTTCGCGATCCGCCGACAGGCGTTGACCGTCTACCGGCGCCGCGCATCGGGGAACAGCGCCACGTAGGCGACCACGAACCACGCCCCGCCGAGCAGCCACCCGGCCAGGACGTCGGTGGGGTAGTGAACACCGAGCAGCACGCGCGAAACGCCCACCATCAGACTGCCCGCGATCGCTACCGCCAAGGCCGCGCCGCGCCGGGCGCCGAATGCGACCGCGGCGATCGCCAGCGCCGGCAGGATCGCCGCCGTCTGCGTGGCGTGACCCGACGGAAAGCTCGAACTTGCAACGTGCACGAGATGGACAAGGGGCGGACGCGGGCGGTCGACTACGAACTTGACCACGCTGGACAGGCCGATGCCGCCGGCCGCGCTCACCGCCACGAACGCCGCCACGCGAGGCGCGCGGCGCAGGAGCAGCGCGCACACCACGATGACGACTGGAATGAGCACGGTCTCGGAACCGAGCGCGGACAGCGTCTTCGATATCGCCGTGATCGTTGCCGACGGCCCCTGGTCGACGTCTCGTATCCAGCGCAGTTCGCCGGTGACGTGCCGGAACGCGATGCCGACTCCACTGAAGACAGCGCCCAGGAGCAACGCTGCCGTCACCAGCACGATGCTCGCGCTGCTCACCGACCGCGCGGATGCACTCCTGATCTCCGTCACCACGTGACCGTACGTACCCAGGGGATATCGGCCGATATCTGCGGCCCGCCCGACCCATCGCTCCTTGGGCGTCACTCCGATGACTGCAACCCCGCCCGCCCCGGCGGCCGTCTTTGACCTTAGTGCGGCAAGTCCGCGCGAAGCAGGCCAGTAGACACAAGCCAACGAAAGGCTTCATCAGATGAGCAAGCAATCCCCGTCTGGGGTTCGTCCACGTGCGCGAGGTGCGCTCGTCATCCTCGCGCTGTCAACCGCGATGTTCGGAGCGGTGACCGCAGCCTCGACGGGTGCACATGCGCAGGTTCCGCCGTTCCACTGCAAGCAAAGCCCAGACGGTCAGAGCTGCACCCAGGGCGGCGGCGGCGGCGCGGGTGGTTGGTCGCCGCCCGACTCGTACCTGTGGACGGGCGTGGTCCTTGGGATGAACACGTATGAGCGTTCCGACGGTGAACCCGTCACCGACATGGACGTATTGACGGTCCAAGCGGCAACGGGTAACCCACATTGCCAAACACTGTCTTACCACCGAGTTGGCACGGTCGTGTCCGGGGTCGCGTGCTAGTCGGCGGGTCGGCGTCGCAGGGCTGGAACGTGCACCGTCCCGGCGACCGTCTTCACTAGCGCGTGGCCAACCTGGGCCGACGTGCCGGACACCGATCGGAAGGCTCCAACTGATGGACGAACACTCCCTGCCACGCGTGCGCGGTGGGCTGCTTGCCCTCGCGCTGTCAACGGCTGCGTTCGGAGCGCTGACCGCGGGCGCGACCGGCGCGCACGCCCGGACGCCGCCCTTTCACTGCAAGCAATCTCCCCAGGGGCAGGACTGCACGAACGGCGGCGACGGTACCGGGGGTAGTTGGTCGCCACCCGCCTCGTACATCTTCTTGGCGAGTAGCGGTACCTGGGACGAGTACCAGCGCTCGGACAACCTGGACGCGACCAACATGGACGCATCCACGGTTCAGTCCGCGGCCGGTTACACCCATTGCGAAACCGGAGTACGGGTGCCGGGCAGCACTGTGTCCGTCGTTTGCCACTAGGCCATCGACAGGATTCGTGCCGCAGCATTACAACGTTTCGACCGGCGGAAGCAACGTTTCGACCGGCGAAAGACGTCTCTTAGCTATACGGCGAGTGCGGAGGCACAGATGTTCGGAAGCAACGTTGCACAGCGGCCAGTAACGCGATTCTCCGGCCGGTTCCGGCCTCACCACGACAAGCCGCGTCGCATCGTCCTCACCGACGACGAGCAGTTCGAGGTTTACACCGACCTCGCCACGCTGCTGTCCCTGTCAGAGAACGACTCGCGGGACGCCAGTACCCGGTAGCAGCCCTCTCGCCCAACGAGTACTGTTGGGTGAGGAGGCGATCCAATGGCTCAGTCCGGCGCCGCGAAGAATCCAGCACCGCGTAAGCGCGCCCGCGCCGCCGCGGTCCCGCTACCGACTGCAACGATCCGGGCCCTGCCGAGCCCTGCGACCCGCAGCGGCACACGCCCGCCCCTCGTCGTGGCGGCGGGCGCCAGCTCGGCGTTCCCCGCCGATGTCACCGTCGCGCGATTGATCGACATGCTGGGCAACAACGGGCTGGCACGAATCCTCGGTGTGTCCAACAGCCAGCCGACCCGGTGGCGGCAGGGGAAGGAATCGATCAGCCCGGCCAACCGCCGCCGCCTCTCCGACCTCGATCACGTCCTCGATCGCTTGCTTCTCGAACTGTGGCCCGACCAGGCCGGCGACTGGCTCACCAGTCCGAACGCCCACCTCGGTGGCGCGATCCCGATCGACGTCCTGGTGCTGCGCGGCGCCGGCGCTGTACTCGACGCGATCGACGCGCTCGCGGTCGGCGCGTTCGCCTGAGCGATGCCGTCCCTGTACCGCGTGCTGCCGTACCTGGCCTCGGCCCGTCCCCGCACGCCAGGTCATCCGTCCTACGCCCCGCGGTCCACCGGGCGGAACCGGGTCGACAACCCCGGGCTGTACGAGGTGCTGTACCTCGGTGACACCGCCGCCGGCGCGATTGCCGAGGCCTTCGGTAACCAGCGCAGCTGGGACGCAGGGCTGTTCCGCGGTATCCCGACGCTGGCGGGCAGTATGCGAGCACTGGTCACCTACGAGTTCGACGAAGTCGCGCACGTCTGCGATATGGACGATGCGGCCCGGCTCACCGAACTTGAGCTACGCCCGTCGCAGGTTGTCACCCGTGAACGGACAGTCACGCAGGGCTGGGCAGCGCGCGTCTTCGAACAGGGCCGCTTCGCGGGTGTGCGGTGGTGGTCCTACTACGACCCGCGATGGGGCAGCTACGGGCTGTGGGACACGACCGCGTTGCGAGTAGCGGGAGCCGAGGTGCTCGACTCGGTTGACCACCCCGCCTTCGTCGAGGCGGCAGACGTGCTCTGCCGCGTCGTTCAGCGCTGAGTCATCACGGGAAAGTCGCGCTCAGTCCGGAGCGCACGCACCCGGCGCGAGGTGGTCGAGGAGTGCTTCGCCGATCTGGGCGAGCGTGGCGATCTGTTCCGGCGTCAGGCGGTCGATCATGTTCGTTCGCACGGCCTCAACGTGACCGGGTGCCGCGGCTTCGAGCACGGCAAAACCTTCGTCGGTGAGGTGGGCAACCTGCCCGCGCCGGTCGGATGCACAGTCCAGCCGCTCGACCCAGCCCCGCTCCTCAAGCCGGGCGACGGCGTGCGACAGGCGGCTGCGCGACGAACGCGTGGTCGAGGCCAGTTCGCTCATTCGCATGGCGCGGCTGGGCGACTCCGAGAGGCGCACGAGGATCTCGTAGTAACCGTGCGGCATGCCGGAGTCCTGCTGCATCTGGCGGTCGAGGGCGTCGAAGAGCAGCAGGTTGGACTCGAGGTATGCGCGCCAGGCACGCTGCTCCTCGGCGCTGAGCCACCGCGTATCTGCTGCCACAGGCCCGAGGATAGGCGCTTCACCGCCACTTTCCGCGACAGTTGAACATTCAACTATAAGGGGATATGCTGTGGGGACCGTAAAGGAGAAACGTCATGGCTATCCACCGTCTTAATCACGCCGTGCTTTATGTCCGCAATGTCGAACGCAGCGTGGCCTTCTATCGCGACGTGCTCGGCTTCATGCCGATCGCCGGCATGGCCGGGCTGCGTGGGGCCGCCTTCCTGCGTGCCCCGGCGTCGACGAACGATCACGATCTCGGTCTGTTCGAGATCGGTGACGGCGCGGATGCCAGCGGTGCAGGCCGCTCGACCGTCGGGCTGTACCACCTCGCCTGGGAGGTCGACACGCTCGCCGATCTGGAGACGACCGCGGAAAAGCTCGCCGCGGCAGGGGCGCTGTCGGGCTCGTCCGACCACTCGACCACGAAGTCGCTCTACGGACACGATCCCGACGGCCTCGAATTCGAGATCGCCTGGATCGTGCCCGCCGATCAACTCGACGACGCGGCCCTGGCCGGTCGCAGCCGCATCGCACCTCTGGATCTCGTGAAGGAGATCAGCCGGTACGGCGCCGACACACTCGGAGGTATCGGTATCAGCCGACCCGCGGCCGCAGCAGCCGGATAGCGGAACGGGCACGGACGCCGTTTAGCCGGCTCCTTCGCGCGGGTATCCCTGAGGCAACCGAATACCACGCCCGCAGGAGGAACCATGCTGGGACTCATCATCGCCCTGGTCATCATCGGCCTGATCGCCGGCGCGCTTGCACGGCTTCTGGTACCGGGCCGGGATCCGATGGGCATCGGCGCAACGATCCTCCTCGGCATCGTCGGCTCGTTCGTCGGCGGCTTTCTCGGCTATGCGCTGTTCCACCGCGACGCGGCGCAGGGAGCCTTGCAGCCCTCAGGCATCGTCGGCTCGGTGATCGGCGCCGTGATCGTGCTGCTGGTCTACCGCGCCATCTCCGGCCGCAGCGGCGGCCGCGCCCGCAGCCGGATGTTCTGACCCCCACCATCGCGATCTAGGGCACATCGCCCCCGCGCACGGCAATCTGCCGCGCGGGGGCGCTTTAGACTCGGGGCTCCCCTGGTTTGCCGAGCTGACGAAGGCTGCCCGTGACCGAGACTCCAGTTCGTGCGCTCCTGCTCGAGCAGATTCACCCCGATGCCGAAGAGATCTTGAGCTCGTCCGGATTCGAGGTCGAAACCGTCGCACGCGCGCTCGATGAAGACGAACTGATCGAACGAGCCAAGGGGCACACACTGCTCGGCATCCGGTCGAAGACACACGTCACTGAACGGGTGTTCGCGGCGCTGCCCGACCTCGTGTCAGTGGGTGCATTTTGCATCGGCACCAATCAGATCGATCTCGCTGCCGCGTCCGCACGGGGGGTGACCGTCTTCAACGCGCCGTTCTCCAACACTCGATCCGTCGTCGAACTCGCGATCGCCGAGATCATCTCGATGACGCGTCGTCTGACGGAGAAGAACGCGCTGATGCACGACGGGGTCTGGGACAAGTCCGCCGACGGAGCGCATGAGGTGCGCGGCCGAACACTCGGCATCGTCGGGTACGGCAACATCGGAACGCAACTGTCGGTGCTCGCGGAAAACCTCGGTATGCGTGTGCTGTTCTTCGACACCGCGGACAAGTTGTCACTGGGCAACGCCCGGCGCTGCTCGTCGATGCACGAGCTGCTGCAGAATTCCGACGTCGTCACGTTGCATGTCGATGGGCGTGCGTCCAACAGCAACCTCTTCGGCGCGGACGAGTTCGCGGCGATGCGACCGGGTTCGATCTTCCTGAACCTGTCGCGCGGATTTGTCGTCGACTACGCGTCCTTGCGCGCGCACGTCGAATCGGGTCACATCTCGGGCGCGGCCGTGGACGTATTTCCGGTTGAGCCGAAGGGCCGCGGCGACGAGTTCGTCTCTGAGCTTCGCGGACTGGCGAACGTGATCCTCACGCCACACATCGGGGGCTCGACCGAAGAGGCGCAGCGCGACATCGCACGCTTCGTCGCCGGCAAGTTCCGCGACTACGTCCACGAGGGCTCGACGTCGATGAGCGTCAACTCGCCGGGTCTGGACCTTTCCCGCCGTGACGGGACGCTGCGACTCGCCTATCTGCATCGCAACGTGCCGGGCGTGCTGGCGACGATCAACGGGTTGCTGGCCGAGCACGCAGTGAACGTCGAAGCCCAGTTGCTGGGCACTCGCGGTGACGTCGGGTACGTGGTCACGGACAGCGCGAGCGGCGTGACACAGGCGATCGTCGACAAGATCCGGTCGATGCCCGAGACGTTGCGGCTGCGCGTCCTGTTCTGAGCCGGCCCGCACGAGGCCACTCGAGTTCTAGCCTCCGGCCCGCGACACGTGTGACCGCGCGCACAGCAGCGCTTGCCGAAGCTACTCGTGGGTAATATCCTGGAAGTTACCGGCGAGTAACAACCGCCGAGTGAGATAGCGGGATAGCGGGAACGACCAGGAGAGGCGGCCATGGGCCACTACAAGAGCAACGTCCGCGATATCGAGTTCAACCTGTTCGAGGTCTTCGGCACGGACAAGGTTCTCGGTACCGGACCCTTCGCCGACATCGACGAGGACACCGCCCGCGGCATCGTCCGCGAGGTTGCCAAGCTCGCCGAGGGTCCGCTGGCCGAGTCATTCGCCGACGCCGACCGCAACCCACCGGTGTTCGACCCCAAGACGAACTCGGTGACGATCCCTGAGTCCTTCAAGAAGTCCTTCAAGACGTTGCTCGACAGCGAGTGGTGGCGTCTGGAGACGCTGCCCGAGCTGGGTGGACAGCTTGTTCCCCGCACAGTCGTGTGGTCCGTCGCCGAGCAGGTGCTGGGCTCGAACGCGGCGCTGCACATGTACATGGCCGGGGCGCCCTTCGCCGGAATCCTGTACGCGAACGGCAACGACACGCAGAAGAAGATCGCGCAGCACATGGTCGATCGGCATTGGGGCGCGACGATGGTGCTCACCGAGCCGGATGCCGGTTCCGACGTGGGCGCCGGACGCACGAAGGCCATCGAGCAGCCAGATGGCACGTGGCACATCGAGGGCGTCAAGCGCTTCATCACCTCGGCGGAGCACGACCTGACCGAGAACATCATCCATCTTGTGCTGGCACGCCCGGAGGGCGCCGGCCCGGGAACCAAGGGCCTGTCGCTGTTCGTCGTGCCGAAGTTCCACTTCGATGCCGAGACGGGCGAGATCGGCGAGCGCAACGGTGTCTATGTCACGAACGTCGAGCACAAGATGGGGCTCAAGGCGTCGACCACCTGCGAGCTGCGGTTCGGCGAGAACCCAGGCGATCCCGCCGTGGGATGGCTGGTCGGTGACGTGCACGACGGCATTGCGCAGATGTTCCAGGTGATCGAGCACGCTCGGATGATGGTCGGTACGAAGGCGATCGCGACCCTGTCGACCGGCTATCTGAACGCTCTTGACTTCGCGAAGACTCGAGTGCAGTCGGCCGATCTCACACAGGCGTCCGACAAGACGGCGCCGCGCGTCACGATCATCAATCACCCGGACGTCCGCCGCGCCCTGATGTTGAACAAGGCGTACGCCGAGGGCATGCGTGCTCTCGTGCTGTACACCGCGACGGCGCAGGACCGGATCATCATCGGTGAGCACGAGGGCGCCGATATCTCACTCGACGAGGCGATCAACGATCTGTTGTTGCCGATCGTCAAGGGTGCCGGATCCGAGCGCTCCTACGATCAGCTGGCCCAAGCACTGCAGACCTTCGGTGGTTCTGGCTACCTGCAGGATTACCCGCTCGAGCAGTACATCCGGGACGCCAAGATCGACACGCTGTACGAGGGGACCACGGCAATCCAGGGTCAGGACTTCTTCTTCCGCAAGATCGTGCGGAACAAGGGTGCTGCGCTCGGTGCGCTGTCGGCCGAGATCACCGAGTTCCTCGAGTCGATCGAGGGCGAGGGGCGGCTGAAGGAAGAGCAAGCCACGCTCAAGAAGGCTCTCGAGGACTTCGGCGGCATGGTTGCGGCGATGTTCCAGCAGTTGATGAGTGGGCAGGAAGACGTCCGCAACGTCTACAAGGTCGGGCAGAACACCACTCGCCTGCTGCTCTCTGCCGGTGACTTGATGGTCGGCTATCTGCTCCTGCGCCAGGCGGCCGTCGCGCTCGCCAAACTTGACGACAACGGGTTGTCGACGGCTGATCGTGCCTTCTACGAGGGCAAGCCGGCCGTCGCGCACTTCTTCGTGCAGACCGTTCTGCCCGAACTCGCTGCCCGGCGACTTGTCACAGAGGGAATCGACAACGCGCTGATGGACGTGCCCGAAGCCGCGTTCTGAACCAGTAGCGGAATCGGCCCGCCCTCGTCACGAGGGCGGGCCTTTCCGTTTACCGGCAGTCGATAGGGTCGACGGGTGGAGTCGCGCCGCGTTCAGAGTGATCGCTGGATTGATCTCGAGGGCGCCGTCAACGTCCGTGACATGGGCGGGCTCCCGACTCTGGACGGACAGATCACGCAACGAGATCGCCTCCTCCGCTCGGACAACCTGCAAGGGCTGACCCCGTCGGACGTGCGTGTTCTGGTGGATGAGCACGAGGTGCGGTCGATCGCCGATCTGCGGACCTCCGTCGAGGTCGCGTACGAGGGTGCAGGCCCGATGACTGCCGAACCCCGGGTGAGCATCCGCAACCTGTCCTTGTTCCCGGAGGCCGGGCACAACACCGACGTCGCGGCGGTGGACCGTGACGCCCCAGTGGTATTGCCGTGGCAGGAACGGGATGACGATCCGCTGGACGCCGATGGCATGCCGTCGGGCGCGGCCGGCTTCTACGTTCGTTACCTGCTCGACCGTGCTGATTCGGTAATCGATGCGCTGCGACTGGTGGCGCACACCGACGGTGCCGCGTTGGTGCACTGTGCCGCCGGGAAGGATCGGACTGGCGTCGTCATCGCGATCGCGCTGGCCGAGATCGGTGTGGAACGCGGCGCGATCATTGAGGATTACGCCATGAGCGCCGAGCGCATCGAGGCAATCTTCGCCCGGTTGCGCGCCTCGCAAACCTATGTGGACGACCTGGCCGAGGAATCGATCGACAAGCACCGGCCTCGCGACACCACGATGGTTCAGTTGCTCGACGCGATCGACGCCATTCACGGTGGTGTGCCCGCATGGCTACGCGCCAACGGCTGGACCGAGGATGACGCCGCCGCGTTGCGCAAGCACATGCTGGACTGACCTGGCCGGGGGCATGGAAAGATGCGACGAGGTGCGTGCAAGGCACGTTCGGTGCCTTCGGGCATCTGGAGGGCTCGCATAGTGGCCTAGTGCGGCGGTCTTGAAAACCGCTGTTGGGTGATCCCCAACCGTGGGTTCGAATCCCACGCCCTCCGCTCAACGACAGCGGGGTGCCGCACCTTACGGCGCGACACCCCGTTGCTCGGCGATGTGTTACGGCAGCAACGTGCTCTGGCACTGCCCCGTGCGCATACCGGCGACCAGGTTCGGTCCACCGCTGGAGTCGCCGACCTGGGGTGCGGGGATGTTGCCCATGCACTTCAGGTCGCCGCCGATCTTGTTCGAGGTGATCTCGTTGCCGTCAGGGTCGTAGGCGAAGTTGTTGTTCCAGACGACACTGCCGGCGACCTGGTTGCGGATGAAGCCTGTCCAGCAGGTCTGCACCTTCGTCACCGATACCGAGCCACCGACGTTGTTGTCCTCGTAGTCGGTGTAGTCCGGGCTGCCCTGCAGGTTCGAGTCGGAGTTGCAGTTGTAGCCGCCCCCACCCATGTTCTGCTTGACGTCACCCTTGATGTTCGTGCGGTGCACGATCATCGCCTGCGCCGTGTTACCGACGAGCTTGCCGACGGAATCAGACGTCGCCATCGTTCCGTGGACCTGATCAGGGTCGTTGAAGCAGATGAACGCTCCGGGCTCGCAACCCAGGATGAGGTCCGCGTAATTGCCGACGGTGAGCGTGCCCTTGACGATCAGGTTCGAGCCACCGAACGCCGCGATGAGCACGCCGTTGGTCTTGATGGTCAGGTTGCCCGTGACGAAGACGCTGCCCTGGTCGACGGTGCACACGCCGTTGATCGTCAGGGTCGTGTAGGGCCCCGGAGCGATCGATCCGCCGTTACAGACACCAGCCGACGGAGCGGCGGACGCCGATCCGGCAGCGGCTGTGGCTACTCCCAAGGCCACCATGGCACCGGCCATCACCATGGCGCCGCGCTTGAACAACTTCCTGCTCACGTGCATCACTTTCCCCTCGCCCAACCATTGATTAAGAAATCGAAACCGTGTGCGCGATGCTCCCTTGCGTCACGCAGATCGTCAAGACGTGTGATCTCGGGCGAATGGGGCGGGTAGGACAAAAAGGCGGGGCGCCACGCACATGCGCGACGCCCCGCTCGAGGATGGTGCGGTTACGGCAGCGATGTGGACCGGCACTGCCCGGTGCGAACACCCGCGACCAGGTTCGGTCCCCCGTGGGCCAGCGTCCCGTGGGGGGCGGAGTCGTTGCCCATGCATTTGAGGTCCCCGCCGATCTTGTTGCCGACAATCTCGTTGCCGGACAGCTCGACGCTGAAGTTGTTGTTGTACGTGACCGTGCCGACGACCTGGTTGCGGAGAAATCCCATCCAGCAGGTGTGGACGTCCTTGATCGTCACCGCGCCGCCGAAGTTGTTGTCCTCGAACGCCGATATTCCAGGCAGCGAGGGCATCAAGTCGTGGGCCCCGATGAGGTGGGTCTCGGCGATCAGGCACAAGAATTCGCGATCGGCGCCGGTGAAGGTGACATTGCCCTTCACTGACGAGTTGTTCACCTGCACGTCGCGCGCACCGCTGGCGACGAGCTTGCCGCCGATCGAGTGATGCGTGGCCAGCGTCGGGTGCGCCGGGTTCGGGTCGTTCTCGCAGGCGAAGTCGCTCGGCGCACAACCGAGAACGAGCAGGGCATTGGATCGGACCGTGACATCGCCCTTGACCCGGAGATCCGAACCGCCGAAGTCGGCTGCCAAGGAATCGCCTGGCTCGATTGTCACGTTCCCGGTCACGTTTACGGTGCCCTTGTCGATCGCGCAGGCGCCCTCGATCGTCAACGACGTGTAGGCGCCGCTGAGGATCGAACCACCGCTGCACACGCCCGGTGACGGCGCGGCCGATGCCGGGGCAGAGAATGCGATCGCCGCGCCCAGCCCAAGAGCCGTTCCGACAACCGCCGTTGCGCACCGCTCAAAGAGCTTCTTGTTCGCCAACACTTCGTTCGCCTCCATGACAGACCGATGGGTATCGACCATGGAAACGTCAGGGCAGGTCAGGCGGGTTGCACGGCTCAGCGGCCGAGAATCGGCTTGATGCTCGCGATCCAGAGCAGCCACAGCACGCCGATCACCACCGTGCCGACAAGGGCGGTGAACACGTAGGTGTCGGTGGACGACTCGAGCGGTAGCGCGGCGATGCTCCCCGGATTGCCGTGACGGGAAGCGCCGGTGTCCGGCGGCAGCGTAATGGTGGGTGTGGGCGCCGACGCGGGCGCGCCCGTGACGGCAGCGGACTGGTGTGGCGTGGTGATCGGCGTGGCGCCGGCCGCCGGCGAGCTGGGCGCCCCCGCCCCCGCCGCCGTGCGGGACGGGACGGCACCTGGGCTGACAAGGCCGGGACTGTTCCGCTCGTTCGATCCGCCGACCACGATCGAAGCGTCGAAGTTGCGCGTCGCCTCGACGGTGGACTTGTGGCCGTGATTCAGCACGAAGGCGAACGTCCAGCGCACTGGGTACGCACCGGCCTTGCTCATGACAAGTCGGTACGGACTGTGACTGTTCAAAGTCTTGGAATGGGACCCGCCAGGAAGGCCGCTGGAATCCATCGAGACCCGCACCGCGACGTCCTCGCTGAGGTCGAGATGATCGACCCCCGGGATGAGTCCGGCGAGAAAGCCGATGGTCTGACCGGGATGGGCAGCCATCGTCCACGTTCCGTTCGGCGCCGACGGCGTGACTATTCCGGTCAGCCCGAGACGCACCGTGGTGGCGGCGGACTTGCCGCTGGCCGCTGTGGCCGAGCCGCCCCAGATCATCGTGGCTACGGAGACGAGCACGGCCATGCCGCCGACGCGACGGGCCGTACTGACCACCATGCAGGAATTAACGCAAAACTCACGCATTGCGTCAAGTGTCTGTTAAGTTACGACCTTGCGCGAGTTCGACCCTGCTGATCAGCAGGCTGTTCGGTCCGCCTACTTGGGGCGACGCTGGGCACTGTCGGACGGCTTCCCGGTGAGGGAGGGAGCCGGGGACACCAGGCGGCGGATGCCAGACGACGCACTCCTGTTTCGGCCTGGCACGCGGGGGTGAGGCTGAACTACGGATGGCTCCGCCGCCCTGATCACCGTGTGTCGGCGAACCGCCCGACGACGAGCGGCAGGTCCGTGAAGCCGGCAATCCCTGGCGCGGCGGCGACGACCGCAGGGACGGCGTTCACGACGGGCATCGCCGTGTAGATCTCGCCGAGCCCCATGAACTCGGACTCGGTCCAGTCCGAGCCCGGCAGAACCCGGACCACGGTCCGCACACTCGGCCGGCCGTCGATCTTGATCACGTGGCCGTGGGCGAGCCGGAACGGCGGTTCGACAGCTGAGCCCATCGTCCACTGGAACCCCACCGAGATCACGTTGCGCTCACCGATCCAGCCGCGGTGGTAGCCCTGGACGGCCGCAACCGTCCCTGCGGGTATGCGCATGAAACCCAGGTCGCTGTCGCCATGTGCGGCTCCGAAGACGGCGTCGAAGGTGATCCGATCGAGTTCGACTCCCAGTGCGTCAGCGGTCATCGCTGCCGCTTCGGCGAACACCTCACTCTCCCGGCGCACATCCTCCTCGAGCCCGGGAGTATCCGGCGCCTTGGAGAATCCCATCGCCTCCATCGTCTCCTTCGACGCATAGCCGGAGCAGTCGACCGATTCGGTGACCGTCACCCGGTCGACCCGCTCGCACATCTGCGTGCTGATGATGGACACGAGGTTCGTGAAGCCGGGGTGCGCGCCGCTACCGAACATGGTCGCGCCGCCCTGCAACGCCGCTCTGCGGACCCGCTCCAGATCGGCCGGTGGCAACTTGCCGCCGGTTATCCAGCCTGCGGTCGAGCAGACGTTGACGCCCGCCTCCAGCAGTCGGCACAGCTCGTCGGTGTCCGACCAGAGCGGGTTGTAGACGCAGGCGTCCGGCTCGAGCGCCAGCAACGCGTCGATGTCGTTCGTCGCCTTGACGCCGATGGGCTCCGGGAGTCGCCCGAGAGTCCCCGCGTCGACACCTACTTTGTCCTGGGAGTACGCGTAGACCCCGACCAACTCCAGGTCCGGTCGCGTCGCGATCGCGTGCAGGGACCGCCGACCGATGTTCCCGGTCGTCCACTGGATGACCCTCAGCGCTCTCATGCTGCGGAGTGTATGGAACGTGTTCTAGTCTCCGTAAGACGCAACGACCGCACGGGCCCCGACAGGAGTGGACGTGATCGGCACGGCAAGTCCCCATGCCTTGATGAGCGTCGTCGCGCAATCGCCCGCCGCAGTCGCAGTGCACGACAAGCCGCGCTGGCTCGCAATCTGGGCAGCCAACCACGTGATCGAGGACCCGGTCGGATCACGACCAGTAGTCGGCGGACTGCTCGACCGTCATTCGGGCGAGCGCACGACCGGAGCGCTGTCCCGGTTCTGGGAGGCGTTCATCGCGGCCAACGACATCGCCTTCGACGTTCATCATGACTTCGTCAGCGGCAACCGTGTCGTGCGAGACGTCACGATCAGGACCACGCTGTCGAGTGGCGCGACGGTCCAGACGCCTGCCCACCTGCTCTACGAACTGATCGAGGAGGACGGCGAGGTCAGGATCCGGCGGATGGCTGCCCACTGGGAGGTGGCACCGGCGTTCGCCCAACTCATTCGGCCCTCGTTCGCCAATGTCCGGGGGATCATCGGCTCGTCGTGGCGCATGATGCGATACCTCGGCATTGCGGGCACGGCAGGCCTGGCCGGCGCGGTCGTCAGCGTCGGCGACCGCGGCAAGCAGGTCGCCGTCGATCTCGTGACGCGTGCACAACATGGCGACGCGACGGCGACCGCGCGACTCGGTGGCACCGTTCCGGACACCCTCACGAAGGTGATCGCCGCGGGCGATACCGTCACCGCGAGCTGCACTGTGAACGGCAGTCCTGCGGTCCTGATCGTCACCATGAATCGGCGGACCCGGCGGGTCATCGCGGTTGAGCTGTTCCGTGACGCGAACCGCGCGTACTCCCGCCAGCTGCGGGCAGTCGGAGATCGGACGGCGTGACGGGCGCACCAGTCGCGGTTGTCACTGGCGCCAGCCGTGGCGCCGGCAAGGGAATCGCGCTCGCGCTCGGAGCGATCGGGGCGACTGTGTACGTCACGGGTCGGTCAGTCTCCGACTCCGATACTCCGCTGGGTGGCAGCGTGCACGCAACCGCCGCCGCCGTCGACGAGCGTGGCGGCCGCGGTATCGCGATCGTCTGCGATCACGCCGACGACGCGAGTGTCGCATCGGCATTCGAACAAGTGCGGGCCGAACAGGGTCGGCTCGACATCCTCGTCAACAACGCGTTCTCGATTCCCGACGGCCTCACCTCCAGCAAGCCATTCTGGAAGAAGCCGTTGCAGTTGCAGGTGATGCTCGACGTGGGGCTGCGGTCGACGTACGTCTCGTCCTACTTCGGTGCGCCCCTTCTGGTTGAGCGTGGCGGCGGCCTGGTCGTCAACACCTCTTCGTTCGGCGGTGGCTGCTACATGCACGGGCCGGCCTACGGCGCTGCAAAGGCCGGCGTGGACAAGATGGCGCACGACATGGCCGAGGATCTGCGTCCATTCGATGTTGCGGTGATCTCGCTCTGGATGGGGATGCTCCGGACTGAACGCACGGCACCGGTGCTCGACGCCGCCGCGCACCGCTACGGACCTCTTGCCGCGGTGGCGGAGTCGGCTGAGTATCCCGGACGTGTGATCGCAGCGCTGGCTGCCAGTCCGACACGGATGGACTACTCCGGCCAGGTCGTCGTGAGCGCAGAACTCGGCGCCGAGCTGGGCGTGACCGACATCGACGGCACTTCACCGGCATCGCCGCGCGACATGCTCGGGGCGCCGACCCGGTTCAACCCTGCGGTAGTTCGCTAGGCGCGCGAGCGGCAATCGGTAGCCTGCCGTCGCTGCGAGCAGCGCGCTTGGCGCCCGTCTCGATCTCCCGGTTGAGGTCGCGCACGTATCGAGCGAAGTCCACCTGAATCGTGTGTCGCGGTGAGTGGTAGTACTGGGCGAGGCTCGCGGCGTCGTCGCGTTCGATGATGGCCTGCATCTGTTCGACGTTCGGAAGTGCGTACCCGCCGGTGAGATAGGCGGCGACCAGCCGGCTTTGCTGCTCGGCGAGATTGACGATCGTCGGAGAGGACTGCGCCAGCCCCATGAAGAACAGGTTGTCGATGCCGGGCCGCATCATCCGCTTGAACAGCGGGAAGCGGTGATCGGCGTCTGGCTGCAGGTCGGGGTCGTCGAAGAACGGGAACCGCATGTTGTAGCCGGTTGCGTAGATGACCACGTCGGCTCGAACGCTGCTCCCGTCGACGAGGCGCACGAGGTCGCCCTCGAACGACGCGATGTCCGCCACGCACGTCAGATCGCCCGATCCGGCCTTCGTCAGGAAGTCCGCGCTCACCGATGGATGCGCGCTGAGCGGCTCGTGATCCGGCTTCGGCAGGCCGTAGTCCTCCATGTTCCCGAGTGCCTTCTTGATCTTCTTGCGCGCGATCCGGAGACCGAGCTTGCGCGGCATCCACGGCGGCATCATCATCTTGTCCGCCGGCTGTCCCTCGCGGTACTTCGACAGCACCCACACCCCGCGGCGCGCAGAAACCCACACGCGTCGCGCGATCGAGCGATGCGACAACTCGGAAGCGATGTCCATCGCAGAGTTGCCCATGCCGACGACCACGACCTCCTTGCCGCGCATGTCGATCGGGTCGAACGGGCTGCGGTAGTCGTGGCTGTGCATCCGTACTCCGGTGAACTCTCCGGGATGCGACGGAACGCGCGGATCCCAATGATGTCCGTTCGCGACGACCAGGACGTCGTAGCGCCGCGTCTGCCCGGTGCTGAGCATCACTTGCCACGTTCCGTCGTCTGTGCGGGCCGCACTGTCGACCGCCGTGTTGAACGTGATCATTTCGCGTAAGCCGAAGTGATCGACATAGTCGCGGAAGTACTGGTGCATCAGCGAGTGGTGCGGGAAGTGCGGCCAGTCGGCCGGCGCGGGAAACTCGCGGAACTGCAGGCGCGTCGTGGACGTATCGATGTGCAGGCTTTCGTAACACGCCGATCGACCGTTCGGGTTGCGGAAGTACCAGTTACCGCCGACGTCATCGGACATCTCGTAGCAGTCGAAGGGGACACCCGCATCCTTGAGGCGCTTCGCGGTCGTGAAACCCGAACAGCCGGCACCGATGATGCAGACGCGGGGTAGCTGATTCACGTCGTCCCTCACCCCTGCGCTCCGTCCAGCGCCGCGTACACAGCACGCACGTACCGCCCGGCACGGCCGAGCCCGACAAGCGCGGATCCCATCTTGTTCATCACGTACGCGACCGTCAGCCGACGGTCGAGGTCGTTCACGACGAGGGATCCGCCGTAGCCGGTCCACCAGCAGACCCGACCCGTCGGAATCTCGGGAACCGACGTGGCATGCGGCAACCCGTATCCGATTCCGAAGCGCAATGGCATCCCGAGGACGCGGTCGAGGCCGTCAGCCTGCACATCGAAGATCCGCTCGAGCGTCGAACCCTTCAACGTCACCGGACCGGATGGGCCGGCGCCCGACACGACCGCCTGGATCGAGGCGACCGAACGGGCGTTCCCGTGGCCGTTGGCGGCACCGAGCTCGGCGCGCCGCCAGGTCGGTGTCTCGATCTGCGACACCGGCACTGCCGGATTCAGCAATGCCTTGCCCATGATGCTGTCGGCGGGAATCAGGCTGTAGTCGACGTTCCCCGGCGGTGGCGCCACGAGCCTCGCGATTCGCTCGTCGCAGGACGCCGGGGTGCCGATGTGGAAGTCCGCGCCCAGCGGGCCGGTGACTGTCTCCGCGAAAAACGCACCGAGCGAGCGCCCGGTTATGCGCTGGATCACCGCGCCGACGAGGTGGCCCTGAGTGAGTGTGTGGTAGCCCGACCCGTCGCCAGCGGTCCACCACGGCTGCTGCGCGGCGAGCATCTCGGTCGCACGCTCAACGTCGCAGATGTCGGCGATCGTCACCGGCTGCTGCCATCCGGCGACGCCCGAGGTGTGTGAGAGCAGGTGACGCACGAGCACGTCCTGCTTACCCGCGGCAGCGAACTGCGGCCAGTACCGCGCGACGGGTGCGTCGAGATCCAGTTCTCCGGCGTCGACAAGTAACAGCGCACACAACGCCACCATCGTCTTGGTGATCGAGAAGGTGTTGACGATCGTGTCGCGGACCCACGGCGTCCCGGAAGTGACGTCCGCAAGTCCGCCCCAGATGTCGACGATCATCTCGCCGTCGTGGACGGCGCACACCGACAAGCCGACCTCCGCGCCGGAAGCGAGGTCGGCGCGGGCTACGTCCAGGGCGTGCTCCAGGCCGGGGGCAGTCCAGCCCTGCACGTCGAGCACGTGAGTCAGGTCGGGCATGGTGCAAGCCAGGCTAGAACACGTTCTACCCACTTGGGTAGTGCTCGCCGGTGCCGCGGCGCTATTGCTCGACGACCGACAGCGATAGGGCGAAATCGCCCGAGGGGTCCGTCCACCACTGCGTCAGACGCAAGCCGGATCGGGCGAGTTCGTCAGCCACGCGCTCCCGCCGGAATTTCGCCGAGATCTCAGTTCGCAGCTGCTCACCGGCATCGAACCTGACCTGCATACCGAGCCTGCCGATGTGTACCGCCTGCGACCGCCTGGATCGCAGGCGCATCTCGATCCACTCCTGCAACTCGTCCCAGACTGCGACGTGCTCGAAGCCATCGAGGTCGAAATCGGCATCGAGTTCGCGGTTCACGACGCGCAACAC
The DNA here is from genome assembly GCA_035999365.1 of Jatrophihabitantaceae bacterium. Taxonomy (GTDB): domain Bacteria; phylum Actinomycetota; class Actinomycetes; order Mycobacteriales; family Jatrophihabitantaceae; genus DASYGT01. Next base: position 74,984 of record DASYGT010000050.1, read on the forward strand.
GTTCTTGTTGAAGCGAGCGGTGACCCCGTCGGCGTCGTCGTATGCCGCGACGAGCCGGTCTGCAGGTTTCACCAGATCCGTCCCGAGCAAGAACGCGTCACCAGGTGACATGGTCGCCCGCACCGAGCGGAGGAAATTCAGCCGCGATTGCGGTTCGAGGTTCCCGATGGTGGAACCAAGAAACGCGATCAGGCGCCTCCCACCGCGCGGCAGCAGGTGAAGGTGCTTCTCGAAATCGCCGACCACCGGTTCGACCGACAGCGCAGGGAATTCCTGGTTGATCGCTGCGCTTGCCGCCGTCAATACCGCGGGATCGACGTCGAACGGGACGAAGTGCCGCAGTGATCCGTGCGCGGCGAGCGCGTGCAGAAGCAGGCGGGTCTTCTCCGACGTTCCGCTGCCGATCTCGATCAGCGTTTCCGCTCCCGTCCGGAGCGCGATTTCGTCGGCGCGTTCGGCCAGGATCGCCCGTTCGGTGCGCGTGGGGTAGTACTCCGGTAAGCGGGTTATCTCGTCGAACAACTCGCTGCCGACGGCGTCGTAGAAGTACTTCGGCGGCAGCGTCTTAGGCGAGGCCGTCAGCCCCGCGCGAACGTCCGCGGCAAGCTCGGCAGCGCGTGCGCCGTCGTCGATGTGCGTGGTCACAAGGCATCCAGATCGGTCAGGGTGACGCCCGACGGCGTCACGTCGATGAGGTGATGATCGGGAACGTCGACCCATCGGGGGTCGTCGTCTGATCGCTCGCTGGCTACGACGGTGCCGTCCGGTTCGACGAGATAGCAGAGTGTGTCGCCCCACGTCACGCCCATCAGCCGGTCCGGTGCCGCGAGCAGCACCGTGAGAAACGCGTCTGGATCCAGGCGCGCGACCTGCTGAATCGTGTCGGCTACCTGTTCCGGTCCCGTGGCGAAGATGTGCGCGGCGAGTAGCGCGGCGTCGCACGTCGATTCGGCATGCAGGGTCACGGGCAGCACGCTGCGATCGACGCGGCCGTTGTGCGACAGCAGCCAGTGACCGTCGGTGAACGGTGCCGTCGCCGACTCCTCGATAGGCATGCCGGTCGTGGCCGACCGCACCGCGGCGAGCACCGAACCGGCGGTGAGGAGGGGCGCGACCGACGCGAACGAGGCGTCACTCCACATCGGGCGGGTCGATCGCCAGCGCACCGGAGTCGGCTGTGTCGCGACGTGCAGGCCGACACCCCAGCCGTCCGCATTCATCAGGCCGCGCTTCTGCCGCCGAGGTGCGTAGGACTGCCGGAGCAGCCCCCACGGAGGCTCGAGGACCAGGGAAGCTACCGAACGCGGCGCACCGAGCCAGGCGACGTGTCGGCACACGTCAGGCGTCCCACGCGAGGCGGACGCCACAGAAGATCTGACGGCGGATCGGCAGGTCCCAGTTGCGGAAGGACGGGCGCACGGCGCTGGACCCGACTGCCCACGACCCCCCGCGCAGCACGCGGAAATCACCACCGAAGAACGGCAGGCTGTATTGGCGGTAGAGCATCGGCGAGAATCCGGGCCACGGCTCGAATCCCGATGACGTCCACTCCCACACGTCCCCGATCATCTGCTCGACTCCGTACGCCGACGCCGCAGCTGGATAGGCACCCACAGGTGCAGGACGCAGCGAGCCACCACCTAGATTCGCCAGCACCGGCGCCACATCCGCATCGCCCCACGGCCACCGGCGCCGACGCCCGGCGACGGGATCCCACACGCAGGCCTTCTCCCACTCCTGCTCTGACGGCAGCCGCGCGTCTGCCCACGCCGCGTAGGCCTGCGCCTCGAAGAAGCAGACGTGCTGAACAGGCTCGTCCCGGGGGATGTCCTCGACAACGCCGAAGCGCCGGCGCGACCCGTCGCCGTGCCAGAACAGCGGGCGGTCGAGACCGGCCTCCAACCGGTGCAACCACCCGCGCGCGGACCACAATTCCGGACGGTCGTAGCCGCGGGCGTCGATGAACGCCTGCCATTCGCCGTTCGTGACGGGTACGCGCCCGATGCGAAACGGCGGCAGGTCGACGACATGCGAGGGGCGTTCGTTGTCGAGGGAGTGAGGCTCGTCCGCGGCGTCCACGCCGAGAACGAACGGGCCGCCCGGGACGAGAACGGAATCGTGCGGAACGTGTCGCCCCGGAGGCAACGGATCACCGACACCGAGCAACGGCACGCCCTCGCGGAGTTGATGCGTGGCGAGCATCGTCTCGACATGCTGCTGCTCGTGCTGCTCGACCATGGCGAACGGAAATACGTCGTCAGCAACCGCGAGCCGATCGAAGGCGCGATCGCGTACGTCTGCGATGAACTGGCGTGCCCGTACGGCATCGAGCAAGGGCAGGTCGACCCGTTCGGCTCGGCGGTACTCGAACGCGTCATACAGCCGATCGACGTCGCGAGGCAGCACGCCTTCGCGACGCGCGTCGCCGTCACGCAGCAGCCAGAGGTCCTCTTGCTGCCCGATATGCGCGAGATCCCAGACGAGAGGGCTCATCAGCGGGTTGTGTTGCTTGGTGAGTTCCTGCTCGTCAAGATCGGTGAGCAGCAGGGTTCGTGCTCGAGCACGCTCGAGCCCCTGCGCGGCAGCCTCATGCACGGTCGCCGTCCCCGTCCCCCTGCGCGGCGTCGACGAAGGCGTCTTCCGGAGCTGTCTCGCTGATCTTGTGCGCGAGCTGTGTCCCAGGAGTCTCGCCGCGGTCGACGAGTTCGGCGTAGGCAGCAACCGCTGGGCGCAGCGATTCGGGGCAACGCGAGGCGGCGATCGCCACGCACCGGCGCGCAGCCGCATGCAGGTCGGGTCGCCGGAGACCCTCGCGGGCGGCCCTGCCCCAGCCGTGATCGATGTGCGCGCATGCCTCGGCGGCCTCTCCCGCGGCGGTCGCGTCGTCGACCAGCGTCGCCGTGATCGCGGCCAATGCCGGCCACCATTGATCAGGCACGGCATCGAGGAACCTCAGTTCGAGGTAGCCGCGTAGCCGTATCGGCGGAAACAGCGTCGTGAGGTGATAGTCGACGTCGTCGAGGGTCGGCGCCCGATCGAGCAGGTCTGGTGTGCGGATCCACTCTCGAAGCGGCACGCGAGTCGTGACGGGCGTTGCCTGTTCGCCGTCGCGGACGAGCATCACTGGGGCGGCGAGCGCGTAATCGGCCCACGAACCCGCCGGATCGTTCGAACGGCGCAGCGGTCCGGTTCGGGCATGGTCGATCGCGCGCCACGCCTGCTCCCGCATCGAAGCCCAGCCGGACCTGCGTCCGGCGATCATCGGTGAACAGGCTGATATCGCTGACAGCACCGGGCCGATGCGGTGCAGATGATCCAGGCGTTCGCCCCAGAGCCGACTCGGGCCGGCATCGAGATTCACCTGCAATGCCGCGGTTGACGCCATCATCTGACGTCCCGCCCCTCCGCAGCCGAGTGCGGCGAAGTGCTGCTCCATCGCCGCGTAGCGGCTGACCGGTGTGACCCGTGCCAGAGCTCGCGCCGGATCGGCACCGATCGGTGCGAGTCCGAGCCCGAATCGCCGAGCGGCCGTCCGCAATGCCCGCTCGTCGGTCTGCAGCGCAGCGATCGCAAATCCGACGCCGGAATGCGGGGGTCCGGACAGCTCCAGCTGTCCGCCGGGCTCAGTGGTGATCGCGCTGCCGCAGGGCAGGGATCCGGCGGCCGCGACGATGGCGTTGATGTCGTTCCACGTGGGGCGCCGCAGCGGGGCTGTCACGTCGACGACGTGAAACTCGAGCTCGAGCCCGACCCGTGCCGTGCTCGATGGCACGAGTGCAGTAGTGGCGATGTGGGTTCGGGCCGTCTCGATGTCGGTGATCGTGACGGCCGGCGGCAGCGTGGCAGTGCGATGAGCGTTCATCCGCCCCCTCCAGGTCCGGACCGGCCGTCAATTCCCGGCCGCGGGTCGGTGCGGGGGCGGCCGAAGCTCAGCCGTCCTCACTTCGATGGTTACTCGTATTCGAGCGAATCGCAAGGTTGGGTAAGGAAACCGAAATGTCCTGTTCAACCGTTCGTATACAACGCGTGTCGCAGGGCTTCGCGTTGCTCGGCCGAGCAGTCGACATGCGGGCTGATCCTCAGCAGCGGTTCCGCCAGGTCGTGCGGCGCGCGGGCCGGCATCGAGGCCGTGGTGAGGATGCCGTGCTCGACGAGGAGGACGTCACGCACGGCAGCCACGTCCTGCCCAGCGGTGGGGCGCAGTGCGGTGATGGCGGAGCCGTTCGCAGGCTCGACGGTCCAGCCGGGAAGGCCGTCCAACGCGGCGCGGGTCGCGGCGCCGACCTCGTCGAGTCGGCGGTACGCCGCGGCAGGTGTGTCGTCGAGAAGTTCACCGACCGCAACGGCGAGGCCGATGCGCCCGGCGACGTTGGCGTCGTCTGACTCCATAGCCAGGACCGTCGGCTCGTCGCTGGCGGCGAGCACGTGGTGCTGAACCTGCAGACTCGACCACCATCGTTCTGAGATGCCCAGAAACCCCACGCCCCGCGGGCCGCACAGCCACTTGCGGCCGGTGGCGTACACGGCGTCGGGACCGATCGCAGTGTCGACGTGACCGACAGCCTGCGCCGCGTCGATCCAGAGCGGAATGCCGGCCTCACGGCACGCACGTGCGATCGTCGCGACCGGCTGGACGAGACCGCGGTGTGCGGCGACCTGGGTGATGTGCACCAGTGCCGGCGGGTTGGTGATCATGCGGTGCTGCAGACGATCGATGTCGACGACTCCGTGCTCATCGGCGTCGAGCAGGACGACCTGCATGCCTGCGGCAGCGAATGCGGCGAGATTCGGACCCCACTCGCTCGGCGCCACGGCGACAGCGGCGCCCTTCGGCAGTGGCCAGCACGAGAGCAGGGCTCGCAACGCCGCCGAGGCGCTTTCGACGAGGGCAACCCCGTCGCGCGGCAGTCCGAACAGCGCCGCCAGATCCGAACGCAACCCCGTCAGCGTCTCGGCGGCAGCCGACTGCGCGACATACGCGCCGAGTTCGGCCTCAAGCCTCATGTGGACGGCAACGGCGGAGATCGTGGCGCTGGAGGTGCGTCCCGCGGCCGCGCAGTCCAGGTGGATGCCGCGTGTGGGTGCGCGCCGCTCGTGCCAACGCCGCCACAGCGGGTCCCATTCGTCGGCCACCCCCTGAGCCTCCCAGATTGAAGCGGCTCACCGGGGGGGACATGATGGGGCGATGGCCCTGCCGCGTGTGCGCGTCGCCGTGACTGTGCTGGCGATGGTGTGCTCCGCCCTCGTGGCCTCGGCATCTCCCGCCGACGCGGCCCCGACTGCCACGACTGTGCGCTCCATCCCGCGGGTCGGCGCGATGTTCTTCCCGAGCGTGTTCGGATCGGCGGTCCTGCTCGGCCTTCCACATGAGTGCTCCGGAAGCGTCGTGCACAGTCCGCATCACGACCTGGTGCTCACAGCGGCGCACTGCATCGTAGGAAACGGCGTCGGTTACGACTTCGTGCCGGGCTATCACGACCGCCTGACGCCCTACGGCATCTGGTCGGCACGGCACGTCTACGTCGATCCCCTGTGGATCTCGCAACGCGATCCGCAGCACGACTACGCGTTCCTGGTCATGTCACCCCTCGTGTTTCACGGAGCGGTACATGAGATCGAAGACGTGACCGGTGCATACCTTCTGGGCAGCGCGCCGAGACCCTCGTCCCGCGTGACGGTCGACGGGTACGTCGCCGGCGTGAACGACCGCCCTATCACCTGCACCTCGACGGTGTATGCGACGAGCGGTTTCCCGAGCTTCGACTGCGCCGGATTCGCGAATGGGACGAGCGGCGGTCCTTGGCTGCGCGGTTCCTCGGTCATCGGGGTGATCGGCGGGCTGCACCAGGGTGGCTGCATCGCCTCGACGTCATATACCTCCGCATTCGGAGCCGACACCTCCGCGGATTGGACTCGCGCCGCCACCCACGCCACGCCGGACTTCGTCCCCGTTGCCGGCCCGGACGGCTGCTGAGCCCCGACCGCTCTGTGCGGGTGCTGCGCCACTGCGTAGCCTGCCGCCATGGTCGCCACCGCAACGCCCACGGCTGTGCAGATCGTCTCCGCCGTGCAGCGTGGAGAACTCAGCGCTCGTGAGGCAACCGAGCAAGCCTTGCAACGTATCGACGCGCGCGACGGACGCATTGGTGCGTTCCAGGAGGTCCGGGTCTTCCGGGCGCTCGACGAGGCCGATCGTGTGGACGCCCGCACCGACAAGGACGTCCTGCCACTGGCGGGGTTGCCCATCGCGGTGAAGGACAACATCAGCGTCGAGGGCGAACCGATGCGCGAGGGGTCGGCCGGCAGTGACCCGTCGCCGCAGGCGAAGGACCACGAGGTCGTACGCCGCCTTCGCGATGCCGGCGCGGTCGTCGTCGGCATCACTCGGGTACCCGAACTCTGCGTGTTCGGAGCCACCGACTCGGTCTTCGGCATCACACACAACCCGTGGGATCCCGCGCGCACGCCGGGCGGTTCGTCGGGCGGGTCCGCGGCAGCCGTGGCCGCTGGGATGGTGCCGGTCGCGCATGGCAATGACGGGATGGGCTCGATCCGAATCCCGTCGGCATGCTGTGGGCTCGTCGGCATCAAGCCCGGCCGGGGCGTGGTGCCGGCAGATCTCGGCGACGGCGCGTGGTTCGGCATGGCCGAGAACGGTCCGCTCGCGACGACGGTGGAGGACTGTGCGCTGGTCTTGTCGGTCATGGCCGGACGTCCAGAACTGGGAAGACTGAGCGATCCCGTGCGGATGCGCATTGCCGTGTCGACGAAGGTGTTCGTGCCCGGCGTGACGGTCGATCGGCACTGGGCCGCCGGCGCCCGCGAGACCGCTGACCTGTTGCGGGATGCGGGCCACACCGTTGCCCGCGCCAACCCCCCCTACGGTCAGCGGACCTCTCCGTCGGCGCTCGCACGATGGATGGCCGGCACCGAACTCGAGGCGCGACTGCTGGCGGATCGCAGCAAGCTCGAAGCGCGAGTCCGACGCCATGCCGCCGTTGGGCGTGCGGCTATGCGGCTGGGCCTGCCTCGCGAGAAGGGGCGGGCGCGCTGGCAGCGGGCTGCCGAGTCGTTCTTCACCGAGCACGATGTGCTGTTGACGCCGACGCTCGCTCAATCTCCGATCGCAGCGCGTGCCTGGGGTGGGCGTGGCTGGTCGGCGAACATGATCGCGAACGTGCGTTACGCGCCCTTCTGCGCGCCGTGGAACCTTGCTGGTTGGCCGGCGATCGCGGTACCTGCCGGCCTGCACCCGAACGGAACGCCGCTGTCGGTACAGCTGGTGACGCGTCCGGGCGGTGAGACGCTGTTGCTGGGTCTGGCGCGTCAGCTGGAGCAGCTACGTCCCTGGCAGCGAACGGCTCCGGTGAGCTGAGGGCCCCGCGCGGGATCTACCCTTGCGGCGTGACAGACCTGCACGACGTCTCGGACGTCCTGAGCGGAATCGCCACCGACGAGGTACGCGTGCGCGCCGACGACCGCGCTCACGTGTTCCACTCGTGGTCGGCGCAGGCATTGATCGATCCGCTGCCGATCGCCAGCGCAAGCGGGTCGCATTTCACCGACTACGCCGGCAACCGCTACCTGGACTTCTCCAGCCAGTTGGTCAACGTCAACATCGGTTACCAGCACCCGCGGCTCGTCGCGGCAATCCAGGAGCAGGCCGCGCGGCTGTGCACCATCCAGCCGTCATTCGCGAACGACGCGCGCAGCGAGGCGGCGCGCTTGATCGCCGAACTCGCACCCGGAGACCTCAACCAGATCTTCTTCACCAACGGCGGCGCGGAGGCAACCGAGAACGCGCTACGTCTGGCGCGCCTGCACACCGGGCGACACAAGGTGCTGTCGGCGTATCGCAGCTACCACGGAGCGACCGCCGGTGCCATCGCGATGACCGGCGATCCCCGACGGTGGGCGAGCGAACCCGGACTGCCAGGGGTGGTCCGGTACTGGGGTCCGTACCTCTACCGGTCCGCCTTCCATGCCACGACGCCTGAGGAGGAGTCCGAACGTGCCCTCGCGCACATCCGCGACGTGCTCCTCGTCGAGGGGGCCCACACGGTAGCCGCGATCATCCTCGAAACCGTGGTCGGCACGAACGGCATCCTCGTACCGCCGCCGGGGTACCTGGCCGGTGTCCGCGAGATCTGCGACGAGTTCGGGATCATGCTGATCGCGGACGAGGTGATGGCAGGCTTCGGCCGTTGCGGCGAATGGTTCGCAGTCGACCACTGGGGCGTCACGCCGGATCTCATCACCTTCGCCAAGGGAGTGAACTCCGGCTACGTGCCGCTCGGCGGCGTCATCATCTCCGATCGGGTGGCGGCCAGTTTCCAGGAACGCCCCTATCCGGGCGGGCTGACCTATTCAGGGCACCCGCTTGCGTGCGCCAGCGCCGTTGCATCGATCAACATCTTCAAGGATGAACGGATCGTCGAGCACGCTCGTGATCTCGGTCGCGACGTCATCGGCCCAGCCCTGAACGAGCTCGCCGAACGCCATCCATCGATCGGTGATGTGCGAGGTCTCGGGGTGTTCTGGGCTCTTGAGCTCGTCCGCGACCGCCGCACCCGCGAGCCGCTCGTTCCGTACAACGCGTCCGGCGCCGCGGCCGCACCGATCAATGAGTTCGCGGCCGCGTGCAAGAAGCGCGGATTGTGGCCCTTCACACACTTCAACCGGACCCATGTGGTGCCGCCGTGTACGACCACGGCCGACGAGGTCCTCGAGGGCATCGCCATTCTCGACGAAGCCCTCGGTGTCGCCGACGCCTACTGCACGGGTGGCTCGTAGGCCCGGTCCGGTTGGAATTCGTCAGGCTCGTCGACCGTCACATCGAGTCGTATCGGTTCGGCTGCATGCGCGCTGTCGGATCGTTCAGGCGGCAGAACATGCACCCGGACGTCTGCGACAACCTGGTGTGCGGCAAGTTGTTCGCGCAGCTGTCGAACCGTCTGGTCGTACACGATGCGCCGAGTCAGGTGCGGGACGAGCGAGCCGGCAATCCCGAACACGCGCCCACGCACGCCGGCCAGCTCGATGGGGTTGAGGATCTCGACGCTGATCACACGCCGCGCGCGCCCGGCCGATGCCGAGGGGGGACCGAGCGGGCGGATGGACGACGCAAGCACCTCACTGACCCGCTCGTCGACCGGCTCGTCAGAGCAAGAGCGGTGGCGACGACTGACCACGACAAGCGCAACGAGCGTCGCGACGTTCGTGAGCACGAGAGCGATGACGAACGCGGCCACGGACACCTCCGGCTCGACGGTAGCGACTGGTCTGAGCGGTCAGTTCGGGATGGGGCTGTCGGTGTGACCCGCCCGGGCGGCGATGACGCCGGCTTGGAACCTGCTCGTCGCGCCGACCTGCGCCATGTAATCGGCGATGTGCCTGCGGCACGTACGCACGGAGATGGCCAGCCGCCGCGATATCGCCTCGTCCTTCTCCCCTTCGGCCATCAGGCGGAGGATCGCCGCGCGCGTGGCGTCGAGTTCGGTCTCATCACGCTGGTGGTGGATGACATCCTCCAGCGGTGCGGCCTCAGCCCAGAGCTGTTCGAACGTCGCGACCACCCAGGCGATGACGTTCGGTTCGCGGACGACGGCGAGGCCGTGGCGTCCGGGGTCGTCAGTGGGGATCGGGAGTAGCGCGACCTCGCGGTCGACGACGAGGCTGCGTCCGGGCACCGACGATGCAAACCGGATCTTCGCCCCGTTCTCCGCAAGCTCGTTCAGGTACGAGCGGGTCGCACGGTCGCGCAACGCGGTGTGCTGGTACAGCGCGCGCGTCTTGATCCCGCGCCGCGCGGAGTAGATGTTGGCAACTCGCGTGCGACCGTCGACGCGGGTGCTCGGCACGCGGCCGGGGGCCACGGACAGCAACTCGTTCTGGCACCGGTCGGCGTAGTGCATCAGCACGTTGGCGATGGCGGACTGGTCCGACACGACATCGACAGCGGCGTCCTGCACGGCTCCGGTTCGGGCGACGTTCCAGTCCGGAACCAGGGAACGGATCGCGTTGCGCCGCGCCTCGACCGACGCCCGACGAGCCCCGAGTTCCAGATCTTCGGCGCCCAGAACGACCGCCTCGGCGAGCATCGGGCTTACCGCCAGGTACGCGTCGTCGCCCGTGCTCCGGAGCAGCCCGAAATCGACGAGAGAGGCCAGGGGTTTGTCGAGATCACCGACCGGGAGGGCAAGCTCGGCCGCGATCGCCGGCACCGGAATTCCGGGGTTTGCCAGCAAGGCGCGGTACAGCCGGACCTCGACATCGCCGAGCTGTCCGGTATCGCCCATAACATCCACCGTAGTTGGTGCCATGCAACTTGCTGCCACATAGAGAATTTGGAAATGCGCCTTCCGGCCCTGAATCCTAGGCAGGCGGTGAGGTATCGACCTAACACTGGCCGGCTCTCAAGGGCCATAATGGGTCCGAAGTTCGACAAGAAGGGTCGCTTGTGCTGAATTCTCTACGGCGATGCGTTGTCGCCGTCCTCGCCGTCGCTCTCGGTCTCGGCATCATCGGAACCGCTTCGGCATCGGCGAAGCCGGTCCATTCGACCGTCAGCCCGAACTCGAGCCACGTCCACACCGTCAACACGGCATCTGACTGGTGGTGGTAAGTACCGCCGCGTGAACGTGTTACGGCCGTAGTCCTGGCGGTCGTAGCAACCCGATCGGTCCCGCTCTCCGCGAATCCGCAGTGTCCGTCGACGCAGCGAACCGCGGGGGCGGGACCGGTGGCATTTCCGGGCTTCCACGCGTCTGAGACGATCACCGGGTGAGCGTGCCGGCCGAACTGACCCCCCTGCACAGCGGCAAGGTCCGCGATCTCTATCGGGCCCCGGGCGGCGCATTGATCATGGTTGCCAGCGACCGCATCTCCGCGTTCGACCACATACTGGCGCCGCAGATCCCGGACAAGGGCCGCATCCTCACCGCGATGACGGTCTGGTGGTTCGGCCAACTCGCCGACGTGGTGCCGAACCACATGCGAGGCGTCGACGATCCGCTGATTCCGCCCGAGTGGCGCGGACGTGCGATGGTCTGTACCCCGCTGCAGATGGTGCCGGTCGAGGCCGTGGCGAGGGGTTACCTCGCCGGGTCGGGCCTGCTCGACTACCAGGCGACGGGGGCGGTGTGCGGTGTCGCACTTCCGGCTGGTCTCGTCGACGGCGACCGCCTGCCCGAACCGATCTTCACGCCGGCGACAAAGGCCGAGCTCGGCGAGCACGACGAGAACGTCTCCTTCGACGCCGTTGCCGCGACCGTCGGCGAAAAGACAGCGGCGCACCTACGCGAACTCACGCTGGCGATCTACGGGCGCGCCGCGGGGATCGCCGCTGAGCGCGGCATCATCGTCGCGGACACCAAGTTCGAGTTCGGGCGGGATTCGGCGTCGGGCGAGCTGGTTCTTGCAGATGAGGTGCTGACGCCCGACTCGTCACGTTTCTGGCCCGCCGACCAATGGCGTCCCGGGCGGGCGCAGCCGAGTTTCGACAAGCAGTACGTGCGCGACTGGCTGCTGTCGCCCGACTCCGGATGGGACCGTCGCTCCGACGCGCCGCCGCCCGTTCTCCCGGACGACGTGGTCGAAGCGACCCGCGCTCGCTATGTCGAGGCGTACGAACGGTTGACGGGGCTGAGCTTCGCCGATTGGCCCGGCTGATACCCGCTGCCCCGCCTCCGGCGGCTCACCACACGCGGATGTACTGAATATCGTTCATTATGAATCCATGACGGCGACCGCTTCCGACCTTCGCACCCCGTCCGACGAGCCCGCGGCGGCGTTGCCCCCGCGTATTCATCGGGCCGAACTCGACCGGCTCGTCCTGAGCGTGCCCTGCACCTCGGGTGACACGGTCACGACGCATGCGCCGTACACGGGCGCGGTGATCGCGCAGTTGCCGCAGTGCAGCGAAGCCGATGTCGCGGCGGCGTTCGAACGCGCGCGTCTCGCGCAACGGTCGTGGGCGAAGCGTCCGGTGCGCGAGCGAACGGCGATCTTCCTCAAGCTGCACGATCTGATCCTCGCCCGGCAGGACGAGATCATGGACTTGATCCAGCTGGAGAACGGCAAGGCACGGCGCGATGCGTTCCTCGAGGTCGCCGACGTTGCCAATACGGCGCGCTACTACGCCCGGACCGCGAAGGGGCTGCTGCGCGCGAAGCGCCGCACCGGCCTGTTTCCCGTGCTGACGAGTACTCGCGAACTGCGGCAGCCGAAAGGCGTGGTGTCCATCATCTCGCCATGGAACTACCCGCTCGCATTGGCGATCGGCGACACCATCCCCGCGCTCATCGCCGGCAATGCCGTCGTACAGAAGCCTGACAATCAGACGGCGCTCACGGCGCTCTGGTCCCTTGCGCTGGCGCGCGAGGCTGGGCTGCCCGCGGATCTGTGGCAGCTGGTGCTCGGCCGCGGTTCGACGATCGGGTCGGTGCTGATGGACCAGGCCGGCTACGTCATGTTCACCGGTTCCACACCGAGCGGGAAGCGGATCGCTGAGCAGGCGGGCGCGCGTCTGATCGGGTGCTCGCTCGAACTGGGCGGCAAGAACGCGATGATCGTCCTCGACGACGCGCCGCTTGACCGCACGGTCGAAGGCGCAGTTCGCGCCTGCTTCTCCTCCTCCGGGCAGCTGTGCATCTCGATCGAGCGGATGTACGTCCAGGACGGCATCTACGACGCCTTCGTGCCGCGGTTCGTGGAGGCAGTGAAGTCAATGCGCATCGGGGCCGGATACGACATGAGCTTCGACATGGGGTCGCTGACGTCGGCGGATCAGCTGTCGACCGTCGCCGCGCATGTCGACAACGCCATCGACAGCGGGGCGACGATCCTCGCCGGCGGCAAGGCGCGCCCTGATATCGGTCCGCTGTTCTTCGAGCCGACAGTGCTGAGCGGCGTCACCGACGCGGCAACGTGCTTCGGGAACGAAACGTTCGGGCCACTGGTATCCATCTATCGGTTCAACGATGTCGATCAAGCGGTCGATCGGGCGAACGACACTGCCTATGGGCTGAATGCGAGCGTGTGGACGAAGAGCGCGCGCCGCGGGCGTGACATAGCGGCGCGGCTGCGCTCCGGCACGGTGAACATCAACGAGGGTTACGGCGCCGCGTGGGGAAGCGTTGACGCGCCGATGGGCGGCATGGGCGATTCCGGGCTCGGCCGCAGGCACGGCGCCGACGGGCTGCTGAAGTACACCGAGGCCCAGACTCTCGCTCGCCAGCGGCTGATGAACATCGCGCCGCCCGGGCGGATGTCGCAGGACGGGTTCGCCTCGATGATGACTCGGTCGTTGCAGCTCATGCGCCGTATCGGCTGGCGCTGACGGCAGCACCTGGCCCCTGGCCGTTCGCCACGCCGATACGCTGACGTCGTATCCGTCGCCAACTGGTCGGGAGTCGTCGTGTCTCGCGTGGTCGTAGATGTCGTGCTGAAACCCGAGATCCTCGATCCGCAGGGCCAGGCCATCGTCGGTGCGCTCGGGCGCCTCGGCATCCACGGCGTCCGCGACGTTCGGCAAGGCAAACACTTCGAACTCGACGTCGACGACAGCCTGGACGACGAGACGGTCACGAAGCTGGCCGACACCCTGTTGGCCAATCCGGTGATCGAGAACTTCACCATCCGCCGCGGCTGACCCGGGTGTGGTGTGGGGCCGGTAGCCTGGACGGGTGGCTGTGCGCGTCGGTGTCGTGACGTTTCCAGGAAGTTTGGACGACCGCGACGCGGCCCGGGCGGTACGCGCCGCGGGAGCTGACGCCGTCGCGCTCTGGCATGCCGATCCCGCTCTGCACGATGTCGATGCAGTCGTACTTCCCGGCGGGTTCTCCTACGGCGACTACCTGCGGGCCGGTGCTATCGCCCGCTTCGCGCCCGTCATGGAGTCCGTCATCGGTGCGGCGCACGACGGACTGCCGGTGCTCGGCATCTGCAATGGGTTCCAGGTGCTGTGTGAGGCCCATCTGCTGCCGGGCGCTCTGCAGCGCAATGCCGCCCGCCGCTTCGTCTGCACAGAACAGCGCCTGCGCATCGAGAATGCCGCGACGGCGTGGACGAGCGAGTACACCCAGGGCCAGGAGATCGTCATTCCGATCAAGAACATGGACGGCTTCTACGTCGCTGCTGAGCGAACGCTCGACGAACTCGAAGCCGAGGGACGCGTCGTGGCCCGTTACCTGGACGGGAATCCGAACGGCAGTTACCGCGACATCGCCGGCGTGTGTAATGCGGCAGGCAATGTCGTCGGACTGATGCCGCACCCCGAGCACGCGATCGACGAACTCACCGGCCCGGGCCGGGACGGTCTCGGCTTTTTCCTCTCGAGGGTGGGCGTCGCTGCATGAGCGACAGCTCGTTAGCGAATGGCCAACTTATGAGCGACAGCTCGTTAGCGAATGGCCAACTCATGAGCGACAGTGTGCGCGCGGGATCGATGGACACGGTCGAACGTGCGGCCAACACGCCGGATCAGCTGCAACCGTTCGCCGAGCTGGGCATGACCGACGCCGAGTACAAGCGGGTGCGCGAAATTCTCGGTCGTCGTCCGACGAGTGCCGAGCTGGCGATCTACTCCGTCATGTGGAGCGAGCACTGCTCGTACAAGTCCTCGCGCGTGCACCTCAAGCAATTCGGCGACAAGAAGCCGGACACCGACGTGCTGCTCGTCGGTATGGGCGAGAACGCCGGCGTCGTCGATGTCGGCGACGGCTGGGCGGTCACGTTCAAGATCGAATCGCATAATCACCCGTCCTACGTCGAGCCGTACCAAGGGGCTGCCACGGGTGTGGGTGGAATCGTGCGCGACATCCTCACCATGGGCGCCCGTCCGGTCGCGGTCATGGACTCGCTGCGATTCGGGCGCTTGCACTCGCCGGACACGGCGCGCGTGCTACCCGGAGTGGTTGCCGGAATCGGTGGGTACGGGAACTGTCTCGGTCTGCCGAACATCGGAGGCGAGGTCTACTTCGACGAGTGCTACACGGGCAACCCCCTCGTCAACGCGCTGTGCGTAGGGGTGATGCGCACGGACGGCATCAAGCTGGCGAAGGCCGATGGGCCCGGCAACCATGTGGTGCTCTTCGGTGCGCGGACCGGCGGCGACGGCATCGGTGGCGCCTCGGTATTGGCGAGCGCGACGTTCGAACACGAAGGCGAAGCGAAGCGGCCGAGCGTCCAGGTGGGCGATCCATTCGCCGAGAAGGTGCTCATCGAGTGCTGCCTCGAGATTTTCGCTGCCGATCTCGTCGTGGGAATTCAGGATCTCGGGGCTGCTGGCCTGTCGTGTGCCACGACAGAACTTGCGGCGGCCGGCACCGGAGGCATGGAGATCGACCTCGACCTGGCTCCGCTGCGCGATCCCACGCTGGTGCCGGAAGAGATCCTGATGAGTGAATCGCAGGAACGGATGATGGCCGTCGTCGCGCCCGATCGCCTCGATAGGTTCCTGGCGGTCTGCGCGAAGTGGGATGTCACCGCGACGGTTATCGGGACGGTCACCGATGTGACTCCCGATCAGGAGGCACGCGGTGGCCGGCTACGCATGCGATGGCACGGCGAGACGATCGTCGACATCCCGCCCCGTACCGCTGCACACGAGGGACCGGTCTACCAGCGCCCTATCGAGCGGCCGCTTGAGCAGGACGCGCTCACCGAGCACGACGGTTCCACCCTTCCTCGTCCTCACGACTCGGCTGGGCTGCGCACGACGCTGCTGCAGATGATCGCGTCGCCGAACCTCGCCGACCGCTCATGGATCACTGATCAGTACGACCGCTTCGTTCTCGGCAACACCGTGCTCGCGCAGCCCGAGGACGCAGGCATGATCAGGCTCGACGATTCCACGAACCGCGGCATCGCACTCTCGGTCGACGGCAACGGCCGATACACCGCACTCGATCCGTACTCGGGCGCGCAGCTTGCGTTGGCCGAGGCCTTCCGCAACGTCGCGACGTCGGGCGCGCGGCCGTTGGCCGTGACGAACTGCCTCAACTTCGGTTCACCGGAAGACCCGGCCGTCATGTGGCAGTTCAGCGAAGCTGTGCGCGGGCTGGCCGACGGATGTCAGCAACTCGGCATTCCCGTCACGGGAGGCAACGTCAGCTTCTACAACCAGACCGGCTCGACGGCGATCCTGCCGACGGTGGTCATCGGCGTCCTCGGCGTGATCGACGACGTGCGCCGCCGCACCCGGCAGGGGTTCCGCACCGACGGTGCGTCGATCTACTTGCTCGGCGAGACGCGTGAAGAGTTCGGCGGCTCGGAGTGGGCGCACGTCGCGCACGACTATCTCGGGGGCCGGCCGCCCGTGGTCGACCTGGCTCGCGAGCAGCGACTCGCGGAGCTTCTGATCGCGGCCTCCAATGAGGAGGTGCTCGATTCGGCACACGATCTCGCCGAAGGCGGGCTGGCCCAGAGCCTGGTCGAGGCGTGCCTGCGCACGAACGCCGGTGCGCGGATCACGCTGCCCGCCGTGCACGACCCGTTCATAGAGCTGTTCGCCGAGTCGACGGCGCGGGCAGTTGTCAGCGTTCCTCGAATTCACGAGCAGCGATTCGGCGAACTCTGCGCCACGCACGATGTTGCGTTCACCCGTATCGGTGAGATCGATCTGCTCGCCACGACGCTCGACTTCCAGGGACTTTTCACGATCGCGCTGCGCGAATTGCGCGACGCCTGGAGCAGCGTCCTCGCGCACCGCTTCGAATGACCCGCCGTGCGGTGGAGGGACTGGCGGCGTTCCGCGCTCAGGGCACTGCGCTCGTCGAATGGTTTAGCCAGCTGGACGAGGCCCACTTCGCGTTGCCATCCGCACTGCCCGGGTGGGACGTGCGGATGCTGCTCGCCCATGTGGTACTGGTCAGTGAGGGCATGTCACGTGGACTCGCGCGACCGACCGACGAAGCGCCGGTGCCCGCTGCCGAGTACGTCCGTCGTTACCGACGAGACGTGGCGCAGATCGTCGCCTCGACCGAACAGGCAGCAGCGTCGCTGCATCCGGGCGCGCTCGTCGTGAAACTACGCGACGCGATCGATGCCGTGCCGATCGAGGTCGAAGCCGCCCAGGCCGTGATCGGTGGCCGTGGGCCGATCACTGCACTGGACTGGATCACCACCCGCATCGTCGACGTCGTCGTGCACTGCGACGACCTGTCTCGCTCACTTCCGCAGCTCGCGGGGGTGCCACTGCATCGCGCAGCGCTGGCTGCCGCGACGCGCGGCCTCGCCGAGATCCTCGCCGTCCAGGCTCCGGGCCGGTCGGTCGAGGTGCGCGTGCCGCCGTTCGTTGCGGTTCAGGCGATTTCCGGCCCGCGGCACACCAGGGGCACCCCGTCGAACGTCGTCGAGACCGACGCGGTGACGTGGCTGCGTCTGGCCACGGGCCGACTCGACTTCGGGGATGGGGTCGCCGCGGGTGCGGTCCGGGCGGACGGCAGCCGAAGCGATCTGCGCGGGTACCTCCCGCTGCTGTCCTAGCGGCCTCGGCGAGGTGTCCTGCGGCGACTCTCCAGCCCCGTACACTGGATGCGTGGCAGCCTCCCGCGGAGACGGAATGCTCAGTCACGAGCTCCTCCCCGGTGAGAAGGGCCCCCAAGACGCCTGCGGCGTGTTCGGCGTCTGGGCTCCCGGTGAGCAGGTCGCCAAACTCACCTACTTCGGCCTGTACGCGCTGCAACATCGCGGTCAGGAGGCGGCAGGCATCGCCGTCAGCGACGGCAGTTCCCTCGTCGTCTACAAGGATCTCGGCCTCGTCTCGCAGGTGTTCGACGAGGCGACGTTGGCCACGCTGCAGGGTCATATCGCCGTCGGACATACGCGGTACTCGACGACCGGATCGACGACATGGGAAAACGCGCAACCGAGCTTTCGCACCACCTCTGCAGGTACCGGTCTCGCGCTGGGGCACAACGGCAACCTGGTGAACACTGCCGAGCTCGCGGCCGCCGCGCGGCTCACCGGCACCGGGGCGGGTGCCATGAGCGCAACCACCGACTCGGACCTGCTGACGGCATTGCTCGCCGCACGGCCGGATGTGTCGGTCGAGCAGGCAGCGATGGAGGTGCTGCCCACGTTGCGGGGGGCGTTCTCGCTGGTGTTCATGGACGAGCACACGCTGTACGCAGCTCGTGATCCGCAGGGCGTCCGACCGCTCGTGCTCGGTCGGCTCGAGCGTGGCTGGATCGTGACGTCGGAGACGGCTGCGCTCGACATCGTCGGCGCGAGCTTCGTGCGCGAGATCGAGCCCGGTGAACTCATCACGATCGACGAGGACGGCTTGCGTTCGCAGCACTTCGCCGCAGCCGAACCCAAGGGCTGCCTGTTCGAGTACGTCTATCTCGCCCGCCCCGACACCACGATCTCCGGGCGCAGCGTGCATTCGGCCCGTGTCGAGGTCGGGCGCCGCCTGGCGCGCGAGCACCCGGCCGAGGCCGATCTCGTGATCCCCGTTCCCGAGTCGGGAACACCCGCGGCGATCGGCTTCGCCGAGGCGTCCGGGATCCCGTATGGCCTGGGCTTGGTGAAGAACTCCTACGTCGGGCGGACGTTCATCCAGCCGTCGCAGACGATCCGGCAGCTCGGTATCCGGCTCAAGCTGAATCCGCTGCGAGATGTGATCCGCGGCAAGCGGCTGGTGGTCGTCGACGACTCGATCGTTCGCGGCAACACCCAGCGCGCCTTGGTGCGGATGCTCCGCGAGGCCGGGGCGCTCGAGGTGCACGTTCGTATCTCCTCTCCGCCCGTCAAGTGGCCCTGCTTCTACGGGATCGACTTCGCATCCAAGGCAGAGCTGATCGCCAGCGGACTCGACACAGACGGCATCCGTGCCTCGATCGGTGCGGACTCCCTCGGCTTCGTCTCACTCGACGGGCTGATCGCCGCCAGCGAGCAGCCGCGAAGCCGACTGTGCAGTGCGTGCTTCGACGGCAACTACCCGATTCCGCTGCCCGAGGTCGTCGGCAAGCACGTCCTCGAAGGCATCGAGAAGTCGGTCAGTGGTCGCGAGCCCGAACACATGTCGAGTTTCTCCGCCGAGGATGCGCTGTCGAGACCGTGACGACAGCATGAGCACGTACGCCTCCGCGGGCGTCGACATTGCCGCCGGCGACCGCGCCGTGGAGTTGATGAAGGCTCACGTTCAGCGCACTGCGCGCCCCGGAGTGCGCGGTGGCATCGGTGGTTTCGCCGGCCTCTTCGATCTCGATCTCACTGCCTATCCGCGCCCTGTACTCGCGAGCTCGACGGACGGTGTGGGGACAAAGGTCGCGATCGCACAGGCCCTCGACCGCCACGACACGATCGGGATCGATCTGGTGGCCATGGTCGTCGACGACCTCGTGGTCGTGGGTGCAGAGCCACTGTTCCTGAGTGATTACATCGCGACGGGCAAGGTGGTACCCGAGAAGATCGCCGCCATCGTGGCCGGTATCGCTGAGGGTTGTGTCCAGGCCGGCTGCGCGCTGGTCGGCGGCGAGACTGCCGAGCATCCGGGACTGATGGGTCCGGACGAGTACGACGTATCCGGCACCGGCGTCGGCGTGGTGAACGCCGACGCGATCCTCGGTCCCGGGCGTGTGCAGGAGGGCGATGCGCTGATCGCTCTCGCATCGTCCGGGCTGCATGCCAACGGTTATTCGCTCGTCCGCCACGTCCTGCTCGAGCAGGCGAAGCTGAGCCTCGACCTGGTACCGGAGGGGTTCGACGGTCGTAACCTGGCCGACGAACTGCTCACCCCGACCCGAATCTATGCGCAGGACTGTCTGGCGCTGGCCCGCGAGTGCGGTGCACATGCTTTCGCCCACATCACTGGCGGTGGGCTCGCCGGCAACCTGAGCCGGGTGCTGCCCGTAGACGCCGATGCCGTGGTCGACCGCAGCACCTGGGCGCCGCCACCCGTATTCGACCTCATCCAGCGCAGCGGCGCAGTGTCTGCCGCACAGATGGAACTGACCTTCAATCTCGGCGTCGGCATGATCGCCGTCGTCCCAGGCGCCAGGACGGCCGATGCGCTCACGCTGTGCGAGCGCCGGGGGCTGCCGGCCTGGCAGCTCGGGAACGTCGAGGCGGGTACGGGCGTGGTGCGGGTTGTGTCGGCATACCGGGGCGCCGCCAGCCGCTGGTGATCGCTACCCGGTGATGTTGTGCCAGCAAACAATAGGGCGACCCGTCACAGAATAACCGGGTTTGTCGCCCGTCGTTCAGCTGCCGTTCGCCGACCAGTCGTCGTCCTGGTCGTCGTACTCCACACCTGGGTCGACCGTGTCGGTCGTCGACGACGGATGAGCGCCGAGTTCTCGTTGCAGGGCTTCCAAGTCCGTGAATTGGCCGCTGTACTTGAGTTCGCGGGCCACTTTCTGCTGCTTGGCTTTCGCACGGCCGCGCCCCATGGCTCGACCCCCTCGCTCATACAGTCATCCGGCGGCAGCTGCGATGCGCTCCAGCCGGGAAAGTTGTCATCGTCGTGCCGCAAGACTACCTCGCGCCTCGGTAGTGCCGCACATGGACTCGAGTTGTCCACTAGTGCCCGTTTTGCCCACCGCAAAAGGGTCCATACGATCAGCCTGCAGGTTCCTGCATGGCACGAAGTAGACACTTGGGCACTCGGCATAGGTCCCAGGGCACATCCTTATGCATACTGGGCACGCCACGCGGAACAGGACTCCGCGTGATGAAACCCCAGAAAGGGACCCCGCGATGACGACACCGCGTCAGCGTCCGGAATCCGAGCCGCTCCTCACCCCATCCGAGGTCGCCACGCTGTTCCGCGTGGACCCGAAGACGGTGACGCGCTGGGCGAAGGCCGGAAAGCTCACCTCCATCCGTACCCTCGGCGGGCACCGCCGCTATCGCGAGTCCGAGGTGCGCTCGCTACTGGATGGCAACACCAACGCCACCCTGAGCGCCTGACGCACCACATATGGCTTTTGACGCCGCGCCGAGTCCCTGGGACCCGGCGCGGCGTTTGTTATGACCACGCGAATCGGCTTCTTCATCGCACCTGTCCTGCTAGCGGCCCGGCGTGTTAGCTAGGCAGGTATGGCGACACCGCTGCCGACAGCCCCCTCGTACTCCAACGGCTCCTCGACCACACCGCTTCTTGGTCAGACGATCGACGAGAACCTTCGCGCCACCGTCGCGCGATATGGCAACCGCGATGCGGTCGTCGATGTCGCCTCAGCCCGCAGACTCAGCTACGCGGACTTCGACGCCGCCGTAGATGTGCTCGCGCGGGCGTTGCTCGCCCGCGGCATCGCCCCAGGCGACCGGATGGCGATCTGGGCACCGAACTGCCTCGAATGGCAGCTCGTGCAATACGCGACGGCCCGAGTGGGGGCGATCCTCGTCACCGTCAACCCCTCATACCGCACTCACGAACTCGAATTCGTCCTGCGGCAGGCCGGCGTGCGCACCCTCGTCGCGGCGTCGGCGTTCAAGACGAGCGACTACCGCGCGATGGTCGACGAGGTCCGCCCGGGGCTACCGCAACTCACCGACGTCGTCTACCTCGACGATCCCACCTGGGAACTGCTGCTCGCCGACGGTTCGTCGGTCGACGCGACTGCGGTCGCGGAGCGGGCAGCGTGCCTGTCCTTCGACGACCCGATCAACATCCAGTACACCTCGGGGACGACGGGCTTCCCGAAGGGGGCGATGCTCAGCCACCACAACATCCTCAACAACGGCTACTTCGTTGGCGAGATCTGCGGCTACACCGAGGCCGACCGCATTTGCGTACCGGTCCCCTTCTATCACTGCTTCGGCATGGTTATGGGCAATCTGGCCGCCACCAGCCATGGTGCGTGCGTCGTGATCCCAGCCCCCGGGTTCGACCCCTCAGCCACGCTGGCCGCCGTGGCCGCTGAGCAGTGCACGTCGTTGTACGGCGTGCCGACGATGTTCATCGCCGAACTCGACGCATCTGATTTCGGCGACTACGACCTCAGCTCCCTGCGTACGGGCATCATGGCCGGTTCGCCCTGCCCGACCGAGGTGATGAAGCGGGTGATTGCCGAAATGCACATGGACGAGGTGACCATCTGTTACGGCATGACTGAGACCTCGCCGGTGTCGACGCAAACACGGGCCGATGACTCGTTGGAACGCCGCGTCTCCAGCGTCGGACGGGTGCACCCGCACGTCGAGGTCAAGGTCGTCGATCCCGATACCGATCTTCTCGTTCCGACTGGGACACCCGGTGAGTTGTGCACCAGGGGGTACTCAGTGATGCTCGGCTACTGGGACGAGCCGCAGAAGACGGCGGACGTCCTGCGCAACGGTTGGATGCATACGGGTGACTTGGCGACGATGGACGAGCAGGGTTACCTGAACATCGTCGGCCGGATCAAGGACATGGTCATCCGGGGCGGCGAGAACATCTACCCACGGGAGATCGAAGAGTTCCTCTACACCCATCCGGATGTGGTCGACGCCCAGGTGATCGGCGTCCCGGACGCCCGCTACGGCGAGGAATTGATGGCGTGGGTACGCCTGCGCCAGGGAGCGCCGGTCCTGACGGCCGACGGACTCCGTGAGTTCTGCGCGGGCAAGCTCGCCCACTACAAGGTCCCCCGCTACGTGCATCTCGTCGACGAGTTCCCGATGACGGTGACGGGCAAGGTCCGCAAGGTCGAGATGCGCAGCGCGGCGATCGACCTCCTCGGCCTGGACGAGGTTGCGGCGGCCGAGCACGCCTGAAACGAAGTTGCAGAGCACCACGCGCACGTGATAGTTGTATATAACAACTAATTGCATGCCACACGCAAGCAGGTGAGATATGTCTGTCAGTGCGCCGCCGATCCAGGCCGCCGACCGCGCCCCGGGCGCAGCCCCGGCGCGCGATGACGTCGCTGCCGTTGCCGACACCCTCGTCGGGCTGTTCCGCTCCTTCGGGCGGGCGCGGGCCCGCCTGCTCGCGGCCGCCGCCCACGACGTCGAGTGGTCTGCTCACGTCGTCCTGAAGTGCCTCGCCACTGAGGGTCCGATGCGTTCGAGCGCGCTGGCCGAGTGCATCCAGTCCGATCCGTCGACCGTCAGCCGCCAAGTGGCCGCCTTGGTCAGGGACGGATTGCTGGAGCGGCGTGCCGATCCCGTCGACGGTCGCGCGAGCCTGCTCGTCCCGACGGACAAGGCCGCCGCGGTTCTCGCCGAGCACGACGAGATCCGACTGCAGCATTTCAGTCGCATGTTGCACGACTGGAGCGACCGCGACTTGCGACGGTTCGCCTCGCTCCTACAGCGCTTCACGACAGATTTCGACGGAGCCAACCACAGCTGGCTCGAAGAACAAGTTGCGGCCGCTCCAGCGCCGCAGGAGGAGACGTCCTGATGTCCGCGACCGCGGCTGCACCACCCACGCCCTCACGAGGCGGCGAACTCACCCACAAGCAGATCATGACGATCTTGTCGGGGTTGATGCTCGGCATGTTCCTCGCCTCGCTCGACCAGATGATCGTGTCCACCGCGATCCGCACGATCGGCGACGACCTGCACGGCCTGTCGGTGCAGGCGTGGGTCACGACCGGCTTCCTGATCACGTCGACGATATCGACGCCGCTCTACGGCAAGCTGTCCGACATCTACGGCCGCAAGCCGCTGTTCCTCTTCGCAATCGGGACATTCATCATCGGCTCCGCACTCTGCGGGCTGTCGACCTCGATGTACATGCTCGCCGCGTTCCGCGCGTTGCAGGGCATCGGTGCAGGTGGTCTGATGTCGATGGCCCTCGCGATCATGGGCGACATCATTCCGCCGCGGGAGCGCGCTCGCTATCAGGGCTACTTCATGGCGGTCTTCGCGACGTCGAGCGTTCTCGGTCCGGTTGTCGGCGGCTTCCTCGCCGGTCAGCATCAGATCCTCGGTGTCACCGGATGGCGATGGATCTTCTACGTCAACGTTCCGATCGGCATCCTCGCGCTCGCCGTCGTGACGCGCGTCCTCAAGGTCGGTCACCGCAGGCTGAACCACCGCATCGACTGGTGGGGTGCACTGGCGTTGGTTGTCGGCCTCGTGCCGCTGCTGATCATCGCTGAGCAGGGTCGAACCTGGGGCTGGGGATCGCCGGCGGCATATGCCTGCTATCTCGTCGGCATGCTCGGACTCGCGGGATTCGTCAAGGTCGAGCAGATGATGGGCGACGAGGCGCTGCTCCCGCTACGTATCTTCCGCAACGGCGTGTTCGCGCTCGGATCGGCTCAGTCGTTCATCGTCGGTATCGGCATGTTCGGCGGCATGGCCTCCATCCCGCTGTATCTGCAGATCGTGAAGGGGGCATCGCCGACCAAGGCCGGCCTGCTGATCCTGCCGATGGTCGTCGGCATCATGGGCTCCTCCCTCCTCGCCGGGCAGGTGACGGCGCGGACCGGGCACTACCGCAAGTTCCCGATCATCGGCAGCGCCCTTCTCGTCCTGGGCCTCGTGCTCATGTCACGCGTCGGTGCCGACACGGCGCTGTGGCAGACCGACATCTTCATGTTCACCTTCGGCGCCGGCCTCGGCATGAACATGCAGACGCTGGTGCTCGCCATGCAGAACGCCGTCGAGCCGAAGGACATGGGAGTCGCGACTGCATCGGTGACCTTCTTCCGCCAGGTCGGCGGCACGCTGGGCACAGCGGTGTTCCTATCGATCCTGTTCTCCTCGGCAGGAAGCCACATCAAGTCCGACTACGCGAAGGCGGCCACGACGCCCGCGTTCCAGGCGGCCGCGCATGCACATCCGGATCAGCTGCGCCAGATCACGGGCGGCACGAATCTCAACGACACGTCGTTCCTTCGCAGCATGGACGCCCGGCTGGCGCACCCGTTCCTCACCGGCTTTGCCGGCGCGATGGATGTCGTGTTCCTGACCGGCGCCGCCGTACTGGTCATCGCCTTCGTGCTGTCGTGGTTCATGAAGGAAGTGCCGCTGCGCACCCAGTCAGGGCTGGAGGCGGCGCGCAGCGCTGCGCTCGCAAGCGACGCGGGCGCGGTCGATCCGGGTGGGGCAACGCACGAGCCGGAGCAGGTCGGCACGACGCTGACTGGTTAGCGTCCTCGACGTGAGCACGACGCGCCCGGAACTGACCGGCACCTTCGGCATGGTCGCGAGCACACACTGGCTCGCGTCTGCGGCAGGCATGAGCGTGCTCGAGCAAGGCGGCAACGCCTTCGACGCCGCATGCGCTGCTGGCTTTGTCCTGCAGGTCGTCGAACCTCATCTGAACGGCCCCGGAGGCGACATGCCGGCCGTCGTCTGGAGCACAGCCGATGGCGCTCCGTTCGTCGTGTGCGGCCAGGGGGTCGCGCCGAGCACGGCGACGATCGACCGGTTCACCGATCTCGGGCTCGATCTCGTTCCCGGTAGTGGTCTGCTGGCGGCGACCGTGCCCGGTGCCTTCGGCGCCTGGACGTTGCTGCTGGAGCGCTGGGGCAGCTGGGATCTCGACGCCGTCCTGGGGTACGCACTGCACTACGCAGAACACGGCTTCCCAGTCCTCGAAACGACCGCGCGCGCCATCAATGCGGTCGCGCAGCTGTTCACCGAGCACTGGCAACCCTCGGCGGATGTGTGGCTGAGCGGCGGCACCGCGCCCAGGCCAGGAACCCTGTGGAAATCACCCACCCTCGCCGCGACCTACCGGCGGATCATCGCGGCGGGTACCGGAAGGAGCCGCGAGCAGCGCATCGCAGCGGCGCGCGTCGCGTGGTACCAAGGCTTCATCGCCGAGGCCGTCGACGACTTCTGCCGATCGGAGTGGCGCGATAGCTCCGGGCGCGATCACGCAGGGCTGCTCAGCGCCGACGATCTCGCGCGGTGGCGACCGAGCGTCGAGGCGCCCGTGCGCATCGACCTCCGCGAGCGCTTCACAGTGTGCAAGACGGATGCGTGGGGGCAGGGTCCGGTGCTGTTGCAGCAGCTGCAGATGCTGGAGGCACTCGGCATCGCCGAACACCCGCCCCGATCGAGTGAGTGGATCCACCTCGTCGTCGAATCGGCGAAGCTTGCGTTCGCGGACCGCGAGGCGTGGTACGGCGACAGCCCCGATATTCCTCTCGCGACGCTGCTCTCCCCCACGTACGCCGCCCATCGCGCACACCTGGTCACCAACGAGGCCAGCCTCGACCTCCGCCCCGGCTCTCCCGACGGCCGGGCGCCGCGGCTGCCGACACTTGCCCATGCCGAGTCGCCGGCCCTCGACCGCGCGGCAGGAACGGGTGAGCCGACCGTGGGCAGCTCAGGCGAGGTTCGTGGCGACACCTGCCACGTCGACGTCGTCGATCGGTGGGGCAACCTCGTCTCGGCCACGCCGAGCGGGGGATGGTTGCAGAGTTCACCGGTGATCCCTGCGCTCGGATTTCCGCTCGGCACGCGCGCGCAGATGTTCTTCCTCGAACCGGGGCTGCCGAACTCGCTGCGGCCGGGGGCCCGTCCGCGCACCACGCTCTCGCCGTCGCTGGCCCTACGTGACGGCACCCCGTGGCTCGCCTTCGGCACGCCGGGGGGTGATCACCAGGATCAGTGGCAGCTTCCGTTCCTGCTGGATGTGCTCGATGGCGCGGGACTGCAGGCCGCGATCGATGCACCGACGTTCCACACGAACCACATGCCGTCGTCCTTCTACCCGCGGGCCTCGGCGCGAGGTGAGGTGCTGATCGAGGATCGCATCGACGAGGCGACGCGTGAGGAGTTGACCCGCCGGGGGCATCACGTTGTCGCGGCAGCGCCGTGGTCACTGGGCCGGCTGAGCGCCGTGGGCTGGGACGCCGGCATCGTCCGCGCCGGCGCGAATGCGCGCGGCGGCCAGGGGTACGCCGCCGGCCGCTGAAGGCAGGACGCGACAGTGAGAGCTCGGGTCAGCTGGTGTAGCGACCGCGGCGGCGCAGCATCAGGAAGCCGAACCCGGCTGCAGAGGTGACCGCGACGCCACCGGCGCCGATCGCGAGACGGGCGCGGTCGGCCAGCGGCTTGGACTTCGACGCCGCCACCTCGACGGTCTGCACCACGTTCTGGGTCGACGTCTCGTTTGCCGTGTTCGTCACGATGACCGAGTTGGTGACGTTGACCGGCTTGGTGATCTGCTTGGTCGCGAGGATGGTCGCGTTGACCTGGTTGGTCTGGTTCACGTTGAAGACCGCGGTGGTGTTGACGTGGTTGACCTGCGTGCGCACCCGGGTCAGGTTCTGGACGTTCGTCTGCGTCTTGTGCGCGGTGGCCGTGACGTTGGCCGTGTTGGTCTGGGTGATCGTGAACGGCACGTACGAGGTGTGGACATCGGTGACGTCGACGGTGTTGGTGACCACCTGTGTCACGAAGATCGTGTTGGTGACGTCCGTCGCCAGGGCAAATGGGGCATTCGCCCGCGGTGTCGCGGAATGGGCCGCTGTCTTCCCGCCAACCAGGAACATCAGTGCGAAGAACAGGCAGGCCGCGACGGCGACGACCAGCGGCCACAGCTTCGGTCGGGCTTGGGAGGTGGCAGTCACGCGCGGAACCGTCCTGACGTTGGATCGTGGAGATGTCGCGGCCGGGACGATCACAGCGTCCCCGTTCGCTTGCCGGGAGTGTAACCGCCGCTTGCCCGAACCGCGAAGCCTAACCGGACGGTGAACCCCTGAGACGGGTGTGACACACGGGATTTCGGTTACGACTCCGTTCCGATCATCACGCGAACGCCACAAACAGGACACCACCGCCTTGCGGCCCCGATCTTGCAGGCCCTAACGTGGCGCCCGCGACGCGATGTCGGAGCGTGCCTGGGGAAGGGCGACGCCTCCGCCGACAAGTCGCGGAAAACGTCACTGCCTCTGCGGCGGTGACTCGCGATCGGTGCACCGTTTGCACCGTTTTTCGGGGTCGGAGGGTTCTGTGGCGCACGGTAGGGCATCCGCGCCCGCGCGGCTCGCGAGTGTTCTCGCGGTGGCCTCGCTCGCGCTCGTCCTCCTGCTGTTCCAGCTGTTCGGCGGTGCCGGGGCTGCGTTGGCCGACCCGTCCGCCCCGAGTGGCGCCCCCGCGAACGTGCCGGCTGCGGCCACCAGCGGGGCGGATTCGCCGACCGATACCAGTACCTCCAGCCTGTCGCAGAGCACGGCGGCGCCGGTCTCGGCGGTCCCGACGTCGGAAGTCCCCGCAGGGCGCTCCACGAGCAGCGACGCCACGAGCGGCAGCCCCGCAGGCGACGTCAGCACCTCCACCGGCGGAATAGTGCCGAGCACGTCGGCTGCGTCCACCGGCGTCTCCGTAGTCACCGGGGGCGATCCGACAATCCCCTCCGTCTCCGACCTGCCGATGCCGAGTACCACCGACCTCCGCCACACCATCTCCAGCTTCCTGTCCGGGATCATCGGCAGTGCCTTCCCGGGCTCGGTCAGCGCCTTGGCCGGACAGCCGGCTCTATCGGACGTCGCCTCGGACAACACCGCAGATCACTGCCGTTGCACCATCGCCGTGGCCGTCTCGGTCGGATACACGGCATCGGCCATCGCCATCCCGGGTGCCGGGCCGGCGGCGGTCGCTCCGGCGCCAGCGGCGGCATCGGTGAACGTGGGCAGCGATGTTCCGTCCGCCGAAACCGCAGGGTCGACGGGGAACGCGACCTCCGTGAGCCTCAGTGGAAACGGCCCGGCCGCGGCGATCGCCACGTCGGGCAGCTCCAGCGCCGCCGGCAGCGGCACTGCGATCGGCCACGAAGTCTCGCTGGGAAACGTGACCGTCAACAAGGCCTTCCTGGGCGTGGCCACGGCCAGCTTTGCCAGTTCCGTGCTGAACGAGCTCGGCCCGGCTGCCCAGTCGCTCGGGATGCTCCCCTGCCCGACGCTGTTCTGCGGGCCGCCTCCCGCGGTGTCGGTCGATGTCGAGGCGTATGTGCCCGACGGAACCAGCTGCGCCCCGTCGTCGAACTCTCCAGAGTGGTGCACCCTCGCGATCGCCGTGTCCCTCGGCGGGCATGCCCACGCCGTCGTCGCCAGCCCGATCGGGGCAGCAAGCACCTCCTGCACCGCAGGCGAGGTGGGGCGACCGACGGCAGTGGCGATCGGGCTGCAGGGACCTGCCTCAGCTTTGTCTCGCATGGGTAGCGGCGGCGGCGTCTGCCCAGGTGACACGGGAGCCGGCGGCACGGCCGACCCGGTGAAGGCCACCTCAGGCAACACGGGCAGCGCGTTGGCTATCGGCGTTGCGGAGCTTGGACCGTCAGGGGCCAACGCGACATCCGGCGACTCCGGTCAGGTCCGTGCCATCACCGACGGCAGCGGCACCGGGCTGCTCGCCAGTTCGGCGACCGCGACGACCGGAGACACGGGCGATGCTGTCGGTATCGCCATCGGCAAGACCGCCGCGAGTGCCCTAGTGCATTCCGGCGCATCCGGCCGCGCCGCGGCCCTGTGCACCCATTGCTCACTCGCCGGTGGGAACACGATCGCCGAGGCCACGACGGGCCGCACGGGCGGCTCGTACTCCCTCGCGGTGGCCGGCAAGGAGTCGTACTCGAACGCGGTGTCGGGCGATAGCGGGGACGCCGCGTCGTGGGCCGTTCACGGAACCGCCGAAACGTTCCTTACCGGACAGGACTCGAGAGCCACACCGGACAGCGTCGTCACGACCGGCGACCCGCAAACCGTGTACGTGGCCGGCCGCTCCGGCGACACCGGAAACGTGGTCGCCACCGCCACCGACCTGCTGACCTGGGTGAGCGTTCTCACACAATCGGGCAACGCCGGACCGGTCGTGAGCACCGCTGAATGGAACGCCGACGGCTGCACGTTGATCTTCGCGACGTTCACGATGCAATGCACAGCGAACGCTCTGCCCGAACCCGTGGCTGGATCTGGTTCGCAAATGGCTCCAAACCCAGTAGTGTCCCCAGCACCGGGTGCGATTGTCTTGCAGCGGGGAACTGAGACGACGCCCGTTTCAGCCCCAGGCGCTGCCGGTCAGTCCCGCGAGGGGGTCAGTACAACCTCTGGAAGCAGGGCTGTCGGATCTGCGGCCGGACAGGCACCGGGGCACGGCACTGATGGTTATGGGGGGGCTCGGACGCGATTGGTAAGCGATGACGTTGCCAGGCCCGCTGTATCACCCGCAGCCTTCGGCTCTCTTACCTCATGGTGGGGCTTGTTAACTCTTTGTTTGCTCGCAACGTTTCTAGTTGCGTTGATCTTCATCGCGTGTCGTTATGGGAGGCCAAGAAACATGAACACCGGTTAACCCAGGCCACGGCAGCCACTTCAACAACAAGCGGGTGCCGCCGGCTGGGACAAACGTCCCGCGCCCAGAGGGACCTACGCAAGGTTCCTTCGGGCACCACGGCCCTGCAGTCTGACTCACACAGGATTCACAACTTAAATAACGCGCACCGTGTACTGAATGGGAGCTAGTCATGTTGATCGAACTCGTCCTTGCAGCGCAGCTGCACTCGGCGGCAAGTGGTCCCGCCAGCAGCGCTGCGACGAGCGGAAACACGCTCGCCGGCGGCAGCTCGGGCAACGCCAACTCGGGGGGGACGAACAACAGCTCGTCCTCGAGTGGCACTTCGACGACCACCACTGGTGGCACGTCGACGTCCGGGAGCACCGGTAACGCCACCGGCACCGGCACGGCCACCGCAGCCAGCGGCGCAGCGGGCGGCGGCACTGCGGGCGGTGGCTCCGGCACTTCCGGTGCCGTGACCGCGGCGACCGGTAGCACCGGCGGCAGCGGCGGCGGCGCCGGCGCGGGTACCGGCGGCATTGCCGTGCGGGCCAGCTCCGGCAACTCCGGCTCGGTCACGGGCAGCGGCACGGGCGGCACCAGTGGCAACGCCACGTCCGCAACCGGCGGCAACGTCACGACCGGCAACACCGGCTCGGCGTCGACGAGCAACCACAGCACGGGTGGCAACACCGGTTCGGCCAACTCCCAGTCGAACGGCACCTCGACAGCCACCTCGGGCAACGGCGGCTCGTCCAGCGCATCGGGCGCATCCAACTCGACGAGCAACAGCACCACAGGCACGTCCGGCGCGGGCGGCGGTTCCGGCGCAGGCGGCTCAGCGACGGGTTCGGCGGCCTCGGGTACCACTGGCGCGGGTGGCGACTCGGGCAACGCGAACTCGTCGGAGTCCTCCTCGGCCTCGGCCTCGAGCGGTGACTCGAACACCTCGACCACGGGTTCGTCCACCTCTGGCAACAGCGGCGACGCCACCTCGGCTCCCACGTCGACCGCCGTCAGCGGTGACGCGAGCGGCGCGACGGTCGTCGGCACTTCGGGCGACACCGGCGCAGTGACCGCGTCCACCGGCAACACCGGCGATGCCTTCGGCGGCGGCGGCTCCGGCGGAATCGCCCTGCTGCTCACCTCAGGCGCGTCCGGCGACGTGTCGGGCACCGGCACGGGCGGCCGCAGCGGCAACGCCAAGTCCTCGACCTCCGGCAACGCGACCTCCGGCAACACCGGCGCGGCCACCACGAGCAACAGCAGCGTGGGCGGCAACACGGGCTCCGCGACGGCATGCGACACGGCCCAGTCGACGGCGACGACGGGTGCCGGTGGCAACTCCGGCCCGTCCGGGAGCGCCACTGACACCACCCTCACCGGCTCGGGCGACACGGGCGCGTCGGGTACCGGCTCGGTCTCCGGCAGCGCCGGTTCGGGCGGCGGCGGAACGGCAGCCGGTTCGGCGGTCTCGGGTGACACCGGCAACGGTGGCGACTCGGGCAACGCAAACTCGACGGCCCACTCCTCCTCCGACGCCTCGAGCGGCGACTCGACCACCACCACCGGTGGCAGCTCCACCTCGGGCAACAGCGGAAGCGCGGTCTCTGCGCCGACGTCCACCGCCGTCAGCGGTGACGCCAGCGGCGCGACGGTCGTCGGCACTTCGGGCAACACCGGCGATGTCACCGGCACGGCCGGCTCGACGGGTGACACCTTCGGCGGCGGCGGCTCGGGCGGGATCGCGGTCATCCTGACCTCGGGCAACTCGGGCAATGTCACGGGCAACGGCACGGGCGGCGTCAGCGGCTCGGCCACGTCGAGCACGACCGGCAACGCCACGACCGGCAACACCGGCGCGGCGACCACGACGAACCACAGCACCGGCGGCAGCACCGGCAACAGCAACGCCAGCTCGACCGGGACATCGACGGCGACCTCGGGCCCCGGTGGCAACTCCGGCGCCTCCGGCAACGCCACCGACACGACCGGTACGCAGTCCGGCAACACCGGCAGCACGGGCAGCGGCAACGTCCACGGCAGCGGCGGTTCGGGCGCCGGCGGCGACGCCACCGGCAGCGCGGTCTCGGGTGACACCGGCAACGGCGGCGACTCGGGCAACGCGAACGCCACGGGTACCTCGTCGGCGAGTGCCGGCAGCGGCGACTCGACGACGTCGACCACCGGCTCGTCGAACTCGGGCAACAGCGGCGATGCCATCTCCGCACCGACCTCGACGGCGGTCAGTGGCGATGCCACGGGCGCGACCGTGGTCGGCACCTCGGGCAGTACGGGATCGGTCACCGGCAGCACCGGCGACACCGGCACCACCTTCGGTGGCGGCGGCTCCGGCGGCATCGCGCTGATCCTGACCTCGGGCAACTCCGGCAATGTCAGCGGCACGGGCACCGGCGGTACCAGTGGCGCGGCCACCTCGAGCACGACCGGCAACGCCACGTCAGGTAACACCGGCGCGGCGACGACGACCGACAGCAGCACCGGCGGCAACACCGGTTCGGCCACGGCCGGCTCGTCCTCGAACACGACCGCGACCAGCGGTCCTGGCGGCAACTCCGGCAACTCGGGTGCGGCCACCAACACCACCACGTCCCACTCGGGTGACACCGGTGCCAGCGGCTCTGGATCGGTTGACGGAAGCGGCGGCTCGGGTGCCGGTGGCACCTCTGACGGTGCGGCGGTCTCCGGCGACACTGGTAACGGCGGCGACTCGGGCAACGCGAACGCATCGGGCTCGGCCGAGGCGGGAGCCGGAAGCGGCAACTCGACGACCTCGACGACCGGCTCGTCGCACTCGGGTGACAGCGGATCGGCCACCTCGACCCCGACCTCGACAGCCGTCAGTGGCGCCGCCACCGGCGCGACCGTGGTCGGCACCTCAGGCGACACCGGCGCA
This sequence comes from Jatrophihabitantaceae bacterium, assembly GCA_035999365.1. Classification (GTDB taxonomy): domain Bacteria; phylum Actinomycetota; class Actinomycetes; order Mycobacteriales; family Jatrophihabitantaceae; genus DASYGT01. Next base: position 108,072 of record DASYGT010000050.1, read on the forward strand.
GTCACCGGCAGCACCGGCGTCACCGGCGACTCGTTCGACGGCGGCGGAACCGGCGGCATCGCGGTGGTCCTCACCTCGGGCAACTCGGGCTCGGTCACCGGCAACGGCACCGGCGGCACGTCCGGCGCGGCGACCTCGACGATCACCGGCGGGGCAACCAGTGGCAACACCGGCGCAGCCAAGACCACCAACAGCAGCACCGGTGGCAGCACCGGCGCAGCCAACGCGGGTGCGAACGCCACGACCACGGCAACCACCGGCAAGGGCGGCAACTCCGGTAACTCCGGTGCGGCGACCAACACCACAAGCAGCTCGTCCGGCAACTCGGGCGCGTCGGGTGCAGGTGACGTCGCCGGTGGCGGCGGCTCGGGCGCCGGAACGACGTCGGGTGGCTCGGCAGACGGCTCGGCAGTCTCTGGCGACACCGGCAACGGTGGCGACTCGGGCAACGCCTCCTCGTCCGGCAACGCAAGCGCAGAGGCCGGCTCCGGCAACTCGAGCACGACGACGGGCGGCAGCTCGCAGTCGGGTGACAGTGGCTCGGCAACTTCGGCACCGACCGGCACCGCGGTCAGCGGTGACGCAAGCGGCGCGACGGTCGTGGGCACCTCTGGTACTACGGGTGACGTCACCGGCAGTTCCGGCAACACCGGCGACTCGTTCGGCGGCGGCGGCACGGGCGGAATCGCAGTCACGCTGACCTCGGGCAACTCCGGCGCGGTGTCGGGCACGGCGACCGGCGGTACGTCCGGAGCCGCGTCCTCGACGATCACCGGCGGCGCCACGAGTGGCAACACCGGCAGCGCGACGACCACCGACACCAGCAAGGGCGGCAACACCGGCGCAGCGACGGCGGGCGCGTCGGCGACGCCGACCGCCACCACCGGTGCAGGTGGCACCTCGGGCAACTCCGGTGCTGCCAGCAACACGACGTCCTCTTCGTCCGGTAACACCGGTGCCAGCGGCGCCGGCGATGTCGCGGGCGGCGGCGGTTCGGGTGCCGGCGGCACCTCGTCGGGTGCGGCTGTCTCAGGCGACACCGGCAACGGCGGCGACTCGGGCAACGCGACTGCATCGGGCAGCGCAAGTGCCGGGGCGGGCAGCGGCGACTCGACAACCTCGACGACGGGCTCGTCCCTGTCGGGTAACAGCGGCGATGCAATCTCGACGCCGACGTCCACCGCGGTCAGTGGCAATGCCTCCGGCGGCACGGTTGTCGGGACCTCCGGCGACACCGGCGCGGTGTCCGACCCGATTGGCAACACCGGCGACTCGTTCGGTGGCGGCGCAAGCGGCGGCATCGGCATCGTCCTGACCTCGGGCAACTCCGGAGCGGTTTCGGGCACGGCAGGCGGCGGCGTGACCGGCGCGGCGTCCTCGACGATCACCGGTGGTGCCACGACAGGCAGCACCGGCAACGCCAGCACCACCGACAGCAGCACTGGTGGCAACACCGGCGCAGCGAACGCAGGGGCCAACGCCTCGCCGACGGCGACGTCTGGTGCGGGCGGTAACTCTGGTGCATCCGGCGCAGCGACGAACAGCACCTCAAGCGGCTCCGGCAACACCGGCAGCAGCGGCGGCGGCAACGTCTCCGGTGCGGGCGGTTCCGGCGCCGGCGGCGACGCCTCCGGTGCGGCGGTGTCCGGCGACACGGGCAACGGTGGCGACTCGGGTGCTGCCAACGCGAACGCCGAGGCAAGCGCAGGCGCAAGCAGCGGCGACTCGACGACCAGCACCAGTGGCCGTTCGCACAGTGGTAACAGTGGCGACGCAGTGTCGGCACCGACCTCGACCGCGGTCAGCGGCGACGCGGCCGGCGGCACCGTGGTTGGCACCTCAGGTGACACGGGGACGGTCAACGCGGATTCGGGCAACACCGGTGACTCGTTCGGCGACGGTGGCACGGGCAGCATCGGCGAGAAGCTGACCTCGGGCAACACCGGCGCGGTCACGGGCAACGCCGGTGGCGGCACGACAGGTGCTGCGACGTCCACCATCAACGCAGGCGCAACCTCCGGCAACACGGGCAGCGCATCCACAACGGATTCGAGTGTCGGTGGCTCCACCGGCCTGGTGAAGGTCGGCGCATCGGCCACGCCGAAGGCGACCTCTGGCGCGGGCGGCAACTCCGGCGCATCGGGTGCGGCGACGGACACGACCTCGACGAGCTCGGGTGACACCGGTGCCAGCGGCACGGGCAACGTCGGCTCCTCAGCTGGTTCAGGCGCAGGCGGCACGGCAGTCGGCTCGGCGATCTCGGGCGACACCGGTAACGGCGGCGACTCGGGCAACGCCGGAGCGCAGGCCGGATCGTCGGCAGAGGCCAACAGCGGCGACTCGACGACGACGACCGACGGTTCGTCTCGCTCGGGTGACAGCGGCTCGGCAACCTCGGCACCGACCGGCACCGCAGTCAGCGGTGGGGCAGACGGCGGCACGGTCGTCGGTACGTCCGGCGACTCCGGCGAGGTCACGGGTGACACCGGCAACACCGGCGACAGCCTCGGTGATGGTGCCACTGGAGGCATCGGCCTCCTCGAGACGTCCGGCAACACCGGAGCGGTCGGCGGCACTGCCGGCGGCGGCACCTCGGGTGCGGCCTCGTCCTCGATCACCGGCAATGCCACGTCCGGTGGCACCGGCAACGCCGCCACGACTGATTCGAGCAGGGGCGGGAACACGGGCGCGGCGAATGCTGGGTCCAACGCGACCTCGACGGCAACTACGGGCAAGGGCGGCAGTTCTGGTGCCTCCGGCGCTGCGACCGACACCACGAGCTCCGGCTCGGGTGACACCGGCGCAAGCGGCACCGGCAACGCATCGGGCACGGGCGCATCCGGTGCAGGCGGCACGGCGGTCGGCACGGCGATCTCGGGTGACACCGGCAATGGTGGCGACTCGGGCAACGTCGCTTCGAGCGCAACCTCTGGCGCGGAAGCCGGCAGCGGCGACTCGACCACGACGACTCGTGGGCGCTCGCGGTCCGGCGACAGCGGTGACGCGTCGTCGACCCCGATCTCGACTGCAGTCAGCGGCGACGCAGCTGGCGGCACCGTGGTTGGTAGCTCGGGCGAGAGCGGCGATGTCACGGGCGACACCGGCAACACCGGCGACGCCCTCGGTGACGGCGGCACGGGCAGCATCGGTGTTGGCCTGACCTCCGGCGGATCGGGTGCGGTGACCGGCAACGCCGGCGGCGGCACGTCCGGTGCGGCGGGCTCGGCGATCAACGCGGGCGCCACGACCGGCACCACGGGCAGCGCGACGACGACCGACAGCAGCACCGGCGGCAACACCGGCGCAGCGACGGCCGGCTCGTCCGCCACCAACACCGGCACCTCCGGTCCGGGCGGTAACTCGGGCGCGTCCGGTGCAGCTACCGAAACCACCAGCTCCAGCTCGGGTGACACGGGCGCCAGCGGCGGCGGCAACGCCGGCAACGGCGCTCCGGGTAGCACCGGTGGCTCAGGCGCGGGTGGCGACGCGGTCGGCACTGCGGTTTCCGGCGACACCGGTAACGGCGGCGACTCCGGCGACGTCCAGGGCTCGGCCCACTCCTCTGCCGAAGCCGGCAGCGGCGACTCGACAACCTTCACCAACGGCCACTCGCGCAGCGGCGACAGCGGCAATGCAACCTCGACGCCGACCTCGACCGCAGTGTCGGGCGCAGCGGGTGGCGGCACGGTCGTCGGAACCTCCGGTGACACCGGCGAGGTCAGCGACCCGACCGGCAACACCGGCGATTCACTCGGCGACGGGGGAACCGGCGGTATCGGCGTCAACCTGACCTCTGGCGGTTCGGGTGCGGTCGGCGGCACCGCAGGCGGCGGCACGTCCGGTGCAGCCAGCTCGTCGATCACCGGCAACGCGGTGAGCGGTGGCACCGGCAGTGCGGCCACGAAGGACACCAGCGTCGGCGGCAGCACGGGCGCCGCGAATGCAGGCTCCAACGCGACCAACACGGCGACCACGGGTGCCGGCGGCAACTCCGGTGCTTCGGGTGCGGCGACGGACACGACCACCTCCAGCTCGGGCGACACCGGCAGCACGGGAAGCGGTAATGCCCTCGGCACCGGCGCATCGGGTGGCGGCGGCGTAGCAGTGGGCACCGCGATCTCGGGCAACACCGGCGACGGTGGCGACTCGGGTGTGGCACACAGCACGGCCGGTTCCGAAGCGGAAGCCACGACCGGCGACTCGACGACGACGACGCGTGGAAGTTCCCATTCCGGCGACAGCGGTAACGCGACCTCCGACCCGACCTCGACCGCGACGAGCGGCGCGGCGGGCGGTGGCACCGTGGTCGGTAACTCCGGCGAAACCGGTGACACGACGGTCGACAGCACCGGCAACACCGGCGACGCCTTCGGAGACGGCGGTACCGGAAGCATCGGCGTGGCCGAGACTTCGGGTAACTCGGGTGGCGTGACTGGCAACGCCGGCGGCGGCACCTCGGGTGCAGCGCACTCGTCCACCTCGGGCAGCGCGATCACCGGCAACACGGGCAGCGCGAGCACGACCGACTCGAGCACTGGTGGCAACACCGGCGCGGCGACGGCGGGCTCGTCCGCAACCTCGGCAGCCACGACGGGTGCCGGCGGCAACTCCGGTGCGTCGGGTGCGGCGACGGACACGACCTCCAGCGGTTCCGGCAACACCGGCGCCGAGGGTTCGGGCATCGCAGCGGGCACTGGTGGCTCGGGTGATGGCGGCGTGGCAGTCGGCACCGCGATCTCGGGCAACACCGGCGACGGTGGCAACTCGGGCCGGGCCAACCGCGACCTGAACACGACGGGTGCGCACTCCGAGGCGAACTCCGAAGCGATCGCACGCAGCGGTGACTCCACGACGACCACTGACGGTTCGTCGCGCAGCGGCGACAGCGGCAGCGCCTCGTCGACGCCGACATCGACGGCCGTCTCCGGCGACGCGGGCGGCGGCAACGTCACCGGATCCTCCGGCGACACCGGCGAGGTCAGCGACCCGACCGGCAACACCGGCGACTCGTTCGGCGGCGGCGCAACGGGCGGCATCGGCATCGACCTCACCTCCGGAAACACCGGTGCGGTCAGCGGCACGTCCGGTGGCGGCACGAGCGGTGCGGCGACGGGCAGCACGTCTGGCTCGGCGATCTCTGGCAACACGGGTAGCGCCTCGACCACCGACAGCAGCAAGGGTGGCAACACCGGCGCTGCGAACGCGGGATCGAACGCGACCTCGACTGCGAACACCGGTCCGGGTGGCGCGTCCGGCAACTCCGGCGCGGCGACCGACACGACCAGCAGCCACTCGGGCAACACCGGCTCCACCGGCGGCGGAACGGTGCTGAACTCCGGCGGCTCGGGTGCGGGTGGCGACGCGACGGGTGCTGCAGTCTCGGGTGACACCGGCGACGGCGGCGACTCGGGCGTGGCGCAATCGAAGGCCCACTCGTTCGGCGGGGCGTTCACCGGTGACTCCACCACCTCGACCGCAGGCTCTTCGCACTCGGGCGACAGTGGTTCGGCCACGCTCGACCCGACGGCAACTGGCGTCAGCGGTGCGGCAGGCGGCGGATCCGTCGTCGGCGCATCCGGCGAGAGTGGCGATGTCACTGGCGACACCGGTAATACCGGCGACGCGTTCGGCGACGGCGGCACCGGCGGTATCGGCCTGATCGAAACCTCGGGCGGCACCGGCGCAGTGACCGGCAACGCCGGCGGCGGCACCTCGGGCGCGGCCTCGGGCAGCACCTCGGGCAACGCCACCAGCGGCAACACCGGCAACGCGACGACGCGTGACAGCAGCATCGGTGGAAACACCGGCGCGGCGACTGCGTGCTCCTCGGCGCTCTCGACGGCGGTTACGGGTGCGGGCGGTGCGTCGGGCAACTCCGGCGCGGCTACCGACACCACGACAACCTCGTCGGGTGACACCGGATCGGGTGGCGGCGGCACGGGTGCCGGCGGCACGGCAACCGGTACCGCGGTCTCCGGCAACACCGGCGACGGCGGCGACTCGGGCGACGCGAACTCGCGGGCCCGCTCGGCGGCGGTCGGTCGCAGTGGCGACTCGACGACAACGACCACGGGTCACTCGACCTCCGGCGACAGCGGTGATGCCTCGAGCACGCCGACGGCGACGGGTGTCAGCGGCGACGCCGGCGGCGGCAGCGTCGTCGGCCTGTCCGGTGACTCGGGCGAGGTCGACGGCAGCACCGGCAACACCGGCGACTCGTTCGGCAGTGGCGGCACGGGCAGCATCGGCGTCGACCTGACCTCGGGCGGCACGGGTGCGGTCGGCGGCACCGCGGGTGGTGGCACCTCTGGTGCAGCCTCGGGCTCAACCTCGGGCAACACCACGTCCGGTAACACCGGCAGCGCGACGACGGCGGATTCCAGCCACGGTGGCAACACCGGTGCTGCGAACGCCGGCTCCACCGCTGTCTCCGGCGCACTGACCGGTCCTGGTGCGGCGTCGGGTGCCTCCGGTGCAGCGACTGAGGTGAACGGCAACGTCGTCACCGGTGACACCGGTGCCGGCGGCGACTCGGGCGACGCGACCTCGCGAGCCCGTTCATTCGGCGGCGCCTTCACCGGTGACTCGTCGACGAGTGCCGACGGCACGTCGAACAGCGGTGACAGCGGCGACGCAACCTCCGACCCGACGGCGACGGGCGTCAGCGGCGCAGCCGGCGGCGGAACCGTGGTCGGCCTATCGGGCGACAGCGGCGACGTGACCGACCCGACCGGCAACACGGGCGATGCCTTCGGCGACGGCGGTACGGGCGGCATCGGAGTGCTCGAGACCTCGGGCAACTCCGGCGGCGTCACGGGCAACGCAGGCGGCGGCACATCGGGCGCGGCAGGTGCCTCCATCACCGGCAACACGACGAGTGGTGGCACGGGCAGCGCGACGACGATCGACTCGGCAGTCGGCGGCAACACCGGCGCGGCGACGGGTAACTCCTCGGCCACCTCCGGTGCCAAGTCGGGTACCCCGACCGGCACCGGCGAGTCGGGTGACGCTAACTCGCGAGCTCGGTCCAGTGCTGAGGGTTCGAGCGGCGACTCGAGCACCTCGGTCGACGGTTCGTCGCGCTCGGGCGACAGTGGCGACGCGACGGCTGACGACCCGACGGCAACCGCAGTCAGCGGTGACGCCGGCGGCGGTGCAGTGGTCGGCGGATCTGGTGACACCGGCGCAGTCAGCGACGGCGGCACCACCGGGAACACGGGCGACTCCTTCGGCGATGGCGGTACCGGCAGCATCGGTATCGACCTCACCTCGGGTAACTCGGGAACGGTCGGCGGCACTGCCGGCGGCGGCACCTCGGGTAACGCAGGGGCGTCGATCTCGGGCAACACCACCTCCGGGACGACGGGCAACGCCTCGACGACCGACGGCGCGGCCGGTGGCAACACCGGTGCCGCGACGGCGGCCTCCACGGCGAGCTCGTCCGCGATCTCGGGCAACACCAGTGGTGGGGCTGAATCCGGCGACGCGACCTCGCACGCTCACTCGTCGGCCGACGCTGGCACGGGAGACTCGTCAACGACCTCCGACGGCTCTTCGCTCAGCGGCGACAGCGGCGACGCGACGAGCACGCCGACCGCCACGGGTGTGAGTGGCGCGGCGGGCGGCGGTGTCGCAACCGGCTCCTCCGGTGACACCGGCGACGTCACCGACCCGACCGGCAACACCGGCGACGCGTTCGGCGACGGCGGTACCGGCGGCATCGGCGTCGTGCTCACCTCGGGTAACTCGGGCAATGTCTCTGACAACGCTGGTGGCGGCACCTCGGGTGACGCTTCGGGCTCGACTGCAGGTGACACGACGTCGGGCAACACCGGCAGTGCCACCACGACGGACAGCGCCAAGGGTGGCAACACCGGCAACGCGTCCTCGAGCTCCGTGGCCAACTCCACGGCGGTCACCGGCTCGGCCAGCGACGGCGGTGACTCGGGCGACGCCACGTCGCACGCGAACTCCGACTCCGATGCCGACACCGGCGACTCCAACACCGGCGTGACCGGAAGCTCGGCTTCGGGTGACAGCGGCGACGCGACCTCGGACCCGGTCGCGACCGGCGTCAGCGGCGACGCAGGCGGCGGCGTTGCGACGGGCACCTCGGGCCCGACGGGAGTCGTCACCGGCAGCACTGGTGACACGGGTGACTCGTTCGGCGACGGTGGCACCGGCTCGATTGCGGATGACCAGACGTCGGGCAACTCCGGCAACGACAGCAACACCGGCACGGGTGGCACGAGCGGCGACTCGAGCGCGAGCATGACCGGCAACACGACGTCAGGCAGCTCGGGTGCTGCGGGTACCTCGAACTCGGCCGTCGGAGGCAACTCCGGCAACGCCGACTCGCAGTCCTCGCAGGTCTCCTCCGCGCTCACCGGCGATGCCGGCGCCACGGCGCTGACGATCGCCAACCTGGACGCGCTCACCGCGTTCATCACCAACGGCCCCGCGGCCGTGGGTGGTGCGGGAGCGGGTTCGGGTGCGAGCACGGTGCACCACGTGATCCACGTTCTGGCCGACCCGTCGACTCCGACACCGCCGGTCGCGCCAGTGGGTCCCGTTGCTCCGGTTCCGCCGAACCTGTGCGGTACCTGCGGTGGAGTCCAGGGTCCGATCCCGCCCCTGCCGCCGGACGCACCGGTTCCGCCGGTCTGCAGCTGCCACCACGTGACCCCGCCGCCGCCGCCGACCGTGAAGCCAGGCGTCAAGCCGACGACCGGCGTCATCACGGTGGTCGGAGCGGGCGAAACGATCCTCGCCTTCACCGGCGTGGGCGGCCTGTCGATGCTGCTGCCGGGAGCCGCGCTCCTGCTGCTCCTCGGCTTCATGCTGATGGTTCTGGCTCGACGGGAGCCTGACGCGCAGTAGTTCCACCCAGTTTCGACAACGCACTCGGTGCACCTCCGCAACACGGGAGGTGCACCGAGTGCTGTGTGGACCTGCCGTCCACGCGGTGCTGCTGTCCCGGGAGAGCCCCGTACGCTGCAACGACGACGAGATAGATCACCGGGCCGGCCGTCGCCGGCGTCGACGAAAGAGAACCAATGGCCAGTCACACCGCAGCGCAGGACGTCAGCCTGATCTGGGAACGGGACGAACCCGTCGCGCGCGGCGGCACCGCCGCGGTCGGCCGCGACCAGATCACGCAAGCGGCCTTCGAGATCGCCGACCGGGAAGGCCTACAGGCCGTTTCGGTGAAGCGCGTCGCGAGCCGACTCCGGATTCCGGCGGTGCGGTTAGAGGCCTACCTGACCTCGCGCGAGGATCTGCTCGACCTGATGCTTGACGGGGCGTTCGCGGAGATCGACCCGATCCATGAGGGTGACGACTGGCGCTCCCAGCTCCGGGCCGTCGCGCACGCGACGCAGCAGACCGCACAGCGGCATCCGTGGCTTCGCGCACTCGCGGGCACGCGCACGCCCTGCGGTCCGTATGGGCTGCGGCACAGCGAGCGTGCGCTGGCGGCCCTCGACGGGCTTGGCCTGGACGCGGCGACGATGACGCAGGCGGTCAACACCGTGCTCGCCTACGTCTACGGGTACGTCCAGCTCGAGATGCTCGAGCCCGGCCGCAAAGTGGATGAGGCCGTGGAGCTCGAGCGACGGACGCACACGGCGCAGTACCTGATCGACCGGATGAGCTCCGGCGACTACCCGACACTCGCACGCGTCTTCGCAGAAGCTGCCAACCTCACCGCCTCGGACGCCTTCGAAAACGGGCTTACCTACGTGCTCGACGGTATTGCGGCGCAGGTCGAGCCGAGCGACAGTCACCCGGAGCCGATCGACATGAAACCGACAGTCGGCAGCGAGAGCGTCAACGAAAGCCCGCCGGACCGCCGGGTAGGCCGGCGCCGGGTCGGCCGCTGAGCCAGACCGCGCCGAGGGACTACAACCGCGCGAGCAGTTGCGCCTTCTTCGCCTTGAACTCCTCGGACGAGATCGTGCCGAGAACTGCGAGTTCGGCGAGCTTGCGGATGCTCTCGTACACACCCTCGGGCGTATCCGGTTCGAGATCAGGAAGCGCCGCGGTATCCGCCGGCGGCGCGGCTGCCGGGGCGGCCCCGACGTCGGCTGCGTGCGGACTGTCGGCCGCGTGAGGCCCCGCAGGCGGTGCCGGAGCTGTACTAGGCACAGAGGGCGCCACGGGTGCCTCAGGCGCTGCAGAGGGTGCGGGTACGGGCGCCTGGGGTGCGGGTACGGGCAGCTGGGGTGCGGGCTCCGCCGGCGGAGCCACGATCTGGCTCATCCGCGGCCGCAGAAGCTGGTCGAGGTTGGCGAGCAACACGTCAGGCTGATCGCTCGCCGCGATGGAGATCTGACCGCCGGGCACCGCGAACACGACCGCAGACGGGCGGGTCACCCCGCCGTCCTTCTTCCGGCCGAACAGCTTGCGCTTCTTGTCGTCGTCTCCGCCGGCCCGCTGGACCGTGTAGTCCTGGACATCGCGGAGCCACGCCACGCTCAACGGCGGGCGGGCCACACCGGCGCCGGGCAGGATCGCGATCCGATCGGAATCCACAATCAGGCGGCCGGAAATCTCTTGGTCGGCCCACTCGACATCCTCGGCGAGCTGGACGGGTGAATACACCGTCTGCTCGCCTCCGTCGGGTCGAGGCATCGGCGTCACGCCCGGGTTGACGCCCTGGGGCCGAGCAGCGGACAGGACGTGGGTGAGATCGACCGGATGCTTCGTGTCGCACCCAGGGTGGATCCAGGTCTCCCACTTCTTGAGGACGGTGAAGACCTCGTTCGTGTCGAGGCAGCTACGCCATACGAGCGCTTCGCCACACTGCGGGCACACTGCCTCAGCGGCCCCGTCCGGCACGTCGAATTCCCGACGGCAGTCGGGGCATATGACCTGCACCATGCGGGTCTCGGTCACCGACTCCTCCTCGTGCTCAGCACCATGATGACGAGCGGCCCACGCGACGGATGATCGTGGGCCGAAACGTGGGTGATGTTACCCGCGGAGGGCGGGTGTTGCCCGCTGCGTCCCCAGGGAGCCGTGACCGCCTCGCTGAAGTCGATCTACGGTGAGCCAGTTGGCTGTGGTGGCCAGGGGCGGGGTCGAACCGCCGACCTACCGCTTTTCAGGCGGTCGCTCGTACCAACTGAGCTACCTGGCCGCGCCGGCGGCGTGACCGCCTTCCGGAACCTCGAAAGTCTAGCGGACCCCACCGGCGCGAACTCGGTTCAGCGAGCGGTCAGTAGCCGCCACCGCCGTAGCCACCGCTCGTGCTGGTGTTCATCGTCGGCGGTGCGGACGAGGTGCCACCGGTCGTGGAGACCGCGGATGCCGACGCCGAGTGCCAGGAGCCGCCCTGATCGGCCTTGCCGTTTCCCGCCATCGAACCCGCGGACGTGTCTGCGGCGAAGTAGTACAGCGGATGCCCCTGGAAGGTCACCTGCATCGTGCCGTCCGGGCGCGTCGCGGTCGCGAAATCAGACGCGTTGAGCCCCGCGCCGACGACAGGGTTGCCGGTGACGGGCGGCCACGCCGCTGCGCAAGCGCCGGTGCAGGTGATGCTGGTCGCCGTGTCGACGGTGTTCTCGTACAACGTGTGACCGTTGGGTCCGACGAGCGTGCCCGCAGACGAAGTGATCGTCACTCCACCTGCACCTCCCGATGCCGTCGTGCCTCCCGCTCCGGCCGAGGTCGATGACTTACTGCTCGAGCAGGCGGACAGGAGGGCGACTGCGGCCGCTGCTGCCGCCACTGTGATGCGTACGGACGTGGACATGTGTACCTCCATCAGGTCACTGGTGTTCACGTACCCACGCCTGCGCAGGTTCACTCGTGAAGCTGTGCGAACGCCAGCCTCACGTGCTGGCTCACGGGGATTACGTGGAGATACGCTCCGGCAGTTCGGCCTGGGGGCACGCGCGGGATGCGCAGGATGCGCGCCAGGACGTCAGACTCCAGGGAGGCCGGGAATGCGTCGTCACACCGCAGGGATCACCGCCATCGTGATGGGGTGCGCTGCGACCATCGCGACGCTTCTGTCGGCGACCAATGCCAACGCGGTCGTCGCACCCGCGGCGGGCGCCTACGCCCCCATCACCGCGTTCAATCTCTTCAACTCGACAATCGCGGCGCACGGAACGGCCGTCGTCACGGTCACCGGCGCCAGCGGCATACCGGTCGGCGCAGCGGCCGTGGCGATGGACGTGATCGTCGTTTCACCGCCTGTGAGCGGCTTCGCGTCGGTGTACCCGTCCGGCACGACGCGACCTCACACGTCCGTGATCGACTTCACCGCGCACCAGCGCATCGCTGATCTTGTGATCACCAAGACCGGCAACAACGCCGTGAACGTCTACAACGGTTCAGCGGGCACGGCGACATTCGTCGTCAATGCGATCGGCTACTACGCCGGCGGCGGTGCGCCGGTGGCGGGAGGATTGCAGCCGCTGACACCGGTGAACGTACTGGACACCGGCACCGGCGTCGGTGCGCCGGCCGGCTTGGTGCCTGCCCACGGGACGGTCACCCTGCAGCTCACTGGCCGCGGCGGGATTCCGGCGAGCAACGTCGGCGCCGTCGTGCTCGACGTCGCGTATGTCGCGCCGACGCGTAGCGGGTTCGGTGTGGTGTATCCCTCCGACGTCGGACGGCCGGGAACGTCGAACATCGACTTCATAGCGCCGCAGACGATCTCGAACCTGGTGATCACCAAGCTGAGCGCGAGTGGCGCCGTGAACCTCTACAACGGCTCCGGCGGCACCGTTCGGATCGAAGCGAACGTGTTCGGCTACTTCGCAGGCGGCACGCCGACAGCCGGAGGAACACTGCAATCGTTGACGCCGGCGAACATTCTCGACACCGGTACAGGTGTAGGTGCCCCGGCCGGTCTCGTCGCAGCACACGCGACGGTGACGCTGCAGGTGACCGGCCGCGGCGGCGTCCCGTCGACCGGCGTGCAGGGCGCGGTGCTGAACATCGCCGTCGTGACGCCAACCGCGGGCGGGTACGCCACCGTGTACCCCTCCGATCAGGCCCGCCCGCCCGCGGCGACGCTCAACTTCACGCCGAACAGGACGATCGCGAACCTGACCATCGCGCAGGTGAGCGCTACCGGCACCGTGAGCCTCTACAACGGCTCGGCGGGCACGGTGCGGTTCGTGGCGAACGTGCTGGGCTACACGATCCTCGGCGCTTAACGCGCGCTGACCGCGGAGGCGACCGCTTCGTCGTATCGCGTCCACACCAACTCGACGACGGCTGGGTGCGTGCCGAGCGGTGCGGCGGCGACGGCGTGGCCGGCGGCGGCTGTGTTCAGTCGATCGACGAACTGGCCCTCGGCGAGCAAGTAGGTCGCGACGTGCACGGGTGGTGTAGCGCGCCCGATCGCTGCATCGAGGTCGTCGGCCATCGCCACGACCGTGACCGAACCGCCGAGCCGCTCGGCCAGTAGAGCGGCGGCGGCGGCGGACTCCTGCGCCGCCGCGGGCTGCGTCGATCCGGCGGCGACCATCAGCGTCGATCCGCCGGCGCCGTCGGCGTCCGCCTCACGGAGTCGGTCGACCATCGCGTCCGCCAGTAGCGGATGCGGGCCGAGGTGCCGAGCGACGTGCACGTGAGGGTGTCCGGCGACAGTGCCGGGGATGTCCACGGTGACGTGATAGCCCGTCGACAGCAGCAGCGGCACGACGACCGTCGGTCTCGGCACGGTGTCCAAGGCCTCGGCGAGAGTGGGGGAGGCGACGTCGAGAAAGCACAGCCGCACCGCCACGCCGGGACGGGCGCGGCCGACCGCCGCGACCAGGCGCTGCGTCGTGGCCAATCCGCTGGCAGAAGCGGTGCCGTGAGCGACGACGAGCAGCGCGGCGGGCTCTGATGACGCGCCGGTGACTGGCATGGCGACCCCGACCGGACTTGAACCGGCGACCTCCGCCGTGACAGGGCGGCGCTCTAACCAACTGAGCTACGGGGCCTCGATGGACGTGCGTGCCCCCAACGGGATTCGAACCCGTGCTACCGCCTTGAAAGGGCGGCGTCCTGGGCCTCTAGACGATGAGGGCGGTGTTTCGTTCGCTCTGCGTACGCTCGGCGACCCGCATCATGCTAGCCCCGATGGAGGACCCGACCAGCATAGGGGACGGCCCGCACGGGCTCCACTGCGGTGCTGGCAGGCCGCTGGCACCCGTGTGCGGTTTCGGTAAGGCCTCTCCTAGTGTCACGAGTGCGTCGATGTGGCGCCTGCCCGGCACGGCCGTGCCGAGGCGCACCCGGCCAGCTGATGCGGCCCGGTGCAGCTGATCAGTAGCCAGAGGGGGTACGCGCCGGTGTCCGACGATTCGAACGCCGGCGACTCGTGGCCGCTTTCGTGGGCGGAAACCCCCGACTCCTGGTCCCATCCGGTCACCCGTCCTGCACCGCGCCGGCCCCGTCCGTACACGCCCCGGAGCCCGGCGAGCGCCGGGGACGTTGCACCGTCCACAGGCGGCACAGCGCGCCCGACCCGAAGTGACCGGCACGCGCAACGCCGGAGATGGCGCCGCGCGCTGCTGCGGCGCACAGCGATCGTTGCGGCCACGTTCACGGCGCTGCTCGCCACAGCTGCCGGCGGTCTGGCCGCCTACGCGTACCAGAAGTACAACGGCCAGATCACCCGCGTCTCCGTCCTTCAGACCCACGACGCGAACATCCGCAACGCAGCTCTGCAGCAGAACGCGGAGAACTTCCTGGTGATCGGCTCGGACAGCCGGGCCGGACTGTCGCGCAGCTTCGGTCAGATCGACGGCGCGCGCTCGGACACGGCCATGATCGTGCATCTGTCCAAGGATCGTCACAAAGCGACGATCATCAGCGTCCCGCGCGACTCATGGGTGACCATCCCGAAGTGCCGCGCGGCCGACGGGCACACCGAGGCCGAACACCAGGACATGTTCAACTCGGCGTTCACGGTCGGTGGTCCGTCCTGCACGATCGCGACGGTGCAGAGGCTGACGGGCATCGAGATCAACCACTACGTCGAGATCAACTTCAGCGGCTTCGAGTCGATGGTCTCGGCGCTCGGCAGGGTCACCGTCTGCAGTCCCGCCGCAGTCGACGACAGAGGCAGTGGATTGATCCTGCACGTCGGCAGCAACAAGCTCGACGGGTCGCAGGCGCTCGCCTACGTCCGGGCCCGCGAGACACTCGGCGACGGCTCGGACCTCGGCCGGATCAAGCGGCAGCAAATGTTCCTCGGCGACGTGTTGCGGCAGGCGATGAATGGAGCACTGCTGAGCAACCCGAGCCGGCTCACGTCCTTCCTCGACGCCGCCACGAAGGCCATCACCGTCGACAAGAAGACGACATTCGGCGACCTGCACGCGCTGGCGGCATCGTTGCAGGGGCTCGATCCGAAGCGCGTCACGTTCTACACGGCACCGATCGCCGACCCGAATTACAGTCCGCCTGGCACGTCAATGACCGGGCGGGTGTTGCTGGACGCCGTGGCGGGGCGGCGGCTCTACGACTCCGTGATCAAGGATGTGCCTCTGGCCGCCGCGGCGCCGAAGTCGACCTCGGGCAGTAGCAGCTCCCATGCCACGCCGGCGAATTCGACGCCGACGCGTTCGACGATCTCGACGTCACCGACGCCCAAGGCCAACCTGAACGCAGCACAGCAGAGCTGCTCGCTCTGAGTCGCTCGAACCTCACCGCCGACGGCGGGAATGGCTCCGCCGGCGGTCGAGGAGCCTCCAGAGCGCGAGCACGACGATCGTGCCGAACACCGCACCCAGGAATGTCGACGCCTTGCGGATGTCGAACTTGTCGTTGAACAGCAGTGCGCCGAGCGTGCCTCCGGCGTAGGAGCCGACGATGCCGAGTACCGCCGTGCCCAGGCAGCCGAGCCGTTCCGGGCTCCGGACGATCAGGCGAGCAATGGCGCCGGCGACCAGTCCGAGCAGCAGCAGACCGAGGATGTCGAGCAGCATGGCGTGTTCTCCCTATCGCGTCGTCGACTTCAGGCGACCGGTCGCATGCCGAGCAGCCGCAACGGGCCGTCGCCGCCGCCCAGCACCGCGGTGACCCATCCACCGGCCCGCCCGTGCATGCAGAGGTCGCCGGCATTGGCCGGGATCTCGACCTGTTCGAAACGCCGGTGCTCCCAGTTGATGCGAGCGTCGTGGCCGGCGACGGCCAGTTCCAACACCGAGCCGTCGGCGGCGAGGTCGTCGCGCGCCCTGACCAGGTGCACGATCACGTCATCGAGCGCGCCGACGAGGGATTCGTTGCCGTCGCACCAGGTTGCGACGAGATCGGGTCGCGTTCGCGCCACTCGCGAGCCCGACATGTAGGAGCCCGCGGCCAGTGAGAGACCGAGGGGGCCGCCGGCCAGCCCGGTGAGGGCGAGGGCTTCGGCGAGGACGTGCGGAAGCCCGATCACCCGGGCGACGGCGGCGTCCTGCTCGGCGGCGGTGATCGGCACCGGCTTCGCGCCGAGATCACATACGAGCGCCGCAAGCTGCAGCCACGCGTCGATGTCGGTGTCCGGCTCGATCGTCAGCGTCCATGGCGCGTCGCGGAACAGCAGCGGGTCGATGGCTCCCCAACCGCTGTCTTCAGTGCCCGCCAGCGGGTGGCCCCCCACGAACCGCGCGTGCGGAACCCGTGCACGCGCCGCGGCGAGCACGGGTTCCTTCAAGGTGCCGACGTCGGTGACAACTGCGTGAGCGGCCAGGTGCGGCGCGAGCGACAGCAGGGCGTCGGGCACCTGGGGCAGCGGCATCGCCAGCACGACGAGATCGGCATCGCGCACCGCAGTGGCGTCACTGGTCGTGACACGAAAACCGGACGCGCTGGCAGCCGCAGCCGTCTGTGAGTCGATGTCGTAGCCGACCACA
The DNA here is from genome assembly GCA_035999365.1 of Jatrophihabitantaceae bacterium. GTDB lineage: Bacteria > Actinomycetota > Actinomycetes > Mycobacteriales > Jatrophihabitantaceae > DASYGT01. The sequence continues at coordinate 124,922 of DASYGT010000050.1, forward strand.
TCCAGTCCGCTGTGCCGCACGGCGTGCAGCAGGGAACCTCCGATCAGTCCCAAGCCCAGGACGGCGACACGGTTGAAGCTCGTCGTCATCTGTAGCGGTTCCGTGCCGTTGTCACGGACAGACCGTATAGCGCCACGGCGACCGACTTCCCGCGACCGGTGCGGACGTGTCAGGATCGGTACCTCGCCCAGCCGTTCGGCAGGCGGAAGGTGGTGGCAGACGTGGCGCAACGCGGGTTCGCGGTCGCGGCGTTCCGCGACGGCGACCGATGGCGGGTCGAGCCACTTCCGCCGGCAGTACTGTCCGATCTGGGCGTTCTGCTGCAGGCGTTGCGCTCGCAGCCACCCGAGGGTGGCCCATTCGTTGTCGCGCTCATCGACGACGAGTTCTTCCTCATCGCGCGACAGGACGGGCCGCGCATCTCGTTACTGCTGTCGGACATGACTGCGGCCGTCGAGTACCCCCTCGCCGAGCAGGCTCTGGCCCGGCTCGGCGAAGACCCACCCGATGACGACGAACTCGACGAACTCTGGCCGGTGGGCGACCTTGATCTGTTCGTCGACCTGGACCTGTCCGAAGACGAGATGGAGCAGATCCTCGACGACATGGACGCGTATCCCGACGAGATGCTGGAGACCATCGTTGACCGGCTGAGCATCGCAGAGGAGTTCGCCAGCGCCACGGAGTCGGCGAGGGCTGTGCGGTGACTTGTTTCGCGTCGATACTGGTGCGCCGCGGCGATTCATGGCGCGGCACCGAGGTCTCACTCGCCGATTGCGAGAGTCTGTCCGATCTCGGCGATCTGATGCGCGACCACGCCGGTGAGGTCCGGTTGCTGGTGGTGGAGCAGGACGACGAGTACGCCGCTCTGATCCGATTGGACGACGAGGACGACGACCCTCGCGCGTTTCTCTCCGACGGGCATGCAGCGGACTTCTACCCGACGGCGTCGATGATCGCCGAGGATCTCACGGAGATCGGCGAGGACGAACTGAGCGACGACGAGGACGCGCCGCCCGCGCATGACAGCGCGCCGTTCGGTGACGCGACGATCGTCGAAGACCTCGGTACGTCCGCTGTGGATCTCCTCGCGATGTGCGCGCACGAAGGGACGCTGCCGATCGACGTCCTTGTCGCGGTATGCGAGAAGGCCGGTTGCGGCGAAACCTTCGACGACATCCGCGCATGAGTTCGCTACGCGACCGGTGACGCGACTGCCGGACGAGGCGGCCATCGAGGTCGCCCTCGAACAGGCACGGCAAGCCCTCGCGTCGGACGAAGTCCCGGTCGGGGCAGCGGTCATCGACGTCGACGGCTCGGTGATCGCCGTCGCGCACAACGAGCGTGAAGCCGGCGACGATCCGACGGCGCACGCGGAGATCGTGGCGCTGCGGCGAGCGGGCGAGATCAGAGGTTCGTGGCGTCTGGACGGATGCACATTGGCCGTCACGTTGGAGCCATGCACGATGTGCGCAGGGGCCATCGTGTTGGCGCGGCTCGACCGGTTGGTGTTCGGGGCCTGGGACGCGAAGGCCGGCGCCGTCGGATCGCTGTGGGACGTAGTCCGTGACCGTCGGCTCAACCACCGTCCCGACGTCGCCGCAGGGGTGCGCGCCTCGGAGTGCGGGGGCCTCCTCGAGACCTATTTCGCCGGTAAGCGCTGAGGATTCGAGCTGCTGTCCGCCCGGAACGCTCCTGTACTCTGTGCGGCGGTGGCGTGTCCGAGCGGCCGAAGGAGCGCGCCTCGAAAGCGCGTGAGGTGAGAGCCTCCGTGGGTTCAAATCCCACCGCCACCGCCAAACTCCCCGCTCTTCGCCCGTATGGGTAGTGTTCGGCTGTTCGGCGGGCACGCACGGCAAGGGGGCGATCGATGGCAGGGCCGCGCCCGTATCTCCCGGCCCACGTGGACGTCCTGCTGGTCGAGGACGACGAGGGTGACGCGGTCCTCGTCCAGGCGTGCCTGGAGGAGACCGGGCGGTCCGTCGACGGGATCGTCTGGCGGCGAACTCTGGCGCACGCCATCGATGTGCTGCCTCGCGAACCTACCTGCGTGCTGCTCGACCTCGGCCTGCCCGACGCGACAGGGCTCGGGGCGTTGCTCGCGATCGTCGACCGGGCACCGGATATCGCCGTCATCGTCCTGACGGGTCGCCACGACCCGACCGGAATCGACGCCCTGGCCATCGGGGCGCAGGACTTTCTCGTCAAGGACGACATCACCCCTGATCTGCTCGACCGTTCGATCCGCTACGCGGTCGAGCGCAAGCGGGCGCAGCGAACGAGCCAGCAGCTGCGCGATGCGCAGCTGAGCTCGGCAGAGAAGGCACGCCTGGAACGAGGTCTGTTGCCGACACCACTGCTGCGAACCAGCGCCGTGGAGTGCTCCACCTACTACCAGCCCGGGCGCAACCACGCCGTTCTCGGTGGAGACTTCTTCGACGTCGTCGAGGTGGAAGACGGCCGGGTCCGTGCCGTGATCGGCGACGTCATGGGCCATGGGCCCGACGAGGCGGCGCTCGGCGTCCACCTTCGCGTCGCGTGGCGCACCCTCGTCCTCGCCGGAACGCCGGACAGCGAGATCCTCGCGGCACTCGCCGAGCTGCTGGCGGCCGAGAGCCAAGGTCGTCTCGGCTTCGTGACCGTGTGCGACGTGACGATCGATCCGGAGAATGCCCGCGTCGCGTTGCGTGTCGCCGGACATCCCGCGCCGCTGCGCTGCGCGCACGGCAAGACGATGTATCTCGATGTCGAGGTCGGGCGACCAATCGGAGTTGAAGCGCCGGGCGCGGCCACCGCAGCAAGCAAGATGGTGGCCGGCTGGCCGGAGACAGTCGTGTCTCTGGACCCCGGCTCGTCGCTCGTTCTGTACACCGACGGGTTGCTCGACGCGTACGCAACGGTCTCCGACGACAAGAGCCTCGGTATCGACGAGCTGGTCGCCGCAGTCACCTCCTGCGCGATGGAGGGGGCGCTGGCAAGCGCGTGGATCCCCACCATCGTCGATCGGGCGCCGAACCAGTCCCTCGACGACACTGCCGTCGTCGTGATCACCACCAGCTCCGCGGAGTGAAGCCGCCGATCGGCCCCGAGCAGGCGCAGCGGCTTCGGGCAATGCGGGCCGCGCTCGGCGCTTGGTCACTGCGACGGCGGGTCGCGGTGACGTTCGCCGCGTTCGCCCTCGTCTTCACCCTGATCACCCTGACGATCGTCGTGTCCTTCGGGCAGGCCGTGCATCGAGGCAACGACGTCATCAATCGCTGGGGACCAGCGACGTTGCGCACCGAGTCACTGGTGACCGACATGGTGAATCAGGAAACCGGAGTGCGCGGATACGCCTTGAGCAGCCGCCTTGAATCGCTCCAGCCGTACTCCCTCGCGCTGCCGAAGGAACAGCTGGACGCCGCTGCCGTGCGCACCTACCTCACCGGCAAGGATCACCTGCTCGTTCTGCTCAACCGGTTCCAGGCGTCGGTCGGGGTGTGGCAGGTGCAGACGGCGCAGCCGCTCATCCAGCTGGTCGGGGCGGGCGATCCGCGGGCGGTCGTGCGGGTGGACAGCCTTGCCGACAAGGCACGCTTCGACGACATCCGTGCCCGGGCGGCGGACCTGGCTACCGGCGTTCACGATCAGCTCGTTCATGCCCAGAACGCGCGCCGAAGTGCGTTGCGGGCGCTGACTGCTGCACTCTGCGTGACGGCCCTCGTCATCCTCGCCGGCGCATACACCGTCTGGCGGGGGCTGCACCGGTGGGTACTCACGCCTGTCGACCGGCTGGCCCGTCAGGCCCGCGACGTCGCGACCAACCGTCCCCAGGCGCGGATCACGGGCGGCGGCCCGCCGGAATTCGCAGCGCTGGCCGCAGACGTCGAATGGATGCGTCAGCAGGCTGCCCGGGCGCTGTCGCGTGCGGAGGCAACGAGCGTCGAGCTGGCCCGTTCCAACGCCGATCTCGAGCAATTCGCCTACGTGGCCTCGCACGACCTTTCCGAGCCGCTGCGCAAGATCGCAAACTTCTGCCAGCTGCTCGAACGGCAGTACGGCGACCAGCTCGACGAACGAGCCAAGCAGTACATCGACTTCGCCGTCGACGGCGCCAGGCGAATGCAGACGCTGATCTCGGACCTGCTCGCACTGTCACGCGTCGGGCGGAGCACCGATTCTTTCGCACCCGTCGACACGGCGTCGGCCTTGCAGGAGGCGCTCGAGCATCTCGAGGACGTCATCGAGGCGACCGGCGCCGGCGTAGGTCACAGCGATCTGCCGACCGTCTTCGGAGACCGGGCACTCATCGTGTCGCTGTTGGAGAACCTGATCGGCAACTCGATCAAGTACCGCAGCGACGAGCCGCCGCTAGTTGTCGTCACTGCAGTCCCCGACAGCGAAGTGGACGGCTGGCTGTTCACCGTTCAGGACAATGGAATAGGGATCGAGGCGCAGTACGCCGATCGGATCTTCGCAATCTTCCAGCGGCTGCACCTCCGCGAGAGCTACGCAGGAACCGGAATCGGCTTGGCGCTCTGCCGCAAGATCGTGCAGTTCCACGATGGACGGATCTGGCTCGACACCGAGGAGCGACGCCCCGGTGCTACGTTCCGCTTCACGCTTCCCGGAAGGCCGCGACATGACGCCTGAACCGACCGCGACGGCCCCCCGAACGCTCGGTGTACTGCTCGTCGAGGATGACCTCGGCGATGTTCTCATCGCCCGCGAGGCCCTGCGCGCCGGTGGTCTCTCCGCGCGCATGGCCGTGGTGAATGACGGCGTGGATGCACTCGCCTATCTGCGCCGCGAGGGGGGCTATGCCGAGGTCGACCGACCCGACCTCATCCTGCTCGACCTCAACCTGCCTCGAAAATCAGGGTACGAGGTGCTCGCTGAGCTGAAGGCCGACGTCGACCTGAGGCGTATCCCTGTGGTCGTTCTCAGCACCTCGGCGTCAGTCGCCGACATCGCCCGCAGCTACGACCTGCACGCGAACGTCTACGTGACCAAGCCCGTCGACTTCGACGCGTTCGCCGATGTCGTCCGGCAGATCGACGACTTCTTTGCCACCGTCGCGCGGTTACCGCCTGCCCTGTGTTAGACGTCCCGCTGCCGCGGGCTGTGTTAGACGTCCCGCTGCCGCGGGCTGTGTTAGACGTCCCGCTGCCGCGGGAAGGGTGCAGCCATGACGGGACGCATCGGAGCCATGTCCATCGACGGCACCCTCATCTCCGCGACAGATAAGGCACGTATGCGGGCCGAGGAAGAGCTGCACGCCGATTGGCAGCGCAAGGCCGCCAGGGTGATCGCCGCGAGCTCACAGGACGTGGCCGATTGCCGGACCCTGCTCGACATGCTCGGGCTGGACCCGGCGGTTGTCGCCGAGGCTCGGCACAGTTCGGCTAAGTCGGGGCGCAAACGGCGCACGCGACCCCGCGCCGCCTAGTTCCCGCTCCCGTCAGACGACGGCGGCGTCGGCCAGCAGGTTTTCGAGAAACGCCAGCAGCAGCCGCTCGTCCGCCGCCAGCCGGGGTAGCCGGCGCGCCCGCACCTCCCTGAGACGTCGCGCGAACGTCCCGTCGGTGAAGGCACTGATCAAGTGTGTGTGCACGTAGTGGTCGCGCGCCACGGCGCGGGTGTTGCCCAGTTGCTCGGCCGCAGCGTCGACCGCGGCAAGGACAGTCGGCTCGGGGTCATCGCCGATGTGGGTGCGTAGGTAGGCGAAGGCCGTGAGGGTTCCGTGCCACGTTCGAAAATCCTTCGCCGTCACCCGCTCCTGACTCAAGCTGGAGAGCAGGTCGTTTACCTCGGACGAGACGATCGGCTTGCCGTCGACGGTGAACAGGCGACGCCGACGCTGATCGGCCAGCTTCTCGACGACGGACGCTACCTGTGCATCGCGCAACACGATCTCGGCCCGTTTCCCGGACTTGGCGGGAAAGTCGAAGTGAACTGCATTCCCTTGAACTGAAACGTGCCTCCGGGTCAGGGTCGTGAGGCCGAAGCTGTCGTTCTCCTCGGCGTAGATCTCGTTCCCCACACGTATGGCGGAGGTATCGATGATGCGGATCATCGATGCGAGTACCCGGTCGCGGTCGAGCGTTCTCCGGCGAAGTTGCTGCTCGACGTGCTGACGGATGGCGGGCAACCGTTCGCCTACGACGATGAGCCGGTAGGCGTTGAGGAGATCTCGAATCTCGCGCCACTTCGGGTGGTAGATGTACTGCTTGCGCCCGCGGTCGTCCTCACCCGTCGCGAGTAGGTGGCCGTCCGGCGAGGGACAGATCCATACCTTTTGCCACGCCGGCGGCACCGCCAGTGCCGCGATCTGTGTCTTCAGTTCGGCGTCGGTGATCAGCCGGCCCGTCGCGTCGCGGTAGCTGAAGCCCTTGCCGCGGCGTACCCGGCTTATCCCCGGCGGATCTCCCTCGATGTAGACCAGGCCGGCTGATTCTGCGCAGCGCTGAACGTCCTGGTACAGCTCGACGATCGCCGCGCTCGTGGCAGCGGTGGATGCGGCCACGGCGTGGTCCCCTTCCCTGTTCTCTCCAGCATCGTTCCCGTTGAGGCCAGCCGGCAATCACGCATGTTCCAGGCTGAATGCCAACCTGCGCGCCGGAGACGAAGGGTCGCCCGTTGCAGGAGATCGAACACGATCTCAACGATTGACGACACAGCCGCGCGTTCCTCCGGCACACGTACGTAGCCTGAGCCGATGCGTGTGACCGAGGTGCGACGCAAGGACGTGACCGTGCTCGGTCATGTTGTGTCGTATCTGGATTCCGGCCCTGTTGACGGCCCCGTCGTCGTGCTCCTGCACGGACTTGCCTCCGACAGCGGCACCTGGGATCGCGCGATAGGTCCGTTGGCCGCGCAGGGGATGCGCGTGATCGCTGTCGATCTGATCGGACACGGGCACTCCGACAAACCCAGCGCGAGGTACCTGCTCGATGATTTCGCGCAGTCGCTCGACGCGTTCTTCCAGACCATCGGCGTGACCGCTGCGACAGTGTGCGGCCACTCGCTCGGCGGTGCCATCGCGATCCACTTCGGCTACCACTTTCCGCACCGCGTGGGCCGTTTGGTTCTCGTCTCCGCCGGCGGTCTGGGGCGCGAGGTGCATCCGATGCTTCGTGCGGCTGCACTACCGGGTGCATCGCTCGTGCTCGACCTGGCGATGCGACCACGGCTGACCCGCTTCTATCGGCGGCCGCGCTTGCACCGCGCCCTGCGGTTGACGCCCGACAATCTGGTGAACCTGCGACGGGCCGGGCATGCGCTGCAGGATTCCGCTGGTCGGCGAGCCTTCTTCGCCGCACTGCGCGGGGTGATCGCGCCGGCGGGTCAGCGGGGGTCGTTCATCGAGATGGAGTACCTCGCCGACCACGTGCCGACGATGATCGTGTGGTCGGAGCGCGACGGCGTGATACCGGTGGCCCATGCGCGGGCAGCGAGCGAGCATCTGCCGGCCAGCAGGCTCGTGGTCTTCCCCGGGGGCGGGCACGAACCGCACCGCCGCCACGCCGAAGCCTTCGCCCGAGCGGTCGCAGAGTTCGTGAACGGCGCGGAGTCTCATGATATGGGAACCTAATCCTGTAAGTTGAGATGAAAGGTAGAGTGGCCGGATGGCTGACGGCCGGCGTCGATGGCTGATCCTCGCGATCGGGACGCTGACGCAGGCGGCTACCTGCTCCTTCATCTACGGCATTCCGATGCTCGTGCCTGCGCTGCGGTCCGACGATCACCTCACCCTTTTCGGCGCGAGTCTCGTCGTGTCGGCGCCGATGGTCGGTGTGCTGCTCACGCTGATCGCCTGGGGAGCCCTCGCCGATCGTCGCGGCGAGCGACTGGTCATCGCGGCGGGAACCGGTGCCGCCGCTGCGCTGCTCACAGCCGCCGCAGCGGTTGGCGGCCCGGTGTCGCTCGGTGCACTGCTCGTTGCGGCCGGTGCGGCCGGTGCGTCAGTGAACGCGGCGAGCGGCCGTGTCGTCATGGGCTGGTTCCCCTTGCATGAGCGCGGATTGGCGATGGGCACGCGACAGACCGCACAGCCACTCGGCGTAGCGATTGCCGCGCTCGCCTTGCCGCCGCTGGCGCATGACCACGGAGCGCGCGTCGCGCTGCTGTTTCCTGCCCTGTTGTGTGGGGTGGCGGCGCTCAGCGTGCTCGTATTCGTCGTCGATCCGCCGCGACCGCAGGTCCCCGCCGGCGTGGCGCCTGCTCCGTCTCCATACCGTGGTTCGCGCCATCTCGCCCGGATCCATCTCGCAAGTTCTGCGCTCGTGGTGCCCCAATTCGCCATCTCGGCATTCACGCTCGTGTACCTCGTGGGCCAGCGGCACTGGGACCCCGCAGCGGCCGGGCGGATGATCTTCGCGTTTCAGCTCGCCGGGGCGTTCGGTCGCATCGTGAGTGGCGTCTGGTCCGACCGGGTACGCAGCCGATTGCTGCCGATGCGGCAACTCGCGGTCACCAGTGCCGCGTTGATGGCGCTGCTCGCACTTGCGTCCGCCCTGCACGCCTGGTGGATCGTCGCGGTGTTCGCCGTATCGGCCGTGATCACCGTCGCGGACAACGGTCTCGCCTACGTCGCGGTCGCCGAAACTGCAGGCGCGGCCTGGTCCGGGCGGGCCCTCGGCGTCCAGAACACCGTGCAGAATCTGGCATCGGTCGCGACTGCGCCCCTGCTCGCGGCGATCATCGGCAACACGCGCTATGCCCTCGGGTTCGCTCTCGTCGCCGTCTTTCCCGTGCTCGCCGTGCCCCTGACCCCAGTGCGCGCCGAGGCCGAACAGCAGCTGATTCCTTCACTGCCCTGACTTCTCGTGGCGGAGGATAGGGGATTTGAACCCCTGAGGGATTGCTCCCAACCCGCTTTCCAAGCGAGCGCCATAGGCCACTAGGCGAATCCTCCGTCGACGAGGATACGGGGCCGCACCGTGGCGCCGGAGCGGCCCTCCGCGGCCGGCTCCCCGGTGGCCGGACCGCAGCCTGCTAGCCGGGCGCCTGGCCCACGTGTTAGCTTCCGGGCAGCGCCTGAAGATCGTCTGCGGCGTCCTGACTATCCCTTCGGGAGGGAACAGCGTGAAGCGAAACACCGTTCGCGGACTGGCTCTGACAGCCGCGCTTGGCGCCGGCGTGGCCGTCGCCGTTGTGAGCGCGGGGTCGGCGCAGGCTGCCGGGGTTCACCCGTATCAATCGACCGTGTACGTCTCCACGACGGGTGTCGGCACAAGCGTCGACACCTCGTGCGCCACGGCTGGCTTCAATTCGATCCAAACGGCCGCCAACTGGGTACTCCCCGGTGGCACCGTGGTTGTGTGCGGCGGCACGTACAACGGCAACGTCACCCTCCTGAAGAAGATGACGATCTGGGGCCAGAACGGCGCGACGCTCAACGCACACGGGTTCGCGTACGGCATCGGGGTCGGCGCGTCCGGCACCACGATCAAGGGGATGACCGTCAAGAACGCCGATGGCGGCGGTGCCCAGGGCCCGAACGACGGCATCGTCACCGCGGCCTTCACCTCGCACGGACCGGTCTGGGCCGACAACGTGATGATCACGGGCAACGTTGTCACGGGCAACGCCGGCTCCGGCATCGATCTGAACAGCACGCAGCACTCGCTGGCGCAGGGCAACGTCGCGACGTACAACGGCGTCGGCATCAACGTCGCGGACGACCTCGGGCGCCTGGCGCTGTACAACACGGTCGACAACAACGTCACCGACCTCAACGGCGGCGGCTGCGGTATCGCTCTGGCCAGCCACACCGGAGCGGGTGTCGCGGGCACGCGCGTAACGAACAACCGGTCCGACCAAAACGGTTTGCAGACGCCGACCGCTCCGGATGCATCTGCCGGCAGTGGCGTGATCCTCGCCAGCCCGGTGCCGAACGGACGGGTCAGCGGCAACCTGATCTCGGGTAACGAGTTCGACCAGAACGGTCACGGCGGCGTCGTCGTGCACGCGCACGCACCCGGGGCGAACTTCACCGGCAACGTCATCTCGGCAAACCGGGTGAAGGTCAACAACGTCCGGTCGGACGAGCAGGACACCCAGTTCACCGGGATCTACATCGGCAGTGCCTCGCCGCTGACGATCACGGTGAAGGACAACAACATCGGCCCTGGCCTCGGCGCGTTGGACGCGGGGGAGGCCGACTACTACGGCATCTTCACTGCCGGTCCGGTCACCCTCATCGGTGACAACACCTTCAACGGCACCACCAAGGATGTGGGGAGCGTTCCCACCTTCTGACGGTCAGTAGACTCAGACGTCGACCCCCCGTGCGGCGCTCACCCTACGAACTTCCCCAGGGCCGGAAGGCAGCAAGGATAAGTAGGCTCTGGCGGGTGTGCGGGGGGTCCCGTCATGCCCGGTGACGTGCGAACGGGGCGTCGGCCCACCCTCGCGCCGTGTCCGACGGGCTGACTAGTGTCGTCGCGTGGCAGCAAATCTCGCGCTCTATCGCAGGTACCGATCAGCCACTTTCGCCGAGGTCATCGGCCAGGAGCACGTCACCGAGCCGCTCCGGCACGCACTGGCCAACGGCCGCATCAATCACGCGTACCTGTTCAGCGGCCCCCGCGGCTGCGGCAAGACCTCCAGCGCGCGCATCCTCGCGCGCTCGCTGAATTGCGCGCAGGGTCCCACTCCCGACCCGTGCGGGGTGTGCGACTCCTGCGTCGAGCTGGCGCCGAACGGTCCGGGCTCGATCGACGTGATCGAGATCGACGCCGCGAGCCACGGTGGTGTCGACGATGCGCGCGACTTGCGCGAGCGTGCGTTCTTCGCGCCCGTCCGCGACCGGTACAAGGTCTACATCATCGACGAGGCACACATGGTGACGACGCAGGGCTTCAATGCTCTGCTGAAGCTGGTCGAGGAGCCACCGGACTTCCTCGTCTTCGTGTTCGCGACCACGGAACCGGACAAAGTCCTCACCACAATCCGGTCACGCACCCACCATTACCCATTCCGCCTGATTCCGCCCGGCGTCATGCGCGCCCATCTGGAATCGATCTGCTCGGCGGAGCAGATCACCGTCGAGCCCGCGGTGTTGCCGCTTGTCGTACGCGCCGGCGGTGGCTCTGTCCGCGATGCACTGTCGATCCTCGATCAGCTGCTTGCCGGCGCAGGGGCCGACGGTGTCACCTATGCCCGGGCCGTCGCGCTGTTGGGTGTCACCGACGGCACGTTGCTGGACGACATGATCGATGCGCTCGCCGCGGGAGACGCGGCCGCCGTGTACGGGACGGTCGACAGCGTTGTCGAGGCGGGGCACGATCCGCGCAGGTTCGCGGCCGACCTACTCGACCGGTTCCGTGACCTGATCCTGCTGGACGCGGTTCCCGACGCCGCGGTACGCGGTTTGCTCGACGCTCCGCAGGACCAGCTCACCGGCATGGCCGATCAGGCCGGCCGGCTCGGTGCAGCGGCGCTGACGCGGTTCGCCGAGATCGTGCACACGGCTCTCATCGAGATGCGTGGCACGACTGCCCCACGACTGGTGCTCGAACTGCTCTGTGCGCGCATGCTGCTGCCGGACGCGTCAGCCGACTCAGCCGCCCTGTTGCAGCGACTCGAGCGCGTCGAGCGCCGCTTCGCCGCGTCGGGCGATGCCGGGCAGCCGGATCCTGCAATTGTCGCCGCACCGCCGAAGGTGAAGGTGGCACCAGCGGCGCAAGCTGCGGCGCCGACCACGGCCTCACCTGAACCGCCGGCCGCACCTGCACCGCCGGACGCCGTGGCACCGATGCCCGCCGTGGCGCCGGCCGAAGCAGCGTCGCCGGGAATCCTCGATGCCACCGCGCTGCGCCGGTTGTGGCCAGAAGTGCTCGAGACGGTCAAGCAGTCCAGCCGGCGTACCCGTGCGCTGTTGGACAACGCGCAGATCACCAATGCGGTGGGCGAGCTGGTCACCCTGGCCGCACCATCCGCGCTGGCCCGGATGATCTCCGAGGACAGCAATACGTCAGTGCTGCGCCAGGCGCTCACCAAGGTCGTCGGCGGCGAATGGCGGATCGACGTGGAGCCGGCAAACGGTGCCGCATCCTCGCCGGCGGCCCCTGCGGCGACGACCGGCGCGCCCGCCGCCACTGTGGCTGAACCACCACCCGAGCCCGACCCGCGTGATGATGCCGATCCTGACGACGAGCCTGGGCGGATCAAGGCGCTCGACCCCGAGGCCGAGGCGTTGCGGCTATTGCAGGACCAGCTCGGTGCCCGCCCGGTCGACAACGTCTGATCGCGCCGGCGTCATCGTCCGAGGTAGCTGAGGATGCCCGCTGCGATTGCTGTTGCGATGCGTCCCCTCCCACTTGTCGAGGAGAGCGATGCCGCGTCGCTTCCGTTGCGCATGTTCCCGACCTCGAGGAACGTCGCCGGCTCCATGGCCAGGTTCAGCCCGGCGAGGTCGGAACGGGCGAAGTAGCCGTTTCCGTCGCCGATGTAGGCGGCCGGAACGAGTCCGGAGCCGCGCAGCAACGCGTCGTGGATGAAAGTGCTGAGCTGGACCGAACGTGACTGGATCGCTGCGCCGGCGGGCGGCCGGCTGTCGTAACAAACGTGGAACCCGTGGTCACCGGAGGGAGCACCGTCGGAATGGATCGAGACCACGGCGGCAACGCCGGGCTCGTTGCCGATGGCGGCGCGCTGGTCGACGCAGGGTCCGACACCGGTGTCATCGGTACGGGTGAGCAGCACGCGGACGCCATGGGATTGCAGGATGGCCCGCACCCGCAGTGACACATCCCAGTTGAAGGCGTGCTCGGGGTAACCGGCATCGGTGTTCGTGCCCGTGGTGTCGCACGCCTTGTACTCGCCGAAACCGGCGGGCACTTGCCGATTGATCTCTGCAGTGTGGCTCGCATTGCCGCCGTTGTGCCCGGGGTTGAGCACGATCACCGGCCCTGATCCCGGCGGGAACGACACCGCCGGTATCGCAGCTGTGACCGGGCGTGACACCACGGAGGATCGGTGTGTGCTCGCCGGATGCGAGGGTGCGGCGGTCGTCGTTGCCGGTGGTGTCGACGCGGGTCCGGGTGCCGCGGAGGACACCGCTGGCGTACCCGATGTCGACGCACGGCTCGCCGCGGTCTGGGCGTGCTGGGTGGACGTGCACGCCGCGACTGTCACCATCACGGCCGAAGCACGCAGCAGCAGGCTCCCTGCCGGCCCCTGGCGGCGCATTCCTGCACCCTCGCACATCGCGCCGCACGCCCACCGTCGTGGGGGTGGCCTACCCTTGACATTCCCGAGCTAGGAGGACGCGGCGTGACTTCCCGTGGTGGCGGTGGTTTCGGCGGACAGCCGAACATCCAACAGCTGATGAAGCAGGCGCAGAAGATGCAGGAGCAGATCCAGGCTGCGCAGGCCGAGCTCGCCGCGACGGAGGTCACCGGAACGGCCGGCGGCGGACTCGTCAGCGCGACGATGCAGGGTTCCGGTGAGCTCACGGCGCTGACCATCGATGCCTCCGTCGTCGATCCCGAGGACATCGAGACGCTGCAGGATCTTGTCATCGCTGCAGTGCGCGACGCGCACCGCAGTGTGAACGCCCTCGCCAACGACAAGATGGGCCCGCTCGCCGGCGGGGCCGACCTCGGCGGCCTCGGCATTCCGGGTCTGTGACCGTCGAGCATCGATCCTTGCGATGACCTATGAGGGTGCTGTTCAGGATCTGATCGACGAGCTCGGTCGCCTGCCCGGCGTCGGGCCGAAGAGCGCGCAACGCATCGCGTTCCACCTGCTCTCGGCCGAGTCCGAGGATGTCGAGAGGCTGGCGAGCACGCTCGTCCGGGTCAAGAACGACGTCCACTTCTGCACCATCTGCGGGAACGTGTCCGAGGCTGAGCAGTGCCGCATCTGCACCGACCCGCGCCGCGACCCGTCAATCCTGTGCGTCGTCGAGGAGCCGAAGGACATCCTCGCGGTCGAGCGCACCCGGGAGTTCCGTGGCCGGTACCACGTGCTGGGTGGCGCCATCAGCCCCATCGACGGCATCGGCCCGGATGATCTGAGCATCCGGCAACTGCTCGGCCGGCTGCGCGACGGCCAGATCACCGAGCTGATCATTGCCACCGACCCCAACCTCGAGGGCGAGGCCACCGCCACCTACCTCGCCCGGATGATCAGCCCGATGGGGCTCACCGTCACCCGGCTGGCCAGCGGCCTGCCGGTCGGAGGCGACCTGGAGTACGCCGACGAAGTGACGCTGGGGCGCGCCTTCTCCGGACGGCGGCGCGTGGAGTGACGATCGGGTTCGCCGGCAGGCGGGCCCGACACCATCGTGGGCTGTTCTGGTCGGCAGTCGTGGTGGCGCTCGCCCTGCTGGTCGGCGGCGCGGCGGTTGCGTACTCCGGCTACTCCGCAACGGCTGGACCTGACGGCGCGGTGCGAGGGTACTTCGCGGCGCTGCGGCGCGGCGACGCTCCCGCCGCTCTGGCATTCGGCGACATCCCAACAGGTCCGCGCATGTTGCTCAGCCGCACAGTCCTGCGCGAGCAGCTGCGGGTCGCCCCGATCCAGGACGTGGGGATCGTCTCCGTCGCGCGGACGTCCCCCGACACCGCCCGCGTCACAGTGCGATACACCCTGCGGTTCCACGACTTCACTCCGAGTATCAGTGACTCGACCGTGGTCGTCCGGCGCAACGGGACGTGGCGGCTGGCTGCCTCCGCTGTGCTCGTACGTATCGACTTGGCGCAGGCCGGCGACCGAGCCACGCTCGCCGGTCTCGCCCTGCCCGCTGATCCGGTACTGATGTTCCCGGGTGCGATACCGATGCGTTTCGACACCCCGTACCTGCAACTGGAGCCGAGCAGCGGGATCGTGCAGCTGAATTCGCAGGCGAACGCCGATCTCAGTGTCACGGTCACCCCGTCCGGTGCGGCCGCCGTGCTGGCCGCGCTACAGCAGGCGTTGCCGGCATGCCTCGCCGGTGCGCCGGCAGCGGCGCCGACCTGCCCGCGGCCCAGCCCGCGCGCGGTTCCCGGCAGCCTGCGCGGCAGCCTCCAAGGCCCCCTCAAGCCGACCATCTCGGTCGCGACCGGATCGTCCGGGATGATCGACGTGACGGCCCGGGCGACCGTCGACGGCTCGTATCAGCTACTGAATTTCAACAACATCGCGCTCACCGAACGCGGCAGGGTGACGCTGCCTCTGCAGGCGAGCGCATTCGCGGTCTCGCCGATCCGGCTGACCTGGGCGGACGACGCACCATGACCGGCCGTCGTCATTGGTGCATGCGCCTCGTCGCCGCCGCTGCCCTCGGTATCGCGGCATTTTCCGCGTCCGCTGTGGGGGCCGGTGCCGCTCCCGGACCGGACAACGCGCGGGAGTACTGGTTCGACAACTGGCAGATCCCGCAGTTGTGGCAGCAGGGCGCACGGGGCCAGGGGATCACCATTGCCGAGATCGACACCGGCGTGAACGCGAGCATCCCCGAGATCGCACCCAACGTCCTGGTAGGCAAGGACTTCGGGCAGGCCGGCGACGGACGGACCGATCGTGAGATCAACGAGTTCGGTCACGGCACCGCCATGGCGTCGATCATGGTGGCCCATGCGGGCGTCCTCGGCATCACCGGTATCGCGCCCGACGCCAAGATTCTGCCCCTCGCTGTTCCGCTCACGGGTACCAGCGACGCCGGCGGCGACGATCATCTCGCCGAGGCGATCCGGTACGCCGCGGACCACGGGAGCAAGATCATCAGCATGTCACTGGGGGGGACCCGGAAACCAGCCACCGACGCCGTGCCCTGCCCGGACACGGAGCAGGACGCTGTCTATTACGCGCTGACCAAGGGCGCCATCCTGCTCGCCGCCTCAGGCAATACCGGCCTGACGGGCAATGCCGTCGAGGAGCCGGGCGTGTGCCTCGGCGTGATCTCGGTCGGTGCCGTGGATCAGAACAACGTCGCCGCCAACTTCTCGGCGCGGCACCCGTACCTGACCATCGCAGCGCCCGGCGTGAATGTGCCGAGCCTCGGCCGGGTGCGGGGTTCGGCGTACGCGGGGGACGGCACGAGCCAGGCCACAGCGATCGCCTCTGCGGCGGTCGCGATCGTCTGGTCGAAGTTCCCGTCGCAGACCGGGCGGCAGATCGCGACGCGAATTCTCAACACGCTCGATCGTCACTCCGCCACCCGCAGTCCGGCCTACGGCTACGGAATCATCAACCCCGAGCGCGCGATCACGACGACCGTCAGCCCGTCGGCGCCCAATCCCGTGTACGCCTTCGCCGCCCCGTTCGTCGCCCGGTACACGGCCTTCTCCCAGTCGAGCGCCGCACTGCCGCCGCCGCCCGCGGGGACGAGCGGCAGCGCCGGCAGCGTCTCGGTGGGTCACTCGCCTCGCCTGTCCGCCCCGCGCGTGGTCGAGGGGCTGGCAAGCGCCCTCGCCGGCCTGATCGGTCTCCTCGTGCTCGCGCTGGTCGCCGTGGTTGGGCGCCGCCGACCTCTGCGAGCACCGGCTGCAGTGCCCGAGGGCAGCACCCCCGGCGGACTACAGCCCTCCACCGACGATGCCGGCCTCGTCTGGCACGAGATCATCGACCCGCAACGCGAGTCCGACTCGTTCCTCTGAGCGGGTTACCCGTTCGCGTGTGCGGACGCGGTGCCGGTCAGCGCCCGGGTAGCGCGGTTGATACCGCTGATCACCGCGCGTAGCGACGCCTGCACGATCGACTCGCTGATCCCCACGCCCCAGTTGACGAGTTCGCCCACCTCGATCTCCAGATACGCGGCGGCCTCGGCGTCACGCCCGGCCGTGAGCGCGTGTTCGGAGTAGTCGAGGACCCGTACGTGCAATCCGCCGAGTCCCATGTCGACCGTCGAGATCGCCTCGCAGAACGCTGCGATCGGGCCGTTACCGACGCCGGATACGTCGTACTCCCGCCCGAACGCCCGCACGGTCGCGCTGATCCGCTCGACGCCCTCGTCGCTGCTGGAGCTGAACCGGATCAGGTCGAAGGCACCGGTGGTGAGGTACTCCGCCTCGAAGATCTGCCACATCTGGGTGCCGTCGACCTCACCGCCCTCGCTGTCGGTGTATCGCTGGATCACGTGGCTGAACTCGATCTGCAACCGCCGCGGCAGGTCCAGGTGATGGTCGCTCTTCATGATGTAGGCGACACCGCCCTTGCCCGACTGCGAGTTGACCCGGATGACGGCCTCGTACGAGCGGCCCACGTCCTTGGGGTCGATCGGCAGGTAGGGGATCTCCCACTGCATGTCGCGAACCGACTTGCCTTCCTCGGCGGCGCGCTTCTCGAGATCGTCGAAGCCCTTCTTGATCGCGTCCTGGTGCGAGCCGGAGAACGACGTGTAGACGAGATCACCCGCGTACGGGTGCCGCTCGTGCACGTCGATGCGATTGCAGTACTCGGCCGTGCGCCGGATCTCGTCGATGTCGCTGAAGTCGATCATCGGATCGATGCCCTGGCTGTACAGGTTCAGCCCCAGCGTCACGAGGTCGACGTTGCCGGAGCGTTCGCCGTTCCCGAACAGGCAGCCTTCAATGCGCTGAGCGCCGGCAAGCACAGCCAGCTCCGCGTCGGCAGTCGCGGTGCCGCGGTCGTTGTGTGTGTGCACCGACAGCGCGATGAACTCGCGTCGCGAGAGGCGTCTCGACATCCATTCGATCTGGTCGGCGTAGACGTTCGGAGTGGAGCGCTCCACGGTGCACGGCAGGTTGAGGACGATTTCGCGGTCGGGGCCTGGCTGCCATGCGTCCATCACCGCCTCGCAGATCTCGAGTGAGAAATCGAGTTCGGTGTCCATGAAGATTTCGGGGGAATATTCGAAGCCGAAGTCGGTACCGGGCAGGTAGATCTCGGCGTACTTCATCACGGCGTTCGTGCCATCGACGGCCACCGCCCGGCACTCCGGGCGGCCGTCGCCCGGCCAGCCGAAAACGACGCGTCGGAAGGTCGGGGCGGCCGCGTTGTACATATGAACGGTTGCCTGCCGCGCACCGACCAGCGACTGCACGGTGCGGTCGATGAGTTCCTCTCGAGCCTGGGTGAGCACAGAGATGCGGACGTCATCAGGGATCCGGTCGCCCTCGATCAGGGTGCGGATGAAGTCGAAGTCCGTCTGGCTGGCGGCGGGGAAGCCGACCTCGATCTCCTTGTAGCCCATCCGGACCAGCAGGTCGAACATCGCGTGCTTGCGAGGGGCGTTCATAGGGTCGATCAGTGCCTGGTTGCCGTCGCGGAGATCGGTCGACAGCCACCGGGGGGCAGTGGTGATACGGCGGGTCGGCCACCGCCGATCGGGCAGGTCTATGGCCGGGAAGGGTCGATATCGATGACAGGGCATGCCGGACGGGCGCTGACTCGGAGGATTGCTCATGGGTACTCGCTCCTGGACGAAGAATGGGAGCGGTCGGCGCAACACAGCGGCCCGCGACGAGGGGCCGACCGGCTAGATGATGTACCGGGCCTCGCCGCGGCCACCAAGCTCAAGCCGACTTTCGGCTGTCGCCGAGATAAGCGCGCGCATCATGATGGGCCGATATTAGCGCAACCTCCGAGCAGGTGACATCTGCGAATACGTCATCATGGCCGGATGAAGCGGGCCCTCATCACCGGAATCACGGGACAGGACGGTTCGTATCTCGCCGAACTGCTCCTGGGCAAGGGATACGAGGTGCACGGCCTCATCAGACGTGCCTCGACCTTCAACACGCGCCGGATCGAGCATCTCTACGTCGACCCGCACGAGTCCACCGCGCGCCTGTTCCTGTACTACTGCGACCTCACCGACAGCAGCCGGCTGACCACATTGCTCACGGACATCCGGCCCGACGAGGTCTACCACCTCGCGGCGCAGTCGCACGTGCGCGTGTCTTTCGACGAGCCGGAGTACACCGGCATGACGACTGCTCTGGGCGCGACCAGGATCCTCGAAGCCATCCGTGCGAGCGGTCTCGCGACACGCTTCTACCAGGCGTCGTCGTCGGAGATGTTCGGTGCCACGCCGCCACCACAGAACGAGGACACGGCGTTCCACCCGCGTTCTCCCTATGCGATCGGCAAGGTCTACGCGTACTGGACGACACGTAACTACCGCGAGGCCTACGGCCTGTTCGCCGTGAACGGCATCCTGTTCAACCACGAATCCCCCCGCCGGGGCGAAACCTTCGTCACCCGCAAGATCACCCGCGCGGTGGCTGCTATCGCAGCCGGACGCCAGGACTATCTCTATCTGGGCAACCTGGATGCTGTGCGCGATTGGGGTTACGCGCCGGAGTACGTCGAGGTGATGTGGCGGATGCTGCAGGCGGACGAGCCCGCGGACTACGTCGTGGCCACCGGCGTCGCTCATTCTGTGCGCGACTTCGTGCAGTTCGCGTTCGACCACGCGGGGCTCGACTGGGAGCGTTATGTCCGCTTTGACGACCGGTACCTGCGGCCCAGCGAGGCCGACGCCCTGATCGGCGATGCCAGCAAGGCGGCCGAGCAGCTGGGGTGGAGCCCTCGGGTGTTGACCCCAGAACTTGCGCGGATCATGGTGGACGCCGACGTCGCTGCGTTGAGCGAGGCCGTCTCACACGACCACGGCCACGAGTGACGAGCCGTCGCGCGGAGTGACGGTGGGAACGAAGTCGTCACTTGATGGCGCATCAAAGCTACGCAATTCGTCGTCGCTGTCCTCTGGCGCCGCGGAATCCGTCGTTGTCGGGTATCTGTCGCGCATGTAGCGTGGCGACACACCCCAGTGTTCGGCGGATCAGCGGAGCGTGAGTCGTGGACCGGATCGTCCAGAACTTCATCGACGGCAAGCTGGTCGACGCAGCCGACGGGCGGCGCAGTGATCTCATCGATCCGAGCACAGGAGAGGTGTTCGCATCGGCACCCGTGTCCGGCCCGCAGGACGTCGATGCCGCGTATCGCGCGGCCGCGGCCGCCTTCGAGACATGGCGTGACACGACGCCCAGCGAACGTCAACGGGCGTTGCTGAGGTTTGCCGACGCGATGGAGGCGCGGGCCGAGGAAGTCGTCGCGGCCGAGTGCGAGAACACCGGCAAGCCGATCGAGCTCACCCGAACCGAAGAGATGCCGCCCGCGCTGGATCAAATCCGATTCTTCGCCGGCGCGGCGCGGGTGCTCGAGGGGCGCAGCGCGGGCGAGTACATGAGTGGCTTCACGTCCTACGTCCGACGCGAGCCGGTGGGCGTGGTCGGCCAGGTCACGCCGTGGAACTACCCGATGATGATGGCGATATGGAAGATCGCACCGGCTCTGGCGGCGGGCAACTGCACAGTGCTCAAGCCGAGCGACACCACGCCGGTCTCCTCGGTGCTCATGGCAGAGATCGCGGCCGAGTTCTTTCCCCCCGGAGTCTTCAACGTCATCTGCGGTGACCGGGACACCGGTCGCGCAGTGGTGTCGCACCCGACTCCGGCGATGGTGTCGATCACGGGGTCGACGCGTGCCGGTTATGAGGTCGCCGAAGCCGCGGCCAGGGACCTCAAGCGCACCCATCTCGAACTGGGCGGGAAGGCGCCCGTCATCGTGTTCGACGACGCGGACATCGAGAACGCTGCCGAGAACATCGCGATCGGCGGGTACTTCAACGCCGGCCAGGACTGCACGGCCGCGACGCGAGTGCTCGTCGCCCCACGCATCGCCGACCAGTTCGCCGAGGCGCTGGCCGAGCAGGCGCGCAATACCAAGGTGGGCGCACCGAGCGACCCTGACGTCCTCTACGGCCCGCTCAACAACGCGAACCAGCTCGATCGTGTCGGAGGCATGCTGAGCCGCCTTCCTGATCACGCCCGCGTGCTCGCGGGTGGTTCGCGACAGGGCGAGCGCGGCTACTTCTGGCAACCGACCGTCGTCAGCGGCCTCCGCCAGGACGATGAGGCAGTACAGAACGAGATCTTCGGCCCCGTGATCACCGTGCAGCAGTTCACCGACGAAGACGAGGCGGTCCGGTGGGCCAACGACATCGAGTACGGGCTCGCCTCCTCGGTCTGGACGAAGGACCACGGCCGAGCGATGCGGGTGTCGCGTCGGCTCGACTTCGGCTGTGTGTGGGTGAACTGCCACATCCCGCTCGTTGCCGAGATGCCGCACGGCGGGTTCAAGCATTCCGGGTACGGAAAGGACCTGTCGGTGTACGGCCTGGAGGACTACACCCGAATCAAGCACGTCATGCACAACATCGACTTCTGATTCTGTGCGCGTTGACCCTCCCGTGGGAGCGCCCTTGAGCCCTAGCCTTCGACACATGCACACGATCGCAGCCGAACTCGTCGCGAATGTCTCGTCCGTGTCGGCGCAGGTCGGTGACGTCGTCACGGCCAGCGACACCCTCGTCCTGCTCGAATCCATGAAGATGGAGATCCCCGTCCTCGCCGAGGTGTCAGGAATCGTGACCGAGATTGCCGTGCAGCCCGGCGATGTCATCCGCGAGGGCGATGTCATTGCCGTCATCGACGAGTCAGCGGGCAGAGGAGCGTCCGATGTCAGTTGAGCAGAAGCGCGCGCTGGTGACCGAGATCCCCGGTCCTCGGTCAGTCGCGCTGCACGCGCGTAAGTCCGCGGCGGTCGCGGCGGGCGTCGGCACGACACTGCCGATCTACGTCGAGCGAGCCAGCGGCGGCATCGTGGTGGACGTCGACGGCAATCAGCTCATCGACTTCGGAGCCGGCATCGCCGTGGTGTCGGTGGGTAACGCTGCACCTCGCGTGGTCGAGGCGGTTCAGGCACAGGTGGCGGAGTTCACGCACACCTGCTTCATGGTCACTCCGTATGAGAAATACGTTGCCGTCGCCGAGTTGCTGAACGACCTGACGCCGGGCAGCCACGCCAAGCGAACCGCGCTGTTCAATTCCGGTGCCGAGGCGGTCGAGAACGCCGTGAAGATCGCACGGCACTACACCGGACGGCAGGCTGTCATCGCCTTCGACCACGCGTATCACGGCCGCACGAACCTGACGATGGCCTTGACTGCGAAGAACATGCCGTACAAGCACCGCTTCGGCCCGTTCGCCAACGAGATCTACCGCGTGCCGATGGCGTACCCCTACCGCTGGCCCACCGGTCCCGAACGCTGTGCGGACGAAGCGTTCGACCAGTTCGTGTCGACCGTCCACGCGCAGGTGGGTGAGGACAACACGGCAGCAGTGATCATCGAACCCATTCAGGGCGAGGGCGGATTCATCGTGCCGGCGGCAGGCTTCCTCGGCCGCGTCGCGGCTTGGTGCGCCGAGCACGGCATCGTCTTCATCGCCGATGAGATCCAGACCGGCTTCTGCCGCACCGGGGACTGGTTCGCCTGCGAGTTCGAGAACGTCGTTCCAGATCTCATCACCACGGCCAAGGGCATCGCCGGAGGACTGCCGCTTGCCGGAGTCACCGGGCGCGTCGAGATCATGGACGCAATCCACGTCGGAGGCCTCGGCGGCACGTACGGCGGCAACCCCGTTGCCTGCGCCGCCGCCCTCGGCGCGATAGAGACGATGCGGGTGGAGGATCTCTGCGGCGCCGCCCGCCGGATCGAATCGGTGATGCGCCCACGGCTGGACGCCCTTGCTGCGAGGTACGACGTCGTCGGCGATGTCCGCGGCAGGGGCGCGATGCTGGCGGTCGAGCTGGTCGAGTCCGGCACGACGGTGCCGCACCCCGTACTCGCCGGCCTCATCTCGTCCGCCTGCCACCGCGAGGGATTGCTGACCCTGACCGCCGGCACTTACGGGAACGTCCTGCGGTTCCTGCCTCCCCTCGTGATCGGCGACGACCTGCTCGGTGAGGGGCTCGACATCCTTGACCAGGCCTTTGCCGCCGCGCAATGAGCGGAATTCGGCGTTGGGAGCTGCCGGTATCCTTGAGGGCGCAATTCTCGTGCTGCGAAAGGACATCCGGTGGGGCTCGTCGTACAGAAGTACGGCGGTTCGTCGGTCGCTGACGCCGAGCGGATCAAGCGGGTCGCCGAGCGCATCGTCGCCACCCGCCGCGACGGCCATGACGTCGTCGTCGTGGTGTCCGCGATGGGTGACACGACCGATGAGCTGATCGACCTCGCCGAACAGATCGTGCCCGTTCCCTCAGGGCGCGAATTCGACATGCTGCTCACAGCCGGCGAGCGGATCTCGATGGCCCTGCTGGCGATGGCGATCAATTCGCTGGGCTACAAGGCTGAGTCGTTCACCGGGTCACAGGCCGGCGTGCTCACCACATCGGTGCACGGCAAGGCGCGGATCGTGAACATCACGCCCGGACGTGTGCAGAACTCCGTCGCTGCAGGCAACGTCGCGATCGTCGCCGGGTTCCAAGGTGTCAGCCCGGACACGAAGGACATCACCACGCTCGGCCGTGGTGGATCGGACACGACGGCGGTGGCACTGGCAGCTGCTCTCGACGCCTCGGTCTGTGAGATTTACACCGACGTCGACGGTGTCTTCTCCGCCGACCCGCGCATCGTTCCGAACGCTCGCCGCCTCGACACTGTCACCTACGAGGAGATGCTCGAACTGGCCGCGAGTGGGGCGAAGATCCTGCATCTGCGCAGCGTCGAGTACGGCCGTCGGTACGGAGTGCCCATCCACGTTCGCTCGTCGTTCTCGACCAACCCCGGCACAATCGTCACCGGGAGCATGGAGGATCTTGCCGTGGAAGACGCGATCATCAGCGGAGTGGCGCACGACCGCAGCGAGGTCAAGGTCACGGTCGTGGGTGTGCCGGACAAGCCCGGTGAGGCTGCGAAGATCTTCCGCGAACTCGCCACAGCCGAGATCAACATCGACATGATCGTGCAGAACATCTCCACGGGTGGCACCGGGCGCACGGACGTGTCGTTCACGGTTCCGAGCACCGACGGCGCTACGGCGATCGCGGCACTGACGAAGATCAAGGACAGCGTCGGCTTCGAGGATCTGCTCTACGACGACCACGTCGGCAAGCTGTCCCTCGTCGGCGCGGGCATGCGTTCGCACCCGGGCGTCTCGGCGAAGTTCTTCGCCGCGCTCGCCGAAGCCGGCGTGAACGTCGAGATGATCTCGACGTCCGAGATCCGCATCTCGGTGGTGTGCCGCGACACGGATCTCGACATCGCCGTGCGTGCGGTGCACGACGCCTTCGAGCTGGGGACGGACGAGGGCACCGCAGTGGTGTATGGAGGTACAGGACGATGAAGGTAGGTGTGGTCGGAGCGACCGGTCAGGTCGGCGGCGTAATGCGCCGCATGCTTGCCGAACGGTCGTTCCCGATCGAGGAGATCCGTTTCTTCGCCTCTGCCCGGTCGGCGGGAACCACCCTGGCGTGGGAGGGCGTCGACGTCCGAGTCGAAGATGCCGCCACCGCTGATGCACGCGGCCTCGACATCGCATTGTTCTCGGCCGGCGGTGCGACGTCGAAGCAGCTCGCGCCGGCGTTCGCCGCCGCCGGTGTGCTCGTCATCGACAACTCGTCTGCCTGGCGTATGGACCCCGACGTGCCGCTCGTCGTGGCCGAGGTGAACGGGGCTGAGATCGCAAACGCTCGCAAGGGGATCATCGCCAATCCAAACTGCACGACCATGGCGGCGATGCCCGTACTCAAGCCACTCCACGACGATGCCGGCCTCATCCGGATGATCGCGACGACGTTCCAAGCAGTGTCGGGAAGTGGATTGGCAGGAGTGGATGAGCTCGACAAGCAGGTTCGGCAGGTCGTCGATCGCGCAGCCGAGCTGACGCATGACGGTTCTGCGGTGACCTTCCCCGAGCCGGTCAAGTACGTCCGTCCGATCGCCTTCAATGTTCTGCCGATGGCCGGTTCGATCGTCGACGACGGTGAGTTCGAGACGGACGAGGAGAAGAAGCTGCGCAACGAGTCACGCAAGATCCTCGACATCCCCGACCTGCGAGTGTCGGGCACCTGCGTGCGCGTTCCGGTGTTCACGGGCCACTCGCTGTCGATCAACGCCGAGTTCGCCCGGCCGCTGTCCGTAGCGCGGGCTCTCGAGCTACTGGCCACGGCGCCCGGCGTCGAGGTCACCGACATTCCCACACCGCTGCAGGCCGCCGGTCGCGATGCATCATTTGTTGGGCGGGTTCGCCAGGACTCGACCGTCGACGGCGGGCGTGGCCTGACGTTGTTCATCAGCAACGACAACCTGCGCAAGGGCGCTGCGCTGAACGCGGTGCAGATCGCCGAGCTGGTCGCCGCGCGCTGACATCGGCGATTGTGCAACTTTCGTCGGCGTGGCGGCGCCGAAAGTTGCACAATTGGGGACTGCCGTCCGGGTGTGGATTGTCGAGGCGCCCGAGGTCAGGTGAGACGGCACGCTGCACCGCATGGATTGGCGTGACCTCGCTCGACGACAGGCCGGCGTGATCGCAAGGCGCCAGCTCGCGATGTGCGGCCTGGCGCAGGGCGAGATCGACGGGTTGATTGCCCGGCGCGATCTGCTCACTGTGCGGCCGCGGGTCTACACACCGCGCCCCGTGCCCGAATCATCCGCGCAGCTGGAGTGGGCCGCCGTCTTGTGGTCGGGCGGAGTGCTCAGCCATCGCTCGGCGGCGAGATGGTGGCGGATCGGGGTCGACGAAGACGACGCCGTGCACGTGACCGTCGGTGATCGGCGCTTTCGCGGCCGGAGCGGGCAGGTGCGGGTCCATCGCGTCCCGCTCGAACCGTCCGACATCGCGCGTCTGTCTGGACTGCCGATCACTTCTCGGGCGCGCACGGTCATAGATCTGATGCGCACCGAGCGTTACAGCATCGCCAGGGATATTCGCGATCGTGCACTCCAGCAGGGTTGGACGGACGCCAGCACCGTTGCTCGTGCCGTGCAGTCGCAGCTCGGCCGCACCGGCAACACGCAGCTGCGTCGCTTGTTGACCGAATTGGAGCCCACAGCCCATGCCGAGTCGGAGCGGCGCCTGCATGCGATTCTGAGGCAATCAGGGCTGCCCGGATGGCAGGCGCAGTACCGGCTGCGACTAGCGCGCCGCGTGATCTACATCGACGTGGCCTTTCCGGCGGCGATGTTGGCGCTGGAGGTGGACGGCCGGCGCTACCACGGAGATGAGTCAAGCCGCTTCGAGGACGACCGGCTGCGTCAGAACGACCTCATTGCGTCCGGTTGGCGCGTACTGCGGTTCACCTGGTCGATGCTGGTCGACAGTCCCGATCAGGTCCTGGCCCAAATCGTGCAAGTTTTGGCAGCGTGACCCTGCCAGAAGTTGCACGATCGAGGCGGGTAGCCGGATGCCCTACGGGACTGGCGCGTTCCACTCGAACGGAACCATGTCGCGCAGCACCCGGCGGCGCCGGTTGCGGGGCAGGTGGTCGATGTACAGCACCCCACGCAGGTGATCGACCTCGTGCTGAAGGCACCGGGCGAAGAAGCCGGTGCCGCTGACCTCGACCGGAGCACCGGTCTTGTCGACGCCGCGCACCGTTGCCGCCTCGTACCGCTCGAGCTCGTAGTACGGCCCCGGCACCGAGAGACAACCCTCGTCGTGTTCGACCTTCGCGCCTCTGGTTTCGATGGTGGGGTTGATGATGTGGCCGACATGCCGCTGCCCGCTTTCGTCAGGGCAGTCGTACACGAATATCGCCTGTTCGACCCCCACCTGCGGGGCGGCGAGCCCGACGCCCTCGGCGACTTCGAGGGCGGCGAACATCTGCTCGATCAGGCGGGCGAGGTCGTCGTCGAAAGCGGTGACCTGCCGGCAGGGATGGTGCAGTACCGGGTCACCGACCATTCGGATCTTGGGGATCTCCACAGCCACGCGGACGAGCCTAGATGTGGCGGTCGGACTGCCGTACGAGTGGTGCCGCTCAGTACGGCGTCGGGCGTGCTGCCCGGTCGGCCCGGGCGGGAGGGGGTGCGTAGGCCCACCGCTGCGCTGCGAAGCCGAGTGCGTCGAGGGTTGCGTACACAGCCTCTGTGATCTCCTCCGCGATCGTCTTCGCGTGCTTGATCTGGCCCCGGTACGGGTCACGCACGTCGTCGTCCTCAGGCAGGACGCGAGCAACCCGGCCGCGTCGTGCCGCTGCGGCGGCGACGACAGCTCGGGGTTCGCCGCGCGGGACGCCGTTGACCAGCCGGACGAACTCCTTCATCGTGAACGCTCGCCGCATCGTGCTCGGTACGGCCGTCATGACCAAGTCACGCTGCTCGCCGGTCGCCGTGAGGATCAGGTCCGCATCAGCGGCCATCCATGCTTCGAACTGCCGCGCCCGGTGCTGGGTGGGGTCGATCCCGAGCTGGCCGAGTGCCGAGGCCGATGAGACGTCGATCCCGTGCCCGACGAGGGCCTGGACGCCGGCACTGCTGACGGTGACGTCGGCCGACGGGTCGGTCCAGCCGCGGAACAGCAGTTCGGCCATGGGCGAACGGCAGAGGTTTCCGGTGCAGACGTACAGCACGTCGAACGACATAGAGTGCAGTATCTATGATCGGTTGCGAGGTTGCTGCATCCGTCGCCGGCGGCGGCGGGCCTCTTGTCGGTGGCACTCGGCGTCGGGGCGACCACCCGGCCACATCGGCACACCAAATCCGTATATCAGCGCATCTCAACAGCAGCTAGGTCGTTTGTTTCGTCATGCGGGTGCACATCCACGACTTCAGCGGCCACCCGTTTCAAGCCCAATTGTCACGAAATCTTGCCTCGCGCGGTCATGAGGTGCTGCACCAGTACAGCTCGCAGTACGTCACCGGCCACGGCCGGTTGAGTGTCACGCCCGAGGATCCCGCGACCCTGCGGATCCAGTCCCTGACGGCGACCGTCCCGATGGTGAAGTACCACCCGGTGATGCGTACCCGATTCGAAATGGCCTACGCCGGCGTCTGGGCGCGGTCACTCGAGCAGGAAGACTTCGACGTCGTCGTGGCGTGCAACGTCCCGCTCTTCGTTCTCATGCGGATGCGTCGCTTCTTCGCCAAACGCGGCCAGCCGTGGGTCCTGTGGCACCAGGACGTCTACAGCATGGGCGTCGGGGCCGAAGCGACCCGTCGCCTCCCCAAGCCGGCTGCGGCGGCGGTGCGGCGCCAGGTCGAGCGGATCGAGCGGGCGCAGGTCGCCTCAGCGGCATCCGTGGTCGCCATCGGCGCGCCGTTCCTCGACCAGTACGTCCGCTGGGGCGTATCGCTCGACCATGTGCACGTGATCCCGAACTGGGCGCCCCTCGACGAGCTCGTCCCCGGCGATCGGGACAACGAGTGGGCCCGGCGCCAGGCACTCCCGGATGGCCCGGTTCGGCTCATGTACGCCGGAACCCTCGGCCGCAAGCACAACCCCTTGCTTCTGCTCGAGCTGCTTGACAGCGTCCGGGCCAAGGGCGTTGACGCCATGCTCATCGTGGTGTCCGAAGGCGTGGGCGCCGACGACCTGGCCGAGGCGGCCCGTGGTCGTTCCGACGTCCGCATCCTGGGCTATCAGCCGGCCGAGGTTCTCAGCAGCGTCCTCGCCAGTGCGGACGTGATGATCGCGCTGCTCGAGCCGGACGCAGCTCAGTTCTCGGTGCCGAGCAAGGTGCTGAGCTACCTGTCCGCCGGGCGTCCGATCATCGCGCTGGTGCCCGACGGCAACCCGTCCGCGTCCGATGTGCGCGCTGCTGGGGGATATGTCGCCGACCCCACGCTTGCAGGAGCCCGCGACGCCGCCTCATGGCTGGTGGCGACCGCAGAAGCCCCGGCAGGACTGGTCACAATCGGCACACAAGCGCGTAACCTGGCGACCGATCGATTTAACATCGATCGAATAGGCTCCGAGTTCGAGTTGGTTCTGACCGAGGCAGCGCGCCAGAATCACGAGCGGGGCCGAGCCCCGTTGATCGCCGTCGCACCCGGTGGTCGTGGAGGGATGTACTCGTGACCCGAATATTGCCGTGGTCTGGCTCCGACGACAGGTCCAGTGAGGCGTTGGAGCGCGCCCTGCTGCCTGTACCCGGACCACGTGTTTCCGCGCCCAAGGCGCCCAAGGCGCCGAGCGCCGCCAAGACGTCGGCACCGGCCCGAGGCCGCGTGGACCGCGAATCCGTCGAAGACTGGTCCCGCGTCTTCCTCCGGCAGCTGCTGGTCACCGACGCGATCTGCGCGAGTGTCGCCATCGCCCTCGGTTGGCTCATCCGCTTCGGCTGGGGCAGCGACGCCCTCACCGATGCCTACATCTTCTGGAGTGTCGTCCTTACCGTCACCTGGCTGCTGTGCCTGCACGCGGCCGGCGCCTACGAGATAAGGCGCATCAGCACGGGCGCCCGCGAGTACCAACAGGTGCTGCGCGGCTGCGCCAACCTGATCGGGGCGGTTGCGGTCGTCGGGTACCTCTCCGGCATCCACGTCGCCCGGATCTTCGTGGCCGTGGTGATTCCCGTCGGCGCACTGCTCATGGTGCTCGGCCGCTATGCCGGCCGGCAGACCGTGCACGCGCGCCGCAAGCACGGCCGTTGGACGAGTGCCATCCTCGTCGTCGGTACCAGCGAGTCGGTCCGGCACCTCGCCGAGGTCACCGCACGCAACCCGCAGGCCGGTCTCGTCGTCGTCGGCGCCTGCTGCGAGGACGCCGAGAAGGGCGTCGAGTTGACCGCCGGTGTCCCGGTCGTCGGCGATCTCAGCCAAGCGGCTGCCCAGGCTGAGGCGCTGAACGTCGACATCGTCGCCGTCGCCGGTTCCGGCCTCGGCCCGCGGCGGATCCGCGAGCTCGGCTGGGAGCTCGAGGGCAGCGGACGCAACATGGTCATGGCACCCGGGCTGACCGAGGTCGCCGGTCCACGGGTGCACGTGAGTCCTGTCGAGGGGTTGCCCCTCATGTGGGTCGACCAGCCACAGTTCACCGGCTTGCGACGCGTCATCAAGCGTGGGGTCGATCTGGTCGGTGCAAGCCTGATCCTGATCCTCGGCGCGCCCTTCCTGCTGCTGATCGCTGCCACCGTGCGGCTCACCAGCAAAGGTCCGGCGCTGTACCGCAGCATCCGGATGGGTCAGGGCCGGCGCGAGATCAAGGTCTACAAATTCCGGTCGATGTATCGCGACGCCGACAACCGTCGCAATGACTTGCTCGAGATGAACGAGTCCGAAGGCGGCATGCTCTTCAAGATTCGCTCCGACCCGCGGGTCACCCCGTTCGGCCGCCTGCTGCGCAAGTTCTCCCTCGACGAGCTGCCGCAGCTGTTCAACGTCATCAGTGGATCGATGTCGCTGGTCGGGCCGCGCCCGCCCCTGCCGGATGAGGTCGAGCGCTACGAATCACATGACCACCGGCGTCTGCTGGTCAAGCCGGGCATGACCGGTCTGTGGCAGGTCAGTGGTCGCAGCGATCTGTCGTGGGACGAGTCCGTGCGCCTGGACCTGTACTACGTCGAGAACTGGTCGCTGGCACTCGACCTCGCGATCATCGCGCGCACGATGTGGGCTGTGCTGCGTTCTCGCGGGGCATACTGACCTCGTGCCGTACGCCCTCGACACGTCGGCGCCATTCTTCGTAGCAGGCCACCGCGGTCTGGCCGGGTCCGCGCTGTGGCGCGAACTGCACGCACGCGGGTTCTCCTCGCTCATCGGCCGGTCCTCTGCTGAACTGGACCTGCGCGATCGCGCCGCCACCTTCGACTTCTTCGCGGCAAGCCGGCCGCGCACCGTCGTCCTCGCAGCGGCGCGAGTCGGTGGCATCCTTGCGAACGCCGCGCACCCGGTGCAGTTCCTGTCCGACAACCTGCAGATTCAGGTCAACGTTCTGGACGCCGCGCATGCCCACGGTGTCGAGCGGCTGCTCTTCCTCGGTTCGAGCTGCGTGTACCCGAGGCTCGCGGCGCAGCCGATGCGTGAGGATTCCTTGCTCACCGGGCCACTGGAACCGACGAATGACGCCTACGCGATCGCGAAGATCGCCGGCATCATGCATGTCCAGGCGCTGCGGCGAGAGTTCGGCCGGGCGTACATCTCGGCGATGCCGAGCAATCTGTACGGGCCGAACGACACGTTCGACCTGCAGAATTCACACGTCCTTCCCGCGCTGATCCGACGCCTCGACGGGGCGCGGGCAAGCGGCGCTGCCACCGTGACGATCGCCGGTACCGGCCGTCCACGCCGCGAGTTCCTTCATGTGGACGACCTGGCTCGCGCCTGCGTCTTCCTGCTGGAGAACTACGACGACGACGCTCCGATCAACGTCGGCACGGGCAGCGACATCGCAATCGGTGAGCTCGCGTCCCTCGTCGCTCGCGCCGTCGGCTTCACCGGTGACATACTCACCGACCCTACGAAGCCCGATGGCGTGCCGCAGAAGTTGCTCGACGTTTCCCGGCTCCGCGCACTCGGCTGGACAGCTCAGATCGAGCTGACCGATGGCATTGCGTCGACGTATGAGTGGTATCGCGACCATGCGGCCGTTCGAGGCTGAGGCGGAGGACGGATGGGGCTGACAGACCGCGCCACACAGGGCTCGGGCCGTGCGAAGGAGTTCGCAAAGATCGCGCTGCGGTCGGCGCTCCACCGCCGCAACCTTGACCTCGTCCGGCATCCGTATCCGGTGCGGGTGGCCTCAGCGATGTCGTGGCTGGAGGTCGCCACGCTGCTCGACATCGGCGCGAACATCGGTCAGTACGGTGCCGCCATGCGCTCCAGTGGCTTCGCCGGCCGCATCATCTCCTGCGAACCGTTGCCCGACGCTTACCCACACCTGGCCAGGCGCGCCGCCGGGGATCCGCAGTGGACCGCGCTGCAGACGGCAGTCGGCGATCACGTCGGGACCATCGAGATCAACGTGTCGGCGAACTCCTTCTCGTCGTCCGTGCTACCGATGACCGACGCTCACTTGAATGCCGCGCCGGGGTCGCACAGCATCGCCGTCGCGAAGGTGGCGCTGACGACTGTGGAGGAGCTCGTCTCGGCATACGACGTCGATCCCGCCCACACGATGCTCAAGATCGATACGCAGGGCTACGAGAGCTTCGTCCTCGACGGAGCGGGTGATGCGGTCAAGGATTTCGCCGCCGTCCAGCTGGAGATGTCCTTCGTCCCGCTGTACGCGGGGCAGGAGCTCTACGACTCGCTGATGGCGCGGCTGACAGCGCAGGGCTTCGAGATCTACGGCATGGAAGCGGGCTTCGCCGATCCGAAGACCGGCCGGATGATGCAGTGCGACGTCTTCTTCGCGTCCAGCAGGCTGATGCACCGCTAACGCCCGTGACGCAGGGTGTCCTTCTCCCAGGGCCGCACCGGCGTGAGTGGACGCACCGGTAACGGCCGCTGTGTCGCCTCCTCGACCATCGCGATGTAGGGGTCCGACGCGGTGACCGTCGAGGCGAACAGCACCGGCTCGTTGACCGACACGATCCGACGAGTGGTCTCGGTGGCGGCCGCGCGGTGCCGGCCGGTGTGTTGCCGGTTGCGCTGGTAGATCAGTCCCGGGACGGTTTGAACGAGCAGACCCACTGAGAAGGTCGACAGCAATGGCCCGGCGGCGCCGTAGTGCTTCGCGAGCACGATGGACACGACGAGATTGAACGGAATGGCCAACGTCGCACAGGTAGCGCTGAAGCGCAGGCCTGCCGGATCGCGCATGCTCATCGCGAGCGGGAATGCCGGAGCCTGTCCAGCAACTGACAGCGCCGCAGCGACCGGTATGAGTAGGCCGAGATGGATGGCCTTGCCACCGATCAGGTGGCCGAGCGGGTTGGCGATGGCCACGAGCGCACCGCCGAGCAGCAACGATCCGACGAAGAGCACCATGATGATGCGCCCGATGCCGGGGCCACGGCGGCCCTCGCTGTGCGCCTTCGCGTACATCGGCCACAGCGGCTGCGCAGCGGCGGCGATCAACGCTGCCACCGGCGTGAACATCTGCAGGACCACCGAGTAGTTCGCGACGGCCTGCTTCGTCGAGACGTGGCTGAGCACGATGCGGTCGGTGTAGTAGGCAAGCGGCAGCGCGATGGTGATCACCAGCATCGGCCCGCTGATGGCCCGGATGCTCGCACCGGGATAGCGGCGCCGGTACGGGATCTTGCTCAGTACGCGGGTCCAGGAGTAGTTCGTGGCGCGAGCAGCGACCGTACTCGTGAGGACGTTGATGATCACAACTGCGAGCGTCGGAGTGATGATCACCCAGCGGACGTCGATGTTGGTCACCATCACGGCGACGACGAGCAGCAGCGTCACGGGCGCCAGCAGTGTCTGAACGAGGATCGCCACGTGGTTGCGATTGACGCCGAGCAGCATGCTTTGGCCGAGGCCGGGTACGAAGCTCACGCCGTACATGAAGATGGCGATGCCGACGAAGAGATTCGGCCCGGACGCCGCGCCGAGCAGCCGGGGCCAGAGCTTCGCGCCGGTCAGGACGACGGTGATGATCGTCAGCGCGATCATCGACATCGTCAACGTGCGGGCGGCCGTCAGCATCACTCGCTGCGCGCGATTCGATTGCGGGCCGTGGGCGGCGAAGACGGAGGTGACGGCAGTGCCGACCCCGAGGTTGTTCAGTGGGATCAGCGCGATGAGGGACACGATGAGCGAAAAGCTGTCGAATGCGTCGAGCCCGAAGTGGCTGATCACGACGCGGCTCGTCAGCAGGGTCGCGATCGCAGCGGGAATGAGCGAGAACGCCCGCGCGAGCGCGCTGAGCACTAAGGACTTCATCGGCTGAGTGGCACTACCTGGGTGCGAGCGGCGGGTCTACGGACAACCGGGCAATTCTCGCCCAGTCGCCCTTCCTGCGCCACTTAACCGCGCCCGAACGTCACCCGGTGAGGCCGCCGTCAGCGACCAGGATGTGGCCGGTGATGTACGTGTTCGCCGGGTCGGTGAGGAACTGGACGGCGCGGGCGATGTCCTCCGGATCACCGAGTCGACCGGCCGGTGTGCGGCGCACGATCTGCTCCAGCTGGGCTTCGTCGAGGCCGTGACTCATTTCGGTGCGCAGGTAGCCGGGTGCCACGCCGTTCACGATGATGCCGCGCGAGCCGAGTTCTCGCGCCATCGCGCGCGTGAAGCCGTCGAGGGCGGCCTTGGTCGCGCTGTACACGGCGAGACCGCGATATCCGGACAACCCCACGATGGAAGAGATGTTCACGATCCAGCCGGATCTGCGGGCGAGCATGCGGCGGCTCACCAGCCGTGTCATGTAGATCGTGCCCTTCAGATTGAGGTCGATCACGGTGTCGATGTCCTCGTCGGGCGTCAACCCGAGGATGCCGTCACGCGCCACTCCCGCGTTATTCACCAAGACATCGACCTGTCCCCATTTCGCCACGACGGCGCTGACAAACGTCTCGGCGTCGGCCGAGCGCGACAGGTCGGCCGGTACGAAGAGGAATCGGTCGGCGAGCTGTGGGTCTGCCGCCCATGCCTCGACCTCTGGTGTGGACGAGCGCGCACACGTGGCGACCCGGTCACCCGCGTCGAGGTAGGCGCGGACGATGCCTGCGCCCAGCCCGCGGCTGCCGCCGGTCACGATGACGACCCGCGGCGTGGATGCACTCACTCGGTGTCCCTTCTCACGATCTTGTTGCCGGCCATCGACACGGTATCGACGAACCGGATGCTGCGCGGCCGCGCAGCAGCGGGAAGGTCTGCGCAGGCGGTTCGGATCGCGGTGGTGAGGGCATCGGTATCACTTCCGGGTGCCGCGACGATCTCGATGGCGACGATGGATCCGGTCATCGCGTTGGGCCGGCCGAAGACCCGTGCCATGTCGACGCCCGGCACCGCACCGACCCGCTCCTCGATCGGCAGGGGGTGCACTTTGACGCCGCCGACGTTGATGATCTCACTCGTTCGCCCCCGGAAGATGATCCGGTCGTCGACGATCTCGACGAGGTCGCCGGTGGGGCGCCAGGCGTCCGGATCGACGGGGGGTTCGCCGTAGTAGCCGAGCATGCCCACCCGAGATCGCACCCACAGCTCGCCGTCGACGATCTTCATCGCGATGTCTGCCGAGTCGCCGCGCGACAGCACGTCGAGGCTGAGCCCGTTGCGCCCGTCCCGCATCGAACCGCTCGAACCGAACTCGCTCGCGGCGTAGACCTGGGAGACGTGAGCCATGGGGAACGTGTCCCGCAGCTGGCCGAGCAGTGGCCCGGGTATTGCTTCACCGCCCAGGGTCACCTGGCGCAACTGCGGTGCCGCCTCGCCGTCGGTGCGCATCTCGGCGAGCAGGAACCGCCAGTACGTCGGTGTCGCGCTCGCGTGCGTGACACCGTGCCTCCGCATCGCCGCCAGCCCTTCGCGAGGGCGCCGCGGCACTGCCGACACGAGCGTGGCGCCCGCTGCCATCACATGCACAAGAATCTGCAGGCCGGCGAACTGGTGCAGGCCGTACGCAAGCAGCCAACGCTCATCGGGCGCGGGCTTGATCCTCGTGGCGCCGCGCAGCACGCGGTGCCAATCCTGACGTACACCCCGGGGCGTACCTGTCGTGCCGGTGGTGAGGACGAGTAGCGGCCGCGCCTCGGGGGGCTCTGCCGGGACGGACCCGGCCGATCGCAGTGCGAGCGCGGTGGTGGCGGATGCCCGGATCGTCTGAAGGGGTTCGCGGCAGATGACCAGGTCGTGGTCGAAGCGCGCGGTGAGGGCGTCGATCTCGGCGGGGTCGTCCGTGGGCGGGTACTGGCACGACTCGACGCCCGCCAGTGCGGCCGCGGCCATGACGGCGATCGTGGTTGCTGCGTCGTGGTCCAGGCTCGCAACGCGGGTGATGTCGCGCTCCAGCATCCCGGCGGCGACGGATTCGGCGAGCTCGGTCAACTCGCCGTAGGTGGTCGTGCGATCGTCCTCGACGACCGCAGGGCGCGCCGGGTCTGCACGCCGCAGGAGCTCGATCAAGCCCCGGCGACCGCAGCGTCGTAGAAGTCGACGATGTCGCCGACGGTCTGGGGCATTGTTTCGCTGCTGAACGGGTCCTTGCCGTACTCGTCCTCGAGCAGCGCCGACAGTTCGGCAGTCTCGAGCGAATCCAGGCCGAGGCCCTCGGCGAACAGCGCAGTGCCGCGATCGAACTCGGCGTCCTTCTCGACCAGGACCAGGAAGGACTTGATGGTGTCCCGGACGTCGCGCTGTGAGCCGCTCATGCCCCTACCGTTTCTGCTGGTTCGACGACCCGCAGACTATCTCACCGGGCCGCCGCGAGCTTGCCGGAGACAGCCGCGCAGGTAGTCTCGCGCGCGTGGTGGATACCGGACTGGGCAGCAGCGGGACCAACTTGCGTGCGCGCTTGCGCGACAAGGCCAGACGCCGAGTGTTGAACTGGGTGTACGGCGCCGAGACGACGTTTCCTGGCGATCCGCGCAGGCGGTTGATCGCCGACCACACGGTGACGGCTGATGTCCGCCTGGTGCAGTACCACGCCAACGACGGTGACCCGGTCACGGTTGGCAAGTACACGGGCATCACGCACACGGCGGTGATGCTGCACGGCGGCCTGCACCGTGCGGACTGGGTAAGCGTGGTGCACGCACACCGCGACGCCGACGGTGCATGGACCTGGCCCGAGGGCGCGATGCACAGCAAGGGGCCGATCGAGATCGGCAGCGACGTTCTCATTACCTATGAAGCGCTCATCATGTCCGGGGTGAAGATCGGCCATGGTGCGATCGTGGCTCCGCGTGCGGTCGTGACGAAGGATGTCGAGCCCTACGAGATCGTCGGCGGCAACCCCGCTCGCCATATCAAGTACCGGTTCGACGAGCCCACTCGTGAGGCGTTGCTGCGCATCGCGTGGTGGGACTGGCCGGAGGAGAAGGTCAGCCGGCTGCGGCACGAGATCGATTCGCCGGACGTCGCCGGCTTCGTCGCGCGGCACGACCCGCTGCTGCATGGGGGCCGCGAGCGCGCGCCCGAGGGAGAAGCCTGATCGCGTCTGCCCGCTACGGCGTCAGCTGGTCGCTGCCCCGTCCAGCAATGCCTCCAGCGCGGCGAGGTCGACGGTGATGTCGGTGACGATCGCCGTCTGACGATTGAGCCGCTTCGACGTGGGCCAATCCGAGAGATAGCGGTACGTCATGCCCGGAATGCCCGCAGCCATGCGCCAGTAGTCCGGCAGTACGCAGCCAGCCGGAAAGATCTCGATCAATGAGGTACCGCCAGCGGCGAACACCAAGTTGGCCAGCGCAGCGCCGTGCGCCGACACGATCACCGGTGCCTGGGCGAACGACGAGATCTGATCGGCCACCGACATCTCGCCGGGGTCAATGACATCGAAGCCGCGCGCCGTCAGGACTGAGCGGACGGCGGCCTCGTTGAGGATGTCGCGGTTGTTGCCGGTCGCTCCTCGAGTGACGTAGATCGGCGTGCCAGTGGCCGGCGCGCCGGGCGCTGTCATCAGGCGGTCGCGCAGGAAGGCGCTGACCCACGGTGGGTTCTTCTCGGTCATTGCCGGCGGGCCGGGCACGACGAGCGTTTCGGCACGGACGTGCGGATGGGCGCTGGCGTCGACTATCCGGTCGTCGCTCAGTCCCATCATCGTCAGCAATTCGCGCTGGAACGGAAGCCCGGCGGGGACGTACCAACGGTCGACCGACCCAATCTCGCGCGCCTGCTCAAGTACGCCGATGCGGGGAATCGCGTCGTTCAGGAAGTGGTAGTAATTGCCGTCGCCTCGCGAGGCGAGCACGCCGAGACGACCTTCGACCTCCAACGGCGGCACGGGGAACGGATTGAGGAACACCGGGTGCTGGCGGGGTTTCGAGGTCCCGAAGTAGCGGCTGATCTCCCACACCAGGTCGTTGGCGCCAGTGATCACAGCTCGATGTGGGCCCAGGACCCGACCGCCGGGCAGTTCGGCCACCGCCACCCGACCGACGGGTCCGTCATCCGCCGGCTCCAACGCCGCGAGGCCCTCAGGCCGCCCGACCGGCTCGCCGCGCTCGAGAACCTCGACAGGGCGTGCCGTCACGCACCGACCGCCGCTGCTCTCGGCGGCGTCTTCCATGGTCATCGCGACGCCGGTCGGCAAGAGGCCACCACGGCCGCGGCTGAGCCCGACGGTGATCGGGGAAACCGCGCGCGTGGCGTGGACGTAGGCGGGCTTGAGATAGGGGAACAGCGGGCGAAGCTTCGGAGGCAGCCGAACCATTCGTCGCCCTAGCGGCTCGGATGTGCGCGGCCCGGACCCAACGGCTCGCGCGAGAGCCACACACAGCGGTAGCCCTGTGCCTGCTCCATGTCCTGCACACGCAACCCGACGGTCTCGAAGAAGCCGTGCAGTTCGTCCCACGAATGCCCGGCGACGGGATGCGTCTCGATGACGACTCGCTGCACCGATGCCCAGGTGGCCGGTGACGAGCCGAGCACCAGGTCGTACTCGCCGCCCTCACAGTCGATCTTGACGAGGTCGACGGGCGCCGCAGCGGCGGCCACCGCGTCGTCGAAGCTGATCGACTGGACCTGGGTCGCCACGCCGGTGCTGTGCCCGGCGGAGACGAGGCCGTTGAGCCCCGACCCGGCGCCGTTGTCGTCGAAGACGGCCGTGCCGCTCGTGGACGACAGCGCCATCTCATTGACCGTCACGCGATCGGCGTAGCCGTTCTGCTCGACGTTCTGGCGCAGGAACTTCGCCGTGGTGGGCGACGGCTCGAATGTCGAGATGGTCGCCTTGGGGTGCAACTGGGCGAGCCGGCAGGAGAAGGTGCCGACGTGGCCGCCGATGTCGATGACGGTGATCGGGCGATCCAGCATGGGCCCGAGGAACCACTGGAGCCGGTAGCAGTCCTCCGCGAAGATCTCGTAGACCGGCACGCGGGCGCCGGGCCGGTTCGGGCAGTCGATCCGCATGCCGCTGCGGGTGGCGAAGCTGAGTGTCTCGGGGCCACGCCCTACCGTCTCGCGGGCCATGTCCGCCAGCATCGGGAGCCAATTGGAGAAGGTTCGCGGTGTCTGGGCGATGCGCCTGGCCCGGAAGAGCAGGGTGTTCGTCACTGTCAGTCCCTCCGCGACGGGCGCGGACGACGTCCGGCTGGTGCGGTCGATGATTCCATACCGATGCCGAGGAAGTGCTGCCAGACAGCGCTGACGGTAGATTCCTCAGCCGTGTCCCATGCTTCGCACGCTTCCGATCTCCCCGACCTCAACCCGAAGCGCGTCCTCGTCACGGGCGGGGCCGGATTCATCGGCTCGCACCTGTCGCGGCGGCTCCTCGAACTCGGACAT
This sequence comes from Jatrophihabitantaceae bacterium, assembly GCA_035999365.1. Taxonomy (GTDB): domain Bacteria; phylum Actinomycetota; class Actinomycetes; order Mycobacteriales; family Jatrophihabitantaceae; genus DASYGT01. Next base: position 163,986 of record DASYGT010000050.1, read on the forward strand.
GACGTCCTGGCCGTCGACAATTTCTATTCCAGCACCCGTAGCAATGTGTACGACCTGCTGGACAACCCGAGATTCGAGCTGATGCGCCACGACGTGACGTTCCCGCTCTACGTCGAGGTCGACCAGATCTACCACCTCGCCTGCCCGGCCTCGCCGGTGTTCTACCAGCGCGACCCGGTCCAGACGACGAAGACGTGCGTGCACGGATCGATCAACATGCTCGGCCTGGCCAAGCGCACCGGAGCCCGAATCCTGCTGGCGTCGACGTCGGAGGTGTACGGCGACCCGGCCGTGCACCCGCAGGAGGAGTCGTACTGGGGCAACGTCAACCCGATCGGCATCCGTTCCTGCTACGACGAGGGCAAGCGCTGCGCCGAGACACTGTTCTTCGACTACTACCGTCAGCACGCGTTGCCCATCAAGGTCGCGCGCATCTTCAACACCTACGGTCCGCAGATGCTCGCCGACGACGGTCGGGTCGTGTCGAGTTTCATCGTGCAGGCGTTGCAGGGCCAGCCGCTCACGGTCTTCGGCGACGGCTCGCAGACCCGTTCGTTCTGCTACGTAGACGATCTGGTCGAAGGCCTGATCGCACTGATGGGCTCACCCGAGGGAGTCACCGGTCCGATCAACCTCGGCAACCCCGGCGAGTTCACGATGCTCGAACTCGCGACGAAGGTTCTCGCGCTCGCGGGCAAGGCCGGCGCGGCGGGAGATGTCGAGCACCGCCCGCTTCCGTCGGACGATCCGGTGCGGCGCAAGCCGAACATCGACCGCGCACGCGACATTCTCGGCTGGAGCCCCACCGTGTCCCTTGACGAAGGCCTGGAGCGCACCGTGTCGTACTTCCGCGAGCTGTTGTCGCACAAGGCCGGCGGCTGATGCGCATCTATCTCGCCTGGCAGTACATCACCGGTTACTCGACGTCGGGCATGCACGAACTGGTCAAGCAAGGCCATGACGTGCGACTGATGTATCAAGAGGCGCTGGTCCATCCACCGTTCCTCGCGCCGTTCGACGACGCGAAACTCACCGAGGGGCTGCACGCCAATGGGTGGACGGGAGAGCCCGACGAACAGCTGCTGATGCGCGAGCTGGACGAATTCCAGCCCGAGGTCCTGATCGTGAACTCGTGGCATATCCCGGCCTACATGAAGGCAGCGCGCCGGTGGCGGGGCAAGGCGCTGCGCATCGTTGTGATGGATCACCAGTGGCTTGGCACGCCCAAGCAATGGCTGGGCAGGCTCACCCGCCGCCTGTACATCCAGCCGGCGTTCGACGCGGCGTTCATGCCCGGTGACGAACAGGCCGTATTCGCCCGCCACCTGGGGTTCAAGCAGCACGAGATCATCGTCGGGCTGTACACCTGTCATCAATCGTTCTTCACCGGTCCGCAGAGCCCGCCGCGAAATTCGTTCCTGTTCACCGGCCGCTTGGTCGACACGAAGGGCGTCGACGTGCTTGCCGCCGCGTATCGCACGTACCGCGACAAGACCGAAGACCCGTGGCCTCTCGTCGTGGCCGGCATCGGCCCGATGGACGAGGAGCTGAAGGCCATCGACGGCGTTCAGCTGCTGGGCTTCGTGTCGCCCGACGAGCTCCCGGGTGTGATGGCCGAGGCAGGCTGCCTGCTGCTGCCGAGCCGCTTCGAGCCGTGGGGGGTTGTGGTGCAGGAGGCAGCCGCATCCGGGCAGGCCGTGATCTGTACGAGCAGCTGCGGCGCGGCGTCACGGCTCGTTCTCGACGGCTACAACGGCCGCGTCGTGGCGCCCGGCAAGCCGGACGAACTCGCCGAGGCGATGCTGTGGGTTGCGTCGGCCGATCCCGAGCACCGGGTGGCAATGAGCGCCCGGGGTGTCGAGCTGGCCAAGCAGTACACACCGAAGCGGTGGGCCGAGCATCTCGTGGATCGGTCACGCGAACTGCTGCCGCTGGCACTGGGTCGATAACATCTGCGCGTGAACCCGCGTATTCGCCGAATCGTCCGTGGCACGGTGCATGCCGTCAACCGTCCCGTCGCCACCGCCCGATTCCGTGCCGCTGTCCGCCGCGCACCCCGTCCCATCGCTCTTGAGGTCGGCGGCCTCAAGAAGCGCGACGGCTGGTTCATGGTGAACGTCAACGCGGTGACTCCGTACTACATGGACGGCACCAAGCCGTGGATCTTCGAGGACGGCGCGCTGTCCTACGTCTACGCGGACAACATGATCGAGCACGTTCCGCTGGCCGGTGGTCGGGTCTTCTTCGCCGAGGCGTTCCGGTGCCTGCGTCCGGGTGGTGCGATCCGCCTCGTCACGCCGGACGTCCGTACCCATGTCGAGATGTACCTCAAGGGATCCGAGGTCGTGCAAAGCCCGCTCGCTGATGAATACCGCTCGCTCGGCGTCGTGATCGAGCACCCCATCGATCTCGTCCGCACGCCGATCGGTGAATTCGGGCATCACGCCGGCTACGTATACGACTTCGAGACACTCGATGCCGAGCTGCAGCGCGCGGGCTTCAAGCCTGCCGTGCGGCGCAACCTGCTCGAGAGCGACGACCCGATGCTGCAGAACCTCGAGGAGCGCCCGACCCACGGTTCGCTGCAGATGGTCGCTGAGGCCATCAAGCCGTGACGGTGGCGTGACTGCTGGATGAGTGCGGCATGACTACGGTCCTCGTCGAGCCCGACCCCAACGGCCACCGGTTTCAGGCGGTTGCCGACGTTGCCGCTGTTGCGGCACGCGACGGCGACGTCGTCCTGCTGACATCGGTGGGTGCGACGGCCACCGACTGGTTCGCCTCGGCGCTCGGCGACGTCCCGATCGAGGCAGTCGAGCGTTTCGACGGCATTTACCCACCCACCCGCGAGATTGCCGACGCTGTCGCCGAGTTGTGCCGCAGCCGTAATGTCTCGACGGTCGTCGTCATGGACGCGGACGAGTCGCTCAAGCGCTGGTGGTTCGCGGCGGCGCTCGCGTTCCGTGGTCTCCCCAAGCGGCCGCGCGTCGTGTTCATGCTGACGCGGTACATCGCGCGCCTCGAACTCACCGACTGGCGCGGGTGGTACCTGCGCATCACCAAGGCCACGCTCGTTCTGCTCGCGATGGCAACCCGCACGCTGCACCGCACCGGAGGTTTCGCCGGGCGAGACGACCGCTCGGAAGGGCTCGTCGTGAAACGGCTGCGCGATCCGGCGGGGTGCAGCGCGCACGCGCGTGACCGGCTTGAGCTACGTCGCGCCCTCGGTCTGCCGCCCGATCGCCGCATCGTCGGGATCATCGGTTTGATCGACGCCCGCAAGAGCGTTCCGCTCGTCTACTCGGCAGCTCTTGCCAGTGCGCCGAACGCCGATCTGCTCGTCGCGGGCGTTGTTCAGAACGATGTCGGCGAGTGGCTCGACAGTCAGCCCGAGGGAGCGTTGGACCGGATGATCCTGCGCCGCCGACACCTGACGAATGACGAACTCGACCAGCTGGTCGCGGCGTGTGACGTCATCTCGGTGGTGCAGCTGAACAAGGGGCCGAGCGGGATCATGGGCAAGGCGCTCGCCGCCGGCGTCCCGGTTGTCACTGCGGGATCGAAGGTACGGGCACGCGAACTGAGTGTCACACGAGCGGGTATTGCCGCGGACATGTCATCGGCCTCGATCGCCGACGCATTGCGCGGCCTGTACGGCAAGGATCTCACCGCGCTCGGCGCGGAGGTGGTGCCGGCGACACGCGAAGCGTTCGCCGAGACGTTGCTCGGAGTGAGCCCGATCAGATAGGCCGCGCGGGAACGCCGGCCACGCGGGTGTCGGGTGCGACGTCGGTCGTGACCACCGCGTTCGCGCCAACCGTGGCCCGGTCGCCCACCGTCACGTTGCCGAGCAGAACGGCATGCGCGCCGAGCACGACGTCATCGCCGACCTCCGGCGCAGCCCACACACCGTCGCCGGCATGGACCGGCTCGCCGAGCGTGACGCCCTGGTGGATGCGACACCGTGCCCCGATCACGACGTCCGGACCGATCACCACGCCACTCGAATGCACGAGGAACAGGCCTGGACCGATCGTGGCGCGGGGGTGGATCTCAGCGCCTGAGCGGCGCAGAGCCCGGGCGCGCAGCAGCAGGGCAATGGGGCTCAGGCCCTTCGCGGCCAGCGCATGCGCGATACGGAAGGTGATGACGGCGCGGATTCCAGGCGAGGCGATCATCTTGCCCAGGGCTCGCGTCCAGAAGACCCGATTGCTGTACAGGCGGAAGTTGGGGTGCGTAGCCGCCTCGACGTCGGCGCGCAGGAGCGCGAACAGAGAACCGCTGCTCGTCCCCGTGGGGCCCGTCCCGCCGTTCGACACCCGGTCAGGTTACCGATCCGGTCTCGACGGGTCCGGATGTGGGCAATCGCTTAGGATGCCGCGGATGACTCCTCGCGTTCGGCTCGCGCATCGCGCGGTTCATGGCGCCAAGATGTTGGTGCACCGCGCCGGCTTCGATATCTACCGCGAATCATTCAAGCGGCGCTTCGTGTACGCGCTCGGTCTGCACGGCGTCGACACCGTGCTCGACATCGGGGCGAACGTCGGGCAGTTCGGTCAGGAGCTGCGACGAGCCGGCTTCGCGGGGCGGATCGTGTCGGCTGAGCCCCTCAGCGCCGCCTACGCCGCTCTGCAACGGCTGTCGGCGAGCGACAGCCTCTGGACGGTCGAGCGGGCCGCGGTTGGCGCCGCGCAGGGCACGCTCACGATGAATGTTGCGGCCAACTCGGTCTCGTCATCGGCATTGCCGATGCTTGCGCGTCATGCCGAAGCCGCGCCGCAGTCGCGCTACATCACCACCGAGGAGGTTCCGGCGACGACCGTCGACGCCCTCGTCGAACGCCATGCGCTCTCGCCCGGATCGACCCTGTTGAAGATCGACGTGCAGGGCTACGAGCAGCCGGTCCTGGCCGGGGCTGCAACCACGTTGGAACGCTTCGCGGCGGTGCGCACGGAGATGTCGTTGGTTGCTCTGTACGAAGGCCAGGCGCTGTTCGGCGACATCCTGAGCGACCTCACCGGACGCGGTTTCGAACTGTGGCAGCTCGAGCCCGGCTTCGTCGAGCCCAGTACCGGTCGTCTACTGCAGGCCGACGGCGTGTTCTTCCGCACTGAATCCTGACGTCTCGGGCGCACGTCAGTGCCGAACCGACCGCCTGCGCGGATCGAAGCGGACACCGATCTCGTAGGTGCGTTCGACGACTCGCCGCAACGTGATCGGGCCGGAGGGCTCGGTGAGCATCCCCGCATAGCGGTCGATCGTCTTCTGCAGTGCCGCTTCGCGCACCTGCTCGACGTCGGTATCGGGCATCACTCGCCGCGCAATATGCGCCCATACGCGGTTGTCGATCCGGAGTCGGTGCTCGAGCGCCTCACGCGTACCGCCGCGCAGCTCAGCCGCAAGATCCGGGCGCATCCGCGGAGGGACCGACGTGCGCTCGTTCAAACGTGAGTGGGGAAGCTCCTGGCCCAGCCATCCTCCGAGGGCGGCCATGAAGTCCGGATTCTCGACGACGTCGACATGGGCGAAGGCATCAAGTCGCTCGATCGCCGCAGTGAAGATGTCGTCGTCGTCGCGTTCTTCGATGAAACTCGTCGGCGACAACGCGGGGTGCGGCCACACCAGGAACCTCGTGATGGTGTTGTCGACGTTCGGCGCCAACATCGCGTGCTGCAGGTAGTTCGACAGTGGCAACCGCGCGACGCGGAACGCCTCGGCCGACGGACCCCAGTGGCGCAACGAGAACTCCGAAACGGATCGCCCGTGCAACCACTGGGAGATGAGCCGGGTGTGCGGCGCCCGCAGCAGCGTGATGTGGTCTCCCAGCGGGTACCGCGGCATCGTCGTACCCGGCGCGATGTGTCCGGCGACCATCGTCGCGTCGGCCGGCATGTCCTGCGGGCTCATGAAGAATGGTGTGCGCGCCGAAGGTTTCACCGCGTCCAGGTCGTCGTAGCCGCCGACAAGAGCGCGGTCGAGACCGCGGACGAACACGGCGGGCTGCAGGATCTGCTCCAGTGCTGCGGTGATCGTGCTGCCGGCGGTCTTGGGGATGTGGTTGAAGACGAGCGGCCGGCCGGGCCCGTACTCCCGCATCAGCCCGCCGCCGCCTTGTCACCCGATCCATGCGTACCTACGCGTCGTGCGGGCGAACCGAACACCACGGCGTCGTCAGGGACATCCGACAGCACGACGGCGTTCGCGCCCACGACGGCGTTGGTACCGATGCGCACGCCACCGACGAGCACGGCGTGCGCACCGATCGTGGCCCCGTCGCAGATCGTCGCGAACTCTTGGTCTTCCCGATCGTCGTAGTACCGAGCCGCGGCGGTGACGCCGGCGGCGAAGCTCACGTTGTCGCCGATCCGCAGCCCGTAGCCGATGTTGACGCCGACCGGGTGGGCGATCATCAGGCCGGTGCCGATCTGCATACCGGGGCCGAAGTCCGCACCGAGCAGGACGATGCCCACCGTGCGCAAGATGGCGGCCGGCCGAACCCGCCCCGACCGGAACAGGCATTGCTGGGCCCGGATGATGATCGAGGCGATCATGCCGGGAACCGTCAGGCATCGGGCAAGCACCTTGAGCCAGCTCGGGTTTGCGTCCGTCCGGTATCGCGCGAGATCGGAGAAGACGAGCTCGGTGAAGCTCAGCTGGGCGCCGTAGTCGGGGCTGGACATGCGCAGACCCTAATACGGCGAGCAGGCCTGCGGCGCGCTTGGACCTGCCGAGGCCGCCGCGCACCAGTAGTCTGTGCGCCATGCCGAACCCCCTTCCGCTCCCGATGCGGATACTCGTCAAGGGAGCCTCGACGGTCGGCTGGCTCGGTGAGATGGGCGGGCCACCCAGCGACCTCGGCTTTCCCCGCGCGATCGAGGCGGCGCTGTATCGAGCGGGGCGCCCGGCAGAGGTGCGCGCGCTGACGGTTGCCTCCGAGCGCACGAAGACAGCCGCACGACGCTGGGAACGAGAGATGGTCGGATATTCGCCGGACGTCGTGATCCTCGTCTATGGCCACTACGAGACCGTCCACCTGTTCCTGCCGCGGTGGCTGGAACGGCATGCGAACAGCCTCAACGTCCCGCCGCGCAAGTGGTCGACCCTCTATCGCGACCGCCTTCTGCATCCGGTGTGGATGTTCCTGGCGCGCATGCAGGCGCGTGCGGACACGCGTCTCGACTCGACGATTCGCCGCAGCCGACCGCGGCTCGTGGCCGCGGATCTGGAGAAGGTGATCAACCACACGCAGGAGCTCGGCAGCCCGCTGGTGTACCTGTTCGAGTTGATCCGCCCCGCGAAGCGCTATCAGAGCTGGTTTCCCGGTATGGCAGAACGAATCGACGTCATGAACGCGACAGTCGAAGATCTCGTGCACCGCATCGGTAAGCCGAACGTCCGCTACTTCAGGGTGAGCGAACTCGTCGAGCAGTACGCGAACGGTGACCTGGAAGTCGCGACTCCCGACGGATTCCACTTTTCGCCATACATGCACGGCAAGATCGGTGAGGCACTCGCCCGCGAGATCGACGAGTGGGCCGGGCAGCAGCAGATGTTCGACGTGCCGGTGAAGCGCACGCGTACACGTGGCACTGCCTCGCCGGAAAACGCAAGCTGAATCGAACGATGGCTCAACCACTGCCACTGCCGATCCGCGTCCTCGTCAAAGGGGCGTCGACGGTGGTGTTCGTGGCCGACATGGGTGGTCCGCGTAGCGACTTCACCTTTGGCCGGGTGATCGAGGCCGAGATTCTCGAAGCCGGGCGTCCCGTTGAGGTCCGCGTGCTCGGCGCGCCGTCAGACCTCGCGAAGTTCAGCCTGCGGACATGGGAACGAGACGTTCTCGGCTGGTCGCCCGATGTCGTCGTCATCCATCACGGCCACTACGAATCGATCCACTACGTATTGCCACGCTGGCTCGAACGGCACGCGAACAGCACGCGTAACCGCCCAGTCGGCCGGGTGCGATCGCTGTACCGCCGCAAGCTCCTTCGCGCGGTGTGGATCAACCTCGCCAAGCTGCAGTCGCGAGCAGATCGGCGATTCGACTCGACGTTGTTCCGTAGGCGCCTGCGTCGCGTCGCGCTCGATGTCGAGAAGATGATTCAGAACGTGCAGACCGTCGGTAGCCCGCTGGTGCTCGTCGTGGAGGTCGTGCCGCCCGGACGTCGCTGGCGATCCTGGATGCCCGGGCTGGACGAGCGCACCGCGCTGATGAACACGGCATTGGCTGAGGCGGTCGAGCGGATCGGTCGGCCCAACGTGCGGTTCGTGCGGACCACAGAGGTGCTGGCAGAGCGTCTGGATCCGGATGAGGAGCCGACGCCCGACGGCGGGCACTATTCGCCGAAGGCGCACCGGGTGATCGGTGAATTGCTCGCCGGCCAGATCCTCGAGTGGGCGCGCAGCGAGCCCCACCTACGCACGCGTCAGCCAGGCCGTCCCCAGGCCCGGTCCGGTGGGCTCGTGGCGGATGACGGACAACCCCGCATGCTCGAGCCAGGTGCGTAGCCCGTCCCACGATTCGCCGCTGACGGGGTGGTACTCCATGACGACGCGCTGCACGGACGCCCAGCTCGCCGGCGACGAGGCGTAGACCAGGGCGTACTCGCCGCCCTCGCAATCCATCTTCACGACGTCGACCGGGCGCGCGGCCTCGGCGACGGCTTGGTCGAACGTCGCGGTGGCGACGGTGATGGTGCCTCGCGTGTCCAGAGCGTCGTTCCCGGCTACGAGCCGGTGATCGTCCTGGACAAGCCCGTTGTGCACGCTGCCGCCACTGTTGTCGTCGAGCGTTGCCCATCCGGCTTCGGCCGCGAGCGCGGCTTCGTGCACGGTGATGCGATCGGCCAGGGCGTTCTGTTCAGCGTTGCGCCGCAGGTACTTGGCGCTCTCGGGGGAGGGCTCGTAACAATCAACGAGGGTCTCGGCATTGCGCGAGGCCAGGTTGGTCGCGAACGACCCGATGTGCCCGCCCACGTCGATCACCTGCAGCGGTGACGAGGCGAGCGAACCCAGCAACCAGTCGATGCGGTAACAGTCGTCGGCGAACTGCTCGTACAGCGGCAGGCGTGCGCCTGGGATGTTGGGGCAGGTGAGTGTCAGGCCACGCCGGGTGTGGAAGGTCAGCTCGCCGGGGCCACGCCCCATCTGGCCAGCAGCCATGTCCTTGAGCAGGGTTGGCCAGTTCGCGAATGCTCGGCGTGTCTGCACGACGCGACGCGCCTCATGCCGGACGTAGTGCAGCCGACCGCTCTTGTTCATGACCGTGCCTTCGTCAGGTCGACAGAGGGGACTGCAGGTACGCCCTCCTCCTTCTCGAGTCTGTCAGCGTAGAGGAGCGCCACGAGGATCGCGGCCGGCACATAGTAGAAGCGGTCGGTGAGGTCGGCTTCGAAGATGTTCAGCGCGCCGATGGTGAGCGTGATCGTGAGCAGTGCCGCCGCCAGGTCGTATTGCGGCATCAGCTTCCACGCGACGAAGGCTGCGCCGAGTGAATACACGGCCATCGCGAAGAAGAGCAGCAGTCCGCCCGCGGCGAGCTCCTGCAGGTAGACGTTCTGCGCTTCGAATGACACCTGCAAGCCGACGCCGTAGAGCGGTGAGTGGGCGATGTCGAGATGTGCCTGGTGCGCGACGATCGTGCGCGCCTGGTCGCTGCCGGTCGTCGAGATGCCGCCGATGAGTCGGGTCGCCTTGAGAATGGACACGCCGAAGGACGGGACGACGGCAGCGATCGCGCCCGCGAGCACGACCAGGCTCAGTCCGGTCATCGGTGCGTAGGGCCGGGCGCGCGGCAGGATTACCAGGCTAAGCACGAGGGCCAGCGCGACGCATGCCGCTCCGCCGCGTGATCCGCTGGCGTAGACGCCAAGCAGTAGTCCGGGCAGCGTGATGATGCCGAGCCACCGCTCGCGGCGATCGGCCGAGAACACCAGCCACGTAGACAGCGGCACGCAGATCGTGAGGCCGGCGGCAAGGAAGTTCGGGTGCAACGAGAAGCCGAACTGACGCCCTGGCGAAGGCGGGATGTGGGTGACGAGCTGGGCGATCTTGCCGAAGCCGAGCTTGCCGGCCATGGCGGCCCAGCCCGAGGCCGCCGCGCCAGTGGTGAATGCGATCGCCAGCCAGCGCGGGGCCTTGCGGTTCTGGTACGACGCGAACGTGAAGACGAGCGGGATCGCGAACACCGCGACGATGAACTTGAAGGCGGTACCCAGGTTGGCCGATGCGAGCGTCCCCTTGGTCGACACCGTGAGCTTGCCGGTGGCCGTGATCACGGTGCGCCCGGCAAGGTACTGGGTGTCCTGTGGGATCACGATGTGCAGCATCGCCAGCAGCAGAATGATGAGCGCCAACTGCTTGATCCACCAGGGCGGCATCGGCAGACGCCGGTTCGGTTCGGCGATGAGGAAGAACAAGAGGGCCAGCAGCACCAGCAGGTCACCGGGGCGGACGGGGCCGAGGTACCACCCGTTCCACGTCAGCGTGAAGCAGGACAAGATCGCAGCACCCATTGCCGCCTTGTGCGCGTCGTAGCCCACGATGAGGGTGATCACCGCGATGCCGCATACCGCGCCGATGATCACGAGGGCGGTGGTGTGCCCGGCCTTGAGTGCGACGGCTTCGATGATCAGCACGGCAGCGGCCATGAGCACGAGAGGCAACGGATGCGGATAGCTCCGTGGACGCTTGCTCATTCCGCTCCCTGGCGCATACGCCGGCCCGGCCCGGTGGTCGTTCCCGAAACGCTACGCGACCGGGGTCTGCAGCGTACGCACCCGGCGGGTGGCCGTGCCGCACGACGTCCGGCCCGCTCTCAGCTCGATCCCGCTTCCGCCGACGGGATCGGGTGCCTTGGCCCGCGCTGAGGATCCGCCCGCCTCGGGTGGACGAGCCGATCCGCACGTACCATCCTCCCCGGAGAGCCTCGTTCGGCGCAGCGACACCTACGGCAGTCGCCGCCTCATCCGACCGACCATCTCGTTCGGCAGTTAGCATCTGCCCCAAAGAACAGGCACTTGTTGCCGCCGATGCCGGTGTTTACGAAAGGCCACGTACGTGACGCTCAGGTCATACCTTCGAGTCCTCCGCGAGCGCTGGAAGCTCGTCGTGTCGTTCATCCTGGCCGCCACCGCGATTGCCGTCGTCATCACCGCGCTCACCCCGAAGAGCTATGAGGCCACCGCGCAGGTTCTCGTCGCGTCTGCCGGCAGCACCGACCCGAGCATCCAGTCCCAGTCCCAGCTCTACGTGCAGAACCAGGTCGCGACGTTCGCCCAAGTCGTCGGCTCACCTGACGTCCTCAAGAGCGTCAAGCGCGATCTCGCGCTGCAGATCAGCGATACCGACCTCAAGAGCAAGCTCAGCGCAAGTGCGGCTACCGGCGAATCGATCGTCCTGGTGCACGCCAAGGACGGAAACGCCGGTCAGGCGGCCGCGATCGCGAACTCCGCTGCGGCCGGGCTCGCCAAGGCCGTCGAGGGATACACGGTGACGCCGAACGGCAACTCGGTGAATCTGTTCGTTACCGGGCCCGCGACCGCCCCGTCGAAGCCTGCGTCGCCGAACGTCATCCTCAATGTGGCCCTCGGCGTGATCCTGGGCCTGCTCGTCGGTGCGGCGCTCGCCGTCGCTCGAGACATCCTCGACACGCGGATCAAGGACGCCGACACGCTTGCCAAGGTCTCCCTCGCGCCGACCATGGGTGTTGTCGTCGAGGATCCCAAGACGCAGCGGCACCCCATCGCCACGCGTGCCGGTACGCGCAACATGCGTGCGGAGAACTATCGCCAGTTGCGGGCGAACCTCCAGTTCGCGAACGTCGACGAGCACCCTCGCGTCATCGCCGTGACGAGCTCGATCCCGGGCGAGGGCAAGACCACCGTCGCGATCAACCTGGCTTCGACACTCGCGGAGGCCGGCTTCACCGTGTGCCTCGTCGACGCAGATCTGCGCCGCCCAACCATTGCCAAGGTGCTCGGCCTGCTCAGCCCCGTCGGCCTCACCAGCGTTCTGATCCATCAGATCGATCTGAGCGAGGCGATGCAGAGCGCGGGCTCGAACTTCTACGTGCTGACCTCTGGCCCGACACCGCCGAACCCGAGCGAGGTGCTGGCCTCCTCCTATGTCCGAGATGTCGTGAGGTCGCTGCTCGACAAGGTCGACTACGTGGTGCTCGACACGGCACCGCTCCTCCCCGTCGCCGACGGTTCGGAGGTCGCGGCGCTGGCCGACGGCACCCTGCTCGTCGCTCGCCACGGCATGACCACCGACAGCCACATTCGCCGCTCGGTCCACGCCCTCGCACGCGTCGATGCCAAGCTCCTCGGCGTGCTGCTCAACCGCATTCCGGCCCGCAAGAGCAGCGAATACGGCTACACCTACTACCGCGCCGAGAACGAGGTGCCGACGCACGCCAACCAGGGGCGTCCGGCCGGGCGAGGCCGACGAGCGAAATGACTCGCCGGTCACTAAGCTGATCGCGCCGCGTCGCGCCAGCGAACGGCCCAGCCTGGAGGTTCTGTCTTGAGTTCAGTCGACGCCGTGGTCACCGGGGCAGGCGGGTTCATCGGCGGGCATCTGGTCCGGTCCTTGCTCGAGCAGGGCAAGACGGTTCGCGGCGTAGACGTCAAGCCGCTCGGCGAGTGGTACCAGGTGCATCCCGAGGCAGACAACAGCCAGGGTGACGTGTCGTTGCTCGAGCACGCCCGCACGGCCGTCGACGGCGCTTCGGTCGTGTTCAATCTTGCCGCCGACATGGGCGGGATGGGGTTCATCGAGAACAACAAGGCCGCCTGCATGCTCTCCGTGCTGACCAGCACACACGTGCTGCAGGCCGCCCGCGAGGTCGGCGTGGAGCGCTACTTCTACTCCTCCTCCGCCTGCGTCTACGCGGCCGAGCACCAGGTCAGCCCGGACGTCGTCCCGCTGCGCGAGGAGGACGCCTACCCGGCCATGCCCGAGGACGGCTACGGCTGGGAGAAGCTGTTCAGCGAGCGAATGTGCCGCCACTTCCTCGAGGACTACGGCGTTCAGACGCGCGTTGCCCGCTACCACAACGTCTACGGCGAGCACGGCACGTGGGAAGGCGGCCGCGAGAAGGCGCCCGCTGCGATCTGCCGCAAGGTCGCGACCGCGGTGCTGACCGGCGAGCACGTCATCCCGATCTGGGGCGATGGCACCCAGACCCGAACTTTCATGTACATCGACGACTGCGTCCAGGGCACTCAGATGATCACCAACGGCGTCGACCCGCGCCCGGTCAACCTCGGTAGTGACGAGATCGTCTCGATCAACGGGTTGGTCGACATCGTCGAGCAGATCGCCGACGTCAAGCTCGAGCGGCAGTACGACCTGACTGCGCCCCAGGGCGTACGTGGACGCAGCAGCGACAACACCGAGATCGTCAACCGGTACGGCTGGGCGCCGTCGATCCGGTTGACCGACGGCCTCGAACGCACCTATCGGTGGATCTACGACGAGGTCGCAAAGACCCTCGGCTGAGCCCGTGTGCAGCCTGTAACGGCTGTGACAGGCGTGCACGGACGGCGGTTTTGGCCGTTGTCGGCGTGCTGTCCCGATATCGAATCGCAATGAGCCGCTCTGGGTGATGTTAAGCCCGTGTGTGGTACGTTTCCGTCCCGGGCTCGCCCGGCGCGCGAACCCCGTATTTCTGAGATACGCTGCCCCGGCAAGTCAGCTGCCAAGAATGTGATGGTGATTCCCATGCGCCGCGTTGTCTTCGCGCTCGTCGCGCTGTCCCTCGGTGCCCTGGCACTGTTGGGTGGCCCGACACTCGCCTCGGCGACGCCCCGCACGGCCGTTGCCGGCCCACCCTGCCCGGGCAGCACGCTCTATCCGCCGTCGCCCGACGCCACGATCATGTCGAGCACCACGACACCGGTGATCGGGCAGAAGATCGACGCCTCGGGCATCAAGTACTGCCCGAACGAGAACGTCACCCTCACCATCGCCGGACAGTTCGTCGGCACGGCACACACCGACAGTGCCGGCTCGTTCGATCCGACGCAGGTCACCGTCCCGGGCCCCGTCGGCGACAAACTGCTCTGCGGCATCGGTGCGAGCGGCCTGGTCGACGACCGCGATTGCCTCACCCTGCACGTCCGCGCCGGCTCCGGGCCGAACAGCAACCATCTCGGGAGCACGGGTGTCGAGGTCGCCACGATCATTGCCGTTGCGGTGGCGCTTCTCGGTGGTGGCGCCCTGTTCCTGAGCGCGGGCCGTCGTCGCAAGTCCGCCCGAGTGTGACGTCGGCGGATTCCGCCGCACCTGAATGATCTGGTGAGTAGTCAGGCTCCATGGCGCGTCCGCTGGCAGACAAACCTGCGGTATATGCAGGCATCGGGCCAGCTGCGCCGCATCACGTGGTGGTCCGTAGGCACCCTCGTCGTGCTCGGTGCCATCTGGATCGTTGCCACCGGACTGCTCGCACGTCGTGAAGCCCAGCGGGTCGAGGCAGAGCTGCACCAGGTCGAGATCCTCGTATCGACTGGCAACCTCGAGCAGGCAAAGCGTGTCGCCTCCGACATCCCTGGCCAGGCCGATCGCGCGCACTTTCTGACCACAGGCCCCGCGTGGTGGATCGCCTCGCACGTGCCCTACTTCGGCAAGCCGTTGGAGATCGTCCGCGGCACGACGCAGGCCGGACACGAGATCGGCAGCCGCGGTGTGCCGACGCTTATCGAGGTCGCGTCGACTCTTGATCCGAATCAGCTGCGCACATCGGGAAAGACGCTCAGCCTGCCGCCGATCGTCGCTGCTGCACCGAAGCTCGCCGCCGCAGCGCACTCCCTCGACACGGCGATCGCCGAGATCGACCGTCTGCCGACCTCGAGTTGGCTCGGCGCAGTCGACCGTCCACGGATCCGGCTGGCCCTTGAACTGCATTCCATCGGTGGGTACGTCGATGCCGCGGCGCGCGCCGCCAAGATCCTGCCGACGATGCTGGGACAGGACGGCACCAAGCGCTACTTCATCGGCTTGCAGAATGAAGCCGAAATGCGTGGCACGGGCGGCTTGCCAGGTGCCTTCGCGATCGTCGAGGCCACCCGTGGCACGATCCGCTTCACTCACTTCGGGAGCGACGCCGAGCTGCTCCCCGCGGCGACGGGTCAGCTGATTGCCACCGGGCTGAACTTCGGGTCCGAATATTCGAGTGCTTACGGCGCATCCGCCCCCACCTCGTTCATCGTCAACTCGAACCTCAGCCCGAACTTCCCGTACGCCGGGAAGATCTGGGCAACGATGTGGCAGAAGGTGAGCGGCGAGCACATCGACGGCGCTATCGCACTCGACCCCGCAGTGCTCGCTGCATTCCTGTCGGTCACCGGCCCGGTCACCCTGCCTGATCATGCGACGATCGACTACACGAGCGTGGTCCCGCTGACCGAGCGTGACCAGTACTCCATCTTCGACAACAACATCGACCGCAAGGCATTCGTCGTGTCGATCCTCAAGGCTGTGTCGGAGAAGCTGACCAGTCAGCGCTCGGGCGCGACCACCCTCGCTCGGCTGATGAGCGCGGCGGCGAAGAACCAGCGGCTGCTCGCATGGAGCGCCGACCCCGCTATCCAATCTGTGCTCGCGCAGACGTCCTACGCGGGTGCCATACCTCAGACGAAGTCGACGTTCGTCGGGCCGGTGCTGAACAACGTCGCTGCGGGCAAGCTGGACTTCTACCTGCTTCGCGCGATGAATTACCACCGCAGCGGGTGCGGCGACACGCGCGATGTCCTCGTCACGATCACCCTGCGCAACCAGGCACCGGCAACGGGCCTGCCGCCTTACGTCGATACCCGCCTGGACAAGCACGCTTATCCGGTAAATCCGGGCGACAACAAGACGTTGCTGGACTACTACGCCACCGCCGGGTCACAGTTGTTGAGCGTGACGCTGAACCAGAACCCGACCACTGCCGGCGTCGAGACCGCGTTCGGCCACCCGATCTACCGGATGGAGGTGGAGTTGCCCCGTGGGACGACGCAAACCATCGTGCTGCACCTTCTGGAGCCCGCCACGACCGGCTCCCCCATCATCTGGCGGCAACCCGGCGTGACGCCGCTCAATGTGACCTTCTACGCCCAACCCTGTCGGTGAGGTAGGCCATGGGTCGTCACCTCGCTCGCAAGCCGATCGTTAGTCCCCGTATGACGAGACGACGATTCCGCCTGCGTTGGCGCCGACGCCAGCTGCAGCGCGCGTTGGTCGTGCTCGCCGTGATCTTCGTCGTCGGGGCAATTGCCCTGTTCGTGCAGTTGTACAAGTCAAGTTCGCCGAACGGAACGGGCATCACAGGTAGTGGCGACGGTGCGGCCGGGCTTGGCGCAGGCCCTGGGGGAACGGGATCGACGTCCATCACGGGAGGCTCGGGTGACACCTCGATCCTGAAAGACTTTCCCACTGAGCTGACCAGCAAGCTGGGCCACAACTTCCGCGGCCAGCGGGGGCACACGGTAGTGCTGACGGTCGCGACCTCAGGCACCGTCTCGCGACTCGGCTATCTCGTGCCCAGTGCCGACCGTGACCAGTTCGGCGATCACCGCAACGTGGCGCGCGGTTGGACCCAGACGTTCACAGCGCGCGGACCATACGGACCGTACTCGGCGATCTTCATCCAGACCGATCGGGCAGGCACTCCGGTGCACTGCACGGTCACGGTGGACGGAGTCGAAAAGGACTCCGAAACGATCTCGGGTGAGTACGGCCGAGGTCTCTGCTACGGGTGACCGGCTTCACGGTCGAGGAACTCGGTTCGGGCGTCTTCTTCGTTAACGGGCGAGATGTCAACTGGCTGCTCGTGCGCGAAGGCCGTGACCTGATCGCGATCGACTCCGGCTATCCGGGCTACCTTGCGGCTTTCGAGGCATCAGTAAGTGCAATCGGCGGGCGGCTGCAGGATATCCGTGCAGTCCTGCTGACGCATGCGCACGTCGACCACATGGGCGCGGTGAACGTACTCCACGAGCGGTTCGCAACCCCCGTCTACATGGATGCACTCGAAGTTGCCAACGCGCGGCGCGACGTGTTGGAACAAGCCGGTCCTGCCGACGTAGCGCGCAACGCCTGGCGGCCCGGAGTGCTGCCGTGGGCATTGCGCATCATGCGGGTGGGCGCGATGAACGACGAGGCGATTCGGCACGCCGCCGCATTTCCTTCGGCGGGCCCGCTCGACCTGCCGGGGCACCCGCTGCCTGTACCGACCCACGGGCACACTTCGGGGCACAGTGCGTATCTACTGGCCGACGCCGGCGTGATCGTGACCGGCGACGCACTCGTCACGGCGCACCCGGTGACAAGTACGCGCGGTCCACACGTGCTGCCGCGCTATTTCAATGCGGGTGACGCGCGGTCGGGACTCGATTCCCTCGTCGGCTTGCAGGCCGATCGCATCGCACCTGGGCACGGCCCGGCCGGGCGCTTGTCGATCACTTCCGCGGTAGAACGTGCGCGTGCCGAGGCCGGCTGAACTCATTCACGCGAGGTCCACCAAACGGGATACAGCGCAGGCTGTCGGGGTGGCGGGATTCGAACCCACGGCCTCTTCGTCCCGAACGAAGCGCGCTACCAAGCTGCGCCACACCCCGTGTGCAACCGGCCCAGCATACCGGGCGCACCGAGCCTGTTTGACCGCGGTTCCGCCCGCGCAGACCGCCGTGTCAGAGGGCGCGCGGCCGCAAGGTCAGCAGCGAGGCCTCGGGGCGGCAGGCGAAGCGGATCGGCGCGTACGGGTTGGTGCCGAGCCCTGCGCAGACGTGGAAGTACATGTGGTCGTCCCACTGGTGCAGCCAGCGCGCGCGGTGCACGTCGATGCCGCAGTTGGTGACGATCGCCGGGCCGAAGGGGATCCGCACCTGGCCGCCATGCGTGTGTCCAGCGAGCGTCAGGTCGTACCCGTCGCGCGCGAACGCGGCGAGCAGGAACGGCTCCGGTGAGTGCGTCACACCGATGCGGACCACGGCCTCCGGCTCGGCCGGGCCCGCGATGCGGTGGTAGCGCGCCCGCTTGAGATGGGGGTCGTCGGTGCCGGCGAGCGCCACGGCTCCCTGCTTGAGCGGGGTGATCGCGCGGACGTGCGTGAGATCGGTCCAGCCTGCTCCGGACATGGCGGCCGCGAGGGCGGGCCAGGGCAGGGGATCGCCGTGCAGACGCTGCGTCTCGGGCATGAAGTACTTCGCCGGGTTCTTCGGTTTCGGGGCGTAGTAGTCGTTGTTGCCCGGAACGAAGCCGCCCGGAAAGGCGAACAGCGGCTCGAGCGCGTGCATGACCGAGGGGATGCCATCCGGGTCGGACAAGGTGTCGCCCGTGTTGATGACGATGTCGGGTTCCAAGCGGGCAAGATCGCGGATCCACGCCTGCTTGCGCTTCTGCCGAGCGGTGATGTGCAGGTCTGACACGTGCAGGAGCCGGATCGGATCGGAGCCAGGCGACAGCACCGGGACGTCAAAGCGGCGCAGGGTGAACGCGGTGCGCTCGATGAGGCAGCCGTACGCGAGCGCCGCCGCACCGACCCCCGTCGCGCAGGCGCTGGCTCGCACGACGCTCGGCATCAGCCAAGCCTACGGGGGCTCGGTACCGTGAGCCCATGCCCGATCTGAAGGCTCGACTGCACGCCGATCTCACCACCGCCATGAAGGCTCGCGACGAGCTGACCACTGCGACTCTGCGCATGGCACTCACGGCCGTGACGAACGAGGAGGTCGCCGGCAAGCAGGCGCGCGAGCTGGGCGACGACGAGGTGCTCAAGGTACTTGCCCGCGAGGCGAAGAAGCGCCGTGAAGCGGCGGAGGCCTTCGACGCAGCTGATCGTGGCGAGCTGGCCCAACGCGAGCGAGACGAGCACAACGTCCTGGAGCGTTACCTGCCGGCTCAGCTCGACGACACGCAGCTGACCGCCATCGTCCGGGCGGCTGTCACCGAAACGGGCGCGACGGGCATGCCCCAGATGGGCGCTGTCATGAAGATCGCCACCACGCAGGTGGCCGGCCGCGCAGACGGCAAGCGAGTCAGCGACGAGGTTCGGCGCCAGCTTGCCGGGTGATGCCGCCGGTCAGCGGGTGGGAACGGTCGGCGGCGTCGGATGCGTCGGATGCGTCGGGGGCCCGCCCGTGCCACCCGGAATGGTCACCGTCCTCGTGGGCCTGCCGCCCGGCGTCTTCTTCGTCGGGGTTGGCGACGGCTTCGGCTTGTAGACGAGCTGCTTGATGCCGTTGCTCGGGCAGACGGTGATCGTGGCGCCCTTCGGCGCGAGCTCCGGCCCGGCGAAGGCGATCGTCCCCGCCGGCTGCTCGCTGGCGCACGTCAGGGCGTTCGGAAGGTCGAGGTAAGCCATCTTGTACCCCGCGGCTGTCAGCTTGGCCTGCGCCTGCGCGACGTCGAGGCCGACGATCTGTGGCACCGGATCACCGAACTGGGGCGACTGGGGATCCGCCCATGACCATTGCTGATGCAGTAGAAGCGCGGAGAAGGAATCGAGCCATATCCCGGACGCGTAATCGCCATAAGCGTTGTCGGCTGGATTGCTGACACCCGGCAACGACGCGATCGCGTTCGACGGGCCGTTCGGGTTGAAGATCGCGGTGGCCGCCGTGAGGGTTGGTGTCATCCCGACGAACCACAATCCGGCGTTCTTCGTGCCCGCCCCACCGGTGACGGCGGTTCCCGTCTTCCCAGCGACGATGCTCCCACCCTGCGAGTACCAGTTCTGGAACTTCTGCGTCGAGGTACCCCCCGAGCTGTGTGTGTCGTCGGCGAGGATGTTGACCGCCTGCGCCGCCACCTGCGGGCTCACAACGCGTACGGCCGGACTCCGTTTGACCGATATCGACTTACCGTTCTCGTCGACGATCGAGAGGATCGGCGCCGGTGCGTTGAAGTTGCCGCCGTTCGCGATCGCGGCGTACGCACCTGCCAGCTCGAGCGGGCTCGTGCCCAAGCCGCTGCCGAGTGCGATGGGCAGCACGTACTGGTTGCTCACGATCTCCTGGGCAAGTGTGAGCTTGCTGGAGCTGTCGATCGGCTGCTTCAGACCGTTCATGCCGAGCTTGAGCGCCATATCGACGATCGGCTGCAGGTCGCAGGCGAAAAGCGTGTCGTCCATTCCGACGAAGAAGGTGTTCGAGGACTTCGCAGTGGCGGTGCGCAGGCTCTCGTTGATGTTGTAGTGGACATTCGCGTCGCCGTTCTTGGCGGCAACCGTGCTGCTGTAACAGTTGGCCGGCAGGTAGCCCTGACCGTTCACATTGGTGCCTAGCGTCCATGTGTCCGGCACACCCGTCTGCAGCGCCGTGAGCAGCGAGAACAACTTGTAGGTCGACGCACCGGACGCGCTGTAGTTCGTGAAGTTGGGGACGACGGTGTGGCTGACGTCCTTCGCGTTCTTGCTCGTTCCGTAGATCTTGCTCGTCGTCATGGACGTGACGTTGCCGTTCCGGGGATCGACGGCCGGGATCACTGCGGTCATCGGCGAGGTGGCTGGGAACGCCGACCACAGATGCTGCTGCGCGCTGTTCTGCTGAGAAGCGTTAAGCGTGGTGACGACTTTGTAGCCACCAGTCGAGAGGTCGGTGATGCCCTGAACGTTCTGCAACCACGTCTCGGCGTAGTCGCAGAAGAAGCCGACGTTGAGGATCTTCGTGTTCGCGTTGGCGCATCCCTCGCGGACCAGGGGGGCCGACGTCGTCGCGAGGCGGACCGGTGTCGCCTTGTACTTGTCCGCGTCGGCCTGGCTGATGTCGTGCACAGCGACAAGGTTCTGCAGCACCTCGTTGCGCCGCGCCTTCGCCGCGTCGGGATAGCGGAACGGGTCGTACTCAC
Source organism: Jatrophihabitantaceae bacterium (assembly GCA_035999365.1). Lineage (GTDB taxonomy): Bacteria > Actinomycetota > Actinomycetes > Mycobacteriales > Jatrophihabitantaceae > DASYGT01. Next base: position 184,818 of record DASYGT010000050.1, read on the forward strand.
TCGGCGCGCGGAGCAGCCCGACGAGCAGCGCCGATTCAGGGAGCGTCAGCTGCTCGACGTGCTTGTTGAAGTACGTCTGCGCTGCGCTCTCCACGCTGTAGGCGTTCTCGCCGAAGAACGCGATGTTGAGGTAGTTGTCGAGGATGGTGTCCTTCGACTCCTTCTTCGTGCCCTCGATGTAGAGCGCGCACTTGGCGTCCTCGATCTTGCGATTCAGGTTCTGATCGATCGCGGCCTGCTGCTTCTGCACGTCCGCACCGGCCTGGTAGTACCGGATCTGCTTGACGTACTGCATGGTCAGCGTCGAACCGCCCTGGGTCGCGCCCCCTGCGTTGCTGACTGCCGAACGCAGCAGGCCCCGCATGTCGACGCCGTGGTGGCTGTAGAAGCGGCGGTCCTCGGTGGCGACCAGGGCCTGCACCAGTATCGGCGGAATCGAGCTGAGCGGCACCGGCTGGCGGTCCTGCTTGAACACCCGTGCGATCGCCGTCTTGCCGTCGCTCGCGTAGAAGGTGGTCGGCTGCGGTGGCTGGGTTTCCTGCAGGTTGCAGGTGGTGTTCAGGAACTTCGCTGCCTCATGCCGCCCGGCGAGCCCGAGCCCCCCGACGTAGGGAAGGAGCAGTCCGGCAGTGAGAACGGCGGCGGCAACGACGGCGCCGATCAGCTTGCCGACGGTGGGCCAGGGGTTCTGGTTTCCTGCGGAAGCTGCCACGGGATACCAGGGTACGTGGGCAAGCCGGCCGAGCAGCCGGCCCCTCGGTACGGGCTCAGCCTGTGCGCCAGGCAGGCGATTGCTGGGCGCGCGCGACTACCGGGTGAGCAGCTCACCGATCGCGCGCAGCCCCTCCAGATCGTGGACGTCGGCCGCCAGCGCCGGGACCTCGACGACGGGGACCTCAGGATGGGCTGCCGAGAACCGCTTGGCCATCCGGGCGTCGTGCTCGGCGGCCCCGGCGATCTCGGCGTGTACCCGCAAGGCGGTCTCTGCCAGGTTTCCTGCGGCCGACCGTGGCTTGCCGGCCAGCGCGTCAGCGCAGGCCTCGGCGCGGGCCGCCGACAGGGTCTGACCTCCCGGCACCGGTGCGGTGCGTCTCATCCGGTTCACCACCAGCCCGGCCAGCGGCATCCGCTCGGCTGACAGCCGCTCGACGAAGTAGGAAGCCTCGCGCAGCGCGTCGGGCTCCGGTGCCGCGACGACGACGAAGGCTGTGCCCGGAGTCTTGAGCAGTTCGTAGGTGTGCTGAGCGCGCTCACGGAATCCGCCGAACATCGACTCGAGCGCCGTCACGAAGGCTGACAGATCCCGGATCAGATCGCCGCCGAGGATGCGGGTGAACACCTTCGCGAACACGCCGACCGATGCCGTCATGACCTTGAGGTAGGCCTTCCCACCCGCCCGTGCCGGAGCGGTGAGCAGCCGGATCATTCGCCCGTCCAGGAAGCGACCGAGCCGGTTCGGGGCGTCAAGGAAGTCGAGCGCCGATCGCGACGGTGGGGTATCGACAACGATGAGGTCCCACTCGTCCGCCGCGGCGAGCTGGCCGAGCTTCTCCATCGCCATGTATTCCTGCGTCCCGGCGAAGGACGAGGACAGCGACTGGTAGAAGGGGTTTTCGAAGATCTGCGCGGCCCGTTCGGGAGTCGAATGCTCGAGTACGACGTCGTCGAACGTCCGCTTCATGTCGAGCATCATCGCGAAAAGCTCACCCTTGGCGCCCTCGACGAGGCGCGGCGTGTTGTCTAGTTCGGTGAGCCCCATCGACTGCGCGAGCCGACGCGCCGGATCGATGGTGAGTACGACCGTGCGCCGGCCCGCCTCGGCGCCGAGAAGTGCCATCGCCGCCGCGGTCGTCGTCTTGCCGACACCACCGCTGCCGCACGTCACCACGATGCGCGTCGCGGGGTCGCGGACGAGCGCGCAGAGGTCGAGTGGATTGGTCATGACTCGGGCACCGTGAACCTGGCCGCGAGTTGCTGTAGCTCGCCGAGCCCGACCGGCGGGTTCAGGTCGGGCAGCTCGATGCGTGGGGCTGCCACGGAGTCGAGTTCCCGGGCGTTCTCCACCTCGATCCGCTGACGCTCCGCATACGCCGACATCTCCTCGGCCAGCGGCGCGGCGTTCGTCACAGGCAGATTCACCTTGCGTAGGCCGGCTGCGAGCAACTTGACGTCGATGCTGCCGTCGACGTCGAGCAGTTCGGAATCGATCAGGGCGGGACGAGCGCGATTGACGATCACGGCGCCGATGTGGAAGCCGGACTCCGTCAGTTCGACCGCTGCGTCGAGCGTCTCCTGCACCGGCATCTCTTCCAGCAGGGTGACGAGATGCACGCAGGTCTGCGTGCCGTGCAGCAGCGTCATCACCCCCTCGCTCTGCCGGTTGATGGGGCCGAACTTCGTCAGGCTCGCCACCTCCTGCGTGGCGTTGAGGAACTGCCGAATGCGCCCCGTCGGCGGCGCGTCGAGAACCACGGCGTCGTAGGCGAGGCGGCCGTCGGGGTTGGTGCGCGTCACCGATTCCTTCACCTTGCCGGTGAGCAGGACATCGCGTAGCCCCGGCGCGAGCGTCGTCACGAAGTCGACCGCACCCATGCGCTTGAGCCCTCGGGCGGAGCGCTTCATGTTGTAGAACATTTCGAGGTACTCGATCATCGCCTCTTCGGCATCGATGGCGAGGCCCCACAGCTGGCCGCCGTTCGCCGTGGTGGCAAGCCGGTGCTCGGCGTAGGAGAGCGCGGGGACGTCGAAGAGCTGCGCAATGGCCTGACGCCCCTCGACCTCGATCAGCAGCACCTTGCGCCCACCACCGGCGAGGGCGAGGGCGAGGGCTGCCGCAACGGTGGTCTTGCCGGTGCCGCCCTTGCCGGTGACGACGTGCAGCCGGGTGGCAGTGGGTATGCCGTCGACCAACCTGCCCCTGACAGGCAGCGTGGCGGTGCGAATGGCAGCCATCCGATCAGCCTATGCGGGCCTAGCGCCTGAGCCCTGCTGAGGCCCACTTCGGCGCCGCAGATCACAGGTACCGGATACGGTCAGCGTCATGGCCTCTCCACTCTCGCGGCTGCGTGATCTCGGGATCGTCCTACCCGCCGTCGTACCGCCCGTCGCCGCCTATCTGCCCGCCGTCCGGTCGGGTCAGTTCGTCTACACCTCCGGTCAGCTGCCGATGGTCGACGGCGCCCTCGCCGCGACCGGCAAGGTCGGCGCACAGGTCACGCCTGAGCAGGCGCACGAGCTGGCCCGAACGTGCGCACTGAACGCGCTTGCCGCCATTGATGCGCTCGTCGGGCTCGACGCGGTGGCCCAGGTGGTGAAGGTCGTCGGGTATGTGGCATCGGACCCGGCGTTCACCGGTCAGCCCGGCGTCGTCAACGGCGCGAGCACCCTGCTGTCCGACGTGTTCGGCGAGGCCGGTCGCCATGCCCGCTCGGCCGTCGGCGTCGCCGCCCTGCCACTGGACGCACCCGTGGAGGTCGAGCTGATCGTGGCGCTGGCATGACGGAGCCGGCGGACATCCCGATCCGCGATGCGGCCACCGTCGTGCTGCTGCGGGACGGGGTGGAAGGAGGCATCGAGGCGTGGCTACTCACTCGGGTAACGCAGATGGCGTTCGCGGCGGGGATGACTGTCTTCCCCGGCGGGCGTGTCGACGACGCCGACGCGGAGCTGCCGTTCGTCGGCAACGTCGCCGCTGAAACCGCCGCGCAGTTCGGCTGCGACGAGAAGCAGGCACGAGCCCTGCTCGGGGCTGCTGTCCGCGAGACATTCGAAGAGACGGGCGTGTTGCTGACTGCGCCGCCGGCGGATCTCAGTGAGCACCGTACCGATGTCGAGGCGGGAGCTGTCGGGTTCGCCGAGCTGCTGCGGGAGCACGAGCTCACGATCGACGCATCGGGGTTGCGGCCCTGGTCGCGATGGATCACGCCCGCCGGTGAGAGCCGCCGCTACGACACGCGGTTCTTCGTCGGCGCACTGCCGGACGGCGCCGAGGCGAAGGACGTCACCACCGAATCGTCATCGGCAGAATGGGTCGGCGTCGGCGAGGCACTCGAGCAGGCTCAGCGCGGTGAACGCAAGATGCTGCCACCGACCCTTGCGACGCTCGCGTCGATCGTGCCCTTCGAGACTGTGGCAGAGGTGATTGCCGCGGCACGATCGCGTGATCTTCGGGCCGTGCGTCCGAACATCAGGCTCACCGACGACGGCAATGTGGTGGCCGACCTTCCCGACGGGACATCGATCTCGCTTCCGCGGACGACGTTCTCGTGACGCACCCCGCCTACGAACAGTTGCGGCAGGTGACGCCACTCGCCGGCGTCGTGCTGGCCACGAACCCGAGTCCGATGACACTCGAAGGGACGAATACCTGGCTGCTCAGGGCGCCTGGCGGTGAGCAGTCGATCGTGGTCGATCCGGGCCCGGACGACGAAGCCCACCTGCGCGCCGTTCTCGCAGTCGCGGGTGAGGTGACCACCATCCTGCTGACGCACGGTCACTTCGACCACAGCGACGGCGCCCGCCGGCTGCACGAGGTGACCGGCGCACCCGTGCGAGCCCTCGACCCGGCCCACCAACTCGGCGACGAAGGGCTCAGCGATGGCGACGTCATTGCGGCGGGGGGGATCGAGCTCCGCGTGTGGGCGACACCAGGACACTCGTCGGACTCGCTGTCGTTTCTGCTCGACCCACGCGACGGTTCAGCCGCTGCAATTCTCACCGGCGACACGATCCTCGGCAGGGGCACCACAGTCGTCGCGTATCCCGACGGCGACCTCGGCCACTACCTCGACTCGCTTCGTCGGCTTCTCGAACTCGGCGACGCAACCGTGCTGACGGGCCACGGCCCCGAGCTTCCGCGCGTCGGTGAGGCGGCCGCGGCTTACCTCGCCCACCGCGAGGAGCGGCTCAACCAGGTGCGCGGCGCCCTGGAGCTGCTCGGTAGCGACGTCTCGCCGCGCGCCATCGTCGAGCACGTGTACGCCGACATCGACAAGGTGCTGTGGCCGGCGGCCGAAGTGTCGGTGCAGGCGCAGCTGGCCTACCTGCGTACCGCCGGCTGAGCCGACCGTCCCTGCCCAACGTCATCGGGTGGCCGTCCGCGGCGGCATAGTGGATACATGGCCCACCGCATGACCGATGACCAGGCTCGCACCTTCCTCGCCGAAGGCACTCGCACCGGCAAGCTCGCTACCGTGCGCGCCGACGGCAGCCCCGCCGTCGCGGCGATCTGGTTCGTGCTCGATGGCGACGACCTCGTGTTCACGACCGCAACCGACACCGTCAAAGCCAGGGCGTTACGTCGCGATCCCCGCGCCGCTCTGATCGTCGACTTGGAGGAGCCACCGTTCGGTTACGTCCTGGTGCGAGGAAGCGTCACGATCTCGACGGACCTCGACGAGATGCTCCCGATCGCCACGCGCATCGCTGCGCGCTACATGGGCGCCGAGCGCGCGGATGCCTACGGCCGGCGCAATGCGGTGACGGGAGAACTCCTGGTGCGCCTGCACCCCGACCGGATCAGCGCCTACGCCGGAATCAGCGACTGAGGCGAACGCGCGTCAACGAGCGCGGCGGGCCAGCCGCTCGCGGTCGAGGATCACGACACTCTTGCCTTCGAGTCGAAGCCAGCCGCGGGAGGCGAAGTCGGCCAGTGCCTTGTTCACCGTCTCCCGGGACGCGCCGACGAGCTGCGCGAGCTCTTCCTGCGTGAGGTCGTGGGTCACTCGCAGTTGACCGCCGTCGACAGACCCGAACCGCTGCGCAAGTTGCAGAAGCTGCTTGGCCACCCGTCCGGGCACGTCGACGAAGATGAGATCGGCCAGCATCGTGTTCGTCCGACGCAGACGGCGCGCGACGACGCGAAGCAGCTGCATGGCGATCTGCGGCCGGTCCTGCACCCACTTGGTGAGGGCGGCCTTGGGCAGGCGGGCCAGCCGGGCGTCGGTGACAACCGTCGCCGTTGCGGTGCGCGGACCGGGGTCGAATAGCGACAGTTCGCCGAACTGGTCGGACGGGCCCATGACGGCGACGAGGTTCTCGCGTCCGTCGGAGGATCGTCGCCCGAGCTTCACCTTGCCGGTGAGGACGATGTACAGGCTGTCACCAGGCTCGCCTTCGGTGAACAGCGTGGCGCCGCGTGGTGCCTCGATGATCTCGAACTCTCCGGCGAGGGCCTCGACCGCTTCGGGGTCGACGCCCTGGAACAACCCCGCCCTGCGGAGAATCTCGTCCACGTCCGCTGCCTCCTCGGGCCACCCACCTGCTCGCACCAGCGATTCGGCTGGAGCGCCACCGGTGCTGCGAGCCACGTCACAGTAACGGGCAGTCTAGGCCATTGTGGGCGCGCGGCTGCGCGGAGTATGTGGCGAATGCCCTGGGCGCGGCGGCGGTGCTCGGTCAGTTCGTGCGGTCGCGCACGGCGCTTCGGCGAAGCCGGCCCAGGCCGAGGCGCTGGCGGAACCGCGTGAGCGCGGATTCCGTGCCCTCGCGGACGAACGTGTCCAGCTCCTCCGGGCTTGCGTCCTCGAGGAACTGTTCGATGTCGCGCTCTTCGGCGACTTGGGTCAGCGGCTGCTCGACGCGTTCCATGAGCAGCAGGAACCCGAGCAGCAGCAGCGGGAACAACAGCATGAAGAAGCCGATCATCGTGCTTCCATTGTGCCCCACCGGCGGTGTCGTCTGCTGCTCGTAGGCTGGCGCCGTGCCGAAGACCGCCGACCAACGGAAGACCGCCGACCAACGCGAGTCGCCCCTCGCACTGACCCGCCGGGCCCGCCGGATCAATCGCGAACTGGCCGCCAGCTATCCCGACGCGCACTGCGAGCTCAACTTCGCCGACCCGCTCGAGCTCTCCGTCGCGACGATTCTGTCGGCCCAATGCACCGACAAGCGGGTCAACGAGGTGACGCCGGCCGTGTTCGCCAAGTACCGGAGCGCAGCCGACTACGCCGCGGCTGACCGCGCCGAGCTGGAGGAACTCATCCGCCCGACCGGATTCTTCCGGAACAAGACGACGTCGATCATCAAGCTCGGCCAGGCGCTCGTCGAACGTTTCGACGGGGAGGTGCCCCACACGCTGGACCAGCTGGTGACGCTGCCCGGGTTCGGCCGCAAGACGGCGAACGTCGTGCTGGGAAACGCATTCGGGATCGCAGGGATCACCGTCGACACCCACTTCGGCCGGCTCGCCCGCCGATGGAAATGGACCGACGAGACAGACCCCGTTCGGGTCGAACGGGTCGTCAACGACCTGATTCCGAAGAAGGACTGGACGATCCTGTCGCACCGCGTGATCTGGCACGGCCGCCGTATCTGCCATGCGCGCAAGCCCGCCTGCGGTGTCTGCCCGGTCGCCCAGTGGTGCCCGTCGTTCGGCGAGGGGCCGACGGATCCGGAGACGGCCGCGAAACTGGTGCGCAGCGCTTCGCAGATGATGGAATCGCTGGCATGACCGGGGTGGGCGAGCCCGCCGGTCTCGGCGAGGTGCCGGCATGGTTGCGCCCGCTCGCCGCGGCGGCCCGCCAGTTGCGGCCGGGTGAGCTGTCGCGATTCCTTCCCCCCGAGGACGGCAGCGGGCGGGCGTCCGCCGTACTGATCCTGCTCACGCAGACGAGCGAGGGCCCGTGCGTGCTGCTCATCCAACGGGCCGCGGACCTGCGCACGCACGCAGGCCAGGTCGCGTTCCCCGGCGGAGCCGTCGACGTCACCGATCCGAGTCACATCTCCGCAGCACTGCGAGAGGCGGAGGAAGAGGTCGGAGTCGATCCGAGTTCGGTGCACGTCATTGCCGAACTTCCGCCGATCTTCCTCCCTCCGTCCGGATTCGTCGTCACACCCGTACTCGCGTGGTGGACGCAGGCGCACCCGGTGTCAGCGGTCGACGCCGGGGAGGTCGCCGAGGTGGCACTCGTCCCTGTCGCCGAGCTGAGCGATCCACGCAACCGGTTCGCCGTTACCCACCCGTCCGGATGGGTCGGGCCGGGGTTCGAGGCTCGCGGTCTGTTCGTGTGGGGTTTCACTGCCGGACTGGTCGATCGTTTGCTTGTGCTCGGGGGCTGGGCTCAGCCGTGGGACGAGACGCGCCGTCGTCCGCTGCCGCAGGAGATGTCCGGCCGGCCCGCATCGCCGCCGCGCGGTTGACGCGAGGGTCTCAGCGCCCGCCGGTACCGTCGTCGCCATGCTGGTCGGACGCCGGACGGACGCGCTCACTGTTGTGGTGGTCGTCGTCTCGTGCGCCGTGGCGGCGTGCTCGAACCAACAGCCATCGATCAACCGGCGCCCGCATCCGGGTTCGGCCACCGCGTCGACGGTCGGTGGGGTGCAACAACTCACGGTTCAGGCGGGCGACACCTACCGCTTCGATCCCTCTGCGATCACCGTTCATCCCGGGACGGTCCACATCACGCTCGTCAATACCGGTAAGGGCGCGCCGCACAACCTGACCTTCCTGGGGTTCGCGGCGGCAACGCCACTCGCGGCGGCCGGGCACACGCAGGAGGTCACGTTCACCGCGCCCGCACCGGGCAGCTACACCTACGTGTGCACCATCCACCGCGTGCAGGGTCAGACGGGCACCCTCGTGGTGTTGCCCCGGTGATCATGCCGTGAACGTCCTCGACATCATCATCGTTCTCGCGGCGATCGCGTACGGCATCGGCGGCTTCCGCAACGGCGCCATCGTCGGGATCTTCTCGATGATCGGTTTCTTCGGTGGCGCAATCGTCGGAGCGCAACTGGCAGGTCCCATCGGCTCGGCGGTCTCGAACGGTCGGGCCCAGATCCCGGTCGCGATCGTGTGCGTGCTGTTCGTGTCGATGGCCGGTCAGTTGCTCGGCGTCTGGGTAGCCGGGCACGTTCGCGCCCGGTTCGTCACCGACCGCGCCAAGCCGGTCGACGCCGGGGTCGGCTCGCTGCTCGGCGTGGTGTCGGTGCTGCTGGTCGCCTGGATGGTCGCCGTCCCGCTCGCGTCGTCGCCGTATCCGGCGCTGTCGTCAGCCGCGAATCATTCGCGGATCGTGCGCGGGGTCAACGGTGTCATGCCCAAGGACATCCGCAGCCTGTACTCATCCTTGCGCACCTTTCTCGACCAGAGCGGGTTCCCCCCGGTGCTCGGCGACCTCCCGTCCGCGAGTACTCCGGCCGTCGCGGCGCCGGACAAGACGCTGAGCCCAGCGCTCGCGGCGCAAGTCGCGAAGGTGCATGCATCTGTCCTGAAGATCTATGGCGAGGCTCCGTCATGCAGCCGCGGCATCGAAGGATCGGGCTTCGTCTTCGCCCCGCACCGCATGGTCACGAACGCGCACGTAGTCGCCGGCACGAGCCAGGTCGCGGTACAGGTAAACGGTCGGCTCGTCCCGGCGAAGGTCGTGGTCTTCGATCCGCGGCGAGACGTCGCGGTGCTGGACGTTCCGTCGCTGGAGGCCACGGCCTTGCCTTTCGATTCGACGCCGGCGACCAAGGGGCAGCCCGCGGTGGTGCTCGGCTACCCCGAGGACGGTCCGTACACCGCGAAATCTGCCCGCGTCCGGTCGATGACCACCATCGAGGGCAACGACATCTACGGAACCCATCAGGTGACCCGACAGATCTACTCCATCCGAGCCATCGTGCGCAGCGGCAACTCCGGCGGCCCGTTGCTGTCGGACTCCGGCGGCGTGCTCGGGATCGTCTTCGCGACGGCGCTCGACTCGAGCGACACCGGCTTCGTCCTCACCGACGCCGAGATCGCGCCCGACATCTCGACCGGGCGCACCGCATCGGCTCCGGTGGACACCGGACATTGCACGCCTGCCTAGTTCGGCATGCCTGCCCAGTGCGTCAGTGCTGCTTCGCCCAACGGATCAGCTCACCACTGATCAACTCAGGCACCTCGTTGTGCGGGAAGTGGCCGACGCCATCGAGAACGCGCCACTCGTAGTCGCCCGTCACGTATTGCCCCGACCCCTGCGCCGTCGAGGCGAGGACACAACTGTCGAAGTCACCGTGCAGCTGCAGGACCGGAGCATTGATGGGCACCCGCAACTCCTGCGCGAAGCGTCGGCCGTCGTTGCGAACGGTCGAGCGGACGAGCCAGCGGAAGTACTCGGCAGCGCAGTACGCCACCGGGTGGATCTGTAGTGCCTGCGCGTAGCGGTTGACGTCGGCGACGTACGCCGGCGTGCCACGCCAGCGCGGACCCGTCCAGGAGTCGAACAGCTCCCGGACGTACACACCGTCCTGCGCGAGCAACCGCTCGGGACGGCGTGGGATCTGAAACGTCCGCGTCGCGTACGCCGAGGCCCGTCGCTGCATCCCGTCACGGGCGGCGAGTGCGCTGCGCAGGCGCAGTGGATGCGCTGCGCCGAGAATGGCGAGGCTGCGCACCGTTCGCGGGTGAGTTGCCGCCATCGTCCACGCGAGCAGGCCGCCGAGATCCGTCCCCACGACCATGGCGTCGCTCTCGCCGAGAGACGTGACCAGCTGGGCGATGTCTGCGGCGAGGTTCGGAGCGTCGTAGCCGCGTGGCGGCTTGTCGCTCGCACCGAAACCGCGCAGGTCGACAGCGACGGCATGGAAGCCCGCATCGGCTAGATCGACGAGTTGGCGGTGGTATGCCCACCAGAACTGCGGGAAGCCGTGCAGGAGCAGCACGAGCGGACCGGTGCCGAGTTCGGCGACGTGCAGCGCAATGCCGTTCGCGCGCACGGTGCGATGACGCCACGGTCCGTCGACCAGTGCGACTGAGCTGTCAGGTGAGCCCGGCAGCGGGCCGAAACCCATCCGGTGTCAGCCCCGTTTCGTGTTGGCCTTGAGATACGCGACGGTGTCCTTGCTCGTCGCGATGGTGCGCTCCGGTGCCCGCACGCGTTTGACCTTCTTGACGCCGAGGAAAGCGAACAGCCCGACGGCGCAGACCTGCCCGGCGAACACGACGAGATAGGCCAGCCAGCGCCACAGCCCTGCGGCGTGGAGGCCCTCGGCGAGTGCGATGAAGCCGAAGGTCAAGGAAAACACCAGCACCACTGCCGCGGCGCCGAAGAAGCCGATACCGACACCCGCGTTCTTGACCGAGGCGCGCAGCTCCAGTTTGGCGAGTTCGACCTCGCTCCGGATGAGTGTGGACAGGGATTCGGACGCGTCCGCGACGAGCTGACCCATCGTCGGATCGGCTGCATGCCGGCCGGACGGTGACGCGCCGTTGGATTCGGATGTAGCCGTCACAGAAGTCGGCTCCATTTCTCGTCGGTCCCGGGTTGGTCGGGGATCACCGTCAATCATTCCAGTCCGCCGCGCGTTCGGACAGGCTGGTTAACCTCGGCGACATGCCCGCCGACCCGCTTGCCCCACTACTCGAGCTCCCGGGGGTCGCGGATTCCGTGGCGCGCACCCGCAGCGCTGTCGACACGCTTCTCGGTAACCGCACGCTGCGTCGGCGCTCCGCCGACGTCTCCACCGAATCGTCACTACGGGGCGCGTGGGCCTCGGCCGCGCTCGCCGGTGCCGAGTTCTCGCTCGACGACATGCGCTCGGGCGCGGCGGCGGCCGACCCGGTCGTGCAGGGCGCTCTGCGGGCGTCCGCGGCGATCGGGCAGCTCACCGATACCTGGACCAAGGCACCCCGGCAGGCCCTCGCGCGTTTGCATGCGCTCGCCGCGGCGGACCTCGTCGCGGATCGCGAGACGCTGGGCCGGCCGATCGCCCGGTCTGGAGTCGCCCAGCGCCTGGACACGTTGGCCGGCGTGCTGTCGCAGACGAGCGCTCCGGCAGTCGTTGTCGCGGCGATCGTGCACGGCGAGGTCTTGACGCTCGACGCGTTCGCACCGTCGAGCGGTGTCGTTGCCCGTGCGGCGGTGCGCCTGACCCTGATCGAGTCCGGTCTGGATCCCAAGTCGCTTGTCGTCGTCGAGGCCGGGCACCGTGAGCTGGGGGAGCAGTACGCCGAGGCTGCGGCCGCCTACGCCGGCCGGACGCCCAACGGCATCGCAGCCTGGATCGGGCACTGTGCCGACGCGATCGTCGCGGGTGCACGCGAATCGACTGCGATCTGCGAGGCGATCGCACGAGGCTGAGTTCCCGCGTTGCCCGGGCAGAGCGACGGCGCCGCAGCTGCCCCACGGCGCCGTCGTCGTGCGCGGGCCTCGGGTTACCAAAGCGTGCAGTTCCAGTCAGGCGCGGGCTGCATCACTGCGGTCCGCGTCGACTCACCCGTTGCGAGGTGGGTTCGCCGCGTGGGTGCCCGATCGTCCGTGCGGGGTGAGGCCCGCCTGGGGGCTGGACCGCCATGACCGGGCCTCATCCGTAGCCGTATTGGACGCCCGATTCAGTCCGCGACGCAACCCCTTGCGCGGAATGTCGGTTCTTGGGCTTCGCGGATGCCTATGCGCGATCGGCCCGTTTTCGCGAGGCGTACCAGATCAGCCCGGCCGCTGCGACGCCCGCGCCGACCGCCGTGGCGGTGGCCGCCGGGTGCTCGGGCCGGAGCCCGGAGATCCGTTGCCGGAGCGGAACCGCGTTGGAGAAGGTGAGAATGGGCCAGGCGCGTTCGACCGCCACCTTGCGCAGCGCCCGGTCGGCGTTGACGACGTAGGGATGGCCCACGGCTTCGAGCATCGGGACGTCGGTGGCCGAGTCGGAGTACGCGTAGCACTCGGCGAGGTCGTACCCGCGCTCCGCTGCGAGTTCGCGGATCGCGACGGCCTTCTCGATGCCGTAGGCGTACCGGCCGATCTCGCCGGTGTACTTGCCGTCGGCCACGAGCATCTGTGTGGCGATCACCTGATCGGCGCCGAGCATCGCGCCAATGGGTCCGACGACCTCTTCACCCGACGATGAGACGATCACGACGTCGCGTCCGGCCGCTTTGTGATCACCGATCAGCTCGACTGCCTCGTCGTACACGATCGGGTCGATGATGTCGTGCAGTGTTTCGGACACGATTTCGCGGACCTGCGACACGTCCCACCCGGTGCACATCGCGGTGAGATAGGCCCGCATGCGCTCGATCTGGTCCTCATCAGCACCCGCGAGGGCGAAGACGAACTGGGCGTATGCGCTGCGCAGAACCGCGCGACGATTGAGCAAGCCGTTTTGGTAGAACGGTTTTCCGAAGGCGAGCACGCTCGACTTGGCGATGATCGTCTTGTCCAGGTCGAAGAACGCCGCGGAGCGCGGCGGTGTTGCGGCGTACCCGGTTGCCACGTGATCAGGATACGGAGGGCGGGCGGCTGTCAGCCCAACAACGGTGTGCGACGCGCGACAGCGTCAAGTGTCCTGCCCACAGCCGCACCAGCTGTCCACAGCCGCAGCCGCGTCCTCGGCGGGCGGGTATCGAGGCGGTTGAGTGCGGGATGTGGACGAAGCGCAGGCTCCGGTGATCGGCGTGATCGGCAGCGCCGGTGGCGTTGGGGTGTCGACCCTGGCGTGTGCGCTGGCCGATGCGGCGGGCGCGGGGTTGCTTCTCGACCTGGACACCTGCGGCGGCGGCCTGGACGTTCTACTCGGCGTCAATGCGGTCGCCGGGGTCCGGTGGTCAGGTTTGCGGGTAGCCGGTGGCGCTCTCGACCCGGTCGATCTCGCGCGGGGCCTTCCCCGGTGGCGCGGCGTGCCGCTACTGGCCGCAGACGGCGTCGCCCCGTCGCTCGCTGCCGTCCGAGCCGTTCTCGACGCTGGCCGCCGCCTGGGGCCCGTCGTACTCGACGCAGGCCGATGCTTGTGCCCCGATGCCCGCGCCGTGCTCGCGTCCTGCAGCGTCGTCGTGCTCGTCACGGACTCGGACCGCCGCGGGCTGGCGGCCGTGCGCGCCACCGCGGGTCGGCTCGGCGCTCGAGGGCCTGGCCCCATGCCGGCGGCTGAATCAGGCGGTCGGACAACAGTGACGGCGCCGATGGGAATGGTGCTCCGGCGCGGTTCTATCGGCCGGGTGGAGGCCGAGGCAGTCACGGGAATACCGGTTCTGGGAACCCTGGCCCCCCTCGGCCGGCGCGACGGCATCCGCCTGTCGCGGCCGCTCCTGCGCGTCGCAGCGGGCGTACTCGACGGAGTGCTCGGTGAGTGACCTCATCACGCGGGTGCGGCATCGACTGGCGACACATTCAGGCCCCGGCGCGATCGACGAAGCTGTCCACACGGAGGCGGACGGCATCTCCGACGACGTGGTCATCGCGCGCCTGAGACGCGACGTCCAGGCGGAGCTCGTCGGTGCCGGGCCGCTCGAGCCGTTGCTCGGCGTTCCCGGTGTCACGGACGTGCTGGTCAACGCACCGGATCAGGTCTGGGTCGATCGCGGCCTCGGCCTGGAACGGGTGCCGATCTCGTTCCGGGACGACGCGGAGGTCCGGGCGTTGGCGCAGCGCCTCGCGACTGCGGCAGGGCGCCGCCTCGACGACGCGTTGCCGTTCGTGGACGCCGCGTTACCTGACGGCACCCGGCTCCATGCAGTACTGCCTCCGATCACCGAGACCGCCGTGCTGTCGCTGCGGGTACTCGCGCGGCGGCGCTACGACCTCGCCGATCTTGTGGCTCGGGGCGGGATGACGGCGCCGGTCGCCGACCTGCTTCGTGCGGTGGTTGCCGCCCGGCTCGCGGTGGTCGTCACCGGCGGGACCGGTACCGGCAAGACCACTGTGCTCGGCGCGATGCTCGGCACGATGGATCCGGCTGACCGTTTGGTCGTCATCGAGGACGCGGCAGAACTCGTGGTGACGCATGCGCACGTTGTCCGGCTCGTCACGCGTGTCGCCAACATCGAGGGCGCGGGTGGGGTCGGGCTGCGCGATCTCGTTCGCCAGGCCTTACGGATGCGCCCGGACCGCCTCGTCGTGGGCGAGTTCCGTGGCGCCGAGATGATCGAACTGCTGGTAGCGATGAACACCGGGCACGAGGGGGCAGCTGCCACCCTGCATGCCAACTCGGCCGGCGATGTGCCGTCCCGCTTCGTCGCTCTCGGCGCGCTGGCTGGTCTCGATGCGGCGGCCGTCGCGAGCATCGCCGGCAGCGCCGTCGACGTGGTCGTGGCGCTGCGGCGCTGTCGAGAGGCTCGCCACGTCGATGAGATTGCGGTACTCGCCCGGCGGGGGACCGATCTGGCCGTCGATACCGCGTGGAGCCGGCGGGGCGGGCCCGGTCCGGCGGCACGTCGGTTGGCCGACCTCCTTGCCGACCGTGGGGCGGTCGTGCCGAGCGTGTTGCGATGACCGCGGCCAGCTGGGTCTTGCTGAGCCTGGGAGTGTGGGCGGCCCGCACGACAGGTTGGTCGCCCACGCATTACCCCGGCGTCGAGCGGATGTGGCCGGGCGGTCCGGAGCGTGGCCCGAGCCGTGATCGCCCGCTTCACACCCGGCCACCTCCCCGCGCCGCGCGTCGGCCTGCGGCCCGACGCGCGGCGCTCCTGGCAGCGGTACGGCTCGTCGCCGCCGAACTCGAAACAGGCACGCGTCCGGCCGACGCGCTTGGCGCCGCCGCGTCCGTCTATCCGCACCACGCTGATGTGCTCAGACGTGCCGCGACCGCGCAGGCGCGCGGGCGAGATGCATCGGTGGTGCTGCGCGAGAACGCCGAGCTCGCCTTCCTCGGGCACGCGTGGTCGGTCGCAGCGGCGACCGGCGCCGCGCCCGCAAAGGTGATTGCGCGGGCAGCCTCTGATTGCGCTGCGCGGGAAGACGTCCGTCGTGCCGTGGCCACCGCACTGTCCGGTGCCAGGGCATCGGCAGCGGTGATGGCGGCGCTCCCTGTGCTCGGCGTCCTACTTGGTACCGGAATGGGCGCCCGTCCGTTGCCGATGCTCGTCGGCACCGCACCGGGCCAGGTGTGCCTGGGTGCCGGTGTCCTTCTTGATCTGGCCGGGTTCGCCTGGACGAGCCGCATAGCCCGGCGGGCGGCACGGCCGTGAGCCCGTTCGTATGGGTGGCGGTCGGTTCGGCGCTGGCAGCGTGGCCGGATCGGTCGATCGGGCCGGATGTTCCGAATGCACGCAGGGGGTCGCCGGCGCGTGGTGAGGCACGGCGCGGGGTCCGCCACCGCACGCCGAGGGCGCAGCTGCCTGCCTCGGCGGCAGCACCCGGGATCGCGTTCGGGCTACTCGCCGTCACGACCCTCGGCCCAGCCCGCGGATTACTCGCGGCGTGTGTGGGCGTCCCAGCCGTGCTGGTCCTCGCCTCCCGCGTGATCGCTCGCATCCCCGCGCGCGCCGGTGTCGACCACTTGCCGTTCGCGCTCGACCTGGCGGCCGCTGTGCTGCGCGGCGGCGCGCCCGTGTCCGTCGCGTTGGAACATGCGGCACCGGCGGCCGGCGGAGCGGCCACCGCGCACCTGCTCCAGACGGCGCGGCTGTTGCGGCTCGGTGCCGGACCGGCGGAGGCCTGGCGCCCGCTTGATGCCGAGCCGGAGCTCACTGCGCTGTCTGTGGTGTCGCGCCGCAGTTCGGTGAGCGGGGTCCGCCTTGCCGCGGCCTGGGAGCAACTGGCCACGGACCTACGCGCCGAACGGAAGGCGTCCGCACTCGCTCGGGCGCATCGGGCCGGGGTATTCGCCATGGCCCCGCTCGGCCTGTGTTTCCTGCCCGCCTTCGTCTGCTTGGGTGTCGTTCCGGACGTCATGGGCATAGCTCGAGACGTTCTGGGCAGCGGCGGATGACCCGCGCGACCCCCCTAGGCGCGCCGCGCGCCGGGGTCGCCGCCTAAGGCTGTCCACGCCGCCCAATGCGGCGTTCTCCCCATGTGCGCGTGCCTGCCTTAGCCCGATCGTTGGCGACAACGCCGACCGAGGAGATCGCATGAACGCCAGCATCGCCGCCGCAGTAGCCAACCAGCGTCACGCCGAGATGGTGGCCGACGCCGAATCCCGCCGGACCGTCCTGCTGGCGCGAGAGGGCCGCCCCCACCGCGCCTCGTCGCGGCACGTTCACACGCTGCGCTTCCGCCGCCGCCCGTTCGCCGCTGTGTACAGCTGGTTCGCAGCGGGGCAGCTCTAACCGAGCCGTTGGGTCGGACCTGACCGGACCGGACGGCGCCATCCACTCTGACCGGGCGGCGCCGTCCACAATCACGCGGGCCGTCCACAGATCGCTCTGCTGAGGCCCGCGCGAGCGTGGTGCGCGGTTGAGTCGACGGATGAGCTGGCTCAAGCGGTTCCTTTCGCGCATCACCACCGACACCGGCATGACGACGGCCGAGTACGCCGTGGGCACCGTCGCCGCCGTCGCATTCGCTGTGGTCCTCTACAAGATCGTCCGCAGCCCGGCTGTCGCCGCGGAGCTGAGCGGCATCGTCAGGTCGGCGCTTCATGCGATCTGACGGGGACACCACGCGCCGCGTGCGATTGCGACGCCGAGCGCAACCGGCCCCGAGGTCGGACGGCGGAATGGTCACGCTCGAACTAGCCGCGTGCCTGCCCGTGCTCGTGTTGATCCTCGCCGTCGCGTTGAGTGCGATCGGTGTCGCCGGTGCCCGGGTCCGCGCTGGAGATGCCGCGCGCGAGGCCGCCCGAGCCGCGACGCGTGGCGATGTCGATGCAGCTATGCGCGTTGCAACGGCAGTCGCCCCAGGGGTCCACCTCGACATCCATACCTCCGGGCCGGACGTCGTCGTGGTCGCGCACCTGACCGCACGGACGTTGGCGAACTGGCTCCCGCTCGTCGAGGTCAGCGCGCGCGCCGCGGCTGCGCGTGAGCCGTGAGGCTGGCTCCGCGTCGGTCTGGGTCATGTCTGCCGCGGCTGTGGTTCTCGCTATCGGATTCGTCGCCGTGGTGCGCACGCAGGCCGTGTTCGCCCGTCATCGTGCCGAGGCAGCGGCCGACCTCGCGGCGCTCGCCGCCGCAACGCGGATCGGCGTCGACCAGGCGTCGTGCGCGGCGGCCGGCCGCGTCGCTCGCGAGAACGGCGCGCTGCTGGTGCGATGCGACCTGCAGCTCGACCCGAGCCATCGATCGGGATATGCCCGCGTCACGGTGGTTGTCGCTGTCGACCTTCCTCTGGTCGGCGGCCAACGGGTCGCGGCTCAGGCCCGGGCCGAGCGGGCTCCCGCGCCGACGGCAGAATCGGCGACATGGCGTTCACACGGCTGCACCACACCCAGCTGGCAATGCCCGCAGGGGAGGAGGACGCCGCCCGAGACTTCTTCGTCGGAGTCCTCGGCATGGCAGAGATCCAGAAGCCGCCGGACCTGGCGGCTCGCGGTGGCGCGTGGTTCCGGTCCGGCGAGGTCGAGTTACACCTGGGCGTCGAAGCCCAGTTCAGCCCCGCTCGCAAAGCGCACCCGGGAATCGTCGTATCCGACCTGGACGACGTCGCGCACCGGTTGTCCGCGGCGGGGCAGGACGCCACGTGGGACGAACTGTTTCCAGGTTTCCGCCGCATCTACGCCCACGACCCGTTCGGCAATCGCCTCGAATTCCTCGAACCGATCGAGGGCTAGGGGCAGCCGGCCCGGTCAGCCGTTCAGGTGACTGAGCACCAGATCGAGCAGGCGTCGCGCGCCCGACTTGTCGAGTGGCTCGTTGCCATTACCGCATTTGGGCGACTGCACGCACGACGGGCATCCGGCGAGGCATTCGCAGGCTGCGATCGCATCTCTGGTGGCGGCCAACCACTCTGCCAGTGCGGCATGACCACGTTCGGCGAAACCCGCCCCGCCGGGGTGTCCGTCGTAAACGAAGATCGTCGGACGGCCGGTGTCGCGGTGCAGCGCGGTCGACACCCCGCCGATGTCCCATCGGTCGCAGGTGGCGAACAGCGGCAGCAAACCGATCGCGGCATGCTCGGCAGCGTGCGCCGCACCGGGCAGGTCGGCAGCGGCGATGCCCGCCTCGGCCGTCGCCTCCTCCGTTATCGAGTACCAGACAGAGCGGGTGCGCAGTTCCCGCACCGGCAGATCCAGCGGTGTCTCGTCGAGCACCTCTCCGGTGCTGATGCGCCGACGCAGGTAGCTGATGACTTGATTCGCCACGTCGACCGTTCCGTAGCACACGGTCAGCGGACCGAATCGATGCGACTGCAGCGTCTCGACCACCCTGATGTCCGTGACGTCGCGCGCCGACGTCGACCAGTCCGGATCCTCGGGATGCGCCAACGCGATTCGCTCGTCGAGGTCGAGTGCATCGATGACGTAGGTGCGGCCCTGATGGAGATAGGTGGCGCCCGCGTGCACGGACGAATGGGCCGCCGCTGCGTCGACCGTGCCTACGAGCGAACCGGTGGCGCCGTCGATCACCGAGACCGGAGCGCCGTCACCGCCGCGGATATCCGCAGTCGGCCGCTCGCGCGAGGTCCAATACCAGCCACCGGGTCTGCGTCGCAGCCGTCCGCCCGCCACCAGCTCGTCGAGCACCGAGGCGACGGCGGGGGGAATGCCCACCTGCCCCGGCTCGGCGCCGAATACTGCCAACTCGTCCGCCCGCAACGGCAGTTCGGCCGCCGCGCAGCAGAGCTGGGGACCGAGAACGTAGGGGTTGAGCGGGTCGAAGACCGTCGCCTCTACCGGGCGCCCGAAGATGGCCTCCGGGTGATGGACGAGATAGGTGTCCAACGGGTCGTCGCGGGCGACGAACACGACGAGCGACTCCGCACCGGAGCGGCCGGCACGTCCCGCTTGCTGCCACATCGAGGCGAGCGTTCCGGGAAATCCTGCGAGCAGCACGGCATCCAGGCCCGAGACGTCCAAGCCGAGCTCAAGGGCATTCGTCGCCGCGACGCCGAGCAGCGCTCCGCTCGTCAGCGCGGCCTCGAGCGCGCGGCGTTCCTCGGGCAGGTAGCCCGCGCGATAGGCCGCGACGCGTGGCACCAGCTCGTCGAGCCCGGCTTCGGCGAGCAGCCGCTGGGCCGACAGCGCCGCCAGCTCCGCGCCGCGGCGCGAACGCACGAAAGCGAGCGTGCGGGCCCCTTCGATGACCAGATCTGCGAGCAGCCGTCCCGTCTCGGCACCGGCAGATCGGCGCACTGGGGCGCCGTTCTCACCGCGTAGAGCGGTCAGGGGTGGCTCCCACAGGCCGAAAGTGCGTGCTCCTCGCGGGGACGCGTCGTCGGTCACGGCCGACACCGCGACACCGGTGAGACGCGCCGCGGCGACGTCCGGACGGGTCACTGTCGCCGACGCGAGCACGAACGTCGGGTCGGCCCCGTAGGCGGCGCAGATCCGGCGCAGCCGGCGCAGGACCTGAGCGACGTGAGATCCGAACAACCCTCGGTAGGTATGGCATTCGTCGATGACGACATAACGCAGCCGGCGCAGGTACGGGGCCCACCGGGCGTGCGCGGGCAGGATTCCCCGGTGCAGCATGTCCGGGTTCGTCAGCACCCAGTTGGCGTGAGCGCGCACCCAGTCGCGTTCCTCCGTAGGGGTGTCGCCGTCGAAGGTCGCGGCACGCACACCGGGCACGTCGAGTTCGGCCAGCGCGCGCAGCTGGTCGCCCGCGAGGGCTTTGGTCGGGGCGAGGTAGAGCACCCGCGCTCGGTCGTCGTTCATCAGGGCGGTGAGTGCCGGCAGTTGGTACGCGAGCGACTTGCCCGATGCCGTCCCCGTCGCGATGACTACGGAGCGGCCATCGAACGCTGCGTCCGCAGCGGCTACCTGGTGCTGCCACGGCTCCGCGATACCGGCGGCGACCAGACGGTCACGCAGCGTCGGGGGCACCCACGCGGGCCACGGAACGGTGATTCCGGGACGGCCGGGGATCTCGCGCACGTGCGTGAGGGGCTCCGTGCCAGGGGGTATACCGGCGACCAGGCGATCGAGCAGGGCGCGCATACATCCTGCCCTTCGCTGAGGTAATGCCGGGCGGTACCCGTGTGGCACCATGGCTCACAGGGAGCAACTGCCGTCGATGATCCCCGAACGACGGCGCGAGATGGACTGGGAGCAGCATCAGGTGGACTTCTCGGTGTCGCAGCACAACGTCGCGGATATCACCGTCCTGACGGTGCACGGTGAGGTGGACGTCTACTCCGCACCGTCGCTGAAGGAACAGATTGATGCGTCCCTGACCGGATCCGCCCCCACCGTGGTCGTCGATCTCTCCGAGGTCGAGTTCATGGACTCGACGGGCCTCGGCGCCCTCGTGTCCGCCCGCACCGCGGCGGTCGAGGCCGATGGCCGGCTCCCCCTGGTCTGCAATCGTGAGCGGATCCTCAGGCTCTTCCAGATCACCGGGCTCGACGGCGTCTTCGAGATCCATCCGACGGTCGACGCCGCCGTCGCGGCGCTGGCGCCGAACTCGACCGCTGGCTGAGCAAGCGTCTGCTCGGTTATCCGCCACCCTGGCGCGGTTCCGGCCCATCCGTCTGGTTAGAATCCCCGGCAGTTGCGCCGGGCGTGAACAACCCGTCTCTCGGCGCTTTCCGCTGAGGCCGACCACGTCGGCATTCGCACGATTTCGACGCACCATCTAGGGGAGTTCATGGCCGCGCACCACTTGATCGCCTCGGCGATCGCGAGCAACGACAATCCACTGGCGATCTCGTCCGGCGACAAATGGCTGGTAGTCGTCATCGGGGTCATCGCGCTGCTCGCGCTCGTCTTCGCCTACAGCCTCGTCCGTGAGGTGCTGAAGGCCGACCAGGGCACGCCGAACATGCAGGAGATCGCCAAGGCGGTGCAGGAGGGCGCGGCTGCGTACCTCAACCGGCAGTTCCGCACCCTCGCGGTCTTCTCGGTCATCGTCTTCGTGCTGATGTTCATCCTTCCGCTGAACGTCGCGCACGGCGCGACCAATGTGCGGATCGGCCGCGCGCTGTTCTTCCTCGTCGGCGCCGCCTTCTCGGCAACCGTCGGTTACATCGGCATGACCCTCGCGACCCGGGCCAACGTCCGCGTCGCTGCCGCCGCCCGCGGTGGCGGTTCGGAGCGCGGCTTCCACATCGCCTTCCGCACCGGTGGAATCGTCGGCATGCTCACCGTCGGCCTCGGCCTGCTCGGTGCGAGCATCGTTCTGCTCGTCTACAACGACAACGCACCCACCGTCCTTGAGGGCTTCGGCTTCGGCGGCGCGCTGCTCGCCATGTTCATGCGTGTCGGCGGCGGCATCTTCACCAAGGCTGCCGACGTCGGCGCCGACCTCGTCGGCAAGGTCGAGGCGGGAATCCCTGAGGACGACCCACGCAACGCGGCGACGATCGCCGACAACGTCGGTGACAACGTCGGTGACTGCGCAGGTATGGCCGCCGACCTCTTCGAGTCCTACGCCGTCACCCTGGTAGCGGCGCTGATCCTGGGCCAGGCTGCCTTCGGCGCCAAGGGCTTGCTGCTGCCGCTCTTCATCGGCGGTATCGGCATCATCAGCTCCGTCGTCGGCATCCTCACGACCAAGCTGCGCGCGAGCGACCGCAACGGACTCGTGCCGATCAACCGCGGCTTCATCATCTCGGCGCTGGTATCGCTCGCCCTGGTCGCGATCGTCACCTTCAGCTACCTGCCGGCGAAGTTCAGCGGCTTCCACGGAGTGCTCGGCTTCAGTGCCTTCGGCAACCTCGGGGACGCGAGCAAGATCGACGGCAACCCGAAGGTCATCGCCTTCGTCGCAGTGCTCATCGGCATCTCTCTCGCCGTGATCATCCAGCAGCTCACCGGTTACTTCACGGACACGGTGCGCCGCCCCGTCAAGGACGTTGCCAAGACGTCGCTGACAGGACCAGCCACCGTGATCCTCTCCGGCATCGCACTCGGTCTCGAGTCGGCGGTGTACACGGCGGTGCTGATCGCCCTCGCGGTGTTCGGTGCATTCATGCTCGGCTTCGGCTCCATCCCGGTCGCATTGTTCGCAGTCGCGCTGGCCGGATGTGGTCTGCTGACCACCGCCGGCGTGATCGTCTCGATGGATACCTTCGGTCCGGTCAGCGACAACGCGCAGGGCGTCGCCGAGATGAGCGGTGACATCGACGAGGCGGGTGCTCGGGTGCTCACCGATCTCGACGCGGTGGGAAACACCACCAAGGCCATCACGAAGGGCATCGCCATCGCGACGGCCGTCCTCGCCGCAACGGCGCTGTTCGGCTCGTTCACGGACGCGGTGAGCATCGCGCAGGCGAAGAACAATGCGGGTGGTTCCGGGTTCGCCGCTGTCGTCGCGTCGCCGAACGTCCTGGTCGGGCTCATCATCGGCGCTGCGGTCGTCTTCCTGTTCAGTGGACTGGCGATCAGCGCTGTCGGCCGAGCGGCAGGCCGGGTGGTCTTCGAGGTGCGCGAGCAATTCCGCACCAAGCCCGGGATCATGGACTACACCGAGAAGCCGGATTACGGCCGTGTGGTGGACATCTGCACGAAGGACTCGTTGCGCGAACTGGCCACGCCGGGTCTTCTGGCGATCTTCGCTCCGATCACCATCGGCTTCGCCTTCGGCGCCGGCCCGCTGGCCGGTTACCTCGGTGGCGCCATCGGCGCCGGTGTCCTGATGGCCGTCTTCCTGGCCAACTCCGGTGGTGCGTGGGACAACGCCAAGAAGATGGTCGAGGACGGTGCGTACGGCGGCAAGGGCAGTGAGTCGCATGCCGCGACCGTCATCGGCGACACCGTCGGTGACCCGTTCAAGGACACGGCAGGCCCGGCCATCAACCCGCTGATCAAGGTGATGAACCTGGTGTCGGTGTTGATCGCGCCCGCCGTCATCAAGTACAGCGTGGGCGACCACAAGAGCAACGCGATCCGCGCCGTCATCGCGATCATCTCCTTTGCCATCATCGCGACCGCGGTGATCGTGTCGAAGCGGCGGACCGTCTCGATGGGTGCGATCCCGGGCGACGAGGCCCCGGCCACGCCCGCACAGACAGCCGCTGCATAGGTCGAGACATGCGACACGGGCGGTTCCGGCACGGCCGGGGCCGCCCGTGTGCGTTGCACGCGGTGCTCGTCGGCACCGCGACCCCGATCGTCGACGAGGCGGGTGCGCGGTGACGATGCAGTTCTCGCTGTTCGGCGCCGCTGCGGCCGAACCCTCGCTGGACGATCTGGACGGCGTGCTTCTCGCGGGCGGCCACTGGGTGCGTTCGCAGGAGTCCGCGCGTCTGTCCGTCGTAGTCGGCGATCGGTGGCGCGCCGATGCGCTTGCCGAGGCCTTCGTGGCCTTGGGCGTGGACGGTCAGGACGTCGTCGTGCGCTCGGAGGGTGGCTACGGGGTGCGGACGGCGTTCGACGCGGCGCTCACGGCGGCAGCGAACCGGTGGCGGCGCGGCGCCCTCGATGCTCCGCCACCCGACTTCGCCCTCACCGCGGGCGGGCTGCGGCTGTGGGCGATCAGCGCGGGGAGCCGCGACGATGTCGGCTACCTGCTTGCGACTGCCGAGCCCGACGATCCGATGCACCTGGCCGCTGGTGCCCAGCTAGCCCGGCTGGGGCTCGCCGCGGTGTCGATCGGGCTGCGGGGCGGCCCCGGGTGGCGGGTCACATCGGTCAAGCGCATCCGTCGGCTGGCGGAGCTGCTCGGGCCGCCGCCGTACGGGGGAGCGTCCGCCTGGCCGCTTGTGCGATGAACGGGATGTTTGCGGGGGTCCTGTACCGTCCGCGACGGCGGTTGGACCAGACTGCCGGCCGACCAGTGGGAGAGACGTGGCAAGCAAGGGCGCAAGGACGGGCACCGGCACCAAGCTGGTGATCGTCGAGTCGCCGGCGAAGGCGAAGACGATCGGTGGCTATCTCGGCGCGGGCTACGTCGTCGAGGCCTCGATCGGCCACATCCGCGACCTGCCGCGCAACGCCGCTGACGTCCCCGCGAAGTACAAGGGCGAGTCCTGGGCGCGACTGGGCGTCGACACCGACCATGATTTCGAGCCGCTGTACGTCGTGAGCCCCGACCGTAAGCAGCAGGTCAGCAAGCTCAAGTCACTCGTGAAGGACGCCGACGAGCTGTACCTCGCGACGGATGAGGACCGCGAGGGCGAAGCGATCGCCTGGCACTTGGTGCAGACGCTCGAGCCGAAGATCCCGGTGCGGCGGATGGTGTTCCACGAGATCACCCCGAGCGCGATTGCCGACGCCGTGGCTCACCCTCGCGACATCGACGAGCGGTTGGTCGATGCGCAGGAGACGCGCCGAATCCTCGACCGGCTCTACGGGTACGAGGTCAGCCCGGTGCTGTGGAAGAAGGTGCTGCCGCGGCTGTCGGCAGGGCGCGTCCAATCCGTCGCCACGCGCATCGTCGTGGAGCGCGAGCGGGCGCGAATGGCGTTCCGCACCGCGGACTACTGGGACGTTGAGGGTGCGTTCGCACCGGCAGATCCCAAGCCGGGCGACCCGGACACCTTCACTGCGACGTTGGTGTCGATGGACGACATCCGCATCGCAACGGGACGTGACTTCGATCCGGCGACCGGCCGCGCCGGCGGCGATGTGCTGCATCTCGACGAGGCGGGCGCGCGTGGATTGGCCGCACGCCTGGATGGGCGCCCCTTCGAGGTACGCCGCGTCGATGAGAAGCCGTACCGCAGGCGGCCCTACCCGCCGTTCATGACCTCGACGCTGCAGCAGGAGGCCGGCCGGAAGCTGCGGTGGTCGTCGGCAGTCACGATGCGCGTGGCGCAGCGGTTGTATGAGAACGGCTTCATCACCTACATGCGAACCGACTCGACGAACCTGTCCGCGACCGCACTGAGTGCTGCCCGGTCGCAGGCGCGCGAGCTCTACGGCGACGCATACGTGCCTGCGGAGGCCCGCACCTATACCCGCAAGGTGAAGAACGCCCAGGAGGCACACGAAGCAATCCGTCCGGCCGGAGATTCGTTCCGCACCCCCGGTCAGGTGGCGAACGAACTCAGTGGCGACGAGTTCCGGCTGTACGAGCTGATCTGGCAGCGCACCCTCGCCTCACAGATGTCCGACGCCGTTGGCACGACTGTCTCGATCCGGCTGGCCGGCGAGTCCGTCGCCGGTGAGCGTGCCGAGTTCGCCACGAGCGGGAGGACGATCACCTTCCCGGGCTTCCTGCGCGCCTACGTCGAGGACATCGACAGCGACGATGCAGGTGACGGTTCGAAGGACGATGCGGAGAAGCGGTTGCCGCAGCTGACTGCCCGCGACGCGCTCAATGCACGCGAGTTCACTGCGCAGGGGCACTCGACGAGCCCGCCGGCGCGCTACACCGAAGCCTCGCTGGTGAAGGCTATGGAGGAGCTCGGGATCGGTCGCCCGTCGACCTACGCGTCGATCATGCAGACGATCCAGGATCGCGGTTACGTCTGGAAGAAGGGCCCTGCCCTCGTCCCGTCGTGGACCGCGTTCGCCGTGGTCGGCCTGCTCGAGTCCTACTTCGGCCGACTCGTGGACTACGGCTTCACGGCGTCCGTCGAGAACGATCTGGACGACATCGCGTCGGGTGAGCGATCGCGCGTCGAGTGGTTGCGGCGGTTCTACTTCGGCGCCGACGATGCTGACGGGAATGCGCCGACCGACCCGAACCGCATCTCGGCGCAGGGCGGTTTGCGCCGGCTCATCGCCGAGCGTCTCGAGCAGATCGATGCGCGCGGGGTGAACTCGATCCCGCTGGGTGACACAGGTGTCGTGGTGCGAGTCGGCCGGTATGGCCCGTACTTGCAGCGGGGCGATGACGAGCGTGCCTCGATTCCTGAGGGTCTCGCGCCGGACGAGCTCACGCCGGAAAAGGTGGAGGAGCTCCTGTCGGCCCCGTCGGGGGACCGGCCGCTGGGCGCGACGGTCGATGGCCGCGAGGTGACCGCGAAGTCCGGGCGTTACGGACCGTACGTCACTGACGGAGAGAAGTCGGCGTCGCTGTTTGCGTCGATGTCGCTGGACACTGTGACGGTCGAGGAGGCGCAGCGGTTGCTGAGCCTGCCGCGGACGGTCGGTCAGCTCGACGGTGAGGACGTCACCGCCCAGAACGGCCGCTACGGGCCGTACGTCAAGAAGGGCACCGACTCGCGCTCGCTCGAGAGCGAGGAGCAGTTGTTCACGGTGACGCTCGAAGAGGCTCAGGCGCTGTTCGCGCAGCCGAAGGCTCGTGGGCGCCGCGCGGCCGCGGCGGCGCCGTTGCGCGAACTCGGCGACGACCCGGCGACCGGCAAGAAGATGGTGATCAGGGACGGGCGTTTCGGGCCGTACGTCACCGACGGAGAGACCAATGCGTCGCTGCGTCGCGGTGATGCCGTCGAGGAGATCACCGACGATCGCGCAGCAGAGCTGCTTGCTGACCGCCGCACACGCGGGCCTGCCAAGAAGGTGGCGAAGAAGGCGCCGGCCAGGAAAGCGGCGGCGAAGAAGGCGGCCGCCAAGTCGACGGCCGGCAAGGCCACTTCGGCGAAGAAGGCGGCCGCCAAGAAGTCACCGGCGAAGAAGACGCCCGTCGCGCAGACTGCAGGCGCGGGGCCGGACGCGACCGAGGGCTGAACCAACCCCCGGTCGCGCGCCGTGCTGGCGGTTATCGGCTGCGCCGACTCCGTCCCGCGAGAATGAGGGCGGCCCCGCCTCCGATCGCGGCGAGACCCGAACCGCCCAGGACCACCGTCGGCTGGCCGGTTCTGGCCAGCGGTGGCGTCGTCGCAGTCGGCGGCTGGACGAGCACCGTCTCGCTGGGTACGCCGGGGGCCGTGTGTACGAACGGATCGGGCACTCCTCCGAGCAGTAGCGCCTCGACGAAGCTGTAGCAGCCGCTGGCACGCAGGGTCACGGCGGCGGTCTCGTAGTCACCGTCGCCCGATGTCGGAACGGGGGGCAGCGTTGCCGCCACAGGAGCACGCGTCCAGTCGAGGTGCGCGCAGGAACCGTGGCTGGCAGGGACCGGCCCGAGCAACTGCGCGCTGATCGAACCGGTGACACCCGCGGTACCGGTCACGGTGACGCGGTCCCGGATCGCTGCGCCGGCCGTGGCCTCGTTGCTCGCGGCCTGCGTCTGCAGATCAGGCGTGAGGACGACGGTCGATTCGCTGTCCGTGCCGAGAGGTGTGAGCACCGGCGACCCGGGCATCGACACCGGTGTCAACGATTCGCGGTAGGTATAGCAGCCGGCGCGGGTCAGACGGACCGGAGCGCTCACATAAGTCCCGTCACCGGTGACGTCGATCGTCGCCGTACCTGCGGTAAGGGCTGTACCAGAGTGGGCGATGGCGCTCTGCCAAGCGGCGTCGGAGTATTGCCGGCATCCGCTGTGCGGATCGCCGGGCAGCGGGCCGAAGAGGGTCGCGATCATGGTGGCCCGTTGACCGTTCATTCCTGTGACAAGGATCTTGTCGGTGAGCTCGGCGCCGATCGCGGCGATCTGCGCCGACGCCGTTGTGGACACCCGCGGCGTCGTGACGAGTGTCGATTCGTTCGCAGCGGTGGGTAGCGACGTCGCGGTCGCACCGGAGGGTGTGAGGGTGAGCGTTTCGGCCCAGCCCCAACATCCGGGAAGGGACGCCGCGGGCCCAACGATGGGGTATGTGCCATTGCCGCCGTTGTGGGCTCCGTCGACGTGGGCGGTGACCGGATGCGCGGCCGATGCGGTGAACTCGGCGAGGGTGACGTCACTGCACGCACCCGACGGCGGCGCAGGGACGGGCCCGTACAGGGTTGCGGCGATCGTGCCGTCTTCCCCGTCGTCGCCCGTCACGCTCACCTCGTCGACGAGGGGCTGGCCGGTGATCGTCTGGCCGAGGCTGACACGGGTGACGATGGTCGGAGTCGGCATCTCCGGATCGGCCGCCTCGAGGGTCCAGGTGGTCGTACCGGGTGGCACGACGAAGGTCGTGGTCGCGTCGACCGGGACATACAGCGGGCCGCCGGGCGGACCCCCGAGCTCCCGTGCGTGGTACGTGGCGCCGACGGCGAGAGCGCCGAGCGGCGCGGCAGTCGGGCTCGTCCCGGTCGTCACCGAGGGGACAACGACCGTGCCCACGGCGTCGGTGATCGCGAAGCGGTAACCCGCGACCGGAGTGTGGGTCGGATCGTGGGCCGCGACCTTCACCAGGTACACGGTGCGCAGGCGTCGCACCGGGCCGGTGTGCTGACCGCCCTGTGTGCTCGGCGGCCCGGTGACGAGCATCCCCTGCTCGCCCGCGCTCGCATATACGTCGACCGACGTCCACGACTGGACCGAGGCGGCGATGGTGAAGGTCGATGACGTCCCGTCAGGGATCCGGAAACCGACGACGGCCCGGCCCGCCGAGTCGGTGGTCACCGAGTGCACGCTCAGGGTGACGTTGGTGCCGCTCACGGAGACGACTGCGCCGGGAACCGGTTTGCCGCTCGCCGATGTCACGCTGACCGTCGCCGAATACGGGGTGTTGGTCGCGGTGTCAGCCGCCGGCCAGCTGACGACGACGGTGTACGGACCGGCGAGCGATGCGGCCCGGGCGAGCATCGCGTTCGCGCCGGCGACCGACGTGCCACCGCGTCCGTTGACGAGATAGCTCCATTGCATGCCGCGGTCGATGTGGTCGTACTTGTGGCTGTTCAGTGCGCTCAGTTCGGCGAGCTGCACGTCGGACGTGTCGGCTCGCGCGTACAAGTGATTCAGCTCGCCGTAGACGGCGTCGGTGATCGTGGCGTGCTTCGTGTACGGCCCGCGCAACGGACCGTGTGCGTTGGCGTCGATGCAGGTGCCCAGCCGGCCACCCGCGCCGGGCACCTTCCACAGCACGAGGGGCTCGAAGGGTGAGGTGAAGACGCGACCGCCGACCCACGAGCCGCTCGACCCCTCCGAACCCGGAGTGCCTGCCGCGGCGAAAACCAATGGCGTGAGGATCGCGGCCAGAGCGGTGACCGTGACTGCCACGGCGACGCGGCCGAGGCGGTGGAGCCAGGGTGCCAGGCCCCGACGCCACGACTTGTGCAGATGGCGATGGTGACCCCGGACCCGGAAGCGATGATTCGACACGTCGGCCTTCCCCGTTGTGAACGTCGTGCGCGAGCAGTGGAGCGAACCGCCTCGCGGCGGCCGCGCTCCGAGGTTCGCTCAGGAGGTCGCATGTCGTGGCTGTCTGTCGCCGCCCTGTGGACGGTCGTCGGGGTGTGGACGGCGAACTTGTCAGCCGTTGGCTCGATGTGCCACGGCGAAGATGCGCCGGAACGGGAACAGCGTGCCGTGCGGGCCAGGGGGATAGGCGCGTCGCAGCGCGTCGGCGTATTCGGTTTCGAACGCGGCGGCGTCGGTCGTGTCGAGTGCCGCCAGCACCGGTCGCAGGCCGGTGCCGCGAACCCACTCGAGAACCGGGTCGACTCCCTGCAGCACGTGGAGGTAGGTGGTCTCCCACACGTCGACCGTCAGCCCCTCGTGGAGGAGCAAGGCCGCGTAGGTCGACGGGGTGCCGACTGCGTCGTCATGACGGAGCACCTCACCGAGCTGCGCACGCCAGCGTGCGGACAAGGCGAGATTGCGCATCAGCCCGTGCGACGGCGCCTCGAAGTTGCCCGGCACCTGCAGGGCGATCCACCCCCCGGGCGGCAGCCCAGCGGCCCACCGCTGGAACAGCTGCTGGTGGCGCGGAACCCATTGCAGCGTTGCGTTGCTGACGATCACGTCGACGTCGGCCGGCGGCTGCCAGTCGGCGACATCGCCCATGCGGAAGGTGAGCCGGTCGCCGGTCAGCTCCGCCGCCCTGTCGATCATCTCGGGGGACGAGTCGATTCCTTCTATCGCGGCCTCCGGCCACCGCCGCGCGAGAAGCTCCGTGAGCGTGCCCGGACCGCAGCCCAGGTCGACCACCCGGCGTGGGGCGTCATGCCCGATTCTGGCGACCAAGTCGAGGAACGGGCGGCCGCGTTCGCCGGCGTATCGGGCGTATTGCGCTGGGTCCCACCTCATGGTGATCCTCTCGACGTCAAGAAATATATCTTGACGTCAAGGGATATGGCACCATGGTGGTCATGCGGGACGAAGTCGACGAGATCGTCGCAGCATGGCGCCGCGAGCGGCCCGATCTTGATGTCACGCCGCTGCAGGTGCTCTCGCGCGTCAGCCGCCTGGCCGACGTCCTCGCCGAGCGGCGCACCGCCGCGTTCGTGGAACACGGCCTGCAGGCGCACGAGTTCGACGTGCTCTCGGCGCTGCGCCGCGCGGGAGAGCCATTCGAGCTGACCGCTGGTGAGCTGAGCGCGCTGACCCACGTCACGTCGGGAACCATGACCAGCCGCCTCGACCGTCTCACCGGCCGCAGTCTCGTGTCGCGGCACAACGATCCGGACGACGGCCGGTTGGTGCGCGTGCGCCTGACGGTGGCGGGGCGCCGTCGGGTCGACGCCGCGCTCGTCGCGCTCCTCGAGTCCGAGCACCAACTTCTCGCGGTCCTCGCGGCCGGAGACCATGCCCGGCTCGCGGCCGGCCTGCGCGCTCTGCTGCTCGCGGCCGACCCGCCCGATTGAGTAGACGCGCTGAGGAATCCCCGATATCGACGAGAGAAGGCAGCGGCCACCCGTCAGAGGTCGCAGCTACTCTGATCCGGTCACTGGCTGACCCGAGGGGGATCGCGATCAGCGCCGACCAGGCCGCTCAGGGCCCGCAGCCGGCTCCCGGCGCCACGGCCGCGGTGTCCTCGGCCGCGGCGGTCCGCGGAGTGCTGCGGGTAACCCCCTTTCGGCGGCTCTGGTATTCCACCGCGCTGTCGAGCCTCGGCGACTGGCTCGGGCTGCTCGCGACAACCGCGCTGGCCACGTCGCTGACCCATACCTATCAGGCGCAGAACTACGCACTGGGCGGCGTGCTCGTCGTGAAACTGCTCCCGGCGATCGTGCTCGGGCCGGTAGCGGGTGCCTTCGCCGACCGCTTCGATCGGCGTCGGACGATGGTCGTCTCCGACGCCATCCGCTTCGTGCTGTTTCTCACCATCCCGCTCGTCCACACGGTCGCATGGCTGCTGATCGCCAGCTTCCTGATCGAATGCGTCAGCCTCTTCTGGCTGCCCGCCAAGGATGCGTCGGTGCCCAACCTCGTTCGGCGCGATCAGATCGAGGCGGCGAATCAGCTCAGCCTGGTCACCACCTACGGCTTCACGCCGGTGCTGGGTGCGGCGCTGTTCTCGATGCTCTCGCTGATCACGAATGTGCTGGCGAGACACCTGCACTTCTTCCGGGCCCAGCCGGTGAACCTTGCGCTGTACTTCAACGCCGCGACCTTCCTGTTCGGTGCGCTCGTCGTGCTGTTCATCCCTGAGATCAGCGGGCATCGCGATGGGCAGCCCCCCGAGGAGCAGCCCGGCTTGATCAGTCTCATGCGCGAGGGCATCGCATTCGTGCGCAGCTCACGCCTCGTGGGCGGGCTGATCATCGGCCTGACGGGCGCCTTCGCCGGCGGTGGCGCCGTGATCGGGGCCGGCAAGCTGTTCGTCACCAGCCTGGGCGGAGGCAACGCCGCGTACGGCGTTCTGTTCGGGTCCGTGTTCGTCGGCCTCGGCACCGGTATGGCGTTCGGGCCGCGCATCGCCCGTGAACTGTCGAGGCGCCGATTGTTCGGCCTGGCGATCGTCTTTGCCGGGACCTGTCTGGTGCTCGTTGCCGTCATGCCGCAGGTCGCACTCGCGATGATCTTCGTGATCGGTGTTGGCTTCGGTGCGGGCGTTGCCTACCTGGCCGGGATGACGTTGATGGGGACCGACGTCCAGGACGAGATGCGCGGACGTGTCTTCGCGTTCCTGCAATCGCTCATCCGCATCGTGCTCATCGCCGCACTCGCCGCGGTGCCCTTCGTCGTCGCCCAGGTAGGGCGCAGGCACGTCTCCGTCGCAGGTATCCACGCGACGGTCGACGGCACGCGCATCGTGCTGATCGCGGGAGGCCTGTTCGCGCTGGCCGCTGGGCTGCTCGCCTATCGCAAGATGGACGAGCGGCAGCAGATGTCGGTCTGGACCGACCTTCGGACCTCGATGCGCGGCGACTCGTCGGTACGCCGCCGGATGCGCAGTGGGAGCGTCTTCGTCGCGTTCGAGGGTGGCGAAGGGGCCGGGAAGTCGACACAGATCGAGCTCCTCGCCGCGTCTCTTCGCGCAGCCGGGCGCGCCGTGACCGTGACGCACGAGCCCGGTGCAACGCCGGTCGGTGGTCGCATTCGCGATCTGGTGCTGCACCACGACGAACGGATCACCCCCCGCGCCGAAGCGCTGCTCTTTGCCGCTGATCGCGCACACCACGTCGAGACGGTGATCCGGCCCGCGCTCGAGGCGGGCGAGGTCGTCCTGACGGACCGCTACATCGACTCCTCCCTCGCCTATCAAGGGGCCGGGCGGCACCTGTCCGTCGAGGACGTCCAACGGTTGTCGCGGTGGGCCACCGGAGGTTTGCGACCTGATCTCACCGTGCTCCTCGACCTGCCCGCTGATCGCGGGCTGGCTCGCGCCGAGCACCGCGGTGACGACGCCGACAAGCTCGAGTCGGAGTCGCTCGAATTCCACGAGAAGGTCCGGGCTGCCTTCCGCGCGCTCGCCGACGCGGAGCCCCGGCGCTATCTCATCGTCGACGCGACGCTGGCGCAGGAGCAGATCGCGGCGGAGGTACTTGCGCGGGTCGAGGTGCTGTTCACGCCACGCCGAGGAGCGCTGCGCCACGGTTTGCACCACGCTCCGGCGAAGTCATGAGCGGCGTGTGGGACGACCTCGTCGGTCAGGGTGAGACGGTGGCGACGTTGCGTGACGCTGCTGCCTCGGCCGCCGCGCTGACGCGAGACGAGGACGCGCCCGGTGGCTCAATGACGCACGCGTGGTTGTTCACCGGGCCACCCGGCTCCGGCCGGTCGGTGGCAGCACGTGCATTTGCTGCGGCCCTCGAATGTGAGCGCGACGGGGCCGGGTGCGGCGAGTGCGCGGGATGCCGGGCGGTGCGCAACGGCGTACACCCCGATGTGCACGCCGTCGTCCCCGAGGGGCTCTCGATCGGCGTTGCCGAGATGCGTGCGGTGGTCGGCACCGCCGCCCGCCGTCCGGCACTCGGTCGCTGGCAGGTAGTGGTCATCGAGGACGCCGATCGGCTCACCGAGCAGGCGGGCAACGCGCTGCTGAAGGCGGTGGAGGAGCCACCCGAGCGCACCGTGTTCCTGCTCTGCGCGCCATCGACGCATCCCGACGACATGTCGGTGACGCTGCGCTCGCGGTGCCGGCTCGTCGCGCTGCGCACGCCTCCCGCCGCGGCCGTAGCCGATGTGCTGATCGGCAGCGGTCTCGACGACGCGACCGCTCGCTGGGCCGCTGCTGTCGGCCAGGGGCACATCGGCAGGTCCCGGCGACTGGTTCGTGACGCCGCCGCACGCGATCGACGCGCCGAGGTGCTGGCGATCCCAGCCTCTCTGACCTCCATGCAAGCCTGTCTCGATGCGGCTGACCGGCTCGTGAGTGCCGCCGAGGCAGAGGCCGCGGCACATTCAGCGGGTCTTGACGACGACGAGATGACGGCGCTGCAGACCGCACTCGGCGCCGGCGGCACCGGCAAGGGTGCCGCGACAGCCGCGCGAGGTATGTCCGGCGCACTCAAGGATCTCGAGCGGAGGCAGAAGTCCCGAGCCACGCGGGCGCAACGCGACGCCCTTGATCGCGCTCTCACCGACCTCGCCGCCTTCTATCGAGACGTGCTGCTGGTGCACGCGGGCGCGAGCGTCGCGTCGGCGCATCCGGATTTCGACGACGACGTGCGTGCGGTCGCGGCGCAGGTGTCGCCAGCCGGCGTATTGCAGCGCCTCGATGAAGTTCTCGGGTGCCGCGAGGCTCTCGAACTCAATGTGAAGCCGCGCATTGCGGTCGAGGCGATGGCTGCGGCGCTGCGCCTGCCCTAGGGTGACGGCCGTGGCCATGGTGTGTGCGGTCGTCTTCCAGCGGCAGGGGCGGCTGTACTACGCCGACCCGGGCGGCCTCAGCGCGCAGGTGGGCGACCGGGTCCTGTACCCGACCGAATCCGCCCCCGAAGTAGCCGAGGTCATGTGGGCGCCACAGTGGGTGGACGAGGAGTTCGGCGCGCTCCCCGTCCTCGTCGGCCCCGCTACCGACAAAGATCTCGACGCAGCCGAACGCAGCCGCAAGAAGCGGGCACTCGCCCGCGTCGCGGCGAAACGCCTCATCCGTGAGCACGATCTGCCGATGAAGCTGAGCGGGGTCGACTACGTCGTTGCGACGAACCACACCACCGTGTACTTCACCGCGCCGCACCGCGTCGACTTCCGGTCGTTGGTCCGCGACTTGTCGGCCACGATGGACGGCCGCGTCGAGCTGCGCCAGCTGTCAGCCCGCGACG
Organism: Jatrophihabitantaceae bacterium; assembly: GCA_035999365.1. GTDB lineage: Bacteria > Actinomycetota > Actinomycetes > Mycobacteriales > Jatrophihabitantaceae > DASYGT01. Next base: position 219,909 of record DASYGT010000050.1, read on the forward strand.
AGGCTCGCCTCACCGGTGGCATCGGTTCGTGTGGACGCGAGTTGTGCTGCTCGACGTTTCTCGTCGACTTCGAACCGGTGTCCGTGCGGATGGCCAAGGATCAGGACCTGCCGTTGAATCCGCTGCGTATCTCCGGCGCATGCGGTCGGCTCATGTGCTGTCTGAAGTACGAGCACCCGCTGTACGAAGAAGCCCGCAACAGCTGGCCGCAGGACGGTGAGCAGGTCGACACACCGGCCGGGGAGGGCACCGTTGTGGGACGCAACGTGCCCGGCGAGGCCGTCGTGGTGCGAATGGCTGCAGACGGGAAGGTGAGCCGGTGCGCACTCGCATCGGTGTGCACGAGTCGCAGGGCGTACGAGTCCGGACCGGGACAGGGGTCGAGCGACACACCCCCGTCCTGAGCCGGGAGCCGGACCCTGGCGTCTAGCTGTCCGCGGCGGGCTTCGCGGCGGTGATGAGTCGGCGCGCTGAGTGGCACCCGAACGAACCTTGAGCCTCGATCAGCTCGTGCAGTGCACGCAGCCGGTCATGGTATTTGTCGACGCTGAAGTCAGGGACCGTCCAGACGACCTTTCGCAGGAAATAGACCACCGCTCCGATGTCGTAGAACTCCAGACGCAGACGCTCGTCGCGCACGTCGAGTACGTCGAGCCCTGCGGCACGCGCACCGTCGAGCTCGGCATCGCCGCACTCGACGTCTGACTGCGGTCCGAGGAAGAACTCGTAGAGCTCGGCGTTGCTGCGGGAACCGACATGCTGGGCGAAATAGATGCCGCCCGGCCTCAGGACACGGGCAATCTCCTGCCACCAGACATCGGTCGGGTGGCGACTGGAGACGAGGTCGAATGCCTCTGCGGCAAACGGAAGCGGAGGGCCCGACGGCAGGGCAACCACCGCAACCCCGCGGGGATGCAGCACCCGTGTCGCCCGGACAACATTGGGTGGCCACGCCTCAGTCGCCACCATCACGGCCGGGTAATCGTCGATGCCGGCGAGCACCTCGCCGCCGCCGGTCTGCAGATCGAGAGCCGCACGCGCCTGTCGAAGTCGCTGACGCAGCAGTCCCTGGTAGCCCCATGACGGACGTTGCTCAGTGGCACGGCCGTCGAGCCAGGAGAAATCCCACCCGGACACTTCGGTTGCCGCAGCTTCCGCGACGAGGCTTTCGAACGAACCTGGCATGCGTGCAACGTATCGAGCCGGCCGCCCGACCCGGCGGGGTGCTACAGCTGATCGACGATCATCGCTGACGGGTGCGGCCACTGGTCACGGGCGATCATCACTTCGCGCAGCAGGTCGGGCCGATCGGTGATGATGCCGTCGACGCCTGCATCCAGCAGCCGGTGCATCGTCGGGGCGTCGTTGACCGTCCATACGACGATTCGAATGCCCATCGCGTGCGCACGCTCGACGAGATGATCGGCGTAGATCGCGATCCTGCCGAGGCGCAGTGGCACGTGTGCGAACGCGCCGGTTTCGCGCGAACGTGGACGTGCGCGGTCGAGGTGCAGGCGTGACAGCGTGGCCACGAGTGAGCGCCAGCCGAGCGCGATGGTGAGCTCGGGACCGACCTTCGCGCCCAGCGCCGCGAGCCACGAATCCCACGAGCCGGCAACGCAGACGCGCGGGCTGGCGCCGGTGGTGGCGAGCAGCTCGGCGAGGGGAGCGATGGCGGCGCGCTCCTTGACGTCGACGGTGAAGCAGGCGTCGGGAAACGCGTCGAGCACCTCGGCGAGCGTGGGGATCGGTTCGGTGCCGTGTACCCGGAGTTGGCGCAGCGTGGCGAGTTTGGTGCGGGCGACGTCGCGGTGGCGGCCGGTCACCCGGCGCAGCGACGCGTCGTGGAATGTGATGAGCTCGCCGTCAGCCGTGATCCGGACGTCGGTCTCGAGGTAGCGAAGGCCGAGCGCGTAGGAGCGCTCGAAGGCCGCCAGGGTGTTCTCCGGCGCGAGCCCGGCACCGCCCCGGTGAGCGATGGCGAGCGGCCCGTCATGACGTCCGTACGCGGCGTGCACAAGCCGACTGTGCCGCACCGATCGGGCGTCGGGACCCGAATCCGGCCACTGCGCCGAACGTTCAGCAGGAGTTCACGCTTTGGGGAGACTTTGCACCGGCAGGCAGGGCTAACTCTCCCCAAAGCCGGGTGGGCGAGCGCGCACGTTAGACTCGCTCGGTCGCGTCCTCGCGCGCCGCCTTAGCTCAGTCGGCAGAGCGTCTCACTCGTAATGAGAAGGTCCGGAGTTCGATTCTCCGAGGCGGCTCCACATCCGTGTCTTACTTCGGTCGATGCCTCGCACTCGGCCTTCGGTTGGTTGGTGACGGTCCTTCGGCCGAGGCGCACACGAATCATGCGACGCGCGCTCGCAGCCACTGCTCGAACGTGAGCACGCCACGCGTGCCGGCGGTGGGAATCAGCGCGCCGCTGCGCATCGCCTTTCCGGCGGCGCCAGGAACGCTCAGCTTCCACAGCGGCTTCTTCGATCCGCGCGCGGCGAGGAGGAGCCGGGCCAGGTCGGTCAACTGTCGTTGTTCGGGCCCGGCCAGATCCGGCGCGCGCTCCACGGGGGGGCTCGCAGCGAGTGCTACCAACGCCTCGCCGACCTCGCGCGCTGCCACTGTCTGCACCGTCATACGCGGCATGATCGCTATCGGGCCCTTGACTCGGTCGAGCAATTGCCCAGGGAACTCGTGGAACTGGGTGGCGCGCAGGATGCTCACCGGTGCACCGCTGCCGAGCGCGGCCTTCTCCTGCGCGCGCTTGCCGACGTAGTAGCCGTAGTCGACCAGGTCGATGCCGACGATCGACAGCACCACGTGGTGCCGCACGCCGACAGCCGTGCCCGCCGCGATGAGGTTGCGCGTACCGGTCTCGAAGAACCGTGTTGCAGGCTTCGCCCGCGTCGACAACACGTTCGTCGCGTCGATGACAGCGTCCACGCCGGTCAGTGCGGCAGCGAGTCCCTCGCCGCTGAGGATGTCGACAGAGGTCGACCGTGCGAGCACCACCGCTTCGTGCCCGGCTGCTAGCGCCGCGGCGACCGTGTGTGACCCCACGACACCCGTCCCACCGGCGACCGCGATCTTCATGAAATTTCCCCTCGTGTGCAGACCTTCAGGATCCCCCATGGTTTGCCTGGGACGCGCGCGCATGGCGTGGGGTAGACATCGGGCATGACGCAATCGCCAGATGTCGGCCCCGCCGCGGATCAGCAATCCGTCGACTTCGCCTTCCGGTTCAGTGCGGGGTTCCGGATGACCCACCTGCCGTTCGGCATTACTCAGGCCAACTCGATGATCACGGTGACGCAGGACCGGCTGCGCGTGCGGTTCGGGCCGTGGCGCGTATCGACGCCGCTCGCGAACATCCGCGACGTGTCGATCACCGGGCCGTATCTGTTCGTGAAGACTGCCGGCCCGGCGCGGCTGACGTTCCGCGACCGGGGGCTGACCTTCGCCACGAACAACCAGCAAGGCGTGTGCATCGACTTCCACGAGCCGATCCCGGGCATCGAGCCAACCCGGCGCCTGCGTCACCCGAACCTGACCCTCACTCCTGCCGACTGCAAGGGCCTTGCGCGGCTGCTGGGCGACGGACCGCGGGCGTCCCGCGATGCTGATTCCTAGGGCTGGCCGGGTCGCAGCCGGATGAACAACCCCTCGCCGTCGGCGACCGCCGTGCCGTCCTCGGTCGTGAGCCGCGCCGAGCCCCAGATCTTGCGCCCCTCGACCTTGTCGACGCCCGCGTCGAACAGCAGCCGTTCGCCGATGCGCGCGATGCTGCGGTAGTTCACCGTCAAGTACGCGGTGCGAGCCACGCCGTCGCGATGGTTGAAGTTCACGACTTTGCCGAGCAGGTCGTCGAACAGCAACGGAGTGGCGCCACCATGAGCGGCGCCATTGCCACCGAGGTAGAAGCGCGTGAACGTGACGTGACCGCGCATCGCTCCGTCGGCCTCGTGCTCGATCACGAACGGCGGGAGCAAGGGGTGGCCCCGTCCCGGCAGGTCGAGACGCCAGCCGTCGACGCGCTGCGATTCGGGCACCTGGTACCGGCTCAGTACGGCGGTGAGTCGTTCGATCTGCTCAGTCACGTTCACGATCTCGTCGTCGGGCAGCGAGGCTCCCGACAACGCATCCTGCAACGAGCGGTTGGCGGCGAGCAGATCCGCGTACGCGTCCCCGCCGCGGGGGTGCGCAGCCGCGACCAGCTCCGCCAATGTCTGGTCGTCCGGCCACGGTCTGTTCTGCTCGCTCGTCACTCCTGGACTCTAACGGCAGCCATTACGCGCTCGCCCGAACAACTCTGTAGGTGCCGTCAACGGCCCCGACGCATAGGCGTGTGCAGGATCCCGTCGTCGAGGAAGTCCGCGCCGGCACGGGTGAACCCGAACCGCTCGTACCAGGCGACGAGATAGGTCTGCGCGTGCAGCTCGACGACGACATCGGCTGTCAGCTCGAGTGCGCGGTGCATGAGCACCGCCGCAAGGCCCTGACCGCGCGCGGACATCGCCGTCGCGACACGGCCGATACGCGCGCTCCCGTCGGCGGCACGGAGCAGCCGCAGCGTCGCGAGGACCTCGCTGTCACGCTCGATCCACAGCAGTCGCGTGGTCGGGTCGACCTCACGGCCGTCCAGCTCGCGGTACACGCAGTTCTGCTCGACCACGAAGACGTCGACGCGCAAGGCGAGCACGCGGTACAGCGTCACTGGATCCATTCCGGGGAGGTCGGCGTCGTGCACGACCAGCTGTTCCGAGGTCACCGGATGAGCCTGGCACGGCGGCGTGTTGGATGGACGCATGACCAAACCAGTGATCGAACGTCCGGACGGCGAGGCACCAGCCGATCTGCAGATCGAGGACATCGTCGTGGGTGAGGGCGCCGAGGCCAAAGACGGTGACACGGTCGATGTGCATTACGTCGGGATCGAGTTCGACAGCGGCGAGGAATTCGACGCCTCGTGGAACCGTGGCGAGTCCATCGAGTTCCCGCTGCGCGGCTTGATCCAAGGCTGGCAGGAGGGCATCCCGGGCATGCGCGTCGGCGGTCGCCGTCAGCTGACGATCCCGCCGGAGAAGGCTTACGGACCGGCCGGCGCCGGGCACCGGCTGTCCGGGAAGACGCTGGTCTTCATGATCGACCTGCTCGGGGTGCGCTGAGCCAAACCCACGGGAGCGGGTGCGCCCCGCAACGCCTAGACTCGGACCGAAAGCAGCTCGTGAAGCCGTTCACAAGGTCGGGTGTCCGAGGACGCGATGCCGGCCGAACGGACCCCTGCGCAGGACGGGAGGATGGCCGTGACAGCACCTGGCACCGCCATCCGTCCGGAGGCGACGCCGGCCGATGAGCGGCGTTACGACGCCGACGTCATCGTCGTTGGCGCCGGGCCGTCCGGAAGTAGCGCGGCCTACTGGCTGGCCACGGCCGGGCTCGACGTGATCATGGTCGAGAAGACGTCATTCCCGCGCGAGAAGGTATGCGGCGACGGCCTCACGCCCCGCGGTACGCGCGCGCTGATCGACATGGGCATCGACGTCAGCACGGACGCAGGCTGGCTGCACAATCGTGGGCTGCGGGTGATCGGCGGTGGTCAGCGCCTGCATCTGGACTGGCCCGAGCTCACCACGTTTCCTTCCTTCGGTCTGGTGCGACCCCGGGCCGACCTGGACGCGATGCTGGCTCGGCAGGCGACGAAGGCCGGGGCGGTGCTGCACGAGCAGATCACCGTCACCGAGCCCGTTCTCGATGCATCAGGGCGTGTCGTGGGCGTCACCGGCCGTAACGCCGATCGCGCCACGGTCGAGTACCGCGCGCCCCTCGTGCTCGCCTGCGAAGGCGTCTCCGGCAAGCTCGGCCAACGGTTGGGCGTGCACCGCAACGAGAAGCGGCCGCTGGGCGTGGCGGTGCGGCGGTACTACACCAGCCCCAAGACCCACGACGACTACCTCGAGTCCTGGCTCGAGCTCTGGGACGGCCCGCCGAACGCCTCCAACCTGCTGCCCGGCTACGGCTGGATCTTCGGCATGGGCGACGGCACGGTCAATGCCGGCCTGGGAGTGCTGAACTCCAGCGCCGGATTCCAGAAGACCGACTATCGCGGCATGTTGTCGGCCTGGCTGGACCACACTCCGGCGGAGTGGGGCCTGCGCGAGCAGAACGCCACCTGCCCGACCCGGGGCGCCGCCCTGCCGATGGGTTTCAACCGCACACCGCACTACCTGCGCGGGCTGCTCCTCGTCGGCGATTCGGGAGGTTCGGTCAACCCGTTCAACGGCGAGGGCATCCCGTACGCGATGGAATCCGGGAAGTTCGCAGCTGAAGCGGTGGTGCAGGCGCTCGCCCGCCCGGACGGCCTGTCCCGCGAGCGTGCCCTGCAGGCCTACCCCGATCGCATGCGCACCGAGTGGGGTGCGTACTACCGGCTCGGCGCGGCATTCGTGCGGCTGATCGGCAATCCGAAGGTGATGCAGGCGTGCACCCGCCACGGCCTGCCGCACCCGGCGTTGATGCGCTTCGTCCTGAAGCTACTTGCCAACCTCACCGACCCGACGAGCGTCTCGACCGCGGACATGTCAGACCGCGTCATCGCGGCCCTGACCCGGATCACCCCGGCCGTCCGGTAACCGAGCAGCACCGTCTAGCCTGGCGATCGCGCTCGTCAGACGCCGAGAAAGGAGAACAGAGCCCCGATGCTCGCGCCGTATCTGCCCATCGTGCTGCTGTTCGCGTTGGCCCTCGGCTTCGCGACCTTCTCCGTCGTCATCGCCCCGTTCATCGGGCCGCATCATTACAACAAGGCCAAACTGGACTTCTACGAGTGCGGCATCGAACCCACACCCCAGCCGCTCGGCCCCAACCGCTTTCCGATCAAGTACTTCTTGACGGCGATGCTCTTCATCGTCTTCGACATCGAGATCATCTTCTTGTATCCGTACGCCGTGGCGAACAAGGCACTCGGCCTGTTCGGACTCGTCGAGATCATCTTGTTCATCGTCACGGTGCTCGTCGCCTACGCCTATGTGTGGCGGCGCGGCGGGCTGGATTGGGACTGATAGTCATGGGTCTCGAAGAGAAATTGCCCGACGGCGTGCTGCTGGCGAGCGTCGAGAAGCTCGTCAACTGGACGCGCAAGTCCTCGCTCTGGCCGGCGACCTTCGGTCTGGCCTGCTGTGCCATCGAGATGATGACCTTCGGCGCGCCGCGGTTCGACTCGGCGCGCTTCGGCATGGAGGTGTTCCGCGCGTCGCCGCGCCAGGCCGACCTAATGATCGTCGCCGGGCGGGTGAGCCAGAAGATGGCGCCCGTGCTCCGGCAGATCTACGACCAGATGCCCGAACCGCGCTGGGTCCTGGCGATGGGTGTCTGCGCCAGTTCGGGCGGGATGTTCAACAACTACGCGATCGTCCAGGGCGTCGATCACATCGTTCCGGTCGACATGTACCTGCCCGGGTGCCCACCCCGGCCCGAGATGCTCATCGACGCGGTGCTCAAGCTGCATCACAAGATCATGAACGAGCCGCTGGGCCCGAAGCGCGCCAAGCGCCTCGAGGGGCAGAACGTCGAGCTCGTTCCGTCGAGCATCAAGTACGGACGCTGACGTGGGCGGACCAACGGAGCGGCCGGTGCCGGCGGATTCGGCGCCCGAGCAGCGTGCTGCGGACATCGAGGCCAAGACCGTGCAACCCGGCGCCTCACCCGATGCGCCCGCCCCGATCGCCCCCGGCGGCATGTTCGGGGTCACCGGCTCGGGCGACACGACGGGATTCGGCGGTCTGCGGCGCAACGAGTGGGTCGAGCCCGAGGCCGAGCGCCCCTACGGCGGCTACTTCGATGAGGTCGTCGACCTGCTGGCTGCCGCGTACCCTGCGTTCGGCGAAGCGGTGGTCAAGGTCGTCGTCGACCGCGGTGAACTGACCCTCCATCTGCGTCGGGAGCACCTCGTCGGCATCGCCGCTGCGCTCCGCAATGATCCGTCGTTGCGCTTCGAGCTGTGTTCGAGCGTCTCGGGTGTCGACTACCTCGGCCGCGACGAGGCCCGCCTGCATTCGGTATGCCACCTGACATCCATGACGTACCGCCGCAAGATCCGGCTTGAGGTCGCCGTCACCGCGAAGGACCCACACGTACCGTCGCTGACGTCGCTGTATCCCACGGCCGACTGGCAGGAGCGGGAGACCTTCGACCTCTTCGGGATCATCTACGACGGCCACCCCGCGCTGACCCGCATCATGATGCCGGACGACTGGGACGGACATCCGCAACGCAAGGACTACCCGCTGGGCGGTATCCCGGTGCAGTACAAGGGCGCCACCATCCCGCCGCCGGACGAGCGGAGGGAGTACGGACGATGAGCAACGAGACGTACGCGCCGTCCCGGCGAACCACCGAGGGTCGCGTCTACAACTTGAGTGGCGGCGATTGGGACGCCGTCCTCGGCAACGAGGTGCACACCGACGAGCGGCTCGTGCTGAACATGGGGCCGCAGCACCCGTCTACGCACGGCGTGCTCCGCCTCGTTCTCGAACTCGAGGGCGAGACGGTCACCGACGCCCGGGTCGTAGTCGGCTACCTCCACACCGGTATCGAGAAGAATGCCGAGTTCCGTAACTGGACGCAGGCAGTCACCTTCCTCACCCGCGCCGACTACCTGTCGCCGTTCTTCAACGAGTCGGTGTACTGCCTCGGCGTCGAGCGGCTGCTGGGCATCGAGGCGCCCGCCCGTGCCCAACTGATCCGCGTGCTCATGATGGAGATCAACCGGCTCTCCTCCCACTGGGTGTGGCTGGCCACCGGTGGCATGGAACTCGGCGCCCTCACTGCCATGACGAACGGCTTCCGCGCGCGCGAACGCTGCCTGGACGTCTTCGAGACGATCACCGGTCTTCGGATGAACCACGCCTTCGTGCGTCCGGGCGGGGTAGCGCAGGATCTGCCCGAGGGCTACGACGAGATGATCCGGCAATGGATCGTCGAGATGCGTCAGGAACTCGTCGGCGTCGACCGTCTGTTGCGCGGCCAGCCGATCTGGGTCAACCGGCTGAAGGACGTCGGCTGGATAGGGGTCGAGGGTTGCCTCGCACTCGGCATCACGGGTCCGCTGCTGCGCGCCGCCGGACTGCCGTGGGATCTCCGTAAGACCGAGCCCTACCTCGGATACGAGACGTTCGACTTCGAGGTCCCCACCGACGACCGCGGCGACTGCTGGTCACGCTTTGTCGTCCGCGTCGCCGAGATGTGGGAGTCGCTCAAGATCGTCGAGCAGGTTCTCGACCGCCTCGAGCCAGGGCCGACGATGGTTGACGACCCGAAAATTGCGTGGCCGGCCAAGCTGTCGCTCGGCCCCGATGGCATGGGCAACTCACTCGAGCACGTGCAGCAGATCATGGGCACGTCGATGGAATCGCTCATCCATCACTTCAAACTCGTCACCGAGGGTTTCCGCGTGCCGGCCGGCCAGGTCTATCAAGCGGTCGAATCCCCACGTGGCGAGCTCGGCGCGCACATCGTCAGCGACGGCGGCACGCGCCCCTACCGGGTTCACTTCCGCGAGCCGTCGTTCATCAACCTGCAGGGCACCGCGACGATGTCGATCGGCGGCATGATCGCCGACGTGATCGCCTCGGTCGCCTCCATCGACCCGGTGATGGGTGGCTGCGACCGATGACCGACACCCTGCCCACGAACGCCGAGGCCGGACGCCAGAACTTCCGGACCTCGGTGATCAATCTCGACAGGCCCGGCGATCCCTCGGTGTTCGGCGAGCGGGTCCGTGCCGATGCAGCCGAGCTGATCTCGCGTTACCCCGCTGGGCGCAGCCGCTCGGCGTTGCTGCCGATGCTGCATCTCGTGCAGTCCGAGCAGGGTTACGTCAGCCCGGACGGCATCGCGTTCTGCGCCGACCAACTCGGCCTCACCAAGGCCCAGGTGGCCGCCGTCGCCACCTTTTACACGATGTACAAGCGCAAGCCCACCGGTGAGTACCTCGTGAGCGTCTGCACGAACACGCTGTGCGGCATGCTCGGTGGCGACGAGATCTTCGCGGGCCTGCGCGAGACCCTTGGCGTGGGCGACAACGAGACGACGGCCGACGGTTCGATCACCCTTGAGCATGCCGAGTGCCTCGCTGCCTGCGACTACGCACCGGTGGTCACGGTGAACTACGAGTTCTTCGACAACCAGACGCCGGATTCAGCGCGGCGGATCGTCGCCGCGCTGCGTGACGGCGAGCGTCCGTCGCCGACTCGAGGCGCACCGATCTGCAGTTTCAAGCAGATCGAGCGGCAGATCGCGGGGTTCTTCGGCGACGACGCATTCGCCCCCGAGTCGAACAGCAGCGGCGTTCCCACCGAGGTCGGCGTGAAGCTCGCCGTCGAGCGGGGGGAGTCGGCACCGTCCTACGCGGCGCGCAGCAGTGCCCCGTCGAGTGCAGAGCCACAGCGTGCAGCACCGAAGCGAGCCGCCAGGCGGCAGACCAGCGCGCACGACGCCCCGCTCACGACCTCAGCGCAGGCCGGCAAGCAGGACGCCGACGCCGACCTCTCGAACAACGGCAAGGAGGGCTGAACGGTGCCGCTGACCCCGGTCCTCACCAAGCGATTCGGCACCGACCAGCCATGGAAGATCGAGAACTACGAGCGACTCGACGGCTACTCCGGCCTTCGCCAAGCGCTCACGATGGCGCCCGACGATCTGATCACGCTGATCAAGGACTCGAACCTGCGCGGCCGCGGCGGTGCTGGCTTCCCGACCGGCATGAAGTGGCAGTTCATTCCCCAAGGCGACGGCAAGCCGCATTACGTCGTCGTGAACGCAGACGAGGGTGAGCCCGGCACATGTCGGGACCTGCCGCTGATGATGAACGATCCGCACGCGATGATCGAGGGGATCATCATCGCCTGCTACGCCGTTCGGGCCGAGCGTGCCTTCGTCTATATCCGCGGCGAGGCCGTACACGCCATCCGTCGGGTGAACTCCGCGGTTGAGCAGGCACGCGCCAAGGGCTACCTCGGCTCCAACGTCCTCGATTCCGGATTCGCGTGTGACATCACCGTGCATGCCGGGGCGGGTGCCTACATCTGCGGCGAAGAGACAGCGCTGCTCGATTCGCTCGAAGGCCGGCGCGGCCAGCCCCGCCTCAAGCCGCCATTCCCGGCAACGAACGGTCTGTACGACGCGCCGACCGTGGTGAACAACGTCGGCACCCTGGCGAGCGTGCCGTACATCGTTCTGGGCGGCTCGGACTGGTTCAAGGAGATGGGGCCGGAGGGATCGCCCGGACCGTGCATGTACTCGCTGTCCGGACGCGTGAAGAACCCAGGCCAGTACGAGGCCCCGATGGGCACGACGCTGCGCGAACTGCTCGACCTGGCGGGCGGTATGAGCCGTGGCAAGGAGCTCAAGTTCTGGACGCCCGGCGGGTCGTCCACGCCGATGTTCACCCGCGATCACCTCGACACGCCGCTCGACTTCGACGCTGCGGTCAAAGCCGGGTCGATGAACGGGACGTCCGCAGTCATGGTCTTCGACGAGGACGACTGCGTCGTGCGTGCCGTGCGCAAGTGGAGCGAGTTCTACGAGCACGAGTCCTGCGGCAAGTGCACGCCGTGCCGTGAGGGCACTTACTGGTACGTCGGCATCTATGAGCGGCTCGAGGCCGGCCACGGCACCGCAGAGGATCTGGACACCTTGCTCGACCTGTCCGACAACATTCTCGGCCGGTCGTTCTGCGCCTTGGGCGACGGCGCCACCAGCCCGGTGTCCTCGTCGATCCAGCACTTCCGCGACGAGTACCTGGCACACGTCGACGGACGTGGCTGCCCGTTCGCGCCCTCGACGAGCGGCGCCCGCACTTTGGCAGGGGTGCACTGATGACGGCCACCGTGGATCCCGCTGCGAAGGAGGACCTCGTCACCGTCACGATTGACGGCATCGAGACCTCCGTGCCGAAGGGCACGCTGATCATCCGCGCCGCCGAGCAGCTGGGCATCGCAATCCCGCGGTTCTGCGATCATCCGCTGCTCGAGCCCGCCGGTGCCTGCCGGCAGTGCCTCATCGAGGTCACCGACATGGGCAACGGTCGGGGGATGCCCAAGCCGGCGGCATCGTGCACGACCACGGTGATGCCGGGGATGGTCGTCAAGACGCAGCTCACCTCGGTCGTCGCCGACAAGGCGCAGCAGGGCGTGATGGAAATGCTGCTCATCAACCATCCACTGGACTGCCCGGTCTGCGACAAGGGCGGCGAATGCCCGCTGCAGAACCAGGCGATGAGCAACGGCCGCGCCGTGTCGCGTTTCCACGAGCCGAAGCGCACCTTCCCGAAGCCGATCGCGATCTCCTCCAATGTGCTGCTCGACCGTGAACGGTGCGTTCTGTGCCAGCGGTGCACACGCTTCTCCGAGCAGATCGCGGGTGACCCGTTCATCGACTTGCTCGAACGCGGCCCGCAGCAGCAGATCGGCACCTCCAGCGAGGTGCCGTTCCAGTCGTACTTCTCGGGCAACACCGTGCAGATCTGTCCGGTCGGTGCCCTCACCGGAGCCTCGTACCGCTTCCGTGCGCGCCCGTTCGACCTCATGTCCACGGACTCGGTGTGTGAACACTGCTCGTCGGGCTGCTCGCTGCGCTCGGACTGGCGCCGCAGCAAGGTCACCCGCCGACTGTCGGGCGACGATCCCGAGGTCAACGAGGAGTGGAACTGCGACAAGGGTCGCTGGGCGTTCCAGTACGCCACGCTGTCCGACCGCCTCACCACACCGCTGGTCCGCGACGACGCCGGCCGGCTCGTCGAGGCCAGCTGGCCGGATGCGCTGTCGCGTGCGGCCGCCGGGCTTCGTGAAGCCGTCGACCGCGGCGGGGTCGGTGTGCTGCCCGGGGGGCGGCTGACCGAAGAGGACGCCTACGGCTACGCCAAATTTGCCCGCGTCGCCCTCGGCACCAATGACATCGACTACCGGTCGCGGCCCGGCAGCGCCGAGGAGCTGGCGTTCCTGGCCTCGCGCGTCGCGGGCGTGACGCCGCAGCACGTCTCCTACGCCTCGCTCGAGGCCGCGCCGGCCGTGCTGCTCGTCGGCTTCGAACCCGAGGACGAGTCACCGATCGTCTTCCTGCGGATGCGCAAGTCGACGCGCGCCGGCCGGATGGCGGTCTGGTCGATCGCGCCGTACGCATCGCTCGGATCCACAAAGCTGGACGCCAGGCTGATCCAGGCGCTGCCTGGCGGCGAGGCGTCCGTGCTGGGCGCGCTCGATGCTGCCGTCATCGATGCACTCGGCAAGTCGGGCGCCGTCATCCTCGTCGGCGAGCGTCTCGCCACGTCGCCCGGCGCGCTTACCGCGTCGGTTCAGCTCGCCGATCGCACCGGAGCCGCCCTCGCCTGGGTGCCCCGGCGGGCGGGCGAGCGCGGCGCGATCGACGCCGGCGCGCTGCCCAACCTGCTTCCGGGCGCACGGCCGGTTTCCGACGCCTCAGCCCGCGGCGAGGTCGAGCGGGTCTGGGGTACGACCCTCCCGGATGCGGCAGGACGCGACGCCGACGCCATCCTGGCGGCGGCCGCCGACGGCGCGCTTGCCGCCCTGGTTGTCGGTGGCGTCGAGCCCGCTGACTTCGCCGACCCAGCGCTGGCGGCCCGGGCCTTCGAACGGGCCGGGTTCATCGTGAGCTTGGAAGTGCGACGCAGCGCCGTCACGACGCATGCCGACGTGGTGCTGCCCGTTGCCCCCGCTGCCGAGAAGGCCGGCCGGTACGTCACCTGGGAAGGGCGCCGCCGCCCGTTCGACCTCACGATCACCAACGCGGGAGCGATGTCCGATGCGCGGGTGCTCACCGCACTGGCCGAGGAGCTCGACGTCGACCTGGGGCTGCCGTCGATCCAGATCGCACGGGCCGAGTTGATGGCGTTGTCGGCGACGGGTGCACGATCTGCCGCACCGACAGTGGCGGCCGCGCCGGTCAGCGTGCCACCGGCCGGCTCAGCATTGCTCGCGACCTGGCCGGAACTCATCGATGCCGGTCGTATGCAGGACGGCGACGAACATCTCGCCGGCACCGGACGTCCAGCTCGAGCCGTCATGAGCGCGTCGACGGCCGCCGAGGTCGGTGTCGGCGCCGGAGCCAACGTCGCGCTCGCCAACGATCGCGGTGTGATGGTCTTTCCCGTCGTCATCGAGGACATGCCCGACCGCGTCGTGTGGGTACCCACCAACGCCCGCGATCGGGCTGTGCGAGCGACCCTGGCCGCAGGCCCCGGATCAGTCGTGCGATTGTCGGTCTCGGACGCACCGCCCGTCGTCGGCATCGCCGGAGGTGGATCGTGAGCCCGATCGAAGCCGCGAGTCAGAATCTTCCGGGCTTCGGCGACCAGCCCATCTGGCTGACGCTGATCAAGGTCGTAGCTGTCTTCGCGTTCCTCGTCGTGATGACACTCTTCTCGATCGTCTTCGAGCGCAAGGTCGTCGGACGGATGCAGAACCGCATCGGACCGAACCGCGTGGGGCCGTGGGGCACGCTGCAGTCACTCGCCGACGGCATCAAACTTGCCTTCAAGGAAGAGATCATCCCGGCTCTCGCCGACAAGCCGATCTACTTCCTCGCTCCGATCCTGTCTGCCACGCCGGCTTTCGTGGCCTTCGCCGTGATCCCGTTCGGACCGCAGGTCTCGATCTTCGGTCACCGCACTGCGCTGCAACTCACCGACCTACCGGTGGGCGTGCTCGTGGTGTTCGCCTGCTCTGCGCTCGGCGTGTACGGCATCGTGCTCTCGGGCTGGGCATCCGGATCGACCTATCCGCTTCTCGGTGGTCTCCGTTCGGCCGCGCAGATGATCTCGTATGAGGTCGCGATGGGGCTGTCGATGGTCGCGGTGTTCCTGTTCGCCGACACGATGTCGACGTCCGGCATCGTCGCCGGCCAGCGGCACATCTGGAACATCATCCCGCTGTTCGTGTCGTTCTGCATCTACGCCATTGCGGTTGTCGGCGAGACGAACCGCGCCCCGTTCGACCTCCCCGAGGCCGAGTCAGAGTTGGTCGGTGGCTTCCACACCGAGTACTCCTCGTTCAAGTTCGCGATGTTCTTCCTCGCCGAGTACATCAACATGGTCACCGTGTCAGCGTTGGCCACGACGCTGTTCCTCGGCGGCTGGCGGGCGCCATGGCCGCTGTCGATCTGGCATGGCGCGAACGCCGGATGGTGGCCGTTCCTGTGGTTCGTCGCCAAGGTTGTGCTGTGCATCTTCGTCTTCGTCTGGCTGCGTGGAACCCTGCCCCGGCTGCGTTACGACCAGTTCATGCATTTCGGGTGGAAGACGCTCATTCCGATCAACCTGGTGTGGATCCTCGCCGTGACGTCGATTCACGTGTTGAAGGACCGCGGTTGGCCGTCGTGGAAGGCAACAGGGGTGCCGCTCGCGATCGTGCTGCTCGTCGTTGTCGTCCCCGCCTTGATGGTGTGGGACAGCGCCACGAGCCGACGCGTCGCTGAGAGATACGAGGACGACGAGGAAGAGGCCGCGCTACCGCCGGCCTTCCCCACACCCCCGATGGACCTGGTTGTGCCCACGCCGAAGCGGCTCGCCTCGGCGGCTGCGCGCTCGTCGGAACTGCCGAAGGGAAAGGACACCGATGGCTGACGAGACGATCGCTGCCAACGAGCCCACCGGCAGTGCACTGGGCTTCGCCAAGGGCTTCGGGCTCACCTTCTCGACGATGTTCAAGAAGGTGTTCACCTACCAATACCCCTTCGAGTACCACGACACCGCGCCGCGCTACCACGGCAGGCACGTGCTCAACCGGCACCCGGACGGGCTGGAGAAGTGTGTCGGCTGCGAGCTGTGCGCGTGGGCCTGCCCAGCCGACGCCATCTACGTCGAGGGCGGCGACAACACCGATACCGAGCGCTACTCGCCGGGTGAGCGGTACGGCGCGGTGTATCAGATCAACTACCTGCGTTGCATCTTCTGCGGGCTCTGCATCGAAGCCTGCCCCACCCGCTCGCTGACGATGAGCAACGAGTACGAACTCGCACTCGACAACCGCCAGGACCTGATCTACACGAAGGAGCAACTGATGGCGCCGTTGCTCCCCGGCATGGAGGCGCCGCCACACCCGATGCGGCTGGGCGACGACGAGAAGGACTACTACACGGTGAAGTCGCAGGCGCCGCTGCAGAAGGGCGAGCCGCAAAGCACCGCGAACATCGCCGGACGGCCGATCACCGGCAAGGCGATCGAGGTCGGAAGGCATCACAGATGAGCGCCCTCCTCGCAGCAGGACAGTTGCACAACGGGCAGGTGCCGTTGGGCGAGGCGATCGCGTTCTGGATCCTCGGGCCGGTCTCACTCGCCGGCGCCATCGGCATGGTGCTGCTGCGCAATGCCGTGCATTCGGCCCTGTCGCTCGTGGCGACAATGGGATCGCTCGGGATGTTCTACCTGATCGAGCAGGGTCCATTCCTCGGCCTCGTGCAGATCATCGTCTACACCGGCGCGATCATGATCTTGTTCCTGTTCGTGCTGATGCTGGTCGGCCGCGACGCGTCCGACTCGCTTATCGAGACGCTGCGCGGCCAACGCTGGGCAGCGGCCCTGTTCGGCATCGGCTTCGCGTTGCTCGTGGCCGTCTCGGTCGGGCGGGCGTTCCGCGGTTCGAAGCCGGCGAACCTCGACGCCGCGAATGCGAACGGACAGAACGTCAACAACATCGCGCAACTGCTCTTCGGCAAATACCTGTTCGCCTTCGAACTCACGTCGGCCCTGCTGATCGTGGCGGCGGTCGGGGCGATGATCCTGGCCCACGTCGAGCGGGAGGGACCGCGCCGAACGCAGAAGGCGATTGCCCGCGAGCGGATCCGCTCTGGGCGCCCGCAGCCGCTGCCCGGGCCCGGTGTGCTTTCCTCGGGCAACGCGATCGGAACCCCTGCGTTGCTGCCCGACGGGTCGATCTCCACCGAGTCGGTCATGGCATCGACGCCGGGCGGGATCAGTCTTCCGCTCGAACTCCCTCCTTCGGAGGACATTCGATGACACCCACGTACTACCTGGTGCTGAGTGCCGCCCTGTTCACGATCGGCGCGGTTGGCGTTCTCGTGCGCCGCAACGCGATCGTCGTGTTCATGTGCATCGAGTTGATGCTCAATGCCGTGAATCTCAGCCTGGTCACGTTCTCGCGCATCAACGGCACCCTCGACGGCCAGGTATTCGCGTTCTTCGTGATGGTTGTCGCCGCGGCGGAGGTCGTCATCGGCCTCGCCATCATCATGTCCATCTTCCGAACCCGGAGGTCCGCGTCGGTCGACGATGCGAACCTCCTGAAGTACTGAGGTGCAGACGTGACGACCGCTCATGGGGTGCAGTCGATTGCCTGGCTGCTCGTAGCGCTGCCGCTGCTGTCGTCGGCGGTCCTGCTCTGCGTCGGCAAGCGCGGCAACAAGTGGGGCCCGTACCTCGGCGCCGCGGTGCCAGTAGTCCTCTTCGTGTACGCCGTGATCCTCTTCTTCTCCGTCAAGGGGCAGAGCAACCGGGAGATCAACCTGCATCTGTACTCGTGGATCGCGGTCGGCAGCTTCAAGATCGATGCCGGCATGCTGCTCGATCCGCTCTCATTGGTGTTCGTGCTGCTCATCACCGGCGTGGGCTCTCTCATCCACATCTACGCCGTGGGGTACATGGCGCACGACGACGGTCGTCGGCGGTTCTTCGGCTACTTCAACTTCTTCGTCGCGGTCATGCTGCTGCTGGTGCTCGCCAACAACTACCTGGCGCTCTACGTCGGGTGGGAAGGTGTCGGTGTCGCGTCGTACCTGCTGATCTCCTACCACTACGACCGTCCGATCGCTGCGACCGCCGGAAACAAGGCCTTCTTCGCCAACCGCGTAGGTGATGTCGGGCTGTCTGTCGCGATCATGCTGATGTTCGCCTACTTCGGCAGCACCTCCTACACCGACCTCCTCTTCGGCAACGTGCACTACACCAAGGGTGTCGCGGCTGCCATCGGCTTGATGCTGTTGCTCGGCGCCTGCGGAAAGTCCGGCCAGTTCCCACTGCAGACGTGGCTTCCGGACGCGATGGAGGGCCCGACGCCGGTGTCGGCGCTCATCCACGCCGCCACCATGGTGACGGCCGGTGTGTACCTCATCGCGCGGTCTGCAGCCATCTTCAACGAATCGCAGGCGGCCCGCACCGCCGTCGTGGTCGTCGGCGCCGTCACCCTCTTGTACGGCTGCATCTGTGGCTGTGGCCAGGACGACCTGAAACGTGTGCTCGCCTACTCGACCGTGAGCCAGATCGGGTACATGTTCCTCGCCGTCGGTCTGGGCAAGGGCGTATACGCGATCGGCATCATCCATCTGCTCGGCCACGGTTTCTTCAAGGCCGCGTTGTTCCTGTCGGCCGGCTCGGTCATGCACGCGATGAACGACAGGATCGACATGCGCCGCTTCGGTGGGCTCGCCAGGGTCATGCCCATCACCTACGGCGTCTTCGTCTGCGGCTTCCTGGCGATCATCGGCTTCCCGCTGGCAACCGGATTCTGGACCAAGGACAAGATCATCGAAGCAGCGCTCGACAAGGGCGGCACTTCCGGCTGGGTGCTCGGCATCGTCGCTCTGGCCGGCGCCGGGCTGACGGCGTTCTACATGACGCGCGCTCTCGTGATGACGTTCCACGGTGAGCGGCGTTGGGAGGACGACGTGCACCCGCACGAGGCACCGCGGTCGATGACCTTCCCGATGATCGCGCTCGGGGCTCTGTCGCTCGTCGGCGGCTACGTGCTGATCTTCGGCGGTGGCGTGCAGCACTGGCTCACACCGTCCGTCGGCCCGGGAATCGAGGAGGGTGTGCACACCGTGGCGCCCGTCGTGCTGTCGATCTTGACCCTCGTCGTCGTCGCGCTCGGGATACTCGGCGGCTGGGTCGCCTTCGGACGACGACCCGTCCCCGTCGAGCAGCCGGTCGGTTCGCTCGTGACCGTCGCGACGCGGCGCAACCTGTTCGCCGACGCCTTCAACGAAGCCGTGCTCATGCGGCCTGGACAGTGGATGAGCCGCGCTTTGGTGTATTTCGACAACCGCGGCGTCGACGGTGCTGTCAACGGTCTGGGGGCGGCGTTCGGCGGCGGGTCGGCGCGGTTGCGCCGCACGCAGACGGGCTTCGTCCGCAGCTATGCCCTCTCGATGCTCGGCGGCACGGTCGCTGTCGTCGCCGTGCTGCTCGCGGTGAGGTTCCAATGAGCCGGTCTGACAGCAGCGTGAGTGGCCGGGTGACGACGTGATGCACGACTACACGCTCGTCGCCCTGGTACTGATCCCGCTCGTCGGGTCGCTGGTCGTCTTCTCCCTGCCTGCCGACCAGGCGAAGCTGGCCAAGCAGATCGGCCTGGCGGTCTCCCTGATCGTCGTCGCCTACACACTGGCAGTCGCCTTCAACTTCGACACGGGTGCGAACGCCGATCGTTTCCAGTTCCAAGGCAGCTGGCAATGGATCAAGGCCTTCGGAGTGCACATCGCCTTCGGCGTGGACGGCATCGCGCTGGTGCTGGTCCTCATGTCGGTCGTACTCGTTCCGGCGGTCATGCTCGCATCGTGGAACTCGTTCGACAGCAGGTCCGGCAGCGAGGAAGCGACGTCGTCCCCCGGCGGGCAGCGCCGCAACATGAAGAACTACTTCGGGCTGCTGCTGCTGCTCGAGTTCTTCATGGTCGGCGTGTTCACCGCCACGGACGTCTTCCTGTTCTACGTGTTCTTCGAGGCGATGCTCGTGCCGATGTACTTCATCATCGGCAGCTTCGGTGGCCCACGCAGGCAGTACGCAGCAATGAAGTTCTTCCTGTACTCACTGGTCGGCGGTCTACTGATGCTCGCCTCGGTGATCGGGCTGTACGTCACGACCGGGTCGCGCACTTTCGCGATCGCCGACCTGATCGGCAAGGTCCCTGACGGCGCAACGCAGAAATGGCTGTTCCTCGGCTTCTTCATCGCCTTCGCCATCAAGGCACCCCTCGTGCCGTTCCACACATGGCTCCCCGACGCCGGAGCGGAGGCTCCGGCCGGCGGTGCCGCGCTGCTCGTCGGCGTTCTCGACAAGGTCGGGACGTTCGGATTCCTGCGTTACTGCTTGCCGCTGTTCCCGCAGGCGTCGCGCTACTTCGCGCCCACTGTCCTGATCCTGTCCGTGATCGGCATCCTGTACGCCGCGTTCCTGGCGATCGGCCAGCGCGACATGAAGCGGCTCGTGGCGTACACGTCGGTGGCCCACTTCGGCTTCATCGGCCTCGGCATCTTCGCCTTCACGACTCAGGGTGGCACGGGTGCGGTCCTGTACATGGTCAACCACGGCCTGTCCACGGGCGCGCTGTTCCTCGTGGTCGGCATGCTCATCGCCCGGGGCAAGAGCCGCAACGTCGACGACTACGGCGGCGCGGCGAAGGTCACGCCGATCCTGGCCGGAATGTTCCTGCTCGCCGGCCTTTCGGCGCTGGCGCTGCCGGGTATGAGCACCTTCATCAGTGAGTTCCTCGTACTTGTGGGAACCTTCACGCGGCACAAGGGGCTCGCCGTCCTTGCGACCACCGGCATCGTGCTCGCCGCGATCTACGTCCTGTACCTCTACCAGCGCACCTTCCAGGGCAAGCTGGGCGAGGGCGTTGCGCGCTTCCGCGATCTCAATGTCCGCGAAACGCTCGCGGTCGCACCGTTGATCGCGTTGATCATCTTCCTGGGGCTGTATCCCAAACCCGTGCTCGACATCATCAACCCGGCGATCAGGCACACCTTGTCCGACGTCCACAAGACGGACCCCGTGCCGCAGTTCGGCACCGCCGCAGGAGGAGCAAAGTGAGTCACCACGTGCTAAGCGCGGCGGCGACGACGTCGTTCCACCTGCCGTCCGTCTCCTACCACGCTCTTGCGCCCATCCTGATCATCCTCGGTGCCGCGATGCTCGGTGTGCTAGCCGAGGCCGCCCTTCCTCGTGAGGCTCGCTACGTCGCTCAGATGGGTATCACGCTGGCGGCGCTGGTGGCAGCCGCGGTCACCGTCGTCGCGCTGCACGGCACGAACGAGACAACGGTGAGCGGCGCGCTCGCGATCGACGGCGCAGGCCTGTTCCTGCAGGGCACGATCCTGATCCTGGCGGTGCTGTCTGTGCTGCTCATAGGCGAACGCAGCGTCGATGTCGGCAGCCCGATCGTCGCTTCGGCGGCGGTGGTCGTGGGTTCGCGTGCCGACCGGGAGTTGCAGACAACCGAGCGGATTCAGACCGAGATCTTCCCGCTGCTGCTGTTCGCGGTGTCGGGAATGCTGGTCTTCACCGTCTCGAACAACCTGCTGCTCATGTTCGTAGCGCTCGAGGTCATGTCGCTGCCGCTGTACCTCATGGCCGGCTTGGCCCGGCGCCGCAGGCTGCTGTCACAGGAAGCGGCGCTCAAGTACTTCCTGCTCGGTGCGTTCGCCTCGGCATTCTTCCTGTACGGGCTCGCCTTGCTGTACGGCTACGCGAAGTCAGTCGACCTCACGGCAATCCTGTCGGCCACCAAGGGCCAGTCGACGCAGTCCGACGTGCTGCTCTACGCGGGCTTGGCGCTGCTGCTCGTCGGTCTGCTGTTCAAGGCCGGCATCGCCCCGTTCCACAGCTGGACGCCCGACGTGTATCAGGGCTCGCCGACACCGGTTACCGCATTCATGGCTTCCTGCACGAAGGTCGCGGCATTCGGCGCGATCCTGCGGGTGCTCTACGTCGGGTTCAACGCGACGGCATGGGACTGGCGTCCGATCATCTGGGCGGTTGCGATCGCGTCGATGGCCGTCGGTGCGATCTTCGGCCTCACCCAGACCGACATCAAACGCATCCTCGCCTACTCGTCCATCGCGCACGCGGGATTCATCATGACGGCCATGGTGGCGCTGACGAAGGACGGCATCTCGAGCGTGCTGTTCTACCTGCTGACCTACGGCTTCAGCACGATGGCGGCATTCGGCTTACTCATGCTGGTGCGTGATGCCGACGGCGAGGCGACCCATCTGTCGCAGTGGTCGGGGCTGGCGCGCAAGAGCCCGGTTGTCGCGGGCGTCATGACGATCCTGCTGATGTCGATGGCCGGCATCCCGCTCACGGCTGGGTTCGTCGGGAAGTTCTATGTCTTCCGCGCGGCCTACCACGTGGCGGCGCCGCTCGTCGTGATGTCGCTGATCTTCTCGGCGGTCGCGGCATTCTTCTACCTGCGCATCGTCGTCCTGATGTTCTTCGCCGAGCCACCTGAGAACGGCCCGACCATCGCGATTCCGGGCTGGTCGACCACTGTCGCGCTCACCTTCGGCGTCGTCGTCACCGTCGTCCTCGGGATCGTTCCGCAGCCCGTGCTCGACCTTGCGGCGAAGGCTGCGAAGCTCAAGGCGTGACGAGTTCACGCCCCGAGGCTGCCCGGTGAGCGCTGCTCCCTTCGGCGTGGTCTTCGCCGACGACGCGCTCGAGACCGATGTCCGCCGCGGTCTCGACCAGATCGAGTCTGCCCTGCGCGTCGCCACCCACTCCGGGGACGACTTCGTGGCCCGCGCCGCGTCGTACCTCGTCGACGCAGGCGGGAAACGGTTCCGCCCGCTCGTGAGCCTGCTGGCAGCGCATTTCGGCGACGCTGCCAGACCCGAGATCGTGCCGGCAGCCGTCGTCGTCGAGTTGACGCACCTGGCCACGCTGTACCACGACGACGTGATGGACGAGGCCGTCGTGCGCCGCGGTGCGGTATCGGCGAATGCGCGATGGGGCAATGCCGTCGCGATCCTGACCGGCGACTTCCTCTTCGCGCGCGCGTCGAACCTGCTGGCTGACCTCGGGCCGCATGCGGTGCGGCTGCAAGCCCGCACCTTCGAACGCCTGGTCACCGGCCAGATCCGCGAGACCGTCGGCCCCCGCCCGGGCGAGGACCCCATCGAGCACTATCTGCGCGTCCTCTCGGACAAGACCGGATCGCTGATCGCGACCGCTGCGGAGTTCGGGGCGTACTTCGCCGGCGTCGCGGCCGAGCACGTCGAGACGCTGCGCGACTTCGGTGAGCAGATCGGCGTCGCGTTCCAGATCAGCGACGACATTCTCGACATCGCCTCCGACTCGGTCGTCTCCGGCAAGACGCCGGGCACTGACCTGCGCGAGGGGGTTGCCACGCTCCCTGTGTTGTATGCGTTGCGCTCGGAGGAGGCCGGTATGCAGCGCCTGCGCGAGCTCGTCGCGGCGCCGTTGGTCGACGAGCGTCACGCCGAGGCGCTGCAGCTGCTGCGCGCATCGACTGCGCTCGCCGAGGCGCGCGAGACGCTGCGGTCGTACGCCGACCGTGCTCGGAGGACGCTCGCCACCCTGCCGGATGTCCCGGCACGGGCCGCGCTTGCGGCGCTCACAGACACGGTGACCGCGCGCACCAGCTGACCGACGTGGTCAGATCCAGGGTGTGAGCGACGGCGTCGCCGTGAGGTGCTCGTCCACGCCGTCGGGCCGGCCCGCCAGCCACGCGAGCAGCGCCCAATCCGGCCCCTGTACCCGCACGGCGGCATCGTCACCGTCTGCCGCCCACGAACGCCCGACGAGTTCGGGGGCGACCGATCCGGGCGGAGTCACCTCGATGCGCAGAGCCGTGCTGGCGCGCTCGCCGGCGGTTCGCGCCAGTTCCGGAAGCAGGTATGCGACGAATTCCGGTGGCCAATCCACAGGGGTGTAGGTGCCGCCGAGATCGACTCGATGCACCTCCACCTCACGCCAACGGGCCAGGACGTACTCACCGGTCGAACGGTCCTCTGTGGGCAGGTCCCAGCCTCCTACGTCGGCGACCGCCGCGAAGACGCGATCGAGGCGCTCGGACGAATCGCGGACGTCCGCGAGCAGGTCGGCACTGCCCCGCATCGCACCCGCTTCGATGTCCGCGTCGCGGCCCGAACGTCCCTGGGGGTAGCGCGCGACGATCTCACCCCGCAACGCGCCGGCGATCGTGCGCGTGATCCCGTCGGCATTGCGCGCGATGTGGCTCAGCACGTGGGCACGGGTCCAGCCCGGCAACAGCGACGGTGCTCGGACATCCGCGTCGGTCCAGCGCTCGGCATCGATGCCCTGCGCGAGCGCGGCCGTCGATGCGCGCAGGGTGAACAACGCAGCGGTGTGCTCGATCATCAGCTGATCGTGGCAGAGCGGCGGGACGTTGTGCGCACCGCCTCTATGAGACCGGTGCCAGCTCCTTCTGGCCGTCGGGTTCGCCGCCGGACGTGCGTTCCCACGTGTCGTCGTCCGGCTCGACAGAAACGCGCGGCGTAATCCGGTCCAGCCACTTGGGGAAGTACCAGTTCGCCTTGCCGAATTGGTGCATGAGTGCCGGTACCAGCACCGTCCGCAGGATGAATGCGTCGAGGAAGATCGCGCCACCCAGGCCGATGCCGACGAGCTTGATCGTGCGCTCGTTGCCGAGCAGGAAGCTGCCGAATACCGCGATCATGATGAACGCGGCCGCGGTGATGATGCCGCCGGTCTCGGTCTGGCCGACGCGGACCGCCCTGGTGTTGTCGTCGGTGTGCACCCACTCCTCATGCATGCGGCTGACGAGGAACACCTGATAGTCCATGGACAGGCCGAACAGGATCGCGAAGAAGAGCACCGGTAGGAACGCATCGATGGGCCCGCCCCCGCCGATGCCGAGCACATCGGAGAACCAACCCCACTGGAATATCGCGACCACGACACCGAACGAAGCAGCGGCGGCAAAGAGGTTCATGATCGCGGCAGTGAGCGGGATGACCACGCTGCGGAAGGCAAGCATCAGCAGCAAGAACGACAGCCCGATGACCGCGGCGAAGAAGAACGGGATCTTCGCACTCAGCACCTTCGCGAAGTCGACGAGAATTGCGGTCTGGCCGAAGACGTAGATGTGGTCCGGTGAGTTCCTCTCCATCGCAGGCACCGAATGGTTGCGCAGGGTCTTGACCAGGTCGGTCGTCTTCGGGTCCTGCGGCGAGGTCGTCGTCTTGAACGTGACGAAGGCGAGATCCTTACCGATCGGCGCGGAGTGCACGCTCGAGGTGTCGACACCGGGAATCAGCTTGAGCTGACTGGCGAGACTATTCAGATGAGAGGGTGCAGTGGCCGTCGGGCCGCTGACAACGAGTTCGAGAACCGAGTTGTAGCCCTTGCCGAAGCCCTGCGTGACGAGGTCGTACCCGCGGCGCCCGGTCGTTGAAGTCGGGTCGGTGCTCGCGTCCGCGTGACCCAGACGCATGGAGAAGAACGGGATGGCGAGCACCACGATGATGCCGGCCGCCACCGTGCCGAGCGCGAGCCTGTGGTGCGCGACGATCCTCGACCACGACGCCCATCGGGTGGGCCGATCTTGCGCGACGTACGTTCCAGCGGCAACGGCCTTGCGAATCTTGCGAGGCAGTGCGCGGTAGCCGAGCAGTGACAAGACGGCCGGCAGTAACGTCAACGACGCGATCATGGTCAGCGCGACAGCAATCGCGGTGCCGACGGCGACGCCGTACAGGAAGCTGACCCCCAGCGCGCACAAGCCGAGGATCGCCACACAGACGGTCAGGCCGGCAAACAGCACGGCTCGTCCGGACGTGTTGACGGCAACCGAAATCGACTCACTCACCGACATGCCACGCAACAGATTTCGCCGGTGGCGAGTGACGATGAACAGGGCGTAGTCGACCCCGACGCCGATCACCATCAGTTGCGAGAGCTGCGTGGCGAACGTCGCGACGTTCATGACGTGACTGAGCAGCGAGATCAGAGCGAGGCCGGTGCCGAGTGCGGCCGCAGCGCTGAGCAGCGGAAGGAACACCGGACCTGGAGTTCGAAAGACGATCGCGAGGATGAGCAGTGCCGCGAGCGCGCCGAGTGCCTCAGGCGGGACGCCATGCTGTACAGAAGCGAGGTTCTCGAAGCCGCCTCCGGTGAACTCGTACTGGACCGTCGTACTCGACAGATGCCTGAGCGAGTCGTACACACCGGTGAAGTTCCCGACGCTGTTTTGATTGCCCTGCCACTCGACGTTGACCAGGCCGGTCTTGTGATCCTTGCTCAGCAACAACGGGATGCCTGGGGCGGGAGTGCTCGGCGTGGTGCAGTCGATCGTTGTCCACGGCGTGGTGATCCGCGCGACGTGATCCCCGCTGGTGCACAGCGTGACCAGGGCCGTCTGCAGGTTCGGGGGCGCCTGAGCGAGGTCAAGCTGGCCTGTCTTGGCGTGCACGACGACGGTGCCGCTCTGACCAGTCTGACTGCTCTGGCCGTTCGCCCGCAGTAGGTCGAGAACGGTCTGGCTCTCCGTGTGCGGCAGGGTGAAGACGTCCTTGTAGGTCGAACCGCCTGCGGCACTGGCCAGCAACTGGGTTCCGAGGATCAGCACGATCCAGCCGGTGATCACCCACCACCGCTTCTCGATGGCAAAGCGCGCAAGTCGTTGCATTGGTTACTCCGGCAAGGTAGGTGGGGGAGCGTCGGCGCGCTCAGCGTCTCGCATTGATCAACGCCTCGGGACCGGTTCTCAGTTCCCGTAGCGACCGTACGTTTCTATGGCACGCCCGTTCCATTCGTGTTTCCGGGACGTCGTGTCGAGCGTGACGTGGATCGCTAGCTAGCTGCTTGCATTTGCTAGCACCCGCGCGGGACACTGATCTCGTGATAGCGGAGAAGCCGAAAGAGCAGGCTAAGCGCAGCAGCGCGGCGATCGGGGAATTCATCCGAGAGCAGCGCGAGCAAGCCCAGGTGTCGCTTCGCCAGCTCGCCCGGCTCGCCGGGGTTTCTAATCCGTACCTCTCGCAGATCGAGCGTGGCCTGCGCAAGCCCAGCGCGGACATTCTGCAGCAGATTGCGAAGGGGTTGCGGATCTCCGCCGAACAGCTCTACGTCCGGGCCGGGATTCTCGAATCCCGGGAGGGCAACCCGGAGCTGATCGCCGCGATCCTCGCCGACGAGGGTCTCGGTGAGCGGCAGAAGCAGGTTCTCGTCGACATCTACGAATCGTTCCGGCGCGAGAACGCGCAGTTGCAAGCCGGAGCCGATCGCGATGCCACCTCGGCTGCGGGCTCGAATATCGCCGTCGGCCACTGATCCACCGTTCTTCTCCTTTCCTCCACGGCACCACAACCATCAAGGAAGTGACACTCATGTCGATCGCCACTGACATCCGTAGCTACGCCGACAACGCCCTCGCGCAGGGCAAGCAGGTCATCGATCAGGCTCAGGAGAACGTGAGCGGCCTGACCACCAAGGCCACCGATGCCGTCACCGACCTGCGCACGCAGGCCGAGAAGGCTGTCAACCTCGACGCGATCAAGACCGCGGTCGAGCCCTACCTGGCGCAGGCGAAGGGCTACTCGACCACGGTCACCGACCGCGCCGAGGAGCTGTTCAACACGGTCAAGAACGACAAGCGCGTCGCGCTCGTCGTGACCAAGGCCGAAGAGTTCACCGGAACGGTCGTCGAGACCGTCCAGGAGCGCATCGTGAAGCCGGTCCAGTCGCTCACCGGTCTCGGTGGCAAGTCGGCCAAGTCCGCGCCCAAGCCGACGGCGGCGAAGGCTGCCCCGAAGCCGGTCGCCGCGACGACCGCACGCAAGGCTCCGGCCAAGAAGGCATCGGCCAAGGCCTGACGCCTCGCGGCGACCTGACGAGGGGTAGGCCGCCCCGATCGACGCTGCTGCCCGTTCCGGATCCATCCGGGGCGGGCAGCGCTCATGTGCCCGAACGTGCAAGATTCGCCGCTCTCACGACGCCAAACCTTGCACGATTGATGACCTAGGCTGGGCGAATGCGCGTGGTGGACGACCTCTACTTCTGGACGGACACGATCCTGTTCTGGAGTTTGGTCGCGCTTCGTGCCTGGGCGGTGGTCGACTGTGCGACGCGCAAGGCCGCCGCGTTCCCGGCGGTCGACAAGCTCACCAAGCCGGCTTGGCTGGCGATCCTCGTCTTCAGCGGCCTGTTCGGCTCCCTGTCGGCGCTGGGCTCGCAACTCGGCCCGATCTCACTGATCTCAGTGATCGTCGCGTCGGTGTATCTCGCTGACGTCCGACCCGCCGTGCGCGAGATCTCCGGCGGCCGTGGCTCCGGCGGCTCCGGCGGCTCGCGCTGGTGACGCCGCAGGCGTGATGAACCCCGACGCGGCCCACACCGTCTGCAGCCCCGCCAGCAGCTCCGGGCCTGTCGGCGAGTGCTCAGGGTCGAGCAGCCATTGCACGGCCAGCCCGTCACACACGGCGATCACGAATGTCGCGATCGATCGACATCTCGGGTCCTCTGGCGGCGTCCCGTCGGCCAGCGAGACGGCCACGAGCTCCGCGACCCGCCGGCGCGCGCGCTGGTAGTGCCCGGCCAGCTGGCCCTGCAACTCAGGGGAACGCTGTGCTTGGGCCAGTGCCTCGATATAGGACTGCAGAATCGGCCTGCGACTGGGCAGGCTCTCCAGCGCCGCGATCCACGTGGCCATCCCACGCTGGATCGGCGTCGCGTGGGGATCGGCCATCACGAGCGCGGCGAGCTGGTCGGTCCAGTCGGCGAAGGCGGACTCGATTGCTGCGTTCAGCAGGCCGGCCTTGGAGCCGAAGTGGTAGCCGATGCTGGCCAGGTTGGTGTCGGACTCGGCGACGAGGTCCCGTGCGGTGATGTGCGCATAGCCGCGGCGCTCGAGCAGCCGCCGGGCCGCTTGGAGAAGCTGCTCTCGGTGCCCCAATCGCTGTGCCACGCCTGGAATCGTAGGACGAGCGTCTAGACATCCGTCATATACGGATGTATATATCGGATGGGCTGCCCGCGACCCGGGGTTGCCAACCGGCAGAGCGGAGATCCACTTGTCCGTCACCGAGCGATTCGTCACCGACCGCCCCCTGCCCTCGGACCTGCGGTTGCCGCCGGGTCCGCGCTGGCCGGCTGCGGTGCAGACACTGCTCTTCATGACGGGCCGCACCTGGGTCGCGCCGCGGTGGCAGCGTCGCTACGGCGACGTGTTCTCGGTGCACCTGGCGCCCGCGGGGCACGCCGTGGTGATCACCCGGCCGGAAGACATCCGGGAGGTGTTCGCCGGGCCCGCCGACACCTTCCACGCCGGTGAGGGGAACGCCATCCTCGGCCCGATCATGGGTGAGCACTCGGTGCTCCTCCTCGACGAAGCGGAGCATCTCGCCTCCCGCCGACGGGTGATGGCCGCCTTCCACGGCGAAGCGATGCGCGCCTATGGCGAGGTCGTCGAACAGCTCGCGGCTGAAGCGGTGTCGCGCTGGCCGGTCGGCACGCCCTTCGCGGTGCACCCGAGCATGAATGACATCAGCCTCGAGGTGATCCTGCGCATCGTCTTCGGCATCACCGACGACGCCCGGCTGGACGAATTGCGCCCCTTGCTGCGCCGGCTCGTGCAGATCGGCCCGCTGGTTTTCCTGGGCTGGCTCTATCCCCGACTCGAAGCCGTCGGCCCGTGGCGGCGATACCTCGCGCTGAAGAACGAGACCGACCGTGTGCTCTACGCCGAGATCGCCGCCCGCAGGGTGACCCCGGACCTGGCCGGGCGCACGGACGTGCTCTCCAAGCTGCTCGACGCCGACCCTGCACAGACCGACCAGGAGCTGCGGGATCACCTGGTGACGTTGTTGCTGGCAGGTCATGAGACGACGGCGTCGACGCTCGCCTGGACCTTCCACGATCTCGCCCGCCGCCCGAGGTTGATGCGCCGCGTGCAGCGCGCCGCGGACGACAACGACGAGGCCTACCTCGAAGCGGTCGTCAAGGAATCCATGCGGCTGCGGCCGGTGATCGGGTCGGTGGCCCGCCGGCTGAACAAACCGGCGCGGGTGGCCGGATACGACCTGCCCGCCGGGGTTGTCGTCTTCCCGTCGATCACCCTCGTACAGCGCCGCGGCGAGATCTTCGCCGATCCTGACGAGTGGCGCCCGGAGCGCTTCCTCGACGGCAACCCGCCACCGGCTACCTGGATCCCCTTCGGGGGCGGCATCCGCCGCTGCCTCGGCGCCGGCTTGGCGATGGTCGAGGCGCAGGCGGTGCTCAAGGTCGTATTGCAGCGCGTCGAACTCCGACCCGCGGGGCGGCCCGAGTGGTCGAAGACGCGCAACATCACGACAGTGCCTGCGCGCGGCGCGCGACTGATCAGCCGGCCGCGCTGACCCGATCAGGCATCGGCG
The DNA here is from genome assembly GCA_035999365.1 of Jatrophihabitantaceae bacterium. GTDB lineage: Bacteria > Actinomycetota > Actinomycetes > Mycobacteriales > Jatrophihabitantaceae > DASYGT01. The sequence continues at coordinate 250,068 of DASYGT010000050.1, forward strand.
GGGTCTCGACAGTCCGCCGGCGTGCGAGGGCCCGTGGGCCGATCACGCACAGCGCCACTGCGATGGCCGCGATGCTGAGATCGGTCGAGACCCGTGACGAGAAGCCGGGCGGGCTCAGCAGGCAGCTCGCTGCGCTGAGTAGGACAAGCCAGTCGCGGCGCGCGGATCGGGCCGTCGGAGCCAGTGCCACGACGCCACCGAGCAGGTACCACGGGTACACGACAGGGCTGAGCACGCCGATGGCCAACATGCCGTAGCCGACTGTGCGGTTCAGCGCGCGGCTGCGCGCGGTGATCGTCAGGTACACAGCGATGCAGCCCGCGGCCACCAAGGCCGTGATGCGCCCCCCCGCGGCGAGATCGTCAAAGGAGGCCGCCTTCACGATCGGGCGGAACATGTCGCTCAGCAGGCTCGCGGGAGCGAGGGCGGTGTGCCCGAGCGCTGGGGCGTTCAACGCGTGGATCCAGCCCCAACCGTTCTTGACGATCACGCTGACGCCGAATATTCCGACAGCCGCGATCACTGCGTCCCGCGCCCCTACCTGCCACGCGCGCTTGCCGCGATGACTCTGCACATGGACGGAGATGATCGCGATGACGGCGAAGAACGCCGGGGCCTTCACAGCCCCCGCCGCGACCGCGAGGACGATTGCGAGTGCCCACCGCCGCTGGTTGGCCTTGACGATCGCTGCGAGCAGCAGCACGCACATGATGCCGTCGAGATGCGCGGCAGACACGACGTGCAGGAGTACCAGCGGATTGAGCACGGTGAGGGTCAGTGCCTGTACGCGGCGCCGGGGACCGGCGAGGTCCGCTGCCAGCAGTCCGATGCCGACCATCGACACAACGCCGAGCGCGCGGAACACCAGGGCGGCCCCCAGCGGATTCCCGCCACTGATCGCGACGGCCAGATGCTGCAGCGTTGTGGCGAGGGGGCCGTAGGGGCTCGGGACGCTGCGCCAGCTCGGGTCGACGGCCGCGACGGCGTGAGCGTTGCCGAGGGCCGACGGACCGACGGAGTACGGATCGAGGCCGGCGCGCAGCAGCAGGCCCTGGGCGGCGTAGCTGAAGACGTCGTTGCTCAGCAGTGGCGGCCCGACCGCGAACGGCACGGTCCACGCTGCGCAGATCGCCCAGACCGAGCGTTCGCTGACCCGGCCGGCGTGGTGGATCCGGATAGCGACGAGCCACAGGATCAGCAGGACCGAGACGCCGGCAAGCATCAGGGCTCCCGGGATGCTGCTACCCCGCCCGTTACGCGGCAGCAGGCCGAGCCAGTTCGTCAGCGGAATGACCGACTTGGGCGCTCCGATGCTGCCGCCTGCGACCATCGTCACGGTCGCGGCGACGAAGCCCGCCACCCCCAGCGAGATCGACGGGTGGGCGCGAACGGTGGCCCGTCCGCTGTCGAGCGCACGTAGAGCGATCCGGGCCAGGTCGTTCATGGGATGGCAGGTGCGCCCCGTTCGGTGTGGGCGCAGTCGGCGGAGGTCGGCCGCGACGTGCGCTGGTTACTCCCGATTATGAGCCATGCCGATCCTGTGATTTCAGGGAGTCCGCGCCCGTCGCGCTAGCGGATGACTGCGTCGACCGCTTTCTTCAAGGCACTCGGTTGGGCCGGCGAGCGAGGAGCCTTCGCCTTCATTGCCAACATCTGCGCCCCGAGTTCCTGCAGCTGGGTCCGGGTCAGCCCGGCCCGCACGGTCGGGAACCACTCGTCTTCCTCTTCCTTGATGTGATGCGTGACGTTCTCGATGAGAACGGTGGTCTTGGCATCGAAGCGCTCGGCGTCCGGAGACATCGCGTACAACTCCATGCACAGGATGTCGGCGACGTGATGTTCCTCGTAGGACTCGAGCACGTCGTCCTCGACCTCCGGCAGCAACTCGCGCACGCGGGGGTACATGCATTCGTTCTCGAGGTAGGTGTGCACGGTCAGCAACTCGATCATCTTCTTGACGAGAGCTCCCTTGCGCTTGGTCGCGTTCTCACCGGCCGACTGGAACTCACGGAAGAGCGCTTTGACTTCCTTGTGGTCTTGCTTGAGCAGGACGATCGCGTCAGTGGACATGGGAGGGGTATGCCCGCATTCACCGGGAACGAATCCTGTGGCCTCAGCTCTCGCGCACGACATCGGCCCGCGACTTGTCCGGGCGCAGCCCCCGCCACGACGGGTGGCGCAGCCTGCCGTCGGCGGTCCACTCAGTAAAGGCAACCTCGCCGACGAGCTTCGGGGTGACCCACACTGCGTCGCGGGCGTGTGCGCGCGGTACGGCGGTGAAGGGTGAGGTCTTGCGTTCTATGCGGCGCAGGTCGCCCTGCAGATCGCGCAACATCGCATCGGTGAAACCGGTGCCCACCTGCCCCACGTACTGCAGACCCTCGCCTGCACCGCTGCCGGGAATGCCGAGGAGCAAGGCTCCTATCAGTCCCTCGCGCCGTCCCTTTCCGGGCGTCCAGCCACCGACGACGACCTCTTGGGTGCGAATGTTCTTGACCTTCACCCAATCCGACGAGCGGCGCCCGGGTACGTAGCGCGATCCGCGGCGCTTGGCCAGCACGCCCTCGAGACCCTGCTTTTGGCTTGCAGCGACAGCCGCGCGGCCGGAACCGGTGAAAGCGGGCGGGGTCTGCCAGGCGGCGCCGTTCAGATCGAGTTCTAGGAGCAGCTCGCGACGCTCGTCGTAGGTGAGTTCGAGCAGCGAGCGACCGTCCAGGTGGAGCAGGTCGAAGATCAGGTAGACGGCCGGATCGGACTGCGCAAGGCGTCGGGCCGCGGCGGGTGACGCGACGTGCATCCGCTGCTGCAGCCGTCCGAAGCTCGGTCGGCCGTCGGCGTCGAGGCTCACGATCTCGCCGTCGAGAAGGACCTGCGTCGCACCGAGGTGCTCGCCGAGTGCCCGCAACTCCGGGTAACTCACCGTCATGTCGAGGTCGTTGCGCGAGGTGATCGCGATGCGGCCACCGGCACTGCGCACCAAGGCGCGCACGCCGTCCCACTTCATCTCGAATGCCCAGTCGCGATCGGCGGGTAGCGCGCCAGGGGTCGCGAGCATGGGTTTGACGTGCAGCGGAAGCGGCTGCCAGTCCGGCCGAGCCGGAGCGTCCATGCGATGCATCATCCAGTTCTTGCCGCCGGTGTGGAACAGGACGAAGCGGCCGTGCGTGCGCTCGCCGGCGAGGACGACCTTGACCTCGCGCTCAGTCCATTTCTCCGTCTCGTAGGTACCTGTGTCCCAGATTCGCACCTCGCCGCCGCCGTACTCCCCGGGCGTGATCGTCCCCTCGAACCCGGCGTACTCCAGAGGATGGTCCTCGGTGTGCACCGCGAGATGATTGACCTTCGGATCCGGCGGAATCCCCTTCGGTACCGCCCATGACACCAGCACGCCGTCGCGCTCGAGCCGGAAGTCCCAGTGCAACGCCGAGGCGTGATGCTCCTGGACGACGAATGTGTTGCCTGCGGCGGCGCCGCGGCGGCGCCGGACCGGCGGCATGGGCTCGGCCGTCCGCGCCGGATCGCGCTTGCTCCGATACTCCCGCAGGGAGGCCATGGCCCCATCGTGCCCGAGGCGGCACGGTGTTGAATCCCAGAGCTGTGAATCCCCAAAGCTGGGAATCCCAGAGCCGGCGGGGGCTATCGGCGCGCTCGTCATTTGCCGGCGCCGAAACTGTTATCTGGGACAGCAAGTCGGGGTAGACCGCGGTAGAGCGCTCCTGATCACACCCGTCCCGGTCGGAGGCATCGACATGCCCGAACGCGCTGCCACGCCCGACATCCCGTCGGCTGCCCGCCGCCTGCTGACAGCGGTGCGCGGATTCACGACCCCGCTGCTACCTGATGACTACCTCGAGCTGATGAACCCGATGTGGTCGACCAAGGAACTGCGCGCCCAGATCGTGCAGGTGCGGCGCGAGACGGCGGATACCGCCACCATCGTCCTGAAGCCGGCGCATCCGTGGCCGGGGCACCGGCCCGGACAGTTCATGCGCCTCGGCGTCGAGATCAATGGTCGGCGCCATTGGCGGGCATACACGATCACGGCCGACCCGAATCATCCGAAGGGGTACGTCAGCGCGACGATCAAGGCGGTCGACGGCGGGGCCATGTCGTCGTTCTTCGTCCACGAGGCACAACCCGGGACGATCGTCTACCTCGGTGAGGTGGAGGGGGAGTTCAGCCTCCCGTCGCCGTTGCCGCAGAAATCGCTCTTCGTCAGCGCCGGCAGCGGAGTCACGCCGATCATGAGCCTGCTTCGCGAGCTGGATCGCCGCGATGCGCTGAACGACGCCGTCCACCTCTACTCCATGCGCACCGAGGACGACTTCATCTTCCGCGACCTGCTGCACGACATCGAGAAGCGGCACCCGGGGTACAAGCTGCACGTCCACCTGTCGTCACAGAGTGGTCGCATCACGCCGGAACGGATCGGTGAGCTCGTCCCCGACTGGACGGATCGTGAAGCGTTCCTCTCCGGTCCGGGGGACATGCTCGATGCGATGAAGGAGCACTGGCACGGCGCGGGGGCCGAGCAGCGGCTGAGTATGGAGCGCTTCCAGCCGCGCATCGGTGGCGACGAGGTGGAGCCCGGTGCGGGCGGATCGATCTACTTCCGCGTCACTGACGTCGAGGCCGAATGCGACGGGCGAACGCCGATCCTCGTCGGCGGCGAAGAGGCGGGAGCGACACTTCCGTTCGGCTGCCGTATGGGGATCTGCCACACCTGCGTCGGCAAGCTCGCGCAGGGAACCGTCCGCGACCTGCGATCGGGCGAGATTACGGATGAGGAGGGCGTGATGATCCGCACCTGCATCAACTGTCCCGAAGGCCATGTCGAGATCGAGCTGTGAGAGGCAAGGAGCTGCCATGAGCGTGCGCACCGACAAGTCGCCGAACCCGTTGCACCGGCTGACCCCTGACGAGATCGAGAAGATCGGCGAGGAGTTCCAGCGCATTCATGACGAGGTGTTCGCCGACCTGGGCGATCGCGACGCGAAGTACATCCGCTCGCTGATCCAGTTCCATCGGCGCCTTGCTGTGCTGTCCAGGGTCGTGTTGATGGCGTCGCGCTACAAGCCCGCGTGGGTCCTCGGGACGGCCGGACTCTCGCTGGCCAAGGTGCTCGAGAACATGGAGATCGGGCACAACGTCATGCATGGCCAGTGGGACTGGATGAACGATCCGAATATCCATTCCTCGACGTGGGATTGGGACACCGCATCGCCGGCCGGTGCGTGGAAGCACTCGCACAACTACGTCCACCACACGTTCACCAACATCGTGGGCAAGGACAAGGACGTCGGCTACGAGATCATGCGGATCGACCCGAAGCAGCCGTGGCATCCGTTCTACCTGCTCCAGCCGTTCTACAACGTGGTGCTGATGGGGCTGTTCGAGTGGGGGGTCGCGCTGCACGATCTGGACTTCGAAGCGATTCGAAAGGGCACCAAGTCCAAGCGGCAGGTCATGGACGAGCTGAAGGAGATCGGCCGCAAGGCGCGGCGTCAGATCCTCAAGGACTATGTCGCGTTCCCCGCGCTGTCCGGATCCGAGTGGCGCAAGACCCTGGTGGCGAACGCCATCGCCAACGTGGTCCGGAATGTGTGGTCGAACGCAATCATCTTCTGCGGCCACTTCCCCGATCAGGCTTACACATTCACCGAAGAAGAGGTCGCGAACGAGACGAAGGGTGGCTGGTACGTACGTCAGCTGCTCGGGGCCGCGAACATCGACGGCAGCTCGACGTTCCACGTGCTCGCCGGCAACCTGTCGTTCCAGGTTGAGCACCACCTGTACCCGGACATGCCGAGTTCCCGCTATCAGGAGATCGCGCCACGCGTCCGCGCCATTTGTGAGAAGTACGAACTGCCGTACAACACCGGTCCCTTCCGCAAGCAGTGGGGCTCAGTGCAGCGCACGATCGTTCGCCTCGCGTTCCCGGGTGGCAGCGAGCGGCCCAAGGCGCCGCCGTATGTCTCGCCCGAGGTGGACGAGGAGTTCGAGCGGATGCAGCAGGAGATCGCGCCGGGGATACCGGCCTTTCCGTAGCGG
>DASYGT010000047.1:0-117812 GCA_035999365.1 Jatrophihabitantaceae bacterium
CCCACATCGACACTGCGTCGGTCAGTAGGTGAACACGACCGTCGTCTTGCCGTTGCCGATCTTCTCGCCGGCGAAGAAGGGGCCGGTGGCGAACGGGTCGCCGGTGGCGAGCTCGTTGAACTCCTCGGCGCCCTCCGGAGCCAGGTACAAGTTCTCCTTCGTGATCCGAACCTTGTTACCGCTCGATGAGAGCTGCGCGTCCGTGAGGTCAAGCTCCCCGACGACGTAGCGCTGGGTGTCGTCCGGCGAGTGCAGCACTGCGTTCAGGTCGAACGTCGTGAACTGGTCGGCGTTGCCGTAGTTGGTGATCCGCAGGGCGGCCAGCGTGATGTCGTAGCACGTGTTCTGCAGCTCGATGCTGCCCTGGTGCTTGAGCTCGATGCCGCCGTTGCCGTTGACGTCAATCTCATTGATGTGGAGGGTGATCTTCCACTGGTTCTTCGCGGTCTGAGTCGCGCTAGCCCCGTTGTTTCCGGTGACCGTGACGGCGCCGCAGCCGTTGGCGGCGAGCGTGGCGACCGCGGGGCCGCCGATGACGAGCACCGTCGTGCCCGTGGCGCCCGTGGGCACACCGGCGGCGTGCGCCGACGTCGCGTTGACCAGCGACATCGACGTGGCGACCCCCGCCACCGCCGCGACTGCGAGCATGCGCTTGCGCGCACGCGTACTGAGCTTGCTCATTGGAGTTCCTCCCTAGATCCCCGCGGCACGGGGCCCGCGCCGTCGAGAAGTATCCACGTTGCATCCACGCAGCGCCATGAACAAAACGGGCACGCGGGTCACGATTTTGATCATTCTGCTACCGGCCTGCCTGGTTGAAGACGCGTGCATTTCCTGGTGTGGCCATATAGTCCGCCGGCCACACCAGACAATGACCTAACCTTCGGTCGGAGCCGGACTCGTGATGCTCGCCTGGCCGACGAGCACCTGCTCGGCCTGACGGACGACGACACCTCCGGAGACGACCGGGAACACATCGATCTCAACGGCGCGCGTCATCATCGTGACGCTGCCGTCGCCGTTGGTGAATTCGGTGTTGTGATCGATGTAGACGGCTGCGACACCGGGAATCACGATCGACAGCGGGCCGAGCGCCAGCGGCTTTCCGCCGAGCTGCGCAACGACCGACCCACACGTCGCCGAACCGGTCTTGGTGATCGAACACTTGGCTACGACACCGGTGATGTCGATGTTGAGCAAGTCGATCGAGGCGACCTTGGCCTTGGCTTCGGACAGATCCGTGCGCGGCGCGATATTGCACTCGCCGTGCAGGGCCTTTACGTCGGCCAGGCTGCCCAGCGGCAAGTGGACGAGATCCTGCCGGATCGGGTTGGTCGGGCCGACACATGCTGTGTCCAGGGTGGGGGCGACCGTGAGGATGCCGCCGCTGGCCTGAACGTTGATCGCCTCGGTGACGACGGAGTTGCCGAACGTTGCGTCGGTCAGATACACCGCTGGCGCCGCGTTCGCGGTGCCTGTCGAGGCCACCAGAGCTCCGGTCACAGCGATTGTGGCGGCGAATGTCGCTACCAAATATTTGCGCGTCATTGGTCCCTCCCAAGGGGCATCGAAAAAGGTGGACCCGACGGTGCTCACCCATTCGTTAAGCGCGTTCTTATCACCGTCAGAAGCGCCGCGCCAATCAAGGATCGCGCGGTGTAAATACCCGGTAAGGCCTACGTCGGACTACGCGGAATCTGATGTGAAGTAGCCGTGTTGGATGCCGAGCACATCACGCTTCACTACAGGTCCGACGTCCAGGAAAATGACATTCCGAGCAGCTCTTCGAGGTCGTGATCCGGCTCGCGAAACTCGGCGCGGAGACGAGCTCGAAGCGGCGGGTCCAGGGGCGTCCCCGCCCCGGGGTTGTGCACCGCGAACGGCGGAGCGATCTTCGGGTCGATGCCCAAGAACTCCGTCGTGTCGACCCACGCCCGGTGCGGATCGCCGAACAGGACACCAGCGTCGAGGAATAGGAAGGCCTCGCGCGGATAGTGCCTCAGCCACCCGCGGATCTGATCTGCGTAACGGCCGCGCGAAAAATAGGAGAAGTAGCGGTGATTCTCGATCGGCGCGGTGGGACTCCCGGCCCGGATCGCCTCCTCGGCGCCGGCCAGCCGAGCGGGCTCGGCGTCGAGCGCGTCGGAGAAGCTCAACGTCTCGCGGCCAGCGGCAACCTCGTGCAGGTAGTGCGACCAGGCCCGATCGACTGGATCTCGGAGCAGCACGATCAAACGCGCCGCGGGCACGTGCCGCACAGCGCGCTCAGCGGCCAACGGGTGGAACAGGTAGTAGGGGCTCGCCTCGCCTGTGATGAGGCGCTGCCCGCCGGCCGTCATTGAGCGGGACAGGGGGAACATCGCTCGGTACCAGTCCTCGCCGAGGTCGTAGTGGAGGTCGAAGAAGTGCACCTCCTTTCGAGCCGCCGGCCGCACCCCCGGATGCGCGCTGAGGTAGTTGAACAGCGATGTCGTCCCGGCCTTCTGGGCTCCGATGATCACGAAATCGGGCAGCACGCGCTGCCGCGCCGAAGCCCGGCGCCCCCGCATCGCCGCTTGTGCGGCGTATCGGCGCAGTCCGGATGCCGAGCGAGCTCCTGCCACGCGATCATCGTGGCAGAGCGCGCCCGGCGGTGCCTGACATGCTGCGGAAGTAGGCACCTTTAGGATGGGCGCTGAAAACCGCGCTGTGGACTCGGCCTGACCGCTGGTTCCGGAATACGGAGAGGCCGTACGTATGGAGATCGGCACCTATCTCAGGGGACTGCTAAGGCGGTGGTGGCTCGTTGTCCTCATCGCGCTCATCGCGGCATCGGGAGCTTTTGTCATCGATGGCGGAGCTACCGACTCGTACACGGCGTCGGACAACCTCACGGTGCCACAGAGTCTCGCCACGACGGCCGGAGCAAACGGCCAGTACGTCGCGAACTTCAGCGTCGGGCTGACGACGCCCGAGGTCCTCGATACCGTTGCCAAGGCTGCCGGTGTGTCCACGTCGACGATCAGCTCGCGGCTGTCGGCCAGTCAGGTGGGTAGCTCGAGTTTCATCCAGGTCAGCTACGTCGGCAAGAACCGCGATCGCGCGCAGATCGCCGTCGTGTCCGCGACGAAGGCCACGGCCGCACTCCTTGCCAAGGGCGCCATCGAGACGGCGAATACCGAGGTGTCTGCGGCCCAGACCGCGCTGACCAACGCGACTGCGCAACAGGACGCGGCGCAGAAAGCGTTGGACGCCTACACCGCCGCCAACGGTTACGTCGACCCCAACGTGCTGTTCCAGGCCGCGCAGTCGTCCATCACACAGCTCAACGTCAGTAAGCAGCAGGCCATCGCCTCGGGCCATGCGACAGGCAACTTCGACGTGGCGATCCAGAACGCCGAGGCGCAGCTGCAATTGCTCGCCCCCAAGGTCAGCGCATACAACAAGCTCAACCACGCGTTGAACGACGCGCAGGCGCAGGTGTCCTCGGCGCGGGCACGACAATCGACCGCCGCGCAGGACCTCGCGATTGCCAGCGCGCCGCCGTTGGTCGACCAGCCGGTGGTGACGGTGCAGACCGGTCGCTCGACGTTGCTCAAGGGGGTCGCGATCGCGGGCGGTATCGGCGTCGTGCTCGGACTTGCGCTGATCCTGTTGATCGAATACATCATCGCGTCGCGAAGGCAGCGCGCCGCTGCGGCCGAGGCAGCTTGACTTGCTCTCGGTTCTTCATGTCATGAGTCGCATGGAGCCCTCTGGCACGGAACTCCAGTTGGTCGGCACCCTGCGCGCGGCTCGCTCGCACTGGACGCCGACATTGTGTGTGCTCTACCCCGGTTTCCCTCTGGCACAACAGGTCGCCGACGACGGCATCGAGCTCGTGGAGCTGGACGGCACAAGCCGCTCGCACCTCGACCGGATGCGCAAGCTACGGCGGCTCGCGCGGTCAGGGGAGTTCGACGTCGTTCACACCTCGCTCTGGGGGGCTAGCGCATTCGGCCGCGCATCCGTTCTCGGCCCAGCGCGTCCCGCGGTGGTGATGTCCGAACGTAGGGTCGAGGAGTTCCGCGGTAGGCGTCGCCGGCTGCTCGACCAGGGTCTGGCCCGGGCTACGGACCAGTGGATCGGGAACTCCCGGGACGTATGTGCCTTTGTGAGCCGTGCGCACCATGCGCCCGCAGACCGGGTTCACCTCATCCGCAACGGGGTGGACACCTCCGTCTTCCATCCCGCGCGACCCGCGGAACGTCGTCCGGGGCCGATGCGCGTCGGCGCCCTCGGTCGGCTGGTCCGCCAGAAGGGGTTCGACCTCTTGCTCGACGCATTGCCCCAGGTCCTCCAGGACGTCGAGGTCGAGGTCACGATCGCCGGTGACGGCGAGCTGCGCCACGAGCTGGTCGATCGCGCTGCCGGCCTGCCCGTGACCATTGCCGGGTCGATCACGGGATCGCAAGCGGTCGCCGACTACCTGCGTGACCTGGACCTGTTCGTCATGCCGTCGCGTTATGAGGGATTGCCGAACGCGGTCATCGAGGCTCTCGCGTGTGGTGTTCCGGTCGTGGCCGCGGACGTCGCAGGCATGCGCGAGGCGACAGGCGCAGCGGCGACGTTGGTGCCCCCAGAGGATCCCGCCGCACTCGCTGCGGCGATTGTCTCTGCGCTCGCCGATCCGCCGCGTGGTGCCGCACCCGCGAGCCGCTCCTTCGATCAAGTCGCGGCCGACCATCTGCGGGTGTTCGACCTGGCGGTGCAGCGACGCGCGCGGGCCACTGCTCCGACACGCGCCGGCTCTTCCCCAGGCGGGCGTTGATGCGCACCGTCGTCACGGGCTGCGCCGGGTTCATCGGCAGCCACCTGGCCGAAGCCGTACTACGCGGCGGGCACCAGGTGGTCGGCATCGATTCGGTGACGGACTACTACGACGTCGCCATCAAGCGCGAGTCGCTGAAGTTGCTGGAAGAGCAGCCGGGGTTCACCTTCGTCGAGGCAGACCTGTGCAGTGCCGACCTCGTCGAGCTGCTTGAAGACGTCTCTGTCGTCTACCACCAGGCGGGGCAGCCCGGCGTGCGCCTGTCGTGGTCCGAACAATTTCCGGATTACGTCGGCCGCAACATCATCGCCACCCAGCGACTGCTCGAGGCTGCGAAGGCGACGCGCCCCGATCGCATCGTGTTCGCGTCGTCGTCGTCGGTCTACGGCAACGCCGAGCGCTATCCGACCACCGAAGCAGCGTTGCCCCGACCGCACAGCCCGTACGGGGTGACCAAGCTGGCGGCTGAGCACCTGTGCGGGCTGTATGCGGCGAACTGGGGCCTGCCGACCATCGCGCTGCGCTACTTCACGGTCTACGGACCACGTCAGCGCCCCGACATGGGACTGAACAAGTTCATCGACGCGGCTCGTCGCGGGGCTGCCCTGCCGATCTTCGGCGACGGCGAACAGATCCGGGACTTCACGTTCGTCTCCGATGTGGTCGCCGCCAACATCGCCGCCGGCGCCGCCGATACCGCGCCCGGAACCGTCGTGAACATCGCAGGTGGCGAACCGGTGACCGTGAACCAGCTGCTGGGCATCCTCGAGGCCGCCGTCGGTGCGCCGTTGCGGATCGAGCGGTTACCCGAGCAAGCCGGAGACACGCGCCAGACCGGCGGCGCCGTCGACCGGGCGCACCAGCTGCTGGGCTGGTACCCCCAGGTCGACGTCGCTGCCGGAGTGGCTGCTCAGTACGCGTGGCAGGCGCCCAGAGTCAGCTGATCGGGTTCTGGAGCAGCGCGGCCAGCGCGGGCTGGAGCACCGACAGCGACCACTTCGCATAACCGTTCGGCAACTCCACCGAGTTCGCCCCGATGGAAGTCGCTGCACCCAGCACCTGGGTGATCGTCCCAATGGTCGCCAGGCGTGCCGTCTGCAGCACGATGGGCGGACCGAGCGCCGTCATGTGCGCGTACATCGCGTTGAACACAGAGCTGGACAGTTTGTCCGTCGACAGCGAGTTGTTCTGCAATCCGCACCGCCTGCCCAGCATCGTGCGGCACTGATCCATCACCGACTCGGTGAACGCGAGATCGCGTTGGCCCAGCGGGGTGATGAGTGGGAATGGACTGAAGTCGACATCGGACGTGGTCTGCTTCCAGACGTCATGTGCGGCGATCGAGTCGACGATGCACTGCTTGTCGGCCGCAATGGTGTAGCCGGCTGCGAGCAGCGTCGTGATGTTGCGGCTGTCGCCGAGATCGCGCACGAAGGGCTCGTCGTACATCGTCGTGCAACGGGAGACGGTGATTTCACGAATCGAGGGAACCGAGTCGTACTTTGCGGCCAACTTGTTCTCGAGATCGGCGTAAGCCGCTCCGAAGTCGGCAGTCCAGAATCGGCCGATCGTGCCGCTGCCTCCACCGTTGGTCGGATCGCCGTAGTACGGCAGCGGCGCGCCGCCGAGGGACTTCGCCCAGTCCGGGGCGCCGACACCGGCGAACACGCGCAGCTTCAACGCCATGCCGAGGCCGGCGAAGTCCGCCTGGTTCACGCGCGCGATCGCCTGGTCGATGGCGTTGTTCGCCGTGATCGGACCGCCTTGCGTGGGCTGCAGGTCAGCCCAATTGACCTTGACGACATACGCGTGCACGACAGACTGCATGGACTTGGGTGGTGGTTGTTGGCGGTCGAGGAAGCCTTGGATGATGGGCTTCACGGTTACCGTCGCTGCCGCGCCTTGCGTGCTCGTTGCGGCGGAGGCGGGACCGGGCTGAGCAGCCAGCGAGGCACAGAGTGCGAACGAGGCGGTCATGGCGAGCGCGAACTTGGCGCGCGAAGTTGCCGTCATGGCGGGTTCCTTCGTTACCCCTAGGCCCCCGCGCTGCGGAAACTATACCGCTCTGTCCAGCCCCTGGGTTGGAGAAAAACCGACCGAAGAAGACTCGTCGATGACATCTGCCTGCTCCGAGGCCCGGCGAGCGCTCTTGCGGGCGATGGAGAGGTACAAATCAGACAGTGCCTGCGCCGTTCGATCCCAGCTGTAGTCGTCCTGGACGCGGCGCTGGATAGACGCCGCGCCGGCCCGCTCGAGGCTGACGTCTCCGAGGATCAGCTGCAGCTTCGCAAGCAGTTCGTCCTCCTGCCCGTGACGGAACATCCGGCGTCCCGGCTGATCGTCGCCGAGCAGTTCCCGGTGCGGTGCGATGTCGCTGGCCAGGATGGGCGTGCCGTAGGACGCCGCCTCGAGCAGGGTGAGCGGCATGCCCTCGACATCAGACGGGAGGACAAATGCGGTGGCATGCGCGTAGAGGTCGGCCAACGGCTCGCGAAGCACGTTCCCCGGCATGATCACGCGGGGATCCTCCGCGGCTATCGCCTGCAGCGTCTGGACATACCCGGCGGTGAACGAGGTGGAACCGGCGATCACGAGCCGAAGATCGTCACGATCGATACGGCGGAAGGCGCGGATCAGCATGTCCGGAACCTTCTCCGGAACGAGCCTGCCCACGTAGAGGATGAAGGGGCTCGTACCCAGCCCGAGCGCGTCGAGGGTCTCCTGCGCGTTCGGCCTGCGAACTGCGCGGTCGACACCGTTGCACAGGTAGACGGTTCGCTTGCCGTACTTGGACGCGTAATAGTCCTGCAGCGCCTGTGAGACGACGACGGTCCGATTCGGCACGCGGGCGCTCATCCAGCAGCCGAGGCCGAGGACTCCCGAGGCAACCCGCCCCCACTTGGCGCGCTGGTGGTCGAGACCGTGAATGGTCTGGACAACCTCGGCCTCGGAGAAAAGCCGTGGCAGCGGTGAGACCAGCCCCGGCCCGAGTGCGTGGTAATGCACGATGTCGACGCCCATGCGCATCGCTGCGATCGTCGCGCCCGCGCTGTGAATGATCGCCTCGAGGTGCTTGCTCTCCGGGGTGTTCAGTCGCTCGAGTGTCATGCCGCGGTAGGTCTCGCGAGGTTCCGGCGAGTAGTTCGGTCGGCAGTACACGATGACTTCGTGGCCTAGTTCGACCAGTCGCGCCCCGATTTCTTCGACATGGCGTTCCACGCCGCCGTACGTCGCGGGCAGCCCGCGCTGGCCGATCATTGCGATGCGAAGCCCACGCCGCGTCGCCGTCGTCATGCGATCGCCACCCTGCGGCGGCGGGTGTGGGCTGCGCGGACCCGCTTCGCCTCGCGCTCCTCGGCGACCTTCGGTGCTGGCGGCAGCTTGGGCGGCGGAGGCGTCCCCAGCCGGGCAACCGCCAGCGCGCACGCCGCGAAAGTGTAGAAGTACCAGAGCACGACAACTTCGGACATCAGGTTGTCGCCGAACGAGTCGATCAGGTATGCGACCAGGACCGCCGCGAAGCCGACGGCGATGCCCCGCTCGATCCCTGGCCGGGCCTGGCGTAATGCGCGACGCGCGACTGCGATGAACGCAAGAAGAACCAGCAGGAACCCGAGTAGCCCGAGAACGCCGGTCTCGGCGTAGGCGCGCAGGTAGTCGTTGTGCGGAGCCTTGCTCTGGTCGGTGAGGTACTTGGTGCCCTTGAGGCCGATGCCGGTGATCGGGTTGTTGTGGTTCAGGCCCAAAACCTCCGACCAGTACCCGAATCGCCAGGACAGCGAGTTACCGCTTGAGCCGGTCACCGTGGTTCCAGAGCCGAGATTCGAGATGCGCGAGAGGACCGACGGAACGGCGGCGACAGTGACGATCCCGCCCGCTATCAGCATCACGAAGATGCGACGGCTCTGCAGGAGGCCGATCAGGAGCAGCCCGAGGACGCAGGCCACCCAGGCGCCGCGAGAGTAGGTCAGGAGCAACATCGCGCCACACACGACGATCATGCCGATAAGACCGAGCTGCACTCGTTGCTCGCAATGCGGGTACAGCGCGATGGCCATCAGGATGAACATCGAGAGGAAGAAACCGAAGGTATTCGGGTGCAGGAACGTGCCGAGCACCCGGCTGACTCCCGCGGTGACGAAGCGCCCGCGCCCGGTGACCGCCTGCAGACCGCCGAGGAGGATCGGAGGAACGGCGGCCACGAAGCACGCCACGAGCACGCGGCGGATCCGCTCAACGCTCGTCAGCAACCGTTCGACGACGATGAACATCATGACGGCGGCGACCACCCGCGCCACCTCGGTCAGCGACGCGGTGCGGTTCACCGAGCCGACGACGCTCAGCGCGCACGTCCCGACGAAGAACACGAAGGCAGCGTCGATGAACGAGACGGACTGAGCCTTTCCCGCCTTGTGCTGGGCGAGCAGCCACAGGACGGCCATCGCGATGAACAGGATGGCGAGGGCAGATGCCGCAGTACCCGATGATCCGGCGCTGGGAGCCGTCCCGGTGACCGCGACCGCGTTCGTCGCAGGTTTGATCTTGCTGACGTCGACGAGCGTGCGCACCGCCAGAACGGCGAGGACGAACCATTCGAATCGGTAGCAGCCGACAGCCGCCAGCGTGATGGCGGCCAGCCCAGCCAACGGCAGGACGAGCTCCTTGGTCGTCGTGACGTCTTGGGTGCCGACGAATGTCGTCGCCAACGCCACGACGAGAATGGCCACAGGGACCATGATCAGGATGCGCGGCAGGTCGGTCGAAGGACGGTCTCGCCAGCGGCGAGCCAGCTCAGGCGCGACGTTCGTCACCTTGCGCCTCCCGGTCCAGACTTCTCCGGCGGTATGCCGGACAGTCCCGCCCCCCCGTTGGAAATGCCCAATCTACAAGGAACTGCTCGAGATAGTCACTTCGACCGGGGTACCGATTTCTGCGGGGTTGTGGTTTGCGCAGTCAGGGAAAGCATGCGGTGGCGACCGATGTGCCGCCGACGCTGATCATCCCACGTGAACGAGCGCACCATCAGCAGGCGGTTCGACGGGCCGATCATCAACCCTGCGCTGACCAGGAGGGTGACCATGCCGGCCAGTGCGGTGACGGACGTGAGCACGAGGAGCTGGACGCGCCCGTGCACGGTCGTCAGGTGCAGCGCTGCGACAAGCAGCGTCATCACAGCGATGCTCGCCCCCGATGCGATCAGCGACCGCACCAGGTAGCCGCGAAGGGCGCGCAACTTCAACGGGACGGTTTCGCGCAACCGCAGCCAGGCGTGGGCGACGATGAAGTACTGCGTGATCGAGTAGGCGATCGCCACGCCGATCAGACCGTTACTGCTGTGCAATCCGAAGATCAACACGCAGGGCACCAGCAATACGAGGTCGACGATCACGCCGTACACGGTGTTGCGTAGCGGGGTCCGCGTATCGAGCCGGGCATAGAACGGTGCCAGCATGACGCGTTGTACGCCCGAGCCGATGAGGCTCGCCCCGTACACGGCGAGGGTGAGCGCCAACAAGTGCGTGGCATGCGGACCGAAATTGCCGCGATGAAACACCAACCGGATCGTGGGACCGGCCAGGGCAATGGTGAAGACCGTGAGCGGTAGCGACACGGCGATGGCTACACGCAACCCACGGCGTACGAGTGAACCGACGGCGCGCCGGTCGCCGGCGTGCTCGGCGTCGGCCAGGCGCGGCAGCAGCGCGACAGTGATGGGTCTGAAGAAGATGCCGCCGCCGACAGCCGATATCAGTCGCTGGCTGTAGGACAGGATCGTGATCGATCCGGCCGGCAGAAATGACGCCAGTCCCTGCTCGACGAGACGATTGCCCAAGTTGAGCAGGCTCGAGACTGTGGGACGAGAGCTCAAGGTGGTTGCCGCACGCACGCGCGGGTCGTTGATGCGCCACGAAAGCCCGATGTGCACTCCCTGGGCCCAGGCGATCGCAGTGATCACGACGAGCTGGAACGCCGCCCCTGCGACGTACGCCCACGCGACGGCGTGGATGTCATGGCCGTGGTTCAGGAAAACCAGCGAGGCGGCGAGGCCGTTCATGAACAGGTTCATGGCCGCCGGCAGGACGAAGGAGTACGACGCGTTCATCGCGGCCCGCACCGCCTCGGCTGCCGCGACGAGCGGCACGACAAGGAACATCGGCGCAACCATGGATGCAGCGAGGTGCAGCTGGGAAGCGCTGAGGCCCGGCGCCGTCACGTTGATGAGCGGGCGTGCAAGGAGGGTCGCCAGGCCACACAGCACGACTCCCGCTATCGTCACCGCCGACAGCATGCGCGAAGCGAACTGGGTCATGCTGCCGTGGCCGCGCTCCCGTCGTTCCCTCGTGAAGAGCGGCACCCATGCCACGGACGCCACCGAAGTGACGAGCGCCGTGAGGCCGATCGGAATGCGGGCGGTGGCGAAAAAGGCGTCCGATTTCCTTCCGGCTCCGAAGCGGACGGCAAGGGCGACGTCCAGGAGCAGTCCCGAGAGCAGCGCCACCAGTGCGGCGGCAGACGATGTCGCCGACTGGCGCACGAAACCCTTCGTGGGGCGCTGCTCCTGCCCCGTCACGGTCGGGTGGCGGCGCCAGCGCGCCGGCTCGCTGAGTCCAGTCGACGTGCCAGTGCAGCGCAGTGCTGGGCGATCCGGGGATCGACATCGAGCGCGTCGCGATACGTGGACCTGCGTGGGGTGACGTGCTTGACCAACGCCGCGCGGTAGGGGAAGCCGAGGAATTCGCACAGTTCGCGCATCGTCTCGGCCGGCTCCGCCACGAAGGCGTTGTAGGACACCAGGAGCACCTCGGGTCGTCGATCGAGCCCGAGGTCGAAGTACAGCTGGTTGCGGACGAGCCACATCAGCGCAGCACCGGATGCTGCTGTCAGCGTGTCGAAGTCGAATGACCGAACGAAGGCAGCGGTCTCCGCAGACATCCGCTGTACGTGCCAGCGGCCGACGTTCGTGCCATCGGCGAATTCGCGGAGCACCTGCAGGTTGCCGTCGCCGAACTTGGCGAGCGCGGACCGCACCCGACCCTCGACGTCACGGTAGGCCCAGACGGCGCGCGGTGCGCTGGTGGAGTGCAGGCCGTCGAGCAACTCGTCGGCGCGGTGGGAGTCGCAGAGTGGCTTGAAGATGACGTGCGAATGTCGGCTGGCCTGGACGATGGACTGCACGACGGGAAGCGGGCGGAGCTTGAAGCGGTCGAACGCCCGCGGATCGTTCTCGTTGTGCACCTCGGTCTCCGGAGCCGCGCCGATGCCCCGCATGAGCATGTTCGTTCCAGACCGCTGGAGCCCGAAGACGAAGACCGGTACTGCCGTACCGGGGTCGACCCGAGCCCCTCGCCGATACCGCCACTTCCCGACAGCGGCGGCGGTGTTGCGGGCCGGTGCCACCTCCTTCTCTTCCAGGACACGGCTGATTCCTTCGTTGCGGATCCAGCGGACGTTGCGCGCGACGCGCGCGCGAAACCGTGCCGCACCGTGCATGTCCTCGATGAATACGCGGGCTTCGGGATGCGCACCGTGCTTGGCGCTCGCTGTGTCCCTGCGCCCAGTTGCCCGCCACGGGTAGCCGTAGCGGGCGAGTCGTGGCCCGGTCAGCACGGCGACGGCGGCACGCCGGGCGCGAGGCATCGAGGTGATCCACTCATTGTCGGCGGTGAGCCGGACTCGTCCCGCGATCGTGCGGATCGGATTGCCCGCGACCGTATGGCACACGTCCATCTGCACGACGCCGTCGCGTGCCGCGGGGACGGCGTCGCCGGGCATGCCGAGCATTCTCATCACGGGCTCGAGCGCGCGGCGCGGATCGGCAACGACGTCCTCGTAACGGACTCGGACGTAGCGCGACGGATCCGCGCCCCAGCAGGCCTCCGTCGTGCGATTCCACAGGTTCCACAGCAGTGAGCTCTTCACGAGACCTTCACGTCCCATATGAGCGGCACCGCTTCCGCGATCATCGCGGACGCGGGTGCGGTTCCAGGAATGAGCGACACCGCGGGGATCCCGGACCAGATGCAGCACGCACAGGTCGATGCCACCGACGGCGCCGAGCAGCATCCCGTAGCCGGGCAGGTTCGACGAGTCGACGATCACCGCGCCGCCCGTGTGGTCGTGGATCGCGCCGTAGATACGGGCCATGTCCTGCGCGTACGCCCGCGCCGTCGGATCGGATTCCGGACCCGCGCGAACCAGCCGGCGCAACGCCCGAAATGAACGCAGTCGGAGCAGTTGCCGATCCGCGCGTATGACGGCGGCGACGTCGGCGGGTGCGTCCGGGTACGCCAGGGGAAGTACGCCACGCCAGAATGGACACTGCGGGACCGGACGTCCGCAGCCGCACAGTGATTGTTCGCTGAGCCCCCGCTCCCACAGGTAGCGCAATTCACCGAGTGAGACCATGCCAGGGGCGGATCCCAGCAAGTTCGACACCAGTGTGCTGCCGCTGCGTCCAGTACCCGCGACGTACAGAACGCGGATCCGGCTCGCTACCGGGTCCCATGAGGGAGACTGCATAGTGCGCGCCATGCTACCGATGACGGGCGGCTACCAGCCTGACGCAACGATGATCGGCATTCCGTTTTGAGCCGCAAATTCAGGGTGCTCGTCGTCGCAGTCGTGGCGCTCGCTGCCGTTGTGATCGGTGCTTTGGCGTTGGGCGGTGTGTTTTCCGGCGGTGGCGCATCGAAGCCGTCGTCAACTCCGGGTACGCAGGTGCCGCCTGCCAGTGGCGTGAAACCCGTCATCCGCGGCCTCATCGATCGTCAGGGCCCGCCGCCGAAGTCCATGCTGCGGGTCGTCCACGCCTACGTCATCAAGGTGAATTGGTCTGATCTGCAACCCACTGCATTCGGTCCGATCGTCGCGAACAATGCGATCGACCAGGCGATTGCCCGCGTGAGTCGCCCCGACTACGCGGCCGTGGACATGGCGTTGAAGCTGCGCGTGTTCGCCGGCGTGGACGCTCCGGCATGGGCGAAGTCGTTGGGTGGCGCGCCGATTCCGTACGTCAACAACCAAAGCAACGGTTCGGTCGCGGGCGGCACGATCGGACGCTTCTGGACGCCTGAGTTCGGCAGGGCCTACGCCGATCTGGAGACCAAGCTCGCGGCGAAGTACGACCGAGTCGCCGCGATCCGCGAAGTCACCGTCGCGCGCTGCTCGACGATCTTCGACGAGCCTTTCGTGCGCCAGTTCGGTGACAAGCGCAACGTCGACGGGCTCACCGCGGCGGGCTACTCCACTGACCTCGACAAGAAGTGCATCTCCGACTCCATCGCCGAGCACTCGGTGTGGCAGCACACCACATCCGACGTCGATTTCAGCCCGTTGCCGACGATCACCGACCCGGGTGCGACCCGTGATCTCGCGTACACGACCTCGGTGATGACGCAGTGCCGGCAGGTCCTCGGAAGCCGGTGCGGTCTCGAGAACAACGCACTGTCAGCGGAGAAGCTCGGCACGGCGCAGTTCGTCCAGCTCTACGCTGAAATGACGAAGCTCGGGCCGCCGATCATCCTGCAGACGGCGGCACGGAGCAGGCTCGGCGATCCGTCTGCGGTGCTGCCAGAGGCGGTCAAGATCGGCGCCAATTCCGTCGAACTGCCGGCGGGCTATCCCAAGTTTCCGTTGGCCCTCCTCGAGACAACAGCGAGCGGACTCATCGCGAATCCGGTGAGATGACGCGGCCGTCAGGCTGGACGGCCACGGGGAGCCTGCTTGCCCGGATCGTTCTGCGGCCGCTCGCACTGGTCCTGTCCCGCGCAGCGAGATCCTCGTTCGCGCAGGCTCACATCGCCCCCCGAATGGGACCGGTCCAGTTGTGGCTCTACCGGCGGACCGGCGGCCGGGTGCAGATCAGCGCCCTGCTCGTCCCCACGCTGCTCCTCGTGAGCCGTGGCGCCAGATCGGGTGCCCGGCGCGAGACGCCGCTCATGTGCTGGCCGCTGCCGGACGGCTCCTTCTACGTCGCGGGCAGCAACTGGGGCCGGTCGCCGCATCCGTCATGGACGTGGAACCTGCTGGCTCATCCTGAGGCCGAGGTGATCTTTCGCCGGCGGCCCATCCCGGTGCAGGCCGACCTACTCGAGGGCTCGCAACGTTCGGCCGCCTGGCCCGTCCTCGACGCGCAGTGGCCGAACTACCGCGCATACGAAGAGCGCTCGGGGCGCCCGATGCGGATCTTCCGCCTCGTACCCGTTGACAAGCTCAGTTGATCTGACGCTCGCGGCCTTTCCAGAACGGTTCGCGGAGTTTGAACTTCTGCAACTTGCCGGTAGCTGTCCGGGGGAGCGCGTCGACGAACTCGATCCGCTTCGGGCACTTGTATCCGGCCAACGAGCTGCGGCAGTGGGCTATCAGCTGCTCCGCCGTCACGTCCGAGCCGTCAGTGACGACGAGGCCGGTGACGAGCTCTCCCCACTTGTCGTCCGGGATGCCGATCACAGCAACCTCGCGGACGGCGGCATGCGAGGTCAACGCATCTTCGACCTCGATCGACGACACGTTCTCCCCACCGGAGATGATCACGTCCTTCTTCCTGTCGGAGATCACCAGGTAGCCGTCGTCGTCGAGCCGTCCGCCGTCGCCGGTGTGGAACCAGTTGCCCGCCTGCGCCTCGGCGGTCGCTTCGGGCTGCTCCCAGTAACCCCCGAGGTTGTGGTTCGACTGAGTGATGACCTCACCATCGACGTCGATCTCGACGCGGACGCCGAGCGCCGGTGCGCCCGCGCGGCCGAGTCGCCGGGCTTGTTCATTCACCGGCAGGTCGTCCCACTCGCTGCGCAGCCGGTTCACGGTAACGACCGGAGAGGTCTCGGTAAGACCGTAGATCTGGCAGAACTCCCAGCCGAGGTCGGAAATCACCCGCTCGATCGTGCGGGTGGGCGGAGGTGCGCCCGCAACCACGATGCGCACAGTGTCGCGCCCCGGCACGGGCCCGTCCTCCCATGCCGCGACGGCGTCGAGGGCCGCGTTGACGACCGCCGGTGCGGCGCACATGAGCGTGACGCCGTGATCGCGTACCCGGCGCAGGATCTCGGTGCCCTCGACCTGGCGAAGCACGACGTGCTTGCCACCGATCCCGGTGATCGCGTAGGGCAT
Source organism: Jatrophihabitantaceae bacterium (assembly GCA_035999365.1). Classification (GTDB taxonomy): domain Bacteria; phylum Actinomycetota; class Actinomycetes; order Mycobacteriales; family Jatrophihabitantaceae; genus DASYGT01. The sequence continues at coordinate 15,896 of DASYGT010000047.1, forward strand.
GCCCCACCCGTTCGCGTGGAACATCGGCAGCGTGTGCAGCAGTACGTCGCGATCGGTGATCGCCTGGTGCAGGCCGAACACCGTGGCGTTGAGCCACAGGTTGCGGTGCGTCAGCTGGACGCCCTTGGGGCGAGCGGTGGTTCCCGACGTGTAGTTGATCGTCGCGGTGGCCGCCTCGTCCGGATCCGACCACGGCCGGGGTTCCGTGTCACGCAGGTAGAGGGAATCGTCGTCGCCGAGCAGGAATTTGTGCGGGACGTCCAGCCGGTCGAGGACGTCCTTCTGTGCCGGATCTGCGTAGACGACCTCGGCTCCGGAGTGCCCGACGATGTACTCGATCTCGGCAGGGGCCAGGCGAAAGTTGATCGGGACCAGGATGCGACCCCACCCGGAGACTCCGAAGAACGAGCCGAGCAGGCGTGCCGAGTTCTGCGAGATGACGGCCACGCGACCACCGACCGGCACGCCGAGCTGATCGAGGCGTGCCGCCTGCGCGCGCGCAGCCGTGGCGAAATCCCGGTACGTGAGCTCGCCGAGCGACGTGGCCGGCTGGTCTGACTCATCGACGACCGCAATGCGATCGGGATACACCTGCTCGGCGCGATCGATGAAGTCGCGGACCGTCAGCGGGTAGAACATGCGCACCTCCGGGTCGGACCGGTTCGTCACGACCGTAGTTGGTTGCGCTCCCGTTCCCAATCGCCGTCAGGCGTCCACCCATGCGGCCAAGGAGGCGGCGCGACGAATGCGGCGTCGGCTCAGCGGCTGGAGATTCGCTGCGCGGTGTGTCGTGCCGTGCGGCGTGCGTTGCGGTTCGCGTCGCGCACCGCGCGCCGACTGTCCCGGTAGGCGCGGCGCGATGCACCCTTGGCCGCGTCCGCCAGCACGCCTGCCTTGACCGTGTTCACCGCTGCCGCTTCCTTGATGTGGTGGGTGACCTCGACTCGCTTGTCGTGGACGGGCGCGGTGAGTGCGTCGACGATCAGCGACGTGCCGATGCCTGCCAACCACACGTCCTTCGCGATCGCGACGCCATCCTGCGAAGGTCGAGGATCGCCGGACTGGTGCAGGTGTGGAGTGCGCCAGTACAAGCCGAGCAGGCTGCCGGAGAACGCGAGCAGACCTGCACCGGCTACGGCTGCCGGCACCACTGGGAGCAGCAGGCTCGCTCCCAGCGCGATTTCACCCGCACCCAGCGCGCGGAGGAACAATTTCGGCTCGACCTTCTCCAACGCCGGGAAGGCGTTGCTGGCCATACCGTGGATCGCCTTGGCGGTCTCGTCGTTGCCACGAACCTTGCCGACGCCTGAATTCAGGATGAAGGCGCCCGTGACCAGCCGGGTGGGCGCGCGGCGCATCTTCGCGGTCATGCTCATCTGGGTCCCCCATCGATGATCCGGTGGTACCCGACCGTCATACCCAGGACGGCAGCCACATATGCGCATGCCACTGGTCGTAGGTGCGCAGGCCGCCGGTGAACAGCGGCCACATCCAGGCGAAGTCGGCGATGACGAGGCTGAGGAAGATCACGACGCCGGCGAGCCCCCATTGCCGACGCCTTCCGGCTCGAGCGTCCCTCCCTTGGTCGCCCGTCAAGCGAGCGGGCGCACCGAGCATCACCCCCAGCCCGAGGGTGACGCCGATGATGAGGAAGGGCACGAGGGGCGCCATGTAGAAGAGAAACATCGTGCGCTTGAGGTCCTGGAACCAGACCACCCAGCCGGCGATGAAAGCGACCCACACCGCTGCTGCGCGCCAGTCGCGCGTCGTGATCCAGTGCCACGCAAGCCAGAGCAGCATGGGGACGAACGCCCACCACAGCAGGGGTGTGCCGATGAGCAGGATCTCCCGCGAGCAGGTCGAACTTCCGCACGCGGCGCTGGTTCCGTCGTAGTAGAAGTCGACGGGTCGCCCCAGAACGAGCCAGCTCCACGGACTGGACCGGTACGGGTGCCCGCTGTCGAGGCCTTCGTGGAAGCGGTAGGCGTCCAGGGTGTACGAGCCCAGCGAGCGGATGGGGCTCGGCACCCAACCCCAGTTGAACCCGACGCGCAGCCCGAGGAGGTCCAGCCGTGTCGATGCGGGGTGGCTGTCCGTCCAGTGCCGGTTCCAGCTGTTCTCCCCGAGGAACCAGCCCAGATAGGTGAGCAGGTACGCCGCGAGCGGCGCGGCGACCAGCGACCCGGTGGCAGGTGCCGCCGAGCGCCGCAGCATCGCGCGCGTCGGTCGAGTAACGCCCGCCGAGCGCAGGGCCGCGCGGTCCCACAGCACGCTGAGCAGTGCGAAGAGCACGAAGAAGGACAGCGCCGTCCATTTCACCGCGCACGCAGAGCCGAACATCACGCCGGCCACCAGGCGCCACGGCCGCGGCCCCAACGTCGGTACGCCGGACGCCAGGTCGGCGCCGTCGGCGATCAACGCTGCAAGGCGGCCACGCATCCGGTCGCGATCGACCACCAGCGCAGCGAACCCTGCGACGACGAAGAACTGCAGGAAGATGTCGAGAAGGGCCGTGCGCGAGAGGACGACGGACAGCCCGTCGAGTGCAAACAGCAGGCCCGCCACGCCGCCGAAGACGTTGGAGCGCATCATGCGCCGCACCGTCCGGGTCAGCACGAGCACCGCCAGCGTCCCGAACACGGCTGGGGCGACCCGCCAACCGATCTCCGTGTTTCCCCAGATCGACGATGACAGGGCGATGAGCCACTTTCCGAGCGGCGGATGGACGATGAACATGTAGGCGCGGTTGTCCTCGTACCCGAAGCGAAGTAGCTCCTGCGCCTCCGTGGCGTAGTACACCTCGTCGAATGTCTTGCCCGTGGGGAAACCGATTGCCCAGAACCGCGTGAATGCCGCGACGGCGGTGACGAACACCGCGATGGCCCAGCCCAGCCGTGGGTTCGGGTCGCGCCACGGTCGCAACGCGGCGGGCACCGGGCGCGGGGCCGGCGGGGGAGTGACGACATCGCCGTCGGGGGTCTCCGCTGCCGGAGCCTCGAGCGTTGCCGTCACGGTGCCGATCCTAGAGAGCCTGCCGATGAACGCACCGCGCAATAGGGTCTGTGCGTGGCCGAATCGCCGACTCCAGGCCGGGTGGTGCTAGCCGGTACGCCGCTCGGCAACCCGGGCGACGCGACGGTTCGGCTGCGCGAGGCCCTTGCCACGGCTGGTGTGATTGCCGCAGAAGACACCCGTCGGCTGCGTCGGCTTTGTGCAGATCTCGACGTCCGACCGGTGGGGCGCGTCGTGTCGTTCTTCGACGGCAACGAGGCGCAGCGGGTTCCGTCGCTGCTCGAGGCACTGCGATCGGGGACCGACGTGCTGGTCGTCAGCGACGCAGGCATGCCGTCGGTATCCGATCCCGGATACCGCCTCGTAGCTGCGGCAAGCGCCGAGGGTCTGCCCGTCACGGTCCTCCCCGGGCCGTCTGCGGTACTCGCCGCTCTCGCCATCTCGGGTCTGCCGATCGACCGATTCTGTTTCGAAGGCTTCCTCCCGCGGAAGGTGGCCGAACGCCAGAGGATTCTGGCCGAGCTCGGTGCCGAGCGGCGGACAATGGTCTTCTTCGAGTCACCCCGTCGGGTGGCGGCTTCGCTCACCGACCTGGCTGCCGCGTTCGGCGGCGACCGTTCGGCGGCGCTGTGTCGCGAGCTCACGAAGACCTATGAAGAGGTGCGCCGGGGGACGCTGGGTGAGCTCGCTGCATGGAGCGTGACGAGCGAGGTCCGGGGCGAGATCACCCTCGTTGTCTCGGGCGCGGTGGCTGCGCCGCCCCCGGGTGACGCCGACCTGGCCGCGGCGGTTGCGGCCCACGAACTGGCGGGCCAGAGCCGCAAGGACGCAATTGCCGCGGTGGCCAGGGAGCACGGGGCGCCCAAACGGGCGGTTTTCGATGCAGTCGTGGCCGCCAAGTCGTCTATCGAATGACGGGAGCATTGCCCCGCGTCCGCGTCGGGTGAACGATTCGCTCGAGCGGCAATCGCCTTTGGTGTGCCGCCGCGGCGCGGGAGGCGCGGATGTTCATTCAGGTGATCAAGGCGAAGGTCAGGGACGAGCAGGGCATCCGCGCATCTCTCGACGAGTGGATCAGCGCGGTGAAGCCGGGGGCGGAGGGCTACCTCGGCACGACGGCGGGTTTTCTCGACGACGGCAAGTTCGTTGCGCTGGCGCGTTTCGACTCGCGGGAAGCCGCGATGCGTAACAGTGACCGCGCCGAGCAGGGCGAGTGGTGGGCGAGGCTGTCGGCGAACTTCGATGGCGAGGCGGACTTCATCGACGCCGACGACGTGACGCTCTGGATGGACGGTGGCTCCGACGACGCAGGGTTCGTGCAGGTCATGGTCGGCCACAGCCCGGACGTGACGAAGCTGCGCGCGGAGAGTGATCAGGCCACGGAGCGGCTCCGCGAGGCGCGTCCGGAAATCATCGGCGGCACGTTCGGCATGTTCGGCGACGACGGTTACGTCCAGACTGCGTACTTCCGCTCCGAAGCCGAAGCGCGAGACAAGGAGGGCACCGAACCGCCGGACGACGTGAAGGCGATGATCGAGGAGCGGATGCGCCTGCTGGGCGACGGGGTTGCCTACTACGACCTGCACGACCCGATCCTGGTGTCTCGCTAGGCCGCCTTCGCCGCGGTCAGTTCGGTAGCGCCGCGTCACTAGGCTGAGTCCGTGAACATCCTGACCGCAGTCGCCTGGCCGTATGCGAACGGGCCGCGGCACATCGGCCATGTGGCCGGCTTCGGCGTGCCGTCGGACGTGTTCAGCCGCTACCAGAGGATGGCGGGGAACAACGTGCTGATGGTCAGCGGCACCGACGAGCACGGCACCCCGATCCAGGTACAGGCCGACAAGGAAGGCGTATCTCCTCGCGAGTTGGCCGACCGCAATGCCCTGGTGATCGCCAAGGACCTGCAGAACCTCGGTCTGTCCTATGACCTGTTCACCCGCACGACGACGAAGAATCACTATGCGGTCGCCCAGGAGCTGTTCCTCGGCCTGCTCAAGAACGGCTACGTATTCGAGCAGAGGCAGTTGGGGGCGATCAGCCCGTCGACGGGGCGCACGCTCCCGGACCGCTACATCGAGGGCACCTGCCCGATCTGCGCCTACCCCAACGCACGGGGCGATCAGTGCGACAACTGCGGCAACCAGCTCGACCCGATCGACTTGATCAATCCGATTTCGAAGATCAACGGCGAGACGCCGAAGTTCGTCGAGACCGAACAGATGATGCTCGACCTGCCCGCCTTCGGCGACGTGCTCTCGGAATGGCTGCGCAAGCAGACGCATTGGCGGCAGAACGTCCTGCGGTTCAGCATCAACCTGCTCGACGACCTCAAGCCTCGCTCCTATACCCGTGACCTCGAGTGGGGCATTCCGGTACCCCTCGATGGCTGGCGCGATCGCAAGGACAAGAGCATCTACGTCTGGTTCGACGCGGTCGTGGGCTATTTGTCGGCGTCGATGGAGTGGGCTGCGCGCTCCGGGAATCCCGACGCGTGGCGGGCCTGGTGGCAGAACCCCGATGCCCGGTCGTACTACTTCATGGGCAAGGACAACATCGTCTTCCATGCCGAGATCTGGCCGGCCATGTTGATGGGCTATTCCGGAATCGGCGCGAAGGGTGGAACCCCGGGCACCCTGGGCGCCCTCGATCGCCCGTACGAGGTTGTGTCGAGTGAGTTCCTGACGATGGAGGGGCGAAAGTTCTCGTCCTCCCGCAACGTCGTGATCTACGTCGGTGACATGCTGAGCCGCTACGACGCCGATGCGCTGCGCTACTTCCTCGCCGTCGCGGGCCCCGAGAGCCAGGACACCGACTTCACCTGGTCGGAGTTCGTGCGCCGCAACAATGACGAGCTCGTCGCGGGGTGGGGGAATCTGGTCAACCGCACCATCTCCATGACCGCGAAGAACGTCGGGTCGATCCCGGCGCCGGGGGCACTCACCGACGCGGACAACGCGCTGCTGGCCACGTCGAAAGCGGCGTTCGGCAGCGTCGGGGAGTTGCTGGCGCGCTCACGGCAGAAGGCTGCGATCAACGAGGTCATGTCCCTGGTCGGGGCCGCGAACAAGTACCTGTCCGACATGGAGCCATGGAAGCTGGCGAAGAGCGACACCGAACGGATGGCGAGCGTGCTGCACGTGGCCCTCCAGGTGGTCGACGACGCCAAGACGATGCTTACCCCCTTCCTGCCCGGTTCGTCGTCGAAGGTGCACGCCGCGCTCGGCGGCACGGGCACGTGGGCGGCAATGCCGGAACTGGTCGAGGTGGAGGAACAGACCGCTCCCGGGTCGTCCTCCTATTCGGTGCTCACAGGTGACTACGACACAGGGGCGCGCTGGCAGTCGGTGCCGATCGAAGTGGGCCGGCCCATCGCGCCACCCACCCCCGTCTTCGCCAAACTCGACCCCTCCGTGGTGGACGAGGAGCTGGCGCGGCTCGAGACCGCATGACCGACCCGTTGCATGTGCCGGTGTTCGATGCGCACGCACATCTGGACGCCATGGCGCAGCGGGCCGGGCTCGAACCCGACGATGCCTATGTCGCCGACGTCATGGCCCAGGCCCGTGCGGCCGGCGTGCATCGGGTGATCACGGTCGGCGACACCGTTTCGTCGTCGCAGTGGTGCGTGGCGGCGGCGGCGCACCGTGACGTCTACGCCGCCGTGGCGGTGCATCCCACCGAGATCGCCGAGCTCACCGACGCGGGGTATGCCGAACTCGAGCGCCTGGCCGCCGATCCTGCCGTCGTGGCCGTCGGCGAGACCGGCCTGGACTACTACTGGGACCGGACCGAGCCGGCCGATCAGCAGGAGCACTTCCGCCGCCACATCGACCTGGCGAAGCGGGTGGGTAAACCGCTCATGATCCACGATCGGGACGCCCATTCGGACGTGTTGCGGATCCTGCGGGAGGAGGGGGCGCCGGAGCGCGTTGTCTTCCACGCCTTCTCCGGCGATGCCGAAATGGTGCGGGAGTGCCGCGCGGCGGGGTACGTGCTGTCGTTCCCGGGCGTGATCACCTTCGGCAATGCGCCCGTGTTACGGGCGGCTGCGGCCGAGGCGGGCGTAGACCAGGTTCTCGTCGAGACCGACGCGCCGTTTCTCACGCCGCATCCCCATCGCGGCACACCGAATGCCCCGCGGCTGCTGCCGTTGACGGTGCGTGGCCTGGCAGCGGCGATGTCCGTTGAGGTCGATGCGCTGTGTGCGGCCATCGCCGAGACGGGGCAGCGCCTGTTCGGACTGCCGCGCGACTGACTCCCGCCGACCACGAGGGCGTCGGCTCGACGGGCGGTTTGTCCGGGTTTGCCGATGGAGTGGGAACGTTCACACAAACTCGGTGTATATCCGGTATCGAGTGTCCCAGGTAACTACCCTCATGATCATCTCGGTGGCCCGATTCGGTCGACGGCGAGTGTTAGGTCCCCCGCCATCGTGGGTACAGAGGCGGTCGACTAGATCGCCACGACTTGTCAAGTCGGTGTGGGGTCGCACTGTAAGCGCTGCCACTCTCGGGACCGGACACCTGCCCGCCGGGGGGCGTGCCGGGCGCGGCGCGTTTGGTCTGGGCCGAACCCTCTCGTTACGGTTCCGTGACCGAAGAAATCCGATTGAGTGCGACTGACGAGGGGAGCTTTCCAAGTGCGTCGCAGCCTCAAGTACGGCCTGTACGGTGCCGTGCTCGCAGGGATGGTGGGCGGTACTGCCGCTTTCGCCAGCTCGGCAAATGGAACTCCCGTTGACCTTTTGGTGGACGGGCAGAACAAGCAGATTCACACAACGGCGAGCACTGTTGCCGGTGCGATCAAGGGTGCTGGTTACAGCATCGGATCGCACGACATCATCGCTCCCGGCCTTGATTCGAAGATCCAGTCGGGCGAGAAGATCGTCTTCAACCGCGGCCGCCTGCTCCACCTGGTGGTCGACGGTCAGAAGAAGGACGTCTGGACCACGGCTCCGACCGTTGCCGATGCGATGGCCCAGCTGGGCTACCCCGCCTCGGACTTCGTGTCGGTGTCGCGTGACAAGCGCCTCCCGCTCGATCCGACCAGCATCGAGATCCGCGGCCCGAAACAGATCACGGTGACTCACGACGGCAAGCGCCAGGTCGTCACGACGACCGACGCGCTCGTCGGACAGCTGCTGAAGGACCTGAGCATCAAGCTCGGTCCGACGGATCGCGTCACCCCTGGGGTCACCCACGCGCTGAGCACCGGCGGCGTCGTTACGGTGCAGCGCATCGTGACGAAGGTCGAGACTGTTCTCGAGTCGGTTTCCTTCCCCGTGCACAAGATCAGTGACTCGTCGATGTACTCCGGCGACGTCTCTGTGATCACGCGGGGTGTGCAGGGATCGGCGAACGTGACCTACAGCGACACGTACGCCGACGGCAAGCTGATCGGGCGCACGGTGCTCCACAGCGTCACCGTCAGCCAGCCGACGACGCAGACCGAGAAGGTGGGTACGAAGTCGCGTCCTGCGCCGTCGTACTCGTCCAACGGTTTGAACTGGGATGCGGTCGCGGCCTGCGAGTCGGGCGGCAACTGGCACATCAACACCGGTAACGGCTACTACGGTGGCCTGCAGTTCGACATCGGCACCTGGGATGCGAACGGTGGCGGCGCTTACGCCTCGCGGCCGGATCTCGCTTCCCGGGATCAGCAGATTGCGGTTGCGAGCCGGCTCTACGCCGCCCGCGGGTCCAGCCCGTGGCCGGTCTGTGGAGCCAATCTCTAGCCGGTAGCACCCACGAGCCCGGTCGTCCCCGCGCGGATTCGCGCGGCGGTACGGCCGGGCTTCGTGGGCTCCGTGCTGCCCGGGGCAGCGGCTGCCCCCCGAGTGGCTGCCCTCCCGGGCATCCGTTACAGTTCCGTGACCGACCGTAAGGCAACCGCGGGGCTGACCGCGAAGGAGTTCGTTCTCTTGCTGCGCAGTGTGAAGTACGGCCTCTACGCGGCCGTACTGGCTGGCGTCATCGGCGGCACCGTCGCCTGGCACCGCGTCGACAAGACCGTCGATCTCAGGGTCGACGGGCAGGCGACGCACGTCCACACGACGGCGGCTCGAGTAGGCGACGTGCTCGCCGGCGCCGGCTATCGGGTCGGCGCGCATGACATCGTCGCACCGTCCCTCGATGCGGCCGTGCACGACGGCAGCTCGATCGTCCTGGAGCGCGGCCGGCTCCTGCACCTCGACGTGAACGGCGTGCATCGCGACATCTGGACCACCGCGCCGACCGTCGCGCAGGCACTCACCGACCTCGGCTACTCCACTGCGGACTTCACCACTGTCTCCCGGTCCCAGCGCCTTCCCCTCGGCGCCACTGACCTCTCCCTGCGCACGCCGCGCTTCGTCACGGTCGTTCACGACGGCATCACCGTCCAGGTCACGACCACCGACGGCACCGTCGCCCAGTTGCTCGCGGATCTGAACATCGCGGTCAACAGCTCCGACACAGTCTCGGTCCCGGTCGGCTCCACGCTCGCCGCGGGCCAGCGCATCGTTGTGGGGCGGGTAGCCCATACGACCATTACCGCGAGCAAGGTGCTGCCGTTCGCGACGAAGAAGACCGTCGAGTCTTCGATTTCCTCCGGGCAGACCAAGGTCGTCACGCCGGGCAAGGATGGGCTGGCGCAGGTGACCTACGCCGTCGTGACCGTCGACGGCAAGGTCGTCGGAAAGACCCCGATCAAGACCGTCGTGGTGCGTGCGCCGACCCCTCAGGTGCTGGGCGTCGGCAGCGCGAACACTCCTACCGCTTCGCCGGCGGCCATCTCGGTCACGCCGGGATCGGCCCAGGCCATCGCCCGAGATCTCGCCGCGCAGCGAGGGTGGGGCGACAGCGAGTTCTCCTGCCTGGTGACCCTCTGGGACCACGAGAGCGGCTGGCGCGTCAACGCCGCCAATCCCAGCGGCGCGTACGGCATTCCGCAGGCGCTGCCCGGCTCGAAGATGGCCTCTGCCGGGCCCGACTGGCAGACCAACGCAACGACCCAGATCACCTGGGGTCTCGACTACATCCAGTCGCGTTACAGCACGCCGTGCTCGGCGTGGTCGTCCTGGCAGGCCAACGGCGGCTGGTACTGACCCCCAGCGACCGGCAGTGACACGCGATGACCGCGCTCCTCGGACCTGCCGAGATCCGAGCCCTGGCCGCACGCCTCGACATCCGGCCGACCAAGTCGCTCGGGCAGAACTTCCTGCACGACGCCAACACGATCCGCCGCATCGTGCGGGTGGCCGAACTCGCCAGTGATGACGTCGTCCTCGAGGTGGGCCCAGGTCTCGGATCGCTGACGCTCGGCCTCGTCGCCGCCGGCCACCCGGTGACCGCGGTCGAGATCGATCCGGTACTGGCGGCTGCGCTGCCGGCGACGGTGCGGGAGCGCGCTCCCGGCGCGAGCCTGACCGTGCAGACGGCGGACGCCTTGCGCATCGTTGCGCTACCCGGAGCCGCACCCACGGCACTTGTCGCGAACCTGCCGTACAACGTCGCGGTGCCGGTCGTACTGCACCTGCTCGAGGCCTTCCCGTCACTGCGCGCGGGGCTGGTGCTCGTCCAGGCAGAGGTCGCCGACCGTCTTGCCGCACCGCCGGGGTCGCGGGTCTACGGCGTGCCGAGCGTCAAGGTGGCCTGGTACGCCGGAGCCACGCGGGCCGGGGCGGTGGCGCGATCGGTGTTCTGGCCCGTCCCGAATGTCGATTCGGGGCTTGTCCGGCTCGTGCGCCGATCGCCTCCGGACGTGGCGGTGGGCCGGCGCGCCGTGTTCGACGTCATCGACGCGGCCTTCGCCCAGCGGCGCAAAATGCTGCGCTCGGCGCTGGCCGGCTGGGCGGGCTCGCCCGCCGTGGCTGAAGAGGTGCTGCGCGCGGCCGGCGTCGATCCGACGGCCCGCGGCGAGACCCTCGACATATCGGCCTTCGCGCGGATCGCCGCCGCGCAGCTTGCCCAATCCCCTTAACGTCCACTTTACTTGCGGGAGCGGGGGCACGAATAGGGAGCGTGTCTGTGGGTAGGTCGCTTGGCCAGCCGTCCCGTCGGCGATTCCTCATGGGCGCTTCCGCCTCGGTCGGCGCGGGTTTGCTCGGAGTGCGCCTTCCGAAGGCTGAGGCGAAGTCAGTGACCGTGGCTGCGCCCGCGCCGTCGATGACGACAACGAGCGGTGCACCGATGGTGCTCGCGGCGCATTGCGGCGTGCTCGGCGAGGCGATGCCCGACCCCGTCGTCCGCGACGAGTCGATGCAAGCGTCGATCATTCTGAGCGAGCCGGCCGCGGCCAAGGTCGTGCTGTGGCCGCTCGACAACCCTGCCGACGCCGTCGAGAGCGAATGGGTGCCGACCGAGCTCGGATCGGATGCGTCCAATCTCGTCAACGTCGCCAAGATGAGGATGCCGCCTGGATCCGGTGCCGCTGGCAGAGCGTGGGCGTGGCAGTCATTCGCCGCGCTCGCCGGCACGCCCGCGGATGCGCCGCTGTCTGCAGCATTCGGAACCGACGGCGTCGTTCGCACGATTCCGTGGCGCCCGATCGCTGGAGATGCTGCGGCGTTCTCATTCGCCGTCGGGAGCTGCACGCAGATCGCGCATCCCTCTCAGCGTGCGACCGCATGCCGTTCCGCTGCCAGCATGGCGACCTCGCCGATCTCCTTCATGGCCCATCTCGGCGACACCTCCTACGTCGACACCTGGGACGAGTACCTCCAGGACACCGACGCACACACCTATACGAAGTTCGCTGCGGGGCTCCGCGCGCATTTCCGTCAGTCCGATCTCGCGAATCTCTATTCCCGAGTGCCCGTACGGATGGTCATGGACGACCATGACAGCGGACCGGACAACTCCTATGAGACCGACGTCTATCCCCAGGCGCGGCAGGCATTCAGCGATATAGCCGCGGGCACTTCCTTCGACAATCGGCTCTATGCCGCCATCGAGCCGATGGCACCGACCTACGACACATGGATGTCTGGGTGCGCGCAGTTCTGGTTGCTCGACAACCGCCTGTGGCGTGACGCGCCGAATCAGCAGCTGCAGTCCTTCGCCGGTCAGAAGTACGCAAGCCAGTTGGGGGCGTCGCAGCGCGCGTGGCTCAAGGCGAGCCTCGCGGCCAGCTCCGCACCGATCAAGATCATTCTGTCGCCGCGGACGTTCACGCAGTTCTATACCGGCCCCGAGCAGCAGGAGCTGATCGATTGGATCACCGGCTATCGGAGTCGGACGCCGATGGTCTCCGGCACCGTCGTGTTCCTGACCGGAGACATGCATGCCGGAGCGGTGTGGCGTCTGAGCCCCACGCGTCCGGTCTTCGAGATGCTCTGCGGGCCGATGAACAACACGACACTGCATTCGCCCCAGGCCCTGGCGTCCTGGCAAGTCAAATGGGGTTACCAGACGCGGTTCCTCAACACGTCCGACGGCCTGCCGGGGCGCGCAGTCAGCAATGCGTGGGGTCGCGTCGACATCGGTGCGGACAACAGCGTGGCCCTCAACCTGATGAAGGACGACGGCACCCTGCTCTATCAAGAGCTGATAGCGGGCTAGGGGCGGATTGGGCGTCCACCTCGGTGGGCAGGCTTCTGCCGAGGCCCCCGACGCCGGAGGTCCGCGAGGCGGAGGAGACGCCCCATGGGTGAGGTGGAGACCGAGCAGCCGTCCGAGCAACCGAGCGAGCCGCACGCCGATCGCGAGAACGACGGCCAGGAATATCTCGACCGTTCGCAACTCGACTTCGACCCGGACGACGGCCTGTACTCCGGCACCGCGGTTGACGGCACGAGCGACATTCCCGGCCCGCACGAAGCCGACGGCTACTCCGAACGCGGCGACACGGTCGAGCTCGGCGAGAACCCCGACGGCGACGAGGGGCCTGGCCGGCGCGCGGCCGAGGGCGAGGACACTGGCTGAATGCGGAAGCTCCGGACAGCCCTCGTACTGTTCGCCATCGTCGCCGGTGTGATCGGGTTGACGGCCGCGCCAAGCGCCGTGGGCGCGGCCGGCGCGGCGGCGCCGTCGCTCGCCCATGTGTCGCAGATCGACCGGCAGGACATACCCCCGCTGCCCGGTTCCGAACCCGACACCCTCGTCGAACCTGATGTCGCCGTGTCGCCGATCGATCCGAACGTCGCCATCGAGGCGGCACACGACGGTCGGTATCCCGACGGTGGGGCAGTGGACATCAGCTACGCGTGGACGCACGACGGCGGACGCAACTGGCACCACGCGCCGGTGCAGGGCCTCACCACCTCCGATGGCGGTGTGTGGGATCGCGCATCCGATCCCGTGCTCGCCTTCGGTCCGGACGGGTCGGCTTACCTCTCGGTCCTCGTCTTCGACAACGGCTGCTCATCCGGCGTCACAGTCTCGCGATCGGTGAATGGCGGCCGAACTTTCGGGCCGCCGGTCGTGGTGCATCGCAGCAACAACTGCAACTACAGCGACGACAAGAACTTCCTCGTGATCGACAACCAGCCGCACAGTCCGCACCTCGGTCGTCTCTATCAGTTCTGGACACCGTTCCTGTCTGACCACAACGGCAACACGACCGGGTCACTCCAGGTGCTTCGCTGGTCTGACGATCACGGCCAGACCTGGAGTTCGACGGTCAACCTGACCGCCGACGGACGGTTCACCCAGAACTCGCAGCCGATGGTCCAGCCGAACGGCACGCTCGTCGACACCTACCTCGACTACGGCCCGTTCAACCACGGCGAGGGCGCCGAGGCGCAGGGTGCCAATGCAGACGCTGTGCTGCACCCGGCGACAGTGCCCGCCCTTTTCCCGGCTGACCGGATCGCAGCCCGCCGCTCCACCGACGGCGGCACTACTTGGAGCGTCGACTACACCGTGACCCGCCTGGCCGGCGAGGGGCCGATCGACATGCGCTGCTGCCTGCCGTCGGGCGCAGCCGATCCGGTGACGGGCGAGTTGTTCGTGGCGTGGGTCTCGCCCGACTCGACGCAGGTGATGCTCGCGCAGTCTGCTGATGGCCACCACTGGTCGCCGGGAGTGCAGGTAAGGCCGGCTGCGACGGGCCAGCAGTACGTCAACGTGGACGTGACCGCGTACGGCGGCTCGGTCTACGTCGCGGACAGCGTGCGTCTGAGCGCCGGCGGAAACATCGTGCAGCAGGAAGTGTCGTCATCCTCAGACGGGGTGAGTTTCACCGGGCCGGTAGCGATTGGCCCGGTGTCCGACCTGCGCTACGCGGCCGTTGCTGATGGGCTGATCTTCCCCGGCGACTACATGGGGACGGCTGCCACTCACGGGCGCCTCTACGTCGTCTGGTGCCGTTCGTCCGAGCCGCCCGCGGGCGGCGGGACGTTCCACCAAACCGTGTACGGGGCGGCGTTCACGACCTGAGCGAAGTATCAGCCGTGCCGCGGCCGACTCCTGTGTCGTGACAACTTCGACGGGCAGGGAGCCGACCGTGAACACTGCATACACGCACGCATTCGTCGTGCAGAGCCATCAGGACCGGCTGGCGGTCGCCGAGCACGCACGCACGGTCAAGGCGGCGCGTGCGGGCAGCAAGCCATGGGTTGCGCGAGTGCCGCTGCGCCTGCCGCGGATCCGCTTGCGCCCAGTCGCCGGGCACGGTCAGGTTGCAGCCGGAGCGGTCTGACTCGTCAGCGTCGAGGATCGCTTCGAACCCGCTCAGCTGCGGCCGGCGAAGAGGCTGGTCACCGAGCCGTCTTCGAAAACCTCCTTGATCGCCTGCGCGAGGAGCGGGGCGATCGAGAGCACGGTGAGCTTGTCGAACTGGCACTCCGGTGCAGTCGGCAAGGTGTTGGTGACGATGACTTCGCTGATCCGGCTGTTCTTCAGCAGGTCTGTGGCCGGCGGCGAGAAGACCCCGTGCGTTGCCGCGACCACGACGTCGGTGGCGCCGCTGTCGAACAACAGGCTGGCGGCCTTGGTGATCGAGCCACCGGTGTCGATCATGTCGTCGATCAGCAGGCAGAGCTTGCCGTCGATGTCACCAACCACCCGGTTGGCGACGACGTGGTTGGCCTCGTCGATGTTGCGCGTCTTGTGGACGAACGCGATCTCGCGGCCACCTAGCTCGTCGGCCCACTGCTCGGCGGTGCGCACCCGGCCCGTGTCCGGAGATACGACGACCAGATCCTGATCGCCATACTTGTCCTTGACGTAGTCGGTGAGCAGTGGCAGGGCGAACAGGTGGTCGACAGGTCCGTCGAAGAACCCCTGGATCTGCGCGGTGTGCAAGTCAATCGTCATGATCCGGTCGGCGCCGGCCGTCTTGAACAGGTCTGCGATCAGCCGCGCCGAGATCGGCTCGCGGCCGCGGTGCTTCTTGTCCTGGCGGCCGTAGGGATAGAACGGCGCCACAACAGTGATCCGCTTTGCCGACGCGCGCTTGAGCGCATCGAGCAGGATCAGGGTCTCCATCACCCACTGGTTGATCGGTGTCGTGTAGGACTGGATGACGAACGCGTCGGTGCCGCGCACCGACTCGTCGGGCTTGATGAAGGTCTCGCCGTTGGCGAAATCACGCGCAGTCGTCGTGGTGATCGTGATGCCGAGTTGGCTGGCGATCTCGTCGGCAAGCGCGGGGTACGCGCGTCCGGAGAGCAGGACCAGGCTCTTGCGACCTGCAACCTGAAGAGTGCTCATCGTCCTTTTACTCCGCGTCGGTCGGTTCCGATGGGACGGCCGCCTCGGCCGCCTCGGCAGCAGCTGTGCCGGGACGCTTCCGCGCTACCCAGCCTGCCACGTTTTCCTGTCGCGCTCGCCCCAGCGCCAAGGCGCCCGGAGGAACATCCTCGGTGATCACGGAGCCCGCGGCGGTGTACGCGCCGTCGCCGACGCGTACCGGCGCGACGAACATGTTGTCTGCCCCGGTGCGAGCGTGGTCGCCGATCGTGCTGCGGTGCTTGGCGACGCCGTCGTAGTTCACGAAAACGGTCGCCGCGCCGATGTTCGTGTGCTCGCCGATCGAGGCGTCGCCGACGTAGGACAGATGCGGCACCTTGCTGCCGGCACCGATATCGCTGTTCTTGACCTCTACGTAGGTGCCGATGTGCACGCCGTCGGCCAGATCCGTACCGGGGCGAAGGTAGGCATATGGGCCGATGGTGACGCCGGCCCCGATGCGCGAGGAGATCGCGACGGCTCTGGTCACCCGCGCATCGGCGCCGACTGCGGTGTCGGTGAGGCTCACCTGGGGCCCGATCTCGGCGCCTCCGGAAATCGACGTCGTGCCGCGCAGTTCGACTCCGGGCAGCAGAGTGACGTCGGGTTCCAGGCTGACGCCGGCATCGACCCAGGTCGAAGCCGGATCGACCACGGTGACTCCGGCCCGCATGTGCGATTCGAGCAGCCGGGTGTTGTACGCACGGTGCGCCGCCGCGAGCTGAACTCGGTCGTTGACGCCGGCTGTCTCGTCCTCGGGCGCGAGGATCGCCTGAACGGCGAGCCCCTGAGCCACGAACATGGCGATCACCTCGGGCAGGTATTCCTCGCCCTGGGCGTTGTCGGTGGACAAGCGGCGCACGGCCGAGTCGAGCAGCGCGGCGTCGAATGCGTAGACGAGCGCGGACACCTCGGCGACGGCGAGTTCGTCGGCGTCGGCGTCCTTGTGCTCGACGACTCGTGCGACGCGGTCGTCGGCGCCGCGAATCACGCGGCCGTACCCGGTTGGGTCGGCAACCACGCTCGTGAGCATCGTGGCTGCGGCGTTCGCGCGGTGATGCTGGGCGACGAGTGACTGCAATGTTTCGGCGCGCAGCAGCGGTGCATCACCGGGCAGGACGACAACCGTGCCCGGCGAGCCCACCTGAACCGTGTCGAGCGCCATTCGCACGGCGTGCCCGGTGCCCCGCTGCTCGTCCTGCACCGCGGTGACGGCGGCGGGATCGATCTCGGCCAGGTGGGCGGCGACCTCGTCGCGGCGGTGCCCGACAACGACCACGGTCTGCGCGGCACCCAGTGGTGCAGTGGCGGCGAGGACGTGACCCAGGAGTGAGCGGCCGGCGAATCCGTGGAGAACCTTGGCGGTGCGCGGCGACTTCATCCGGGTGCCCTCGCCTGCGGCGAGTACGACGACCGTGAGGGGGGCTTCGGTCACGGCAGGCGGTGCCTTCCTCGGGTTGTCGTCGGGTCCGGTCGTGGCTGGGGGACTCGGACTCGAACCGAGACTGCACGGCTCCAAAGGCCGGCGGGCTGCCGATTACCCCATCCCCCAAGGGACGCGGCCAGCCTACCGGCGGCGAGGTGCGCCACGGCATGGCTCACGCGGCTTGGCGGCTACGGAAGCGTAAGTTACGCTCGAGTAACCACAGCGGACCACGAGAAAGTCGGCTAGATGACCCTGCTCGACGAGCGTCCAGCCCCCTCCGGACCGAAGCCGGTATTCGAAGGTACGAAGAAACGCGGCGAGCAGTTCGCGCTCTACGTTTTCGTGATCGTGCCGTTCCTCGCCTTCCTCGCGGCGATTCCCGTCGCTTGGGGCTGGGGCCTCGGCTGGACCGACATCGCGCTATTTCTCGCGTTCTACATCGTTACCGGACTCGGCATCACCGTCGGATACCACCGGCTGTTCACCCACGGTTCGTTCAAGGCCAACCGTCCGCTGCGCGTGGCCCTGGCGATCGCGGGCAGCATGGCGATCGAAGGCCCGGTGATCCGTTGGGTCGCCGACCACCGTCGGCACCACGCGTTCAGCGACCGCGGCGGCGACCCGCACTCGCCGTGGCGCTATGGCGAGACGGTGCCGGCCCTGCTCAAGGGGCTGGCCTTCGCCCATGTCGGCTGGATGTTCGACGTTGAGCACACCAACCGCGAGAAGTTCACTCCTGACCTCATGCAGGATCGCGACATCGCGCGCGTCGATCGGCTGTTTCCTCTCTGGGGCGCGCTCTCGATGTTCGTGCCGCCGATCCTCGGTGGACTGATCACCGGGTCGTGGGCGGGCGCCCTCTCCGCGTTCTTCTGGGCTTCGCTCGTGCGCGTCTTCGTCCTGCACCATGTGACCTGGTCGATCAACTCGATCTGCCACACCATCGGCGTGAAGCCCTTCGTCGCGCGCGACAAGAGCACCAACTTCTGGCCGCTCGCGATCGTCAGCTTCGGCGAGAGCTGGCACAACATGCACCATGCCGACCCCACTGCGGCGCGTCACGGCGTGCTCCGCGGGCAACTCGACGAGTCGGCGCGAGTGATCTGGCTGTTCGAGAAGCTGGGCTGGGCCACCGATGTCCGGTGGCCGAAGTCGGAGCGCGTCGAGAAGCTCCGCGTCGGCTGAGCGGGCTCGCCGTCAGGTGACGGGCGCTGCTGCGCTGCGCGCGAATGCCGGGTCGGTGAACTCTCCGGAGCTCAGCACGTCCTGCAGGGCAACCATGGCATCCCACACCTGGGCGTAGCCGAGATACGGCGCGGCGAAGCCGAGCCGCAGCACGTCCGGTGCCCGGAAATCGCCGATCACGCCGCGCGCGATGAGCGCTTGAGTCACTTCGTAGGCCCGCGGCAGCCGCAAGGCGACCTGCGAGCCTCGCCGCTCAGGTGCGCGTGGCGTCGCGACAACAACCTCATGCGCCGCGAGGCGATCGTCGGCGAATCGAATCACCATGTCGGTCAAGGCGAGCGACTTCGTGCGTATCGCTGGGATGTCGGCGGCGTCAAACACGTCCAACGCGGCGTCGAGTGCCAGCATCGCCAGCACCGACGGCGTCCCGATGCGGGCCCGCTCGATGCCGGGAGCGGGGACGTACCGGGGCTCGAGTGCGAACGGGTCGGCGTGCCCGTGCCACCCGGTGAGTGGCAGAGCGGCGTGCTGATTGTGCGTAGGCAGGTACAGCCAAGCGGGCGCCCCCGGGCCGCCGTTCAAGTACTTGTAGGAGCAGCCGACAGCTGCGTCGGTACGCAGAGCGTCGAGTTCGAAGGGCACGGCACCGGCGACGTGGCACAGATCCCAGAGCATGAGCGCGCCCGAGCCGTGCACGGCCGCGGTGATCGACGTGGCGTCCCACAGCTCGCCCGAGCGGTAGTCGACGGCGCTGAACGACACGACCGCGGTGTCGGTGTCGAGAACGGATTGCACGGAATCCGGTGACGTCCGGATCAATCGCAGCCCCGTGGCCCGGGCGACCGATTCGGCTATGTACTGGTCGGTCGGGAAGTTCCCGCCGTCGGTGATCAGGGTCGTTCGACCGGGGTTGAGGCCAACGAGCGCCGTGAGCGCCTGGTAGAGCTGCACGCTCGTCGAGTCACCGCACACGATCTGTCCCGGCGCGGCACCGACCAGCGCACCGATGCGATCCCCGATGCGGGTGGGCAATGTCCACCAGCCGTTGTCGTTCCACGACCGGATCAGATCGGTGCCCCACTGCCGGGCGACAGCGTCGGCCATCACTGCGGGCAGGTGCGTTGGCATGGCGCCGAGGGAATTGCCGTCGAGGTAGACGACACCCTGCGGGAGGTTGAAGCGGCCGCGCAGCCCGGCGAGTTCGTCCTGTGCGTCGGCAGCGACGGCCGCATCACGGGTGATGATCGGTTCAGCCACCACGCACCGACCACAGGTCTGGGAAGGCAGGGCGGAACAAGGTCGAGCGCAGGTAGTCGGCACCGGCCGAGCCGCCCGTGCCCATTCGTGCACCGATGATCCGCTCGACCATCTTGACGTGCCGGTATCGCCACTCCTGAATGCCTTCGTCTATATCGACGAGCGCCTCACACACCTCCGCGGCCGGTGCGTCGTCGTCGGAGTAGACGGACTGCAGCACCGCGTCGATGTCAGGATCAGATCGCCATGGCTGGCTCGTGTCGCGTTCGAGTGCCGCCGCCGGAACGTCGCTGCCGGTGAGCGCAAGGTAGTGCAGCAAGCAATCCCACACCGAACGCCGCCGCATCGCCGCAGCGATTCGCTCGTCGCCTGCGGGATCGAGATCGCGGCGACCGAGCACGGCTTCGATCTCACGGAACTGGTTGCTCTGGAAGCCACTCGCCGATCCCAGCTCGGGGCGGAACGATGCGAACTGCCTGGGCGTCATCGTCTCGAGCACGTCCAACTGCCCGACGATCGTCTTGAGGATCTTCGCGATGCGACGGGCCGTGTGCAGCGAGCCGGTGCTGTTGCCTGCCTCGAGGCGCCGCTGCAGCAGCGCGGCTTCGTGCAGTATCTGCTTGAACCACAACTCGTAGACCTGGTGGATGATCACGAACAGCAGCTCGTCGTGCTGGTCGGTGGAAGGCGACTGGCAGGCGAGCAGATCGTTCAGGCGCAGGTAGCTGCCGTACGTCACATCCGCAGGGCGGCCGGGGTCTGACGTCGTTGTCATGCCACCATCATGGGTGATGAGCGACGCAGGTGGACGCCAGCGCGTCCGGATGTCCGGCCGTGAGCGGCGTGAGCAGCTCCTCAACGTCGGCCGGTCGCTCTTCGCCGAAAAGGGCTTCGAAGCAACGTCCATCGAAGAGATCGCCTCGCGGGCGGGCGTCAGCAAACCCGTCGTATATGAACACTTCGGCGGCAAGGAAGGGCTGTACGCCGTCGTCGTCGACCGCGAGATGAGCGATCTGCTGGACCGGCTGACCGCGGCGCTGTCAACCGGGCACCCGCGCCAGCTCGTCGAACGATCGGCGCTTGCGTTGCTGACCTATATCGAGGAGCAGACCGACGGCTTCCGGATCCTGTCGCGGGATTCACCAGTGGCCGGTGCGGGGGGCACCTTCTCCTCGCTGCTCAGCGATATCGCCAGCCAGGTCGAGCACATCCTGGCCCGCGAATTCTCCTCGAGAGGCATCTCGACGAAGCTCGCGCCGATGTACGCCCAGATGCTCGTCGGCATGGTCGCGCTGACCGGCCAGTGGTGGCTCGAGGAGCGCAAGCCCAAGCGTGAAGAGGTCGCTGCTCATCTGGTCAACCTCGGCTGGAACGGTCTCGCCCATCTCGAGGCCAAGCCGCGCCAGATCCCGCCGGACGAGGACTGAGGGTCCCGTGCTAAAGCCGTGTCAAGTTCCTCGGCTCGCGTTTCGGGTTTCGGCGTCACGGATCTAACCTGATCTCGTCACGGCCGCGCTCGTCGGCGGCCGGGCAGGGGGGATGACATGGACGCCGTGATGGGAACCGCAGAGTTCGATCCGTACGTCGCCAACACACGGAGCACCCGGGTGCGATTCGATGTCGCCTACGCCGGCTCCTGGTTGCTACTTGGTTGGATCATGGCGAAGGACGGGATTCGCGACTCGCTCGCCGGACGCCCGCACACAGCGGATCGGGCTAATCGCTGAGTTCGAGCCAGGTGTTCTCGGCGGCCTCTCGATCGGCGAGGACGTCGCGCAGTTGGGCATCGAGTTCTGCGACGCGCGCGAAGTCGGTGGCGTGCCGCACGAGCTCGTCGTGCAGCGCCGCCTCTCGCTTCTCGAGTGTCGCGATCTGCCTCTCCAGTCGGGTGAGTTCTTTCCGAGCAGCCCGCGAATCGCCTTTGCGTTCGCGTCGGTCGTCGGCGACGGCGCGGTGCGCACTTGCGCGACGGGCGAGGTACTCGTCGATGCCGCCGGGCAACGCGGCGAGCGAGCCGTCTCCGAGCAGCGCAACGGTGGAATCGCAGATCCGCTCGATCAGGTACCGGTCGTGGCTCACCACGACGAGCGTGCCCGCCCACGAATCGAGCAGGTCCTCCAATGCCGCCAGGGTGTCGGTGTCGAGGTCGTTCGTGGGCTCGTCGAGCAGCAGCACGTTCGGGCTTCCGAGCAGCAGCCGCAGCAATTGGAGCCGGCGGCGCTCGCCGCCCGACAGGTCGGCCACGGGCGTCCACTGCCTGTCATTCGCGAAGCCGAAGCGCTCGGCCAGCTGCGTTGCCGAGAGCTCGGTTCCGTCGATCGTCGCCGTGGTGCGCACGTCCTGAACGGCCTCGATGACGCGCAGCCGTTCTGGTAGCTCGGCGACGTCCTGGGACAGGTATCCGGTGTGCACTGTCTGGCCGATACGCACGGATCCTGCGGTCGGCGCGATCTCGGCGGCCAGCAGCCGCAGCAGGTGGGTCTTGCCGGAGCCGTTCACGCCGATGATGCCGATGCGGTCGCCGGGGCCGACGTGCCACGTGACGTGGTCGAGCAGGGTTCGTTCGCCGACGCGCATCGTCACGTCCTCGACGTCATACACCGACCGCCCGAGGCGGCGTTGTGCCAGCGCACGCAGTTCCACAGCCGATCGGGGTGCGGGCACGTCGGCGATGAGCGCTTCGGCTGCGTCGATGCGAAAGCGCGGCTTGGAGGTGCGCGCCGGAGGGCCTCGGCGCAGCCATGCCAACTCCTTGCGCAACAGATTCTGGCGTCGCCCCTCAGCAGTGTCGGCCTGCCGGGACCGTTCGGCCCGCGCGAGCACGTAGGCCGCGTACCCGCCCTCGAACTGCCGGACCCCTCCGTCGCCGACCTCCCAGGTGCGTTCGCACACAGCGTCCAGGAACCACCGATCGTGGGTCACGACGAGCAGCGCACCGCGACGCGCGACCAGGTGCTCGGCGAGCCAGGTGATGCCCTCGACGTCCAGATGGTTCGTCGGCTCGTCGAGCACGAGGAGTTCGGCCTGCTGGACCAGAGCGGCCGCGATTGCCACCCGCCGCCGCTCGCCACCCGAGAGGGTGTCGACGACGGAGTCGAGCCCGACGCTGGCCAGGCCGAGTCCTTCGAGAACGGCGCGCACGGCGGCATCGCCGGCCCATTCGTGTTCGGCGGCGTCGCCGACGACGACGGTGCGCACTGTTGCGCCGGCTGGAAGATGTCCGCGCTGGTCGACGCGGGCCACGTGAACGCCGCTTGTCCGCGTCACGCGGCCGGAGTCCGGCGACTCGGCGCTCGTGATCATCCGCAGCAGGGTCGACTTGCCGCCGCCGTTTCGCCCGACCACGCCGATCCGCTCGCCGTCGGCGACGCCCAGCGACACTCCGTCGAGGACAGTCGTTGTGCCGTAAGCCTTGCTGACGTTCTCGAGGTTGACGAGATTCGCACCCACCTGTGCCACTGCGACGCCTATGCCATCGTCCGTGCGCCCGCGACGGGGCCGACGGCGACGCGCGTCGTGCGGCAGACACCCTCGCCCGCCAGTGCGGCAGCGAGCGCCGTCGCGCTGGCAGCATCGGCGCAGAGGAAGGCGCAGGTGGGGCCGGAGCCAGAGACGATGCCGGCGATCGCCCCGAGCTCTGCGCCGGCCGCCAGGGTCCGCCGCAGGGTAGGGGCCAGTCGCAGCGCGGCGGTCTGCAGGTCATTGGCCAGCGTTGCGCCGAGGTGGTGCGGATCGCCCGCGCGCAACGCGTCGAACATGCCGGCGGGAACCTCTGGCGCTGAGGGGGCCGCGCCGGCCAGCGCGTCGTATTCGCGATAGGCAGCCGCCGTTGATATGCCGAAATCGGCGAGCGCGAGCACCCAGTGGAACGCCCCGGTCGCGAGTACTGGGGTGAGGATCTCGCCCCGGCCCGTCCCGAGTGCCGTACCGCCCACGAGGGTGAAGGCGACATCGCTGCCGAGCTCGCCGGCCAGCCGCTCGAGTGCCACGCGCGAAGTGCCGGTGTGCCAGAGCGCGGCGCAGCCGACGAGCACGGCGGCGGCGTCAGCGGATCCGCCCGCCATGCCACCGCCGACCGGGATCGACTTGGTGATCTCGATCAGTGCGTGCGGGGACAACTGGGCGGTGTCGGCCAGCAGGCAGGCGGCCCGCCACGCGATGTTCTCCGACCCCGTGGGCAGCTCATCGGCGCCCTCGCCACGAATCGTGATCTGCAGGCCGTCCGCCGGGGAGACGACGATCTCGTCGTACAGATCCACGGCCTGGAAGACGGTGACGAGTTCGTGGTAGCCGTCCGGGCGGGCGGGACCGACACCGAGATACAGGTTGATCTTGGCCGGAACGCGCACCCGAATCCGGTGCCGAAGATCGGCGGTGTCCACCGGGTCCGTCTCTGCGGAGTCGTCAGTGGTCACCGTCCGATGTTAGTGAGCCTCACAGATCGCGAAGCGCCGGCAGCAACTCACCCTTTGCCCAGTCCAGGAAGTCGTCCTGATGCTCGCCGCCTATCTGGACGACGGCGACATGCGTAAAGCCGGCGTCGGCGAACCTCCGCACGGCGTCTACGTGTGCTGCGACATCGGGCCCGCATGGGATTGCCGACGCGACGTCCTCCTTGGTGACGAACTGACTCGCGCCGGCGAACCCGGCCGGCCCGGGTAGTTCCGCGTTGACCTTCCAGCCGCCTCCGAACCAGCGGAATTGATCGTGCGCCCGGGCGATCGCCGTGTCGCGGTCACGATCGAAGCAGATGGGCACTTGGCCGACTCGCGGCTTTCCGGCGCCACCGGCTGCGTCGAACCGCTCACCGAGTGACGGGTCCGGCTCGACCGCGATCATGACGTCGGCGTTCTGCCCGGCGAGCGCGCACGACTGCGGGCCCGAGACCGCAAGTCCGATCCGGGGTGGTTGATCTGCCACGTCCCACAGCTTCGCGGAGTCGACGCGGAAGTGGCTGCCGCTGTAGTTGACGTAGTCGCCGCCGAACAACGCGCTGATGATGTCGACCGCCTCAGCGAGCATTTCGTGGCGGACGTTGACCGGCGGCCACCCCTGGCCGATCACGTGCTCGTTCAAGTTTTCGCCCGCGCCGAGACCGAGCGTGAACCGTCCCTCGCTGATCAACCCGACGGTGGCGGCAAACTGCGCGACGACCGCCGGGTGGTATCGCATGATCGGACACGTCACGTACGTCATCAGCTCGACGTCGTCGGTGGCGTGGGCGACAGCGCCGAGCACGGGCCACGCGTTCGGCGCGTGTCCCTGGCTGTCGAGCCACGGGAAGTAGTGGTCGCTGATCACCTCGAAATCGAACCCGGCCTGCTCAGCCGTGACCGCGTTCGCGATCAGCGCGCGTGGCCCCGACTGTTCGCACATGAGGGTGTAACCCAGTTTCACCATGCTTTCGGGCTACCCGGGGGGTCGTTCGGTAAAACGCGTTCGGGGATGTCGGCCCTCGCCCCTATGGTGGGCGGGCGGTGCTGCCGGGCGTCGCACACATTCGCAAAGGAGGTGCGGCCATGGCCGACGTGATCCGGGCAACCGGACTCGTCAAGACCTACGGCCAGCTTCGGGCATTGGACGGCCTTGATCTCGCCGTCCCCGAGGCGACGGTGCTGGGTCTGCTGGGTCCGAACGGCGCCGGAAAGACGACGGCGGTCCGCATCTTGACCACCCTGCTCACCCCCGACGGCGGAAGCGCCCAGGTGGCCGGCTTCGACGTCGTCAAGCAGCCGGGCAAGGTGCGGCAGCGCATCGGCCTGTCCGGTCAGTATGCGGCGGTCGACGAGTACCTCACCGGCTTCGAGAACCTCGACATGGTGGGGCGCCTCTACGGTCTCGGCGCCAAGTCGTCTCGCGCACGCTCGCGCGAGTTGCTCGAGCGATTCACCCTGTCCGACGCGGCCGACCGGCCCGTCAAGACCTACTCCGGCGGTATGCGGCGCCGGCTCGACCTCGCGGGGGCGTTGGTCGCGTCGCCGCAGGTCCTGTTCCTGGACGAACCCACCACCGGCCTCGATCCGCGCAGCCGTACGGACATGTGGGACGTCATCGTCGAACTCGTGCAGTCCGGAACCACGCTGCTGCTGACGACGCAGTACCTCGAGGAGGCCGACCGGCTCGCCGACGACATCCTCGTGATCGATCACGGCAAGGCGATCGCGCAGGGCACTGCAGACGAGCTCAAGGCACAGGTGGGCGGTGAGCGGGTCGAAATCGTGCTCGCGCAGCAGTCCGACCTCGACGCCGCCGAGCGAATCCTCGCTGGTCTCGCCGACGGTCCGGTCAAGGTCGATGCGCACAATCGCCACCTCACAGCGCCCGTCAAGGGTGGCGCGGGAGTGCTGGTCGAGGCTCTGCGCAATCTCGATGCCCAGGGCGTCGCGATACTCGATGTCGCGCTGCGGCGCCCCACGCTCGACGACGTCTTCCTCACCCTCACCGGCCATGCCGCCGAAGATGAGCCGCAGGCGCCAGCGACGAAAAAGCAGAAGAAGGAGTCGGTGGCGTGACGGCGACCAAGGCGCTGGTCGACGGAGCAGTCGTCGCGAAGCGCAACCTGATCAAGATCAAGCGAGTGCCCGACCTGCTCGTCTTCTCGACGATCTCTCCGATCATGTTCATCCTGCTCTTCGCGTACGTGTTCGGTAGCTCGATCCACGTTCCGGGCCTGAGCTATCGCGAATTCCTGATCCCGGGAATCTTCGCGCAGACCGTCATCTTCGGTTCGACGATCACCGGCGCGGGGCTCGCCGACGACATCCAGAAGGGGATCATCGACCGATTCCGTTCGTTGCCGATGTCGCGATCAGCGGTACTGGTCGGCCGCACGGCCAGCGACGTGCTGAACAACGTGCTCGTGATCGTGATCATGTCGCTGACCGGTTTGCTCGTCGGCTGGCGCATCCGCACCGATGTGTTCCACGCCGCCTACGGCTTCGTGTTGTTGCTCCTCTTCGCCTACGCGATGTCATGGATCATGGCCTGCGTCGGACTGATCGTGCCGACTCCCGAGGTCGTGAACAACGCGTCGTTCATCGTGATCTTCCCGCTCACGTTCATCGCGAACACGTTCGTTCCGACGAATGGCATGCCCCATGTGCTGCGGGCGATCGCGAACTGGAATCCCGTCTCGGCGGTCACCCAAGCCGCTCGGCAGCAGTTCGGCAATACCAGTCCGAAGTACCCCGCGCCGCCGGACTGGTCACTGCAGCACCCCGAGGTGTACACGCTGATCTGGGTCGCGATCCTGCTCGTGATCTTCATCCCGCTGTCCGTACGGCTGTACAAGCGCGCCGCGAGCCGCTGAGTCTGCCCTGCCCGCGGTTCGTTCGGGGCCGTCGGGCAGCTATCATGAACGGGTTGCCCCGGCGAGGGAGCCGCTCCTGTGCGGCCTCCGTGATCGACGCGGTGTCGCTCGTCGACGCGCGTCCTGCGTCCGAGGCACCGCGTTGCCCGGAAGAGTGAATTCGAAGGAGTACTGCTGTGGCTGAGATTCGCCTGCCTGCCGAGACCCGCACCGAGTTCGGCAAGGGCGGCGCACGCCGCACTCGTCGGGCCGGCAAGATCCCGGCCGTCATCTACGGCCACGGCGCTGAGCCCCGCCACGTCTCGCTCCCCGCGCGCGAGTTCGGCAATGCCATCCGACACGGCGGTACGAACGTGCTGCTCACTCTCGAACTCGAAGGCGACGAGCAGCTCGCGATCCCGAAGGCGCTTCAACGGCACGCCATCAAGGGCATCTACGAGCATGTCGACCTGCTCGCGGTACGCCGCGGCGAGAAGGTCACCATCGACGTTCCGCTGCACATCGTCGGGGAGCTCATCTACGGCGCGCTGCTCGCTCAGGAGAGCACCAGCGTGAGCATCGAGGCCGAAGCAACGCACCTGCCGTCCGGCATCGACGTCAGCCTGGACGGGCTCCAGATCGGCACTCAGATCACGGCGGGCGACCTCACCCTGCCCAGGGGTTCCGTGCTCGCGGGCGAGGCGTCACAGGTTCTCCTGATCATCCAGGAGGCGCCGACCCAGGAGCAGATGGAGGCCGAGACCGCTGCCGAGGAGGGTGCCGTCGCCGAGGAGCCCAAGGCCGGCGACGCCGAGGGTGGCACGGCAGCGGCAGAGAACGCTCCTGCCGAGTAGCCGGCGCGCCCTGCGAAGGGTGCATCGGCTCGTGCATCGAGCCAGGGACGGGCAATGGCCGACGACAGGTTCTTGATCGTCGGGCTGGGCAACCCCGGGCCGCGGTACGCGCTGACCCGGCACAACGCCGGCTTTCTCGTCGCTGATCTGCTCGGCGAGCGGCTCGGTGCCCGCTTCAAGGCGCACAAGGGACGTGCCGATGTCGTCGAGGGGCGCGTCGGTGGCGTACCGGCCGTCGTGGCCAAGCCGAAGGCCTACATGAACGAGAACGGTGGCCCGGTCGCCTCCATCTCGCGCTTCTTCAAGATTCCCACGGACCGGATCGTCGTGCTCCACGACGAGCTGGACCTGCCGTTCGCGTCGCTGCGGCTCAAACGTGGCGGTGGCGACGGCGGACACAACGGTTTGCGCTCGCTCACGTCGGCGCTCGGGAGTCGCGAGTACCTGCGCGTGCGCTTCGGTATCGGGCGACCACCCGGCCGCCAGGATCCTGCCGACTACGTGCTTCGCGAATTCGCGCCGGCCGAGCGTCGTGATCTCGGCTTCCATATCGACCGCGCGGCCGACGCGGTCGAGTTGTTACTCGCTGAGGGCCTCGAGGCCGCGCAGAACCAGTTCAACGACTGATCGTGCAACATCCGGCTGCCTCAGGACGCCGGAAGTTGCACGATCGCACGCTGATCAGGCGAACAAGCCCGAATTCGCTGCCTCGTGTGCCAGCAGCCACCGCTTGGCGTCGAGCCCGCCGCCATAGCCGGTGAGCGATCCGTCGGCGCCGACGACGCGGTGGCACGGCACGACGATGGAGATCGGGTTCTGTCCGTTGGCGAGCCCGACCGCCCGTGCCGCATCCGGCGCGCCGACGGCCACCGCCGTCTTGCCGTAGCTGGTGGTCTGGCCGTACGGGATGTCGCACAACGCCGTCCACACCCGCTTCTGGAACGCGGTACCCGCGGCGTTGAGCGGTAGGTCGAACGTGCGCCGCACGCCGGTGAAGTACTCGGCGAGCTGCTCCCGTACGTCGTCGAAGGCAGCGTCGTCGCGCACCCACTCGGCGTGCACCGTGATCGGGTGTTTTGCGGTCGGCAAGTACAGGCCCGCGAGGCCGTCTGCGTCGCGCACCGCCAGCAGCGGGCCGAGCGGTGAATCGATGTAGGTGTATTTCATGGTCGGTCTCCTCAGTTGTTCGATGTTGTCCGTCTCGTCCCGCGGCCGACGCTCAATGCGCCGCAGCCCACAAGTGGTGTGTCGCGTAGCTGCGCCACGGCGCCCAGTCCGGTCGCCCGCCGTCGAGCCGGACTCCGAGTGCCTCTGCCGACGCGCGCACACCTAGGTCTCCGACGAGCGCAACATCCGGGTCGGAGAGTGCGCGCATGCGTACGTAGTCGGCGGTCCACGCGCCGATCCCGGGCAGCGCGAGAAGCGCGGCGCGCGCCTCGTCGCGGTCCGTGCCAGGGTCGAGCACCAGCGTGCCCGCGGCGAACTCCTCCGCCACGCGGGCGATGGTCCGGCCACGGGCGCGGGGCATGGGCAACCCGTTCGGGTCGACACCCGCCAGCGCGGCCGGCGTGGGGAACAACCGCCAGGGTTCGCCGTCGAACGCGATCTCGCCATAGCGGTTCACCAGCCGATCGAGCACTGTGGCGGCTGCGCGTACGGAGACCTGCTGGCCGACCACTGCCCGTACCGCCATCTCGAAGCCGTCGACGGCGCCGGGCGAGCGAAGTCCCGGCCGTTTCGCGACGAGCGGCGCGAGGGAGGGGTCGGCGCACAGCGTGGCGTCGACTGCCTCGGGGTCGGCGTCCAGGTCGAGCAGCCGGCGGATTCGCGAAACCACGGCGACGAGGTCACGCTGATCGGACAGCCGCACCCGGCAGGCCACGCAGCCGTCACCGAGGCTGATCTCGACCAGCGCAGGCCCACCCGGTGCGCGCAGACTGCGTCGAAAGACTGCGTCGTTGCATGACTCGACACTCGGTATCGCCCGATGCGCCAAGAATCCGATCGTTGCGGACAGGTCCATCGGCGTCCGGTAGGGCAGCCGAAGCGTGATGGTGCCCGCCTCGGGGCGTTGTCCACGTGCGCGCTTGGCGCGCAGTCCGGTGGGCGTCGTCGCGAAGATCGACTGGATGGTCTCGTTGAACTGCCGCACGCTCGCGAATCCGGCCGCGAAGGCGACGTCGGCACTCGGCAGGTCGGTGGTCTCGAGCAGCACGCGGGCCGTCTGCGCGCGCTGTGCGCGGGCGAGTGCGAGTGGTCCAGCGCCGACCTCCGCCAGCAGGGTGCGGTTCACCTGTCGTTCGGAGTAGCCCAACCGCGCGGCGAGGCCGGTGACACCGTCACGGTCGATCACGCCGTCGGCGATCAACCGCAGCGCCCGCCCGGCGAGATCGCCGCGAACGTCCCATTCAGGCGATCCGGGCGACGCGTCGGGGCGGCACCGCTTGCAGGCGCGAAAGCCCGCTCGCTGTGCCGCAGCGGCGCTGGGGTGGAACTCGACGTTGTGGCGCCGCGGCGTGATCGCCGGGCAGGAGGGCCGGCAGTAGATGCCTGTCGTGCGCACCGCGGTGAAGAACCAGCCGTCGAACCGTGCGTCGCGGCCCTGCACTGCGCGGTAGCAGGTGTCGACGTCCGGGAGGATCACGAACCCAGTCTGCACTGCCCGACGCGGCAGGGCTGGCGGATTTCGGACACGAGCTTTCCCGCTCGCCGAGGCTCAACCCGTGTTGCGTAGCCCTGCCGCCACTCCGTTGATGGTGAGCAGGAGGGCGCGTTGCAACTCCGGCGAACCGCCGGACTCGTCCTCGCGCACCCGCCGCAGCAGATCGACCTGCAGGTACGAGATCGGATCCAGATAGGCATCGCGCACGCTGAAGGTGCGTTGCAGCACCGGGGAATCGTCGAGCAGGTGCTTCTCGCCGGTGATGCCGAGCAATTCCTCGACCGTGCGGCTGTGCTCGTCGCCAATCGTGTCGAACAGGCGGCGCAGCTCCTCGGGGACGAGCGCTGACACGTAGTGGCCCGCAACTTCGAGGTCTGTCTTGGCGAGTGTCATCTCGACGTTCGACAGGAAGGTCCGGAAGAAGTGCCACTGCGTGTACATCTCGGCCAACGTGTCGCCCAGCCCCGCGTCACGGGCAGCCGCGAGCCCTGACCCGACGCCGAACCACCCCGGCACGATCTGCCTCGACTGCGTCCAGCCGAACACCCACGGGATCGCGCGCAGCCCCTCGATGCCGCCGCCGGACGACGGGCGGCGCGCCGGACGCGAGCCGATGTTCAGTGAGCCCAGCTGCTCGACCGGTGTGGACGCGAGGAAGTACTGCGGCAGGTCGGGATCCTCGACCAGCTTGCGGTAGGCAGCGAATGCGGCATCACTCACCAGCCGCATGCATGCGTCCCATCTATCCAGCTGCGCCCCGCTCTGACGTGGCGCGCGATGCAGCGCAGACGCTTGAAGCACCGCGGCGACGGTCAGCTCGAGATTCTCGCGGGCCAGTTCGGGCAATGCGTACTTGTCGCTGATCACCTCACCCTGCTCGGTGAACTTGATCTCGCCGTCGAGAACGCCCCACGGCTGGGCGAGGATCGAGTCGTAAGTGGGACCGCCGCCGCGACCCACCGTCCCGCCACGACCGTGGAACAGGCGCAGCCGCACGCCGTGCCGCGCGGCGACGTCACGCAGGGTGCGCTGCGCCTTGTGAATCTCCCACTGCGACGTGGTGATGCCGGCTTCCTTGTTCGAGTCCGAGTACCCGAGCATGACCTCCTGCACATCCGCACGCAGTGACACGATCCGCCGGTAGGTCGGGTCGCTGAGCAGGTCGTCAAGGACGTCGCCGCTGCGTCGCAGCTCGTCGATGGTTTCGAGCAGCGGCACGAAGCCGATGTGTGCGAACGGCTCGCGAGTGCCCCCGGCGCCCGCGCCGTGCACGTCCACCAAACCGGCCTCGCGAGCGAGCACGACGGCGGCAAGGAGGTCGTCGGCGCCGCGCGTCATCGACACGATGTAGCTTTCGATCACCTCCGGGCCGTAGGTGTCCAGGGCCTCGCGGATCGTCGTGAAGACGGCGAATGTCTTCGCGCCCGCTTCGTCGAGAGGTGGCGGGGACCCAGCAAGGGGGCGCCGCGAAGTCAACTCCTTCGCGAGCAGCTGAAGGCGGTACGCCCGCGGCACATCGCCATAGAGCCACGTCTGTTCGACGAGCCGGTCGATGAGCTGGGCCATGACGTGGTGGTGGGCGTCGGCGTGCTCGCGGACGTCCATCGTGGCCAGATGCAGTCCGAAGACGGCGACCGTGCGCTCGACCCGGGCCAGCATCCCGTCGGCGATGAGCTCGCCCGCGTTGGCGCGCAGCGAGGCGCCGATGAGTGCCAATTCGGCGAGCAGCTGTGCCTTGCCGAAGTAGTCGCGGCCGGGCACGTGGGGCGAACCGTCGTCGATGCGCCGTCGGGTGTTGGCGATCTTCGCCTTGATACAGGTGAGCTTGAGGCGATAGGGCTCGGTTGCGTTGAGCGTGATGAGCCGTGCTTCGATGTCGAGCACTGCGAGGTCGGCCTCGATCGAGGCAGCAAGTTCGGGCGACGCCGGTACGACTGTCGTCGAGGTGGACAGTTCAGTGATCAACAGGTCGATCGCGCGTGTGACGGCGCCCGCGGCGACATGGTGCTGCATCCGAAGCACATCGCGAGTCACCGCCGCGGTCACGTTGGGGTTGCCGTCGCGATCGCCGCCGATCCAGGTCCCGAAGGTGAGCGGATGGGCATCTTCGGCGAGGCTTGCGCCGCGTTCGCTCGCCATCGTCGCCAGGTCGGCCGCGAGCATCGGAACCGTCTCGTCGATCAGATCTTGCAGGTAGTACAGGACGTTGCGAGCCTCATCCTGCGGCGTTGGTCGCTGCTGCCGAAGCTCGTCGGTCTGCCACAGAACATCGACGATCTCGGCGAGCTCGCGATCTTGGCGCGCCCGAACCACGGTGTCGGGCTCGGTCTCGACGGCCAGCACGGCGGCGACGCGGCGCAGCTTCGTCAGCACGGATCGGCGGCTCGCCTCGGTGGGGTGCGCGGTGAAGACCGGGCGCACCGCGAGCGTGGCCAGGGCATCGGTGAGCCCGTCCGCGCCCTTCTCGGCAGCGACGGCGGACACGGCCTGATCCAGCCACGCTGTCGTATCGGGACGCGCTCGAAGCCACCGCACTCGGTGCACCTGTTCGGCCACGTTGGCGAGGTGAAAGTAGTCGGCGAAGGCGCGCACGAGTACGGATGCGGTGTCGATGGGCAGTCCGGCGAGCAGCGCCCGCACTGCGTCACGGGCGGCGGGGTCGCCGTCCTCTTTGCTCTGCTTGGTGAGGGTGCGGACCTGCTCGACGAGCTCCAGGGCCTTCGGACCACGCTGACGCACGAGCGATTCGCCGAGCAGCGCGGCGACGCGCCGCACGTCGCCGCGCAGTGCCGCGCCGTCGTCCTCCCCGGCCCCCATGGCCCCAGTCTCACAGATGCACAGCCCCGCCATGAGGCCGTACGACACACTTGGGCATATGCGGTGGCTGGTCACGGGTGGGGCTGGGTACATCGGCAGTGTGGTGGCAGCTCAGCTGCTCTCTGCCGACCATGACGTCGTGGTGGCGGACGACCTGTCGACCGGGCATCAGGATGCGGTGCCGCCCGGAGCCGCCTTCCACCGCTGCGACGTCACCGAGGTCGGTCCGTTGTTCGAACAGTGGTCGTTCGACGGCGTTCTGCACTTCGCCGCCCGCTCGATCGTCGGCGAGTCCGTGACCGATCCCGCCCTGTACTGGCGGAACAACGTGGGCGGCACCCTGGCGTTGCTCGACACGATGCGGGCGCACGACGTGAGCCGGATTGTCTTCTCCTCGACAGCGGCGACCTATGGCGACTCGGCGCACGTGCCGATCGACGAGTCGGCGCCCACCATCCCGACGAGTCCGTACGGCGCCGGCAAGCTCGCCATCGACCTCGCGCTCGCTGATCACGCACGGGCCTACGGAATGTGTGCCGTGAGCCTGCGCTATTTCAACGTTGCCGGTGCGCTACTCCACGGACAGGTCGGCTACGGCGAACGGCACAGGCCGGAGACGCATCTCATCCCGCTCGCGCTCCGGTCGGCAGCCGGCGAGGCAGGACCGCTTCAACTGTTCGGCACCGATTACCCCACGCCCGACGGCACCTGCATCCGTGACTACGTTCACGTGGTTGATCTCGCCGACGCGCACATTCGCGCGCTGTCCGTCGGGCACCCCGGTGAGCACCGTGTGATCAATCTCGGCAGCGGATCCGGCTCCTCCGTTCGTGAGGTCCTGCACGCCGTCGAGAAGGTCACCGGCCGCTCCGTCCCATTGAACGAGACGGGCCGGCGGGCGGGCGACCCCGCGGTGCTCGTCGCGTCCAACACCCGCGCGGCCCACGACCTCGGCTGGCGGCCGCAGCGCGACCTGACGCAGATGGTCGACGACGCCTGGCAGTTCAGCCGCGTAGGCTGATCGCATCCCCTCCCGATCCCGGGTTGGGGACGTTTGTGCTGCGCGCGAAAGGCAAATCTCGTCATGACCCGTCTGTCCGGCCTGCTCGACGCCGCGCTCGCGGACGAGGCGCTCGCTACTGCCGTGCGGTCGGCCGGCGCGCCGACTCTGACGATCAGCGGCCCGGCAGCTCTGCAGCCCTTGGCGATCGCCGCCCTGGCCGGGCGAGCCGAGCGGTTCGTACTCGCCGTCACCAGTACCGGTCCCGAGGCAGACGAACTCGTCGACGCGATGCGCTGCCTGCTGCCGCCCGACACGGTAGCGCTCTATCCCGGCTGGGAGACGCTGCCGCATGAACGTTTGTCGCCAAGGGCGGACACCGTAGGCCAGCGGCTGGCGGTGTTGCGCCGGATGCACCATCCGTCGCCGGACGACCCGGCCAGCGGGCCGCTGTCAGTCGTGGTGGCGCCGATCCGGTCGTTGCTCCAGCCGCAGGTACCCGGACTCGGCGAGCTCGAGCCCGTACTGCTGCGTGCCGGGGACAGCGATGTGGAGCTGTCGGCAGTCGTCGCCGCGCTCGTCAATGCCGGCTACACCCGTGCCGACCTCGTTGAGCGTCGCGGTGACTTTGCCGTGCGAGGTGGCATTCTCGATATCTTCCCGCCCACCGAGGAGCACCCGCTGCGGGTCGAGTTCTGGGGCGACGAGATCGAGGAAATCCGGTACTTCAAGGTCGTCGACCAGCGGTCGCTCGAGGTCGCCGAACACGGGCTCTGGGCACCGCCGTGCCGCGAGATGCTGCTGACCGATGACGTGCGAGATCGCGCCGGTCAGCTGATGGCGAAGCACCCCGAGCTCACGGAGCTGCTCGATCCGATCAGCCGGGGGGAGGCCGTCGAGGGCATGGAGGCGCTCGCGCCCGTGCTCGTCGACGACCTGCAACTCGTGCTGCACGAGCTGCCCGCCGGCGCGCACGTGGTGCTCTGCGACCCCGAACGAGTTGCGACTCGTGCTGCTGACCTGGTGCGCACCTCGCAGGAGTTCCTCGACGCGTCGTGGGCCGTCGCTGCGGGCGGCGGCAAGGCGCCTGTCGATCTCGCGGCTGCATCCCTGCGCCCGATCGACGACGTCGTGGCCGAGGCGTCCGCGATGGGGTTGCCCTGGTGGGGCATCACCCAGCTGCGTGCGGATGCCGAACTCGACGACACCGTCGTGGTCAGCGCCTTCGAGGCAGCGCCTGCCTACCGGGGGGACACCGACTCGGCGATGGCCGACCTGCGGGGTTGGACGCGTGACGGCTGGCGGATCGCGCTCGTCTTCGACGGCCACGGCACGGCTGAGCGCGCAGTCGAGCGCCTGTCGGGTGCGGAGGTCGCCGCGCGTCTGGTGGCGCAGGCAGAACTCGATTCGGGCGTCGTTGACGTGACGACAGGGCGCCTCTCGGGTGGTCTGGTGTCGCCGACGCTGAAGGTCGCCTTCCTCACCGAAGCCGACCTCACCGGGCAGCGCGGATCACTCACCAAGGACGCGAGCCGACTGCCCTCGCGGCGCCGCAACGCGATTGATCCGATACAGCTCAAGGCCGGCGACTATGTCGTGCACGAGCAGCACGGCGTCGGCAAGTACATCGAGATGGTGCGCCGCACGATCAACGGCGGCGAGCGTGAATATCTGATCATCGAGTACGCGCCGGCACGGCGCGGCCAGCCAGGGGATCGGCTCTTCGTTCCCACGGACGCACTCGACCAGGTGACCAAGTACGTCGGCGGGGAGTCGCCCACCCTCAACCGGTTGGGTGGATCGGACTGGGCGAAGACGAAGGGGCGGGCGCGCAAGGCGGTCAAGGAGATCGCGGCACAGCTCATTCGGCTCTACAGCGCGCGCATGGCCACCAAGGGTCACGCGTTCGCGCCCGATACGCCGTGGCAACGCGAGCTCGAGGACGCCTTTGCCTACGTCGAGACGCCTGACCAGCTCGCCGCGATAGACGAAGTCAAGGCGGACATGGAGAAGGCACTTCCGATGGACCGCATCATCTGCGGCGACGTCGGCTACGGCAAGACAGAAGTCGCGGTGCGGGCGGCGTTCAAGGCCGTGCAGGACGGAAAGCAGGTGGCCGTGCTGGTGCCGACGACGTTGCTCGGGCACCAGCACGTGCAGACGTTCAGCGAGCGGATGGCGCAGTTTCCCGTCGCGGTCCGGGAGCTGTCGCGTTTCACGCCCGCCGCCGAGGTCGATGCCGTGATGCAGGGCATCGTGGACGGCAGTGTCGACATCGTGATCGGCACGCACCGGCTACTGCAGCAGACGGTGCGATTCAAGGATCTCGGCCTCGTGATCATCGACGAGGAGCAGCGGTTCGGCGTCGAGCACAAGGAGTACCTCAAGTCGCTGCGCACCGCGGTCGACGTGCTGACGATGTCCGCGACGCCGATCCCGCGCACGCTCGAGATGTCACTCACCGGGATTCGCGAGATGACGACCATCTTGACGCCGCCGGAGGAGCGACACCCGATCCTGACCTTCGTCGGGGCGTACGACGAACGGCAGATCGCCGCGGCGATCCATCGCGAGTTGCTGCGCGACGGCCAGGTGTTCTACATCCACAATCGAGTCGAGTCGATCAACCGTGCGGCTTCCAAGCTGGCGCAGATCGTCCCGGACGCGCGGATCGCAGTCGCCCACGGCCAGATGGGCGAGTCCGCGCTCGAGCAGATCATGCTGGGGTTCTGGGAGAAGCGTTTCGACGTCCTGGTCGCGACGACGATCGTGGAGTCGGGGCTCGACATCCCCAACGCGAACACGCTCATCGTCGATCGCGCGGACATGTTCGGCCTGTCCCAGCTGCACCAGCTGCGTGGACGGGTGGGCCGCGGGCGTGAACGTGGCTACGCGTACTTCACCTACCCGCCCGAACGGCCCCTTACCGAGACCGCCTACGACCGCCTCGCGACCATCGCGCAGCACACCGAGATGGGGGCCGGCATGGCCGTGGCGATGAAGGATCTCGAGATCCGAGGATCCGGCAACCTGCTCGGCGGGGAGCAGTCGGGACACATCGCCGGGGTCGGTTTCGATCTCTACGTGCGCTTGGTAGGCGAGGCGGTGGCCGACTTCCGTTCCGGCAGCGATACCGACGCACCAGCTGATTTCGCCGACGTCAAGGTCGATCTGCCCGTCGACGCCAACCTGCCCGTCGAATACCTGCCAGGCGAGCGGCTGCGCCTCGAGGCGTACCGAGCGTTGGCCTCCGCGACGACTGAGGATGCCGTCGACGCTGTCCGCGCAGAACTCATCGACAGGTACGGACCGATTCCGGACCCCGTCGAGAACCTGCTCGCCGTTGCCCGCTTCAAGGTGCTGTGCCGTGCGTACGGTGTCACCGAGGTGTCGCTGCAGGGCGGCGCCGTGCGCTTCACTCCTCTCGAACTGGCCGAATCGGCGCAGCTGCGGCTCACCCGGCTTTACGACCGTGCGGCCTACAAGCAGGCCGTCTCCACGGTCTCGGTTCCACGGCCCAAGGGTGTCGTCAAGCCGGACGGCTCGTTCGCTCTCGCCACATTCGGTGGCGAGTCGTTGCGGGACGTGGCGCTGCTCAACTGGTGCGCGGAGGTGCTCGCGCAGGTGGCTGGGCCTCGTGAGAGTCTGAGCGTGTGAGAGTTCGCCAGCTGGGTGCCGCGGCACTTGCCGTGCTCGCCGTCACCGGCCTGTCCGCCTGCCGTTCCAACGTCGGGGCAGCCGCAGTCGTGAACGGGCGCCGCATCGCAGAGTCCGACGTGCACAAGTACGTGACACCAGCGGGTGTCGATCCGTCGCTGAAGGCGCAGGCCGAGACCAGCGGGCAGGTGCTCGTGCCGACCTCCATCGCGCTGAACACCATCGTCCAGGCGCGCGTCTACGAGCTGGTGCTCGCGCACACGCCGGGCGGTGTACCGAGCAACGCCGACCTGCGGGCCGCCCGCGACGTCGCAGCACAGACCCTGTCGGGCGGGCAGATCACCAGCGGTGCCGCTCTCCAGGCAGCGATCTCGTCGCAGCTGACGAAGGAGGGGCTCAAGAGCGACCTCCTGCCGCTCGTGGTGCGCAGTATCGACCTCGAATACGCGCTCATCACACGCGTAAAGGCCACCTCGAGCGCTGACATCGCGAAGGCCGTCGCGGCACAGCACGTCAGTGTCAGTGTGAACCCGGCCTACGGCAGGTGGAGTGCGGCAGACGTGAGCGTGCTGCCGCCGTCCGGTACGGATCTGCCGAACTTCCTGACACTGCAGTCACCTCCGGTCGCGCCGACCACCGCCAGCTGACGCACCATGTCGCAGCTCGATCGCGCGGTCGAGATCATGGATCGGTTGCGATCACCGGACGGCTGCCCGTGGGATGCGGAACAGACGCACGCTTCGCTGGCGAAATACCTGCTCGAGGAAACGTACGAGTTGCTCGAGGCGATCGAGACCGGCGACATCGCGTTGCTGCGCGAGGAGCTGGGCGACTTGCTGCTTCAGGTCCTGTTCCACGCGCGCCTCGCCGAGGAATTGCCGCCCGAGGAAGCGTTCGGTGTCGAGGATGTCGCCGCCGACCTCGTCGACAAGCTGATCCGCCGCCATCCACACGTCTTCGCAGGCGCACAGGCCGGCGACGCGACCAGCCTGAATGAGACGTGGGAAAGGCAGAAGATCAGCGAGAAGGGCCGGACGTCCGCGACCGACGGAGTGCCGCTTGCGCAACCGTCCCTTGCCCTCGCCGCGAAGCTCGTCGCCCGAGCCGAGCGAGCCGGGCTCCACGTCGAGCCGACCCACACATCCGAACTGGGCGAACAGCTGTTCGCAATCGTGAGCTCGGCAGTGGCGAACGGCGCAGATCCGGAGTCGGCCCTGCGGGAGACAGCCCGTGCCTACCGCGCGAACATGCTCGCGGCCGAGCGCGCTGATTCGACGTAACGGACGCCTGCCACTCGCGGGGCCGCACACCCCGGGGCCGCGCAGGAGGTGCTGATCGTCGGCGGGGCACCTCTGCCTGCACACGATGCCCGGCTAGGGTTGCCTTCGATTGCGCCAGCCCGTCGCCACTTGGGCGACCGCCCGAGAGGAACACCCTTGGCCAGCATTGAGGCCGTAGGCGCCCGCGAGATCCTGGATTCGCGAGGCAACCCCACCGTCGAGGTCGAGATCGCGCTCGACGACGGCACGATCAGCCGTGCCGCAGTTCCAAGTGGCGCCTCAACTGGCGCCTACGAGGCAGTCGAGCTGCGTGACGGTGACGACCGCTACGGCGGCAAGGGTGTGCAGAAGGCCGTGGCGGCCGTCCTCGACACGATCGGCCCGGAGCTTGTCGGATTCGAAGCCAGTGAACAGCGAATACTCGACCAGGCGCTCATCGACCTCGACGCCACTCCTGACAAGAGCAGGCTCGGCGCGAACGCGATTCTCGGTGTATCGCTTGCCGCCGCCAAGGCCGCCGCTGACTCGGCCGACCTTCCGTTGTTCCGGTATCTCGGCGGGCCGAACGCCTACCTGCTGCCGGTGCCCATGATGAACATCCTCAATGGCGGCGCGCATGCCGATTCGAATGTCGACGTCCAGGAATTCATGATCGCGCCGATCGGTGCGTCCACATTCGCCGACGCCCTGCGCAGCGGCGCCGAGGTGTACCACGCGCTGAAGTCGGTCTTGAAGAAGAAAGGGCTTGCCACCGGTTTGGGCGACGAGGGTGGCTTCGCTCCGAACCTCGGCTCCAACCGCGATGCGCTCGACTTGATCGTCGAAGCGATCGGCGTAGCCGGCCTGATCCCCGGTGTGGACATCGCTCTGGCGCTGGATGTCGCCGCAACCGAGTTCCATGCCGACGGCGGGTACCAGTTCGAAGGCAAGAACAAGACCGCCGACGAGATGATCGAGTACTACACCGGCCTCGTGGACGGATACCCCATCGTGTCGATCGAGGACCCGCTGTCCGAAGACGACTGGGACGCCTGGATCGCATTGACCGGTGAGCTGGACGAGCGCGTCCAACTCGTCGGCGACGACCTGTTCGTGACGAACCCGATCCGTCTAGGCCGCGGGATCGAGTCCGGCGCTGCGAACGCGCTGCTCGTGAAGGTGAACCAGATCGGCACTCTCACCGAGACGTTCGACGCCGTCGAGATGGCGCACCGGCACGGATACCGCTGCATGATGAGTCACCGCTCGGGGGAGACCGAGGACACCACGATCGCTGATCTCGCCGTGGCCACGAATTGCGGTCAGATCAAGACCGGTGCACCCGCGCGCAGCGAGCGTGTCGCGAAGTACAACCAGCTCCTCCGGATCGAGGAGGAGCTCGACGACGCCGCGCGCTACGCCGGTGCCGCCGCGTTCCCTCGATACGAGCCGACCGCCTTCTCCGGTTCCACGGGCGAGGGCTGACCGTGCCCGCACAGCTGCGACGCAGGGCGGTGACCGGGCGCGCTCTCGTGCTCGGGGTGCTCGTAGTCGTGCTCCTGGTGCTGCTCGCTTCGCCGCTGCAGCGATACTTCAACAGCCGCGGTGACGTCGGGCATGCCGCTCAGCAGCTTCATGACGATCAGAAGCAGCTTGCCGACCTGCAGGCGCAGCAGCGACTGTGGTCCGACCCCGGCTACGTCCAGAAGCAGGCCCGGTTGCGCCTGATGTACGCGATGCCTGGCGACACCGTTTACGTGGTCGTGAATCCTGGCCAGAAGTCGGACATCGAAAAGACGGTCGCGACGCCGAAAGGGCCGCCGGCCGCCACGTGGAACGAGAAGTTGTGGCGGACCGTGCAGGCAGCGGGGCGTTGACGCTCGAGCCGCAGGACCGCGCTGTCGTCGCCTCACAGTTGGGGCGGGAGCCGCGGGCCATGCGTGCCGTCGCACACCGCTGCCCGTGCGGTAACCCCGACGTCGTCGAGACATCGCCGCGGCTGGCCGACGGATCGCCGTTTCCCACCTTGTACTACCTCACCTGCCCGCGGGCTGCGGCAGCCATCGGCACACTCGAGGCAACGGGTCTGATGCGCGAGATGACCGGCAGGTTGGCGACGGATGCCGACCTCGCCACCGCGTACCGCGCTGCGCACGAGGCCTATCTCGCCCGCCGCGAGCACCTCGCGCACGTCGAGGAGATCGAGGGTGTGAGTGCTGGCGGAATGCCGAACCGGGTCAAGTGCCTGCACGTTCTGGTCGCGCATGCACTCGCCGCGGGCCGTGGCATGAACCCGCTCGGCGACGAGGCCCTCGACATGTTGCCGGAGTGGTGGATCGCCGGACCGTGTGTGGACGTGCCCGTGAGCCCGGACGCATCGTGACCGCACCCACGCGGGTCGCGGGCATCGACTGCGGCACGAATTCGATCCGTCTGCTGATCGCCGACGCGCGTGCGGACGGGACGTTGATCGATGTCGTACGCGAGATGCAGATCGTCCGGCTCGGTCAGGATGTCGACCGCACCGGTCGGCTGGCACCCGAGGCGATCGAGCGGACTCGCGTTGCCCTCGCCGGGTACGCCGCAGCAATTGCCCGCCACGACGCCCAGCGGGTACGCATGACGGCCACCTCGGCCACGCGGGATGCTGTGAATCGCGACGACTTCGTGCAGATGGTGGTCGCGACCCTGGGCGTGGCCCCCGAAGTCATCACCGGCGCCGACGAGGCTGCGCTCTCCTTCCGTGGCGCAGTGGCGGGGTTGCCGCGGCTGCAAACGCCGGTGCTCGTCGCCGACATCGGTGGCGGCTCGACTGAGGTCGTGCTCGGCAACGGGGCTCTGCGGGCGCACAGCATGAACGTCGGCTGCGTTCGCATGACAGAGCGGCACCTGCACGGCGACCCGCCGACCGCTGATCAGATAGGCGCAGCGGTGCGGGATGTGCGTGCCGCCATCGTCCAGGCCGCAGCCGACGTGCCCATCCGCTCGGCGGCGACGTTCGTGGGCGTCGCAGGGACGGTGACGACGCTCGCGGCGATCGCGTTGGGCCTCGACTCTTACGACGCCGACGCGATCCATGGCTCAACGATGACGGCAGAGCAGGTCGCCGATGTGACACAGCAACTGCTTGCGATGACACGCGACGAGCGCGCTGCGCTACCCGTCATGCATCCCGGACGCGTCGATGTCATCGGCGCGGGCGCACTCGTCCTGCGCACGCTGATGGAGCAGGTGGGTGCAGCCGAAGTGGTCGTCAGCGAGCACGACATCCTCGACGGCATCGCGATGAGCCTGCTCGACTGAGGCGCCGTGATTCAGTCGAGGACGCTGACCTTCTCCTGCGCGGCCTCGAGCTTCTTCTGAGCCTTGGTCTGCTTGGGCGCCGGCGGCTCGGTGCCCATGACCGTGCGCCACGCCGATTCCGCGCCCTTGCGGGTGGCCAGATCGGCTGCGACGACACCGGCTGCCGACAGGGCAGCCCACGAGATCGCGTCGCCCCAACGGACACCGGACTCGTTCGGCTTGCGCGGTGGGTCGTCCGGCCGGAGCGTCGCCCATGCCTGCTCGACGACCTTCTTCGTGACGATTCC
Organism: Jatrophihabitantaceae bacterium; assembly: GCA_035999365.1. Taxonomy (GTDB): domain Bacteria; phylum Actinomycetota; class Actinomycetes; order Mycobacteriales; family Jatrophihabitantaceae; genus DASYGT01. The sequence continues at coordinate 58,553 of DASYGT010000047.1, forward strand.
GACCGGAATGCCGACGATGATGGTCGCGACCTTCATGCCGATCTTGCCGACGATGTTGGCCATGGCAGCTCCGTCCTTCAGTGGTTGGCCAAACCCTACCCAGGTCGCGCGCCGCTCACCCGTGCGAAGCTGGACGCATGGTCGCGCGCCCTGGCTCCGGCTGGCCCGGCGACCTCGCCACGGTCCGCACGCCGATCGCGCACGACGCCGACGAGGTGACCGAGCTGGCTGAGAGTGCACCGTCGCTCGGCGAGCTGTCGGCGCGCAGCACGGTCTGCCGCGCCTGCCCACGCCTGGTCTCGTGGCGCGAGCTGGTGGCGGTGGACAAGCGCAGGGCGTTCGCCGATCAGGAGTATTGGGGGCGTCCCGTCGCGAGCTTCGGCGTCGACGAACCGCGCATCATCGTCGTCGGGTTGGCTCCGGCGGCGCACGGCGCGAATCGCACCGGCCGGATGTTCACCGGCGACCGCAGCGGCGATTGGCTGTACGCGTCGCTACACCGGGTTGGTCTGGCCAACCAGCCCAGCTCGGTCGACGCGGACGACGGGTTGGCCCTGCGCGGTGTTCGGTTGATGGCGCCGGTGCGGTGCGCCCCACCTGCCAACAAGCCGACGCCGCGGGAACGGGACACCTGTCGCGGTTGGTTCGACCGCGAGCTGGCGATGCTGTGGCCGGGCATCCGCGTTGTCGTCGTACTCGGTGCCTTCGGCTGGCAGGCGCTATGGCCTGTCCTGCAACGAGTCGACGCCGACGTCCCAGCGAGACTGCCCCGTTTCGCCCACGGGGCCGAGGTCGGTGTAGGAAGCCGCACTGTGTTGGGCTGCTATCACGTGAGTCAGCAGAACACCTTCACGGGACGCCTCACCGAGCCCATGCTCGACGCTGTTTTCCACCGCGCCGCGGACCTCGCCGGCCGGGTCGAATACTGACGAGCGTTGCTCCGGCCCGAAGGTTGCTGACCTGATCGTGGCCCGTGTCAGCTGCGTTTGCGATCGGGGGGTTGCTCGACGTGGCTGATCAGGCGCTTGAGGTGCGCGATCTCGTCGTGGAGCGCGGTGCGCCCGGCCTTGGTGAGGCTCACCCATGTCCGCGGTCGCTTGCCTTCGTACCCCTTCTCGATGCTGACCAGGCCGGCGTTCTCGAGGATGCTGAGATGCTGCGAGAGGTTGCCGGCGGTGAGGTCCAGATTGGTGCGCAGGTAGCCGAACTCCACGCGTCGCGCCTCGTGCGCGATCGTGAGGATGCCCAGCCGGACGCGCTGGTGCACGGTGTCGTCGAGGCCGTTGGCCGGGTGGCTGCTCATGCGTCGTGTGTGCGTGCAGCTCGTTCTGCGATCGCGAAGCCGATACCGCCGAGCAGCAGCACGCCTCCGTGGACGAGCAGGTTCGGCAGGAACGTCCACGGCGACAGGTGGTGAACGATGTGGCCGGCGTCGAGCGGGTGGATCACGGTCGCCAGATACACAAGGGTGAGTGCCAGTAGCGACAGGCTGCGCTCGAGCCACGCCAGTACCAGGAGGGCCAGGCCGATGGCGCTGGCCGGCCCGATCAGGTGATAGAAGGCATCAGGCTGAGTACCGAGGCGCAGGCCGAGAAAGGTCGGCGCCCCGAACCGCGGGTGGAGAGCCGACGAGATCGATACGGCCGTCGCGAGGGCGGCGAGGACGATCCCGGCCACGACATAGGGCCGCACCCTGGTACCGAGGCCGCGTTCCCGCGACCGTCGAACGTAGAGCGCGGCGACCGCCACGTATGCCAGGACGAGCGCAATGGGCCAGTAGACGAAACCCGCGGTGGCATACACGGCGCAGACCTTCGCCTCGACACCGTTCACGCCATGAGGCGCCGCCGTGCGGCAGGTGAGGGAGTAATGGCTCCATCGGTCGACAGGGATGGCACCGAAGGTCACGAGGGCGAAGACGACCAGCGGAATCCATGTGCCTCGTTGGGCCCTTCGCACCTGGCTGGCGAGGTGGCGGGAATTCACCAGCAGCTGGTGGGGATCGTCGTCGGCGTACGTGGGCTCGGTCGTCATAGCAATCATGTTTGCATAACAAACTGATTTGAATCAAGCACCAACGCACACGAGTTCGCGGCCCCCTCTCAGGTGCGAATCGTGACGGTGGTCGCGATGCACCGGCGTGGGGTGCCTGCAAGTGCGCCACGTGGGTAGCGTCGAGGTATGACCACCGTCCAGCAGCCGGTACGCATCCTGATCGTGGGCGGCGGGTACGTCGGCATGTACACCGCACTTGGACTGCAGCGAAAGCTGTCCCGAGGCGCAGCCGAGATCACGGTCGTCGAGCCGCAGTCCAACATGACGTACCAGCCGTTCCTGCCCGAGGCTGCAGCCGGCAGCGTCGAGCCGCGCCACGTCGTCGTTCCCCTGCGCAAGGTGCTGCGGCACTGCACCGTGATCACCGGGGCCGTGAGCGGAATCGAGCACGCCCGAAAGACGGCCCGGATCCAGCCTGCCGAAGGTGAGGCATACGAGTTCGGCTATGACCTGCTCGTGGTCTGCCCCGGCTCGATCTCACGGCTGCTGCCCATACCGGGTCTCGCCGACCAGGGCATCGGCTTCAAGACGATCGGTGAGGCGATCTATCTGCGCAACCACGTGTTGTCCTGCCTCGATCTCGCCGCGTCCACGAACGACCCGGTGCGACGGCGCCGGGCACTGACCTTTGTCTTCGTCGGCGGTGGGTACGCCGGCGTCGAGGCGATGGCCGAACTCGAAGACATGGCGCGCTACGCCACCCGCTACATCCCCGGCATCGAGCCCGAAGACATGCGGTGGGTACTCGTCGAGGCGGCGTCGCGGATCATGCCGGAGGTCTCGGTGCGGTTGTCGGCCTACACCGTCGACCGCCTACTCGAACGACAGATCGACGTGCGGCTGAACACCCGTCTGGAATCGGCAGTGGGCGGCCATATCGTGCTGTCCGACGGCGATGAGTGCGACGCCGAGACGCTGGTGTGGACGGCCGGAGTGAAGGCGAATCCGATACTCACGAATACCGATCTTCCGCTCGACGACGCGGGTCGACTGCCGTGCAAGGCGAATCTCACCGTCAAGGGAGTCACGGGTGTGTTCGCCGCCGGCGACTGCGCCGCCGTCCCCGATCTCAGCAAGGACGATCCGAACGCACTCTGCGGACCAAGTGCGCAGCACGCCGTTCGCCAAAGCAAGACGCTTGCCGCGAATATCGTCGCTACCGTCCGCGGCGGCGCACTGCGCGACTACAAGCACGCGTATGCCGGTTCGGTGGCGTCCCTCGGCCTCTACCGGGGCGTCGCCGAAATCTACGGAATTCGACTTCGCGGCTTTCCCGCCTGGTTCATGCACCGCACGTACCACGTGTCGCGGATGCCGACCTTCAACCGCAAGGTGCGCGTCGTTGCCGACTGGACGGCGGCCTTGTTCTTCCGCCGAGAGGTCGTGTCACTGGGGCAGTTGCAGCAGCCCCGGAGCGAGTTCGAGGAAGCAGCGGGGCGCAGGCAGCTGCCCGACGTGTCCTGATCCCGACGAGGCGATCTGGGGGACAATCGGGGTGCGCGCCCCCGTAGCCCAATTGGCAGAGGCAGACCCCTTAAAAGGGTCCCAGTGTCGGTCCGAGTCCGACCGGGGGTACTGGTGATCGTCCGGACGCGTGCCACCGGAGGGCAGCCGCTGCGAGCAGCGTGAGCCCGACCAGCGTGAGCAGCCCCACGCGCAGTCCGAACGGCTGCGCGAACCCCGCCACGACGACGGGCCCGACGATCTCACCAACCGCGGCGGTGGCGAGCACCTGGCCCAGCGCGCCCTCCGCATCGCGCGGGCTGCCGGCAATGTGCAGAGCAGACGTGAGCGGGAAGGTGCCGCCGATTCCGATGCCGATGATCGAGAGCCCGACGCCAGCAAGCGGCGCGCCCCTCGCGACGAGCAGAAGCGGCAGGCCCACGAGCGTGAGCGCCAGTGCAGCGGCAAGCAAACGCTCTGCGCTCACCTGGCGCGCGAGGCGGCTGGCAAGGACACGGCCGATGAGGTTGGCGAGATACATCACGCTCACCATCGCGGCAGCAGTCTGCCGTGACTGCCCGACGTCGTCGCCGAGATAGCTGGCCAGCCAGAAGGTCAGGGAGAACTCCAGGCCGACGATAGCGAAGATGATCAGCAATGTGGGCTGCACAGAGCGCCGTCGGCGTCCCTCGCGGTAATCGCTCTCGACAGGGGCCGCCGCAGTCGATCGCACGAGGACGGAGTCCGGCAGCCGCACTGGAAACGTCGCCGCTACGGCGATGGACACGAGTGCCCCGGCGAAGACGAACGACCCCCGCCACCCCAGCGCCGTCGCGGCCGACAGGCTGACGAGCAGCGGGCTGATGACCCCGCCCAGACTGACCGCGACTTCGCCTTCCGACATCGCCACCGCGCGGCGCGCGCCGTGTTCATCGGCGAGCAAGGCCCAGACACGGATCAGGGCTGTGGTGGCCAGCACGCTGACGGCGAATGCGGCTGCCACCGTGACGGCCAGCCGGTCGCCGTAGCCGACGGCGAGCCACGCGAGCGCCGCCGCGATCAACCCACCCCGAATCGCCAGCGCACGGGGCGGCATCCGGCCGGCACGCGCGGCGAGCACGCCGGCGAGTCCACCGCCCAGGGCAAATCCCACCTGGTGCAGCACGCCGGCGAGATAGCTGATGTGTTCGGCGCGGCGCAGGTACGGCAATGCCGGCCCGAGCCCGGCGTTCAGTACGCCGAAGGCAAGCAATACCGCGAACGCGGCCCACGTGACGCGGTCTCGCCGGTACCCCGCTGCGGGCCGGACCTGGCCGCGGCGGGCGTCGGTCATGACCCCGACTCTAGGTGTGGCTGCGATCGGGTTGCTCCGCCAATCGCCGGAACTCCGCCTGCTTCTTGGCACGGCCGGGCAGCGCAGGTGGGGCGCCCGTGCGGACCTCTGACATCACCCGGCGAGTCAGCGCGATCGGGCTCTCGCCGGAGCTCGGCTGTCCTCCCGCCGGCTCGAAGAACTCGACGTGGATCCGGGGGCGGCGGGGGAATCGCACGACGTCCACCGCACCCGTCACGCGAACACCGAGCACCCGAGTGTCCGGGACGGCCGTGGCGAGCCGCCCTGCGCCGCTCTGGAACCGCAGCGTGCGCCCGCGTGACACGGTGCCCTCGGGGAAGATGCCGATGCAGCTACCGCCTCGTAGGTGGTCGATGGCCTTCGCCAGAGCCGCGAGGTCGCCCCGTCCGCGTTCGATCGGAACCTGTCCCATTCGATCGAGGACCCAGGCCATCGGCCTCGAATTCCACAGCGACGCCTTGGCCAGGGCGCGAATCTGGCGTCGCCGGGCAGCCACGCCGACGACGACGGGATCCCACGCGCTGTCGTGGTTCACCATCAAGATCGTCGGATCGGAGGGCGGCAGCAACTCCAGTCCGACGGTCTCGAGGCGTCCCCACCACCGCACGATCGGGGTTGATACCGCCATCACTGCGCGGTAGGTCAGTGGCACTCGTTGTTCTGGCACCTGCCCAGCATGCCTAAACGAATCGCGATCGGGTACGAATGAGAGATGAGCGTCGCTGAAATCGTCGCGCCGTTGATCACGGCAGCATTGGGTGAGAACGTCCCGATCCGCGTCACGTGCTGGGACGGGAGCACGCTCGGAGCCTCCTCCGCGCCGCTGCACCTCGTCATTCGGAATCGACGCGCGATCCGGCGGATCGTCTGGGCGCCCAATGAACTCGGCTTCGCTCGGGCCTATGTCTCGGGTGACGTCGACGTCGAGGGTGATCTGGTCGCCGGTCTCGAGGAACTCGACCGGCTGGCCGACCCGGACAGCGGGCCCGGTGTCAGGGTGGATACAGCGACGAAGAAGGCGATCGTGCGCGCGGCGCTACGGCTGCGGGTGATCGGGCTGCCGCCTGCCCCTCCCGCCGAGGAATCCAAGCTGCGGGGCAGCCGCCATAGCGCGACCCGCGATGCGTCTGCGATCTCGCACCATTACGACGTCGGCAACGAGTTCTACCGTCTTGTCCTGGGCGAGTCGATGACGTACTCCTGCGCGTACTGGCCGCAGGGTCCCTCGCCGGACTTCGGCCTCGCCGATGCGCAGTTCGCCAAGTGCGACCTTGTGGCGCGCAAGCTCGGATTGTCCGAGGGCATGCGCGTTCTGGACGTCGGATGCGGATGGGGCACGTTCGCGCTGCACGCAGCCCGCTCGTACGGCGCGCGCGTCGTCGGCGTCACCCTGTCGCACGAGCAGGCGGCCTTCGCGCGTAAGCGGATGGCCGAGGAAGGGCTCACCGACCAGGTCGAGATCCGCGTTCAGGACTACCGGGACGTCGCCGACGGACCGTACGACGCCATCGCGAGTATCGGCATGGCCGAGCATGTCGGCGCGTCCATGCTGCCTGTCTATGCCGCGGATCTGTACGCCTTGCTGCGTCCGAGTGGGCGGCTGCTCAACCACGCGATCTCACGACGTCCGGGCAAGGCGCCCGAGTTCTCGCCGACGTCGTTCATCGATCGCTACGTGTTCCCCGACGGGGAACTGGAACCGCTCGCGACAACGATCGAGGCATTGGAGGGCGCCGGTTTCGAGGTGCGCGACGTCGAGTCGCTGCGGGAACACTACGCACTGACGCTGAGGGAATGGGTGGCGAACCTCGAAGGTCAATGGCCCCACGCCGTTCGCTTGACCAGCCCGGCGCGGGCACGGATCTGGCGTCTGTACATGGCCGGCTCCGCGCTCGCCTTCGAGGCCAATCGCATCGGCGTCAACCAGGTGCTCGCCGTCAGGACAGGTCCGCGCGGCGCCAGCGGCATGCCGCGCACGCGTAGCTACGCCACCTGAGCCGACAGGCGGATCAGCCGCCGCTCTTGCGCCGGAACGTGCGCTTGCCGCCCGCAGCGCCATGGGTGCCATGGATCTTCGAATCGCCCTGACCTTCGGCCGCGGAGGCCCGCTCAGCCTGCTGCCCCCGCTTGCGCTCGAGCGCCTCACGGAACTTCGCCTTCGGGTCGGGCGCCTTCTCGGGCTTGCTCATGCTCAAACCCTATCCCGGCTCAGATCGTGTCCAATCGTGACCAGCATGTGGTCGTGATCGGACACGATCTGCGCACAGCTCAGATCCGTTCGAGCACGACCACCGGGATATCTCGCGAGGTCTTCTTCTGGTACTCGTCGTAGTCCGGCCACACGTCGGTCATGTGCTTCCACATCGCGGGCTTCTCCTCGCTGGTCGCCGTGCGGGCGCGCGCCTTGAACAGGTCGCCCTTGATCTGGACGGTGACCTCTGGGTTGGCCGCCAGGTTGAGGTACCACGCGGGCGGCTCTTCGGCTCCGCCTTTCGAGGCGACGACGAGGTAGTCGGCTCCGTAGTCGCGGAAGATCAACGGGTGTTGCCGCTCTTTACCGGACTGCCGGCCGACCGTGGTCAGGATCAGGATCGTCGTCCCGTTGCGCCAGTCGTAGCCCTCGGCGCCGTCGGTGGCCAGATACCGGTCGACGTGCGCTTGGCCGTAGAGAATTTCGCTCATGTTCCCAGCATGCCCGAGGATGGTTGAAATCTCACCCACCCGGCGGTCGGGGGGAACAATCCGTCCCCGCCAGGACTTGAGCCAAGGTCACTCAATTCGAAGGATGCCTGCCATGTCCGAACGCGTGAACCTGCCCGTCCTGGCGCTCGCCGAACTCGTTGTCCTGCCGGGCATGGTGGTGCCGATCGAGCTGGACGACGCATCGCGCGCCGCCGTCGACGCCGCCCGTGCCGGCTCTGACGGTCGGCTGCTGCTGACGCCGCGCCTGCCGGACCGGTACCCCGTCTACGGCGTGATCGCCGACATCGAGCAGATCGGCCGCCTGCCCGGGGGTGCGAGCGCCGCTGTCCTGCGCGCTGGTGAACGCGCCCGGATCGGCTCTGGCGTCACCGGCCCCGGTGCCGCGCTCTGGGTCGAGGCCGAGCCGGTTGACTCGACGACGACCACCGATCGCACTGCCGAACTCGCCGCCGAGTACAAGCGGCTGGTGATCGCCATCCTGCAGCGGCGCAATGCGTGGCAGTTCGTCGATTCGGTTCAGCGGATCACCGACCCGTCCGAGCTGGCCGACACTGCCGGTTATGCGCCGTACCTGTCCCACGAGCAGAAGCGCCAACTGCTCGAGACGCCCGACGTTGACGAGCGGCTGGGCGCGGTGACGGAGTGGGCCCGCGAGCACCTCGCCGAGGTCGAGGTGAGCGAGAAGATCAGCAATGACGTCCGCGAGGGTATGGAGAAGAGCCAGCGTGATTTCTTGCTGCGCCAACAGCTCGCGGCGATCCGGAAGGAGCTCGGCGAGGACGAGCCCGAAGGTTCCGAGGACTACCGCGCACGCGTCACCGAGGCGCAGCTACCCGACAACGTGCGTGAGGCCGCGCTCCGCGAGGTCGGAAAACTCGAGCGCGCGAGCGAGCAAAGCCCCGAGGCCGGCTGGATCCGGACCTGGCTGGACACCGTCCTCGACCTGCCCTGGAGCGAACGCACCGTCGACAGCACCGACATCGCTGTGTCGCGCGCTGTGCTCGACGCCGACCACCACGGTCTCGATGACGTGAAGGACCGCATCGTCGAATACCTGGCCGTGCGGGCGCGGCGGGCTGAACGTGGCCTCGACATCGTCGGCGGCCGCGGATCAGGTGCGGTGCTCGCGCTTGTAGGTCCGCCCGGCGTCGGCAAGACATCTCTGGGTGAGAGCGTCGCGCATGCCCTGGGCCGCAAGTTCGTGCGCGTCGCGCTCGGAGGCGTGCGTGACGAGGCGGAGATCCGCGGGCATCGGCGCACGTATGTGGGCGCATTGCCGGGCCGCGTCGTACGGGCGATCAGCGAGGCCGGCTCGATGAACCCTGTGGTTCTACTCGACGAGATCGACAAAGTTGGCTCGGACTTCCGCGGCGATCCCGCGGCAGCGCTGCTCGAGGTACTCGATCCGGCGCAGAACCACACGTTCCGCGACCACTATCTCGAGGTCGAGCTCGACCTGTCCGACGTGCTGTTCCTCGCTACGGCCAACGTGATCGACTCGATCCCGTCGGCGCTGCTCGACCGGATGGAGGTCGTCACTCTCGACGGCTACACCGAAGAGGACAAGGTCGCGATCGCACGCCGGCATCTGCTGCCGCGCCAACTGGAACGCGCTGCGCTGAGCGACGCGGACGTCACGATCGACGACGACGCCTTGCGGCTCGTGGCGACCGACTACACCCATGAAGCCGGGGTTCGGCAGCTCGAGCGATCCTTGGCACGGGTGTTGCGCAAGGTGGCCACGAAGCTTGCCGACGAGGCCACAACGCCGCCGCTCTCGATCGGCTCAGGCGACCTGCGCGACTACCTCGGCCGCCCACGATTCACACCGGAATCGGCCGAACGCACCGCGGTTCCCGGCGTTGCCACAGGGCTTGCGGTCACCGGCGCCGGCGGGGACGTGCTGTTCATCGAGGCGACCTCGATGGACGGCGACGCCGGCCTCACGCTCACCGGTCAGCTGGGCGAGGTGATGAAGGAATCGGCGCACATCGCGCTGTCGTACCTGCGCTCGCACGGTGCGGCGATCGGCATCGACGCCGCCGCACTGGACAGGGCGATCCACCTGCACGTTCCCGCGGGGGCGGTCCCGAAGGACGGGCCGTCAGCTGGGGTGACCATGGTGACCGCACTGGCTTCGCTTGCATCCGGGCGTGCAGTGCGAGCTGATGTGGGTATGACAGGCGAGGTGACCCTGAACGGACGCGTCCTGCCGATCGGCGGGGTGAAGCAGAAGCTGCTCGCCGCCCAACGCGCCGGGCTCAAGACGGTCTTCCTGCCGCAACGCAACGAGCCGGACCTCGACGACGTCCCGGCCGAGGTGCTCGCCGCGCTCGAAGTGCGTGTCGTTTCCGATGTCGCCGAGATCGTCGACGCCGCCCTCGAGCCGGCGCAGCGGATCAGCGAGGCCGCCGCGTGAGCGATCAGTCCGCCGCGCAGCTGCTCGTGCGTGCCCTCGAGAACGAGGGTGTCACCGTCGTCTTCGGCATCCCGGGTGAGGAGAACATCCGCTTCACCCGGGCGCTGGACGGCTCGGGCATCCGGTACATCCTCACGCGCCATGAGCAGGCCGCGTCGTTCATGGCCGAGATGTACGGACGGGTTACCGGTCGGGCCGGCGTCGTGTCAGCGACGCTCGGCCCCGGTGCCATCAACCTGCAACTGGGGGTGGCTGACGCTCAGACGAACAGCACGCCCCTTGTGGCCATTTCCGCGCAGGTCGGACACCACCGCAACTACAAGGAGTCGCATCAGTTCGTCGACCTGGTGAGCATGTTCGCGCCGATCACGCAGTGGTCGGCGAGCGTGCCGTCGCCGCAAGCGATTCCGGAGATGGTGCGCAAGGCGTTCAAGACCGCTGAGACAGAACGCCCCGGTGCGGTGTATCTCGCCGTTCCTGAGGACATCGACGAGTCCCCGGATGCCGACGGACTTCAGCCGCTGCGCCGCAACACAGTGCGTGCCGAGGCGCCGTCACCTACGCAGATCAAGCGCGCCGCTGAGGTGCTGCGATCGGCAAAACGTCCGATCCTGCTCGCGGGTCACGGGGCCGCACGCAATCACGCCGAGGCGGCGCTGACTCACTTCGCCGAGACCTTCGGCATTCCGGTCGCGACGACCTTCCACGGCAAGGGCGTCATCGCCGACGATCACCCGAACTCACTCGGCACGATCGGCTTCATGCGTCGCGACTACGTGAACTTCGGCTTCGACGACTCAGATCTGGTGATCGCCGTCGGGTACGAACTGCAGGAGTTCGATCCGGTGCGGATCAACCCCACAGGTGACAAGAAGATCATCCACGTGCACCGGTTCCCCGCCGAGGTCGATGCGCATTACGTCATCGACGTCGGTATCGAGGGCGACATCAGCGCCACTCTTGACGCGCTCGCCGAGGCTGCGTCGGACTATCGCCCAGAAGCGCGTCGCGAGACCGTTGCATTGAGCCTGCTGGCGCAGGAACTCGAGGCCGGTCGCGCCGACGATCGTTACCCGCTCGCGCCGCAGCGCATCGTCGCCGACACGCGAGCGGCCCTCGGCCGCGACGACATCGTGCTCGTCGACACCGGTGCGGTGAAGATGTGGATGGCACGGCTGTTCCCGACGTACGTGGCGAACACCTGCCTCATCTCGAACGGCCTGTCGACGATGGGATTCGCGCTGCCTGGGGCGCTCGGCGTGCACCTCGCCCGTCCCGACGTCAAGGTGCTCGCCGTGATGGGCGACGGCGCGTTCCTCATGAACTCCCAGGAGATCGAGACCGCCGTGCGGGAGCGCATCCCACTCGTCGTCCTCGTGTGGGAGGACAACGGCTACGGGCTCATCGAATGGAAGATGGATCTCGAGGTCGGAGGCCATAGCCACGTCGACTTCACCAACCCCGACGTCATCCAGTACGCCGCCAGTTTCGGGGCCCAGGGTTACCGGATCTCCTCGGCCGACGAGCTGCTGCCCACCCTGCGCAGGGCACTGGACGGCGACGGGGTGTCGATCATCTTCTGCCCGGTCGACTATCGCGAGAACATGAACCTGATCGAACGGCTGGGTCAGCTCGACGAGCCGATCTAGCCCCGATCAGCGGGTGCTGCCACCCGGCTTGAGCCGTCCGACCGGCGGAGGCGGAGCAGCCAGGGGGTGACCGGCTCCCGGTACCACTCCGAACCGATCGCCGGTCGTCCACTGGTCTCGCGCAGCGAGGATCTCCTCGTTGCTGCGGCCGACGAAGTTCCACCACATGACGATCTGCTCGGCAAACGGCTCGCCGCCGAGGAGCAGCAGTCGCGCGCCGGGTTCGGACCGAACCCGTAGGTCGCGTCGTCCGCAGCCGAGGTACAGCATCGAACCGGGCGTCAACGGCACACCGTCGGCCTCCGCCCACCCGGACATGACCAGTGCCGCATGCTCGAAGTCTGGCTCGAGCGGCAGCAGGGCATCGGCACCGGCGTCGAGCTCCAGGTCGGCGCCGACAAGGGGTGAGTACGTCCGGCCCGGCGATACCGCGCCCGCCAGCGCGCCGGCGATCACCGTTGTGCGCATCCCGCGGTCGATCAGTTGCGGCAGCGACTCGACGTGTTGCCAGTCGGCGGCCCGGTTGCGGGCTGCCTCGGGCAGGGCAACCCACAGCTGAACGCCGTGCAGCAGTGCCGGATGAGGCACGGGGGACTGCTCGGCGTGGGTGATGCCATGTCCCGAGGTCATGAGACCCAGCTCGCCCGGCTGGATGAGCTGGTCGCTGCCGAGGCTGTCCCGATGGTGCACCTGCCCTGAGAGCAGCCAGCTGACCGTCTGCAGCCCCATGTGCGGGTGCGGCGGCACCTGCATGCCCAGGCCTGCTGCGATGTCGTCAGGCCCGTAGTGGTCGACGAAGCACCACGCGCCCACCAGCCGCCGGCCGAGATTCGGCAGCAATCGGCGAACTCGGGTGCTCTCACCGAGCAGGACGTCCTTGCCTTCGTAGAGTTGGTGCACGGGCTCAGCCGTGATTGCGGTAAGCCCGCCGCAGTGCGTGAGTCGCGGCGTTCGATCCAAATTGCTCACACAACCACCCTACGACGGCGGCAGGGACGCGAACCGAGGAGACGTGAGATGACCACGAGCGTTGTCGAGAACGCCGATGAGGGCCGTTACGAGATCGTCGTCGACGGCGAGGTTGCCGGCTTCACCCGCGTCGATATCGACGGTGACGTCGCGACATTCCCGCACACCGAGATCGCATCGGAGTTCGAGGGGCACGGCCTGGCGAGCGAGCTGATCCGCGGGGCGCTCGACGACGTGCGGAGCAAGGGCCTACGCGTGGTGGCCCTCTGCCCGTTCGTGCGGGCCTTCATCGACAAGAACCCGGAGTACCAGGATCTGCTCGCCGAGAACTGATCGCGAGTTCCCGGCACCCGATCTACTTGAGCTCGGTTGAGCTCTTGTTCAGCAGCCGTCGCGCCACGATCAGCTGCTGGATCTGCTGCGTGCCTTCGAAGATGTCGAGGATCTTCGAGTCGCGCGCCCACTTCTCCAGCAGCGAGCCCTCGCCGTAGCCGAAGCTGCCGGCCAGCTCGACGCACTTCAGCGTGATCTCGACGCCGACCCGTCCCGCCTTGGCCTTGGCCATGGATGCCTGCAGGGAGTTCGGCTTGTTGTTGTCGGCCATCCAGGTGGCCTCCATGGTCAGCAGGTAGGCCGCCTCCCAGTCCGCCTCCATCTGCAGGAACGCGGCGGCGGCTGCGTGCTGGGTGTACGCCGGTCGGTCGTAGTCGATCTCGACGCCGGCCGTACTGAGCAGTTCGCGCATCTCGTCCAGCGCAGCACGCGCACACCCGACCGCCATCCCGGCAACGAGCGGGCGCGTGTTGTCGAACGTCTGCATGACACCGGCGAAGCCCTGCTCAGCCTCGACCTCGGGGTCGCCGAGCAGGTTCTCCTTGGGCACGCGGCAGTCGGTGAAGCGGATCGTTGCGGTGTCCGAGGCACGGATGCCGAGCTTGTGCTCGAGACGTTCGACAACCATGCCCGGCGTGCCCTTCTCGACCACGAAGGACTTGATGGCGGCGCGTCCCTTGCTCTTGTCCAGCGAGGCCCACACGACCACCGCATCACTGCGGCCGCCGGCAGTCACGAAGATCTTCTCGCCGTTGATCACGTAGTGGTCGCCGTCGAGCACGGCCGTTGCCTGGACGGCGGCGCTGTCGGAGCCGAAGCTCGGCTCCGTGATCGCCATCGACGCCCATACCTTGTCGAATCGTTCGTGCTGCTCGTCGTTGGCCACCGACGCGATCGCGGCGTTGCCCAGGCCCTGACGTGGCATCGACAACACCATCGCCACATCACCCCAGCACGCCTCCATGATCGACAGCGTGCTCGACATGTTGGTGCCGTTGCGGTTGCCCCGATCGTCGTCGCCGGATTCGCGCCGGACGCCGCGTGCGCCGGTGTTGCTCTCGCCTGAGGCGTTCATGCCGTCGATGAGTGCCGCGAGCATGTCGAGTTCCTTCGGGTACTCGTGCTCGGCCCGGTCGTACTTCCGCGAGATCGGACGGAAGATCTCGGTCGAGACCTGGTGCGCCTGATTGACGACCATCCCGAACTTCTTGGGCATCTCCAAGTTGATAGCCACTAGACGAGCACCACGCCTTCCATCACGCCCACGGCCCGCAGGTCGCGGTACCACCGCTCCACCGGATGTTCCTTCACATAACCGTGCCCGCCGAGCAGCTGCACTCCGTCGCTGCCGATCTTCATGCCGTACTCGGCGGTGAGGCGTCGAGCGAGCGCCGACTCGCGGGCGAACGACTTGCCTTGTTCTGCGCGTGCCGCTGCACGCAGGGTCACCAGGCGAGCGCCTTCGAGTTCGATGCCGATGTTGGCCACCAAGAATGCCACCGCCTGCCGATGACTGATCGGCTCACCGAAGGCCTGCCGCTCGTTCACGTAGGGGATCACGTAGTCGAGCACCGCCTGCGACGTGCCGAGGGCGAGCGCGCACCAGCCCAGCCTGGCCAGCCGGATGCAATCGGCGTAGCTGTCCGGATTCTCGCCTCCGAGGCGTCCGCGATCAGGGACGTGCACGCCCGCGAGTTGCAGCCTCGCCATCGACGCGGCTCGCAGACCCATCGCGGGCTCCGCCTCGACGGTGATCCCGTCCGTGCCGGATTCGACGATGAACAGGGCCGGTGCGCCGTCGAGCTCGGCGGCGACGACGAACAGTTCGGCCTTGTCGGCTCGCGGGACGAGCGACTTGACTCCGTCAAGAACGAAACCACCCGCGGTTCGGCGGGCGGTCGTGCGCAACGCGAACGGATCGAACAGGGGATGCGGCTCGACGACGGCAAGTGCAGCCGCCGGCACGTCGTCGCCGACGAACGCCGGAAGGTAGGTCGCCTGCTGCTGCTCGTCTCCCCACAGCACAAGGGCGTTGCTCACTCCGGCGGGTGCGAGGCAGGCAACGGCAAGACCCATGTCGCCGTGTGCCAGCGCCTCAGCAACGAGGACGCCTGTGGTGGCCGATCGTTCGGTGCCCATGCCGCCTAGCGACTCAGGGACGCCGACAAGGGTCACGCCCAGCTCGGAGTTGGAGCGCTTGAGCAGCGCCTCGGGCGCCGCACACTCGGTTTCCGCCGCGGTCGCGTTCGGGCGAAGCTGCTCCGCGGCGAATTCGCGCGTCGCCTCCACGATCATCTTCTGTTCGTCGCTGGGCGTGAGGTCGAACAGGTCCCGGGACGACGACGCGGGGCGCTCGGGCTTGTTTCGAGCCTGCGCCGCGCTGAACGCACGATTGGCGGCCCCCACAGTCTTGAAACCGGTACGGCTCGCTTCGTAGATCGTCTTCTCGAGTGGCTTGCGCAGCCGGAGGCGATCTATTGCCCGTGCGCTGGCGATCTTGTTCAGCGCGGCAAGGCCGACGCCCATGGCGTCGCGTCCACGAGTGGGGCGCCCTGACATTGCGTCTCCTGTTCCAGTGCCGGTGACACGGTGTTCTAGCTATAAGTTACCCGCGAGTAGCTGAAAGGCAATCAGACGTGACGCAGGCTGCATCGGGCCTGGAACCGCGGCCCGCTCCGTATCGTTGTCAGGACAGCCCGGTTGCGCCAGAAATCGGCGACCGGACGTAGAACGTAGGAGGCAGGACCGAATGGCACAGAACCCGGTCATCAACAAGTTCGGGCAGGCGAGCGGCGCCAACCACGGCGTGGCGACCCCGTCGGCCGTCAACCTGAACAAGATGTACCAGCAGCCCGCCTACACCGGGCCGCGCACAGCTCGATACATGACGCTCGACGACGTCGTAGTGCGGACGGCCGCCATGCTCGGCGTGCTGCTCATCGCCGGTGCCGTGAGCTGGGAACTCGTCAGCAGCCGCTCCGCCACCCCACTGCTCGTGATCGGTGCGATGGGCGGTCTGGCCGTGGGTCTGTACATGTCCTTCACGATGCGCGCCAACGCCGTTACTGCGCTCGTCTATGCGGCGCTCGAAGGCACCGCCCTCGGTGCCATCAGCCGCATCTTCAACGACCAGTACTCCGGCATCGTCGTCCAGGCCGTCACCGGAACCGTGATGGTCGCCGGCGGCATGCTCTTCGTCTACAAGATCGGCGCGATCCGGGTCACGCCCAAGTTCACCCGCGTCGTGGTCGGAGCCACGATCGGCGTCTTCGGCCTGATGATCGTCAATCTTGTCGCGTACCTGTTCCACCCGGGCGGCCTCGGACTTCGCAACGGGGGGGCACTCGCGATCGTCTTCAGCCTGGTCTGCATCGTGATCGCGTCGATGAACCTCGTCATGGACTTCGACATGATCGAGCGCGGTATCCGCCAGGGTGCCGACCAGAAGTTCGCCTGGTTCGCGGCGTTCGGCCTGACTGTCACGTTGGTCTGGCTGTACCTCGAGATCCTGCGCCTGCTCAGCTACCTGCGCGAGTAGCCAGGCTCTCACTGACGTGAAACACCGAGGGCGGCCCCAAATTCTTCGAGAATAGGGGCCGCCCTCGGCCATTCGCGCTACCGGCCATTCCCCCACGGATTTCCGGTGGCACTCACTACCTACAACGATCACACAGAGATGCGGTTACGGGTCGCTGCCGACCGCATGAATCTCCTACGAGAGTCGCTCGATTCCTATTCTCGCTCCTACGAGAGTCGCTCGTTCCTATTCTCGCTCCTACGAGAGTCGCTCGATGATCATGGCCATCCCCTGGCCACCACCCACGCACATCGTCTCCAGGCCGAACTGCTTGTCATGCGACTGCAGCGAGTTCACCAACGTCGTCGTGATGCGCGCGCCCGTCATGCCGAACGGGTGCCCGACCGCGATCGCGCCGCCGTTCACGTTCAGCCGATCCATGTCCACGCCGAGATCGCGCTGTGAGGGCAGTACCTGCGCTGCGAAGGCCTCATTGATCTCGACCAGGTCGATGTCTCCGATCGACATGCCCGCGTTCGCCAGCGCGCGCCGCGACGCCTCGACAGGCCCGAGGCCCATGATCTCCGGCGACAACCCCGAAACGCCGGTCGCCACGATCCGCGCCAGCGGCGTGAGACCGAGCTGCTTGGCCTTCTCATCGCTCATGATCACCACGGCGGCCGCCCCGTCGTTCAGTGGGCAGCAATTGCCGGCAGTAACCCGCCCGTCCGGACGGAACACAGGCTTCAGGCCCGACACCGCGTCGTAGGTCACGCCGGCGCGGGGACCGTCGTCGGTCGAGACCGTACTTCCGTCCGGCAAGGTCACCGGCGTGATCTCGCGTGCCCAGAAGCCGTTGTTGATCGCCTGTTCCGCGAGGTTTTGTGAGCGCACGCCGAAGTGGTCCATGTCCTCGCGGCTGACGTCCTTGAGCAGCGCCAGGTTTTCGGCGGTCTGCCCCATCGCGATGTAGACGTCGGGAACGAGGCCGTCCTCACGCGGGTCATGCCATTCGCCCGCGCCGCTCTCGGCGACCTTCGCGGTGCGCGCCTCGGCCTCGGTGTACGCGGCGTTGTGCGTGTCGGGCCAGCCGTCGGAGCTGCCCTTGGCAAAACGCGACACCGTTTCGACGCCGGCCGAGATGAAGACGTCCCCTTCGCCTGCCTTGATCGCGTGGAACGCCATCCGTGAGGTCTGCAGCGATGACGAGCAGTAGCGGTTCACCGTGGTGCCCGGCATGAAGTCGTAACCGAGTGCGACGGCCACAACCCGCCCGATGTTGAAGCCCGACTCACCGCCGGGCTGACCGCACCCCATCATCAGGTCGTCGATGTCGTGCGGGTCGAGAGCCGGGACTTTGTCCAGTGCGGCTCGCACGATCTGCGTAGCGAGGTCGTCGGGACGGATCGTCGCGAGCGAACCCTTCACCGCTCGGCCGATCGGAGATCGCGCGGTGGAGACGATGACGGCTTCGGACATGCGGGGGCTCCTCAGGTTCGGACGGACGCTGCCTCGGATGCTGCCACCTGCCCGCACGGAATGTCAGCGACCCGTGGCTTCGGTCACCGCCGGGGCGTCGTTGGGCAGGGCCTTGGCGTCCTCGGGGGAGGCAGTGACCTCCGTGCGCGGCCGGCGGCGACGCAGCTGCGCCCAGGTGCCGCGGCGGCGGTTCGTGGCGCCCTGTCGCAGCGCCCCGGTGACCTCGGTGCCGGGGTGGGTCGCGGCTTGTGCAGCGGCCCTCGCCACCTTCTTCGGGCGCCGGGTGAGAAACGCACCGGCCGAGCGGGCGCGTGTCCCCATGCCGAGGGCATCGAGCGCCGAGGGCAGCAGCGCCTCGGCCGCGGCGGCGTATCCCGCTGCCGAAGGGTGGAACTGGTCGTCGCTGAACAGCTCATGTTGGGTCGCGAAGAGCGGGCCGAGCAGGTCGCCGAGCGAAACGGCGCGCCCGCCCGCCGCCACCACGGCAACGATTTGAGCCCGCGCCATCCGACGCGACAGGTGCCGGGCGTAGCGCCGTAAGGGCTGCGCCAGCGCGCGGATCGTGCCGAGGTCGGCGCAGGTTCCCACGACCACTTCGGCGCCCATCTTCCGCAGCTCGCGGACGGCGTCGGCGAGGTAGGGCACCGCGTCCGCAGGCTTGACCCGATGGGTCACGTCGTTGGTGCCGATCATGATCACCGCGAGGTCGGGGGACACCCTTCCGAGTTCGGCCACCTGGGCGGGCAGCTGCCTGGATTGGGCGCCGACGACGGCCACATTGGTGATATGGACGGGGCGACGCACGATGCTCGAGATGGCGATGGCGAGCTGAGCGCCAGGTGTGTCGCGGTCGCGCTGCACGCCGTAGCCGGCGGCACTGGAATCGCCGAGAAGTACCAGCCGCACCGGGGGCCGGTTGAGGCTCACGCCGGCCGCGGCCCAGGAAGTGTTGTGTGAGACGGGCGGGTCGGTGACGGCCTGCGGGATGCGGCGGCGCGCAAGCTTGGATTCGCCGACGATCACGCCGATGAGTGCGCCTGCGATCAGTGCCGACGCCGCGCCGAAGCCGCCGCCTCCGTAGGCAGCGGCACGCGCGATTCTGCGCGACCTACTCGCGGGAAACATGTGCGTGCTCCGAGGACATCGATCTGAGGCTAACGTGCCGGGCATGCGCTATTCGGATTCGCTCGTCGACCTCATCGGAAACACCCCCCTCGTCCGCCTGAATCGGGTGTCGGACGGCCTCGCGGCTACGGTTCTCGCCAAGGTCGAGTACTTCAACCCGGGCGGCTCCGTGAAGGACCGCATCGCCGTCCGAATGATCGACGCCGCCGAGGCGTCCGGCACGCTACGTCCCGGCGGCACGATCGTGGAACCGACGTCGGGCAACACGGGTGTCGGACTCGCCATCGTGGCTCAGCAGCGCGGCTATCACTGCATCTTCGTCTGCCCGGACAAGGTCAGCGGAGACAAGATCAACACTCTGCGGGCCTACGGCGCTGAGGTCGTCGTCTGCCCGACGGCCGTGTCACCGGAGGATCCGCGGTCGTACTACTCGGTGTCCGATCGGCTCGCGCGCGAGACGCCGGGCGGCTGGAAGCCCGACCAGTACGCGAACCCCGCCAACCCGCAGTCGCACTTCGAGACCACCGGGCCCGAACTCTGGGAGCAGACCGAAGGCCGCATCACGCACTTCGTCGCCGGCGTGGGTACCGGCGGCACGATCAGCGGTGCGGGCCGGTACCTCAAGCAGATGTCGCACGGCGCGGTGCAGGTGATCGGTGCCGACCCCGAAGGCTCGGTGTACTCCGGAGGGACGGGACGGCCCTACCTCGTCGAAGGCGTCGGCGAGGATTTCTGGCCCGACACCTATGACCGGACCATCTGCGATGAGATCGTCGCGGTGTCCGACGGTGACTCGTTCGACATGACCCGACGGCTGGCGCGGGAAGAGGGTTTGCTCGTCGGCGGATCATGCGGCATGGCCACCGTTGCGGCGCTGCGCGTCGCGGCCCGGTTGACTCAGGACGACGTCGTGGTCGTGCTGCTCCCGGACGGCGGCCGCGGCTACCTGTCGAAGATCTTCTCCGACACGTGGATGTCCGATTACGGGTTCCTCGTCTCGTCGAGCGAGACGACGGTGCTGGACGTGCTGCGCGAGAAGTCCGGGCCCACCCCGCCGCTGGTGCATGCCCACCCCAACGAGACGGTGCGCGAAGCCATCGACATCCTGCGCGAGTACGGGGTCTCGCAGATGCCCGTCGTGCGCGCCGAGCCGCCGGTGACTGCTGGCGAGGTTGTCGGTTCGGTATCGGAGAAGGTGCTGCTGGATGCGTTGTTCGCCGGTAAGGCGACTCTCGCGGATGCGCTGGAACCGCACATGTCAGCCCCCTTGCCGATCATCGGCTCGGGCGAGCCGGTGAGCCAAGCCGTGGCGGCGCTCACCGACGCCGCCGCTCTCCTCGTCCACGTCGACGGGAAGCCGGTCGGCGTGCTCACCCGGCAGGACCTGCTGGGTCACCTGGCGCACAGCTGATGCGGCGAGTCGCAGTAGCTTGGGCATCATGAGTGACGCGATGCCCCGGCACGGATTCGACACCCTCGCGATCCACGCCGGCCAGGATCCCGACCCGCTCACCGGCGCCGTCGCCGTGCCGATCTACCAGACGTCGACCTACAAACAGGACGGCGTCGGCGGGTTGCGCGGCGGCTACGAGTACAGCCGCAGCGCCAACCCCACGCGGACGGCTCTGGAGACGGCTCTCGCGGCGCTGGAAGGGGGAGTCCGCGGGCTCGCCTTCGCCAGTGGGCTCGCAGCCGAGGATGCGCTGCTGCGTACCGTCTGTCGCCCCGGAGACCACGTGATCCTGCCCGGCGACGCCTACGGAGGCACCTTCCGGCTTGTGGCTCGCGTGTTCACGAACTGGGGCCTGGAGTACACGCCGGTGCCCTTGGCAGACCTCGACGCGGTGCGCGCCGCCGTTCGCCCGACGACCAGGGTGATCTGGTGTGAGACGCCCACGAACCCGCTGCTCGGCATCGCCGACATCGCCGCACTCGCCGAGATAGGCCGTTCGGCAGGCGCGCGCCTGGTCGTAGACAACACCTTCGCCTCGCCGTATCTGCAGCAGCCGCTGGCCCTCGGTGCCGACGTCGTCGTCCATTCGATGACGAAGTACCTCGGCGGGCATTCGGACGTGGTGGGCGGCGCGCTGGTCGCCGCAGATCCCGAACTCGGGCAGGAGCTGGCGTTCCACCAGAACGCGATTGGTTCCGTCTGCGGTCCGTTCGACGCGTGGCTGGTGCTACGTGGCATCAAGACGCTCGGCGTCCGGATGGACCGGCATTGCGCGAACGCCGCACAAATCGTCGACTTCCTCGTCGGCCACCCTGCGGTCGCGGACGTGTACTACCCCGGCCTGCCCGGCCACGCGGGGCACGCCATCGCCGCACGGCAGATGTCCGGCTTCGGCGGCATGGTGTCGTTCACCATGGCCGGAGGTGAGGAAGCAGCGTTGAAGGTGTGCGAACTTGTCGAGCTCTTCACCCTCGGTGAATCGTTGGGAGGCGTCGAATCGCTGATCGAGCACCCAGGACGGATGACCCATGCCAGCGTCGCGGGCTCCGCACTCGAGGTGCCGAGTGACCTGGTCCGCCTGTCGGTCGGCATCGAGAACGTGAACGACCTGATCTCAGACCTCGCTCACGCTCTAGCCTGAGGGCATGGGTTGCTCGGCGAGCGCGGTCTGGAGCGAGGGCTACCTGGACTACGACTTCGGTGAGCATCCGCTCAACCCGCTGCGGCTGGACCTGACCGTCCGGATGGCCACCGCGCTCGGTGTACTCGACGAGCTCACCGTGCTCGCTCCGGTCACCGCCGACGAGGCAGCTCTGCTGACGGTGCACGACTCGGACTACCTTGCCGCGGTGCGGCGTGCGAGCGCCGACCCGACCTTCAGCGGGTACGGACTAGGTACGGACGACGACCCGGTCTTCGAGGGCATGTATGACGTGTCGGCCCTGATCGCGGGCGGCTCTGCGGTGGCTGCCCGTCAGGTATGGGAAGGCGCCGTCGCGCACTCGGTGAACATCGCCGGCGGACTGCACCACGCAATGCGCGGGTACGCATCAGGATTCTGCGTGTTCAACGACATCGTTCTCGCGATCCGCACGTTGCTCGCAGCGGGAGCACAGAAGATCGCCTACGTGGACATCGACGTACACCACGGCGACGGCGTGCAGACCGCTTTCTACGACGATCCGCGCGTGCTCACCATCAGCCTGCATCAGGATCCCCGGACTCTGTTCCCGGGCACGGGAATGCCGACCGAGATCGGATCCGGTGCGGCCGAGGGGACCTCGGTGAACGTCGCCCTTCCGCCGGGCACGGGCGACGACGGCTGGCTGCGCGCGTTCCGTGCGGTCGTACCCGGCGCAGTCCGCGCGTTCGCTCCCGACGTCCTCGTCACGCAGTGCGGCTGCGACACGCACCACGAGGACCCTCTCGCGAATCTGCAGTTGACGATCGACGGGCAGCGCACGGCGATCGCCGACCTGCACGCGCTGGCACACGATGCGGCGCACGGCAAATGGGTGGCGTTCGGCGGCGGGGGGTACGGACTCGTGCGCTGCGTCCCCCGCACGTGGACCCACCTGCTGGCCGAGGCGAGCGGTAACCCGCTGGACCCCAGCACTGCGGTGCCCGCCGCGTGGTCCGACGACCTGCGTCGGCGTGGATATCGGGGCGAACTGCCCGTGACGATGGGTGAGGGGCGTACTCCTCGCGTAGAGCCCTGGGTGCCCGGTGGCGACAGCTGGCTCGACAGGGCGGTCGGCGCCACCCGCAACGCCGTCTTCCCGTTGCTGGGCCTCGATCCGGACGACCCCCGTGACTGACCCGGTCGCGCCGGCGCACTGGGAGGCCGATGTCGTCGTCGCCGACGGCGGGACCGTGCACCTTCGGCCGATCCGCCCGTCCGACGCCGAGGCCCTTGTCCGGTTCCACGGCGGGCTGTCGCGCCGCACGCGTTACCTGCGCTACTTCTCGGCCTATCCGCGCATCCCGGATCGCGACTTGCAACGATTTACCAACGTCGACCATCACCACCGCGTCGCGCTGATCGCCGAACTGGCCGGCGAGATCATCGCGGTGGGACGTTACGAGGGCACTGCTGAGAGCGATGAAGCCGAGGTTGCGTTCGTCGTTGCGGACGAACACCAGGGCAGAGGCATCGGTTCGGTCCTGCTCGAGCATCTCGCCGCCGCCGCCCGCGAGTCCGGGGTGAAGCGGTTCCAAGCGATCGTCCTGGCCGAGAACGACGCGATGATCAACGTCTTCCGCGAGGCCGGCTACGAGACGACCCGGCACATCGAGTTCGGGGAGGTCGCACTGGAGTTCGCCGTCGACGAGACGGCGATCACCGAAACGGTCATGCGCGAACGAGAACAGCACGCCGAGGCTCGGTCGATCCAACGACTGCTCTTCCCGTCGTCGGTTGCGGTTGTCGGTGCCAGCAATGATGCCGGCAAGATCGGCAGCGCGGTGTTCGGCAACCTGCTTCGGATGGGGTTCAACGGACCCCTCTACCCGGTGAATCCCGACGCCAGGCACGTCGGTGGGGTGCGCGCGTACCCGTCCATCAACGACGTCCCTGAGGATGTCGACCTGGTGGTGATCGCCGTTCCGGCCGCCTCGGTTCCCGGTGTGGTCGAGCAGTGCGCGGCGCGCCGAGTGCGCGGCCTCGTGGTGATCTCCGGTGGCTTCGGGGAACGTGGCGACGACGAGGAGCGGGTACGCGGTCTGCAGGCGCAGCGTGACCTCGTGCAGGCGGCGCGCGCACACGGCATGCGGGTGGTCGGGCCGAATTGCCTGGGCGTCGTCAACACCGACGCCGAGGTGGAGCTCAACGCCTCCCTCGCGCCGCTGCCGCCCCTCAGCGGCCGCGCCGGGTTCTTCTGCCAATCCGGTGCATTGGGTGTCGCGGTCCTGGGCGAGGCCGCGCGCCGCGGACTGGGCATCTCGACCTTCGTATCCGCCGGCAACCGAGCCGACGTGTCGGGCAACGACTTGCTCCAGTACTGGGAGACCGACGACGCGACAGAGGTCGTGCTGCTCTACCTCGAGAGCTTCGGCAACCCGCGCAAGTTCCTGCGGCTCGCGCGGCGGCTCGGTCGTACCAAACCGATCGTCGCGGTCAAAAGCGGCACCGGATCGGTCGTTGCCGGTCTCGCGCACACCACGGTCGAGCTACCCGAGACGAGCGTGCGCGCGCTCTTCGAAGCGTCGGGCGTCATCCGTGTCAACACGCTCGGCGATCTCTTCGACGTCGCGCTGCTGCTGATTTCCCAGCCGCTGCCGGCGGGCGACAGGGTGGCGGTCGTCGGGAACTCGACCGCGCTCGGCGTCCTTGTGACGAACGCACTCGTCGCGCAGGGACTTTCGCTGGCCCGCCTCGACGACGTGGGCGTCGACGCGACGCCTGACGAATTCCGCTTCGCCATGTCTGCAGCCGTGGCCGACGACGATGTCGACGCGGTGGTCGTGGTCTTCGTGCCGCCGCTGCAGCGGACGTCGGGTGAGGAGGTCGCCGCCGAGGTTCGCGAGGTGGCGGCCGCGAGTGGCAAGCCGGTGCTGTCGACGTTCCTCGGCTTCGAGGGTGTCCCCGGCGCGCTGGCGGTGCCGGGCGAGTCGTCACCGGTCCGTGGCTCGGTGCCGTCGTACCCGACCCCGGAACGCGCGGTGCGGGCGCTCAGTCGCGCGGTGCGCTACGCGCGGTGGCGTCAGCGCCCACCGAGTTCGGTGCCCGAACTCGACCGGCTGGATCTGACTGCCGCTCGGTCGGTGATCGAGTCGGCGATGGCCGCCCAGCCGGACGGCGGCACGCTCGACCACGATCGCACCGTCGCACTACTCGTTTCAGCGGGCATCCCCGCGGCCCAACCCAGCCGGGCACACGGTGTCGAGGTGCAGATGGCCGTCTTCGACGACCGGTCGTTCGGCGCGCTCGTCTCGTTCGGCCTGGCGGGGTTGGCGACAGATCTGCTCGGCGACCGTGCCTACGCCGCGGTGCCGTTGACCATCTCGGATGCCGCCGAACTGATCGAGGCTCCGCGGGCCGCACCGCTGCTGCACGGCTACGGGGGCGGTCCGCAGGCCGACATCTCCGGCCTCGCCGATCTTGCCCTACGCCTGTCGGCCCTCGGCGACGCGCTTCCCGAGATCGCCGAATGCGCGCTGACGGTCATCGCTGCAGCCCGCGGGGTACACGTCACAGCCGCCGCGGTGCGGCTGGCCCCACCCACCGCGCGAGGCGACACCGGGCCCCGGCGGCTGCGCGGCCTCTAACTATGTGACGGCCCCGACGTCGCCGGCGTCTGCTGAGCCTGTGCCAGCCGTGCGACGAACGCCTGCAGCAGCGCCGGGGGCGTCCAGTTGTAGCGTTCGGCGCTGCCGTTCGTGATGCTCGCATTGCATGGGTTCTGCAGCACAGTCGTCGTCACATCCGGCAGCGCCGTGCCGTCGGTCGCCGTCGGGATCATCAGCAGCGTGGGCTGGTTGGTTCGGTACAGCGGGCACGGGCGAGCCAGCAGTGTCGTCGATGCGTGCTCGATGCTGCCGGCCAGCGCAGCAGCCCCTGCACTGTCGAACAGTTCGCTGATCACAGTGCCGTCGGTGCCGACGACAACTGCACCGCCCGCCGAGTACGCGCACACCACGATGCTCGCGACCGGCCGGGTGAAGAACGTTGCCGTGGGTGATGGCGCGGGGCCGCGCGTGTTGTCCTGCGGCAGGGTCGCCGGGCATCCGGCCGCGCCATAACTCGAAGCCCCGGCGCCGCCGCCGTTTGCGGCTTTGGGCGCTCCCGCCGCTGTGCCGTCACTGTGCGCGGTCGACGAGTGCGTCCCGGACTGCCGCGTGAAGACGATGCCGCCGCCCACACCGAGCCCGCCGACCACCGCCACGACGGCTGCCACCGATGCGAGCCGGATGCGGCGTTCGCGCAGGCTCGCCCCGTGTGCGCGGGCGCGCCGGATCACCGCCTCAGGATCCAGGCTGGTGCCCTCGCCGTGTCGCAGCGCCGAGCGCAGTTCATCTTCGGTCGGACTCATCCGGCATCACCTCCCGCGCCGACGCCGGCCTCCACGCGCAACCGCGCCAGGGCCCGTGCGCAGGTGCTCTTGACCGTGCCTATCGGCATGCCGAGCGCAGTCGCCGTATCGCGCTCGGACTGGTCGCAGTAGTACCGCAGGATCACGACGGCGCGTTCACGTGGCTCGAGATCGCGCAGCAACCGGCGCAGCTCGTCGCGCTCGTCAGAGCCGGTGGTGTCGTCGTGGTCGGGCAGTTCGGGCAGGAACTCGGTCGGCCGCTCACCCCCCCATCGGCGCCGGGTCGCGTCGATGTGGCCGGTGACCAGAGCGCGGCGAGCGTAGGCCAGGGGGGCGTCGATGCGATCCCACTTCAGGTAAACCTTGGTCAATGCCTGCTGCACGAGATCCTCGCCACGGTGATGGTCGCCGGTGAGCAGGCGCGCGGCATGCAGCAGCGTCGCGCCGTTCGTCTCGACGAACGCGCGGAACGCGGCCTCGTCGCGCACCCGCAACCCTTCTGTTCAGCTCATGGGTTAGACGAGCCGGTGGGATCGGAAAGTTCTCGGTACATCAGCCGGTGCAGGATCCCGGTCTCGGCATGCAGGAACTGATCGCCCTCGGCCGCGAATCCGTGGCGAGCGTAGAACGCCACGGCCATCTCGCGGGCCTGGCACCAGATCAGCGACCCGCCGCGCAGACGGACCTGGCGCAGCGCCTCGGTCAGCACGGCAGTTCCGATGCCCTCCCCGCGGCGGTCGAGGGCGGTCGCCATGCCACGCAGTTGCCACGCATCCGCGGCTTGTGGGCGCAGCGGATAGGCCGCGGGCAGCAACACGCAGGCGCCAACCATGGTGTCGTCGTCAATTGCGGCGATGTGCACGGCCGCGGGTCTGTCGTCGCCGTGCATCTGCGAACCCGACGGCCAGGCCGGACGCAGCACGGCACGACGCAGCTCACGAGTCGTCTGTGCGTCGACGACTTCGGTCCGCATAGTCGCCGTTCAGCCAGCCTTGCGCTGACGGCCTCGACGCGAGCGCAGGTAGTCGGCAACGACGTACTGTCCGAGAGCTCCAGGCTTGGGGAGGAAGACGCGCCCGCCGTTGCGCCGGCCGACCTCGTGCATGAAGTCCACCAACCGGGGGTCGTCGTCGAGCATGAAGACGTTGATCGTGGCGCCTCGGCGCGTGCAACGCTCGACCTCGGCGAGTGTTGCCGCGATCGTCTGTGGCGTGGGTGGCCACGCGAAGTCGGCGAAGCCGTCCGGCGCCAGGTAAGCCGTGGGCTCACCGTCGGTGATCACCAGGATCACCGGCTCGGCATCGCGGTGCTTGTCGAGGTGACGCCGGGCCAGCATCAATCCGTGCTGCAGGTTCGTGCCCTGCACCCGATCCCAGTCATGCTCGACGAGCGCGCCCGTGGACAGGACGCGCGCGTAATCGCTGAATCCGATGATCTCGATCGCGTCCTGCGGGTACTTCGTGGTGACGAGTGCATGCAATGCCAGCGCCGTCGTCTTCGCCTCGCCCCACGTACCGCGTAGCTCCATCGAGTAGGACATGTCGACGAGTAGTGCGACGGCGGCCGATGAGCGACGTTCGGTCTCGACGACCTCGAAGTCCTCGCCGGACAGCGACAGCGGACTACCCGTCGAGGCATTACGCAGGACGGCATTGCGTACGGTCCGCACGACATCCAGCGGTTGCTCGTCGCCGAAGCGCCATTCCCGGCTCGCACCGGTGACCTCGCCGGCCGCCCCGGCATCGTGTACGTCGTGGCTGCCGCGTCCTCGCGAATCGAGCACGTCGAACACGCGCCGCAGCGCCGTTGCACCGACGCGGCGCAGTGCCCGCGGCGTGAGCTTGAGCCCATCCCTTCCGGGCTCTACGTACCCCTGCTTGCGCAGCTCGCGTTCAATGCGTCGCAGCTGCGCCAAGTCCTCAACCGCCTGCCGGCCGAGCGCCTGCTCGATCAGCTCCTCGTCGATATCGTCCAGGCTGGCGCCCGGGTAGTCCTGACCCAGTAGGTCGTCGAGCTGCTCCAGGTCGGCGAGCTCGGCAAGCGCGCCCGTCGCATCCGCGAACCCCATCGGCTCGTCGCCGTCCATCCGCTGGCGGCCACCCCATTGCAGGTCGGGACGTGCCGAGCGCAGGCCGCGCTGCAGGCGGTCCATCTCACCGGTCAGGCCGTACTGCTGCATCGCCTGCGCCATCAGGTCGGACAGCTCGCCGCGTTGTTGGGGCGTCAGTGAATCCATGAGCCGTTGCGCTGCCGCGGAGCGCCGGGCGAGCGTGTCGATGAGTTCGTCCAGGTCCGCGGGGTTCTCGGGGAAGAATTCTCCGTACTGCTGCATGAATTGGTCGAACTGGTCCTGGGTATGTTCACCGCGCGCATCGGCGTCGAGCATGTCGTTCAGCGCGCTCATCATCTCGCGGATCCGGGCTAGGTCCTCGGGGCTCGCGCTCTGCAGTGCGTCTCGCATGCCGGCGAATTGGGCGTCGAGCACCTCCGATCTCAGCAGTTCCTGGATCTGCTCGTACGTCTGGCGTGCCTCGTCGGACGTCCACTGGTAGTCGGCGAGCTGCCGTACCGCACGAGCGGTGTCCTTCGGCAACGCGTCGAGTTCCGCTTCGGCCATTCGCGCCGAATCGTCCGCGACGGGAAACAGCGCGCTGCGCTCCTGTTCGACAGCCCGGTCGAGCAACTGGCGCACGTCCTGGAGGGTTCCGTCCAGCCGGCCGCCGCGCCGCAGCTCCCGCGCCCGCTCGCGCGCGCGGCGGCGCAGCGCCTCCAACCCGGCGTGGTCGCCAGTGCCGCGGCGCAGGAGGCGATTGAGAGCACTGCGTGGTGAGGATCCCGACAGCACGTCGTCGCCGAGCTCGTCGAGCGCCTCACGGATGTCGAACGGCGGCTCGAGCGGGTCTGGACCGCCGTGCCACGCGCCGTAGCGGATGCTCACCGATCAGCCGCCGTACACGGTCCGTGCGCCGTCGGAGTCCTTGGCCAGCCGCTTGTTCAGGTGCAGCCCCTCCATCGCGAACTCGAGCGCAGCGGCGGCCAATCCCACCGCCGTCGGCCCTTCGCCGATGCCGTCGGGTTCGAGCCGGTCGAGCAGGGCCGAGAGCACGGGCACGGGTCCGATCTGTTCGAGCAGCGACTCGGCGCTCGCTGTGTCGCCGCTCAGGACGGTCAGCCCGCCGTCGAACTTCTCCTGCAGGGGTCGCAGATCCAGCCCGGCCAGATGCCCA
Organism: Jatrophihabitantaceae bacterium; assembly: GCA_035999365.1. Taxonomy (GTDB): domain Bacteria; phylum Actinomycetota; class Actinomycetes; order Mycobacteriales; family Jatrophihabitantaceae; genus DASYGT01. The sequence continues at coordinate 87,810 of DASYGT010000047.1, forward strand.
CGGTAGGTCTCGGCGATCGCGCGGCGCAGCAGGTGTTCGAGCACGTCGAACTCACGCCCCTCGTCGGCATCGTCGAACTCGACCTTGCCGCGGGAGGCGGGTATGACGCTCGGTAGGTCGGCGACGCGCGCCACCGCAACCGGCTCGGCGTTGATGGCAGCGCGTCGGACGGCGGAGGCTGCGACCGTCTCGACGGCGGCGATCGCGAAGCGCGCCGACACTCCCGAGCGCTGGTCGACCTGGGGTGCGTCGCGCACCCCGCGGGCGAAGCGGGCAACGATCTCGAGCAGGTGGGCGGGCACGACCGGGGCACCGTGCGCGGTGGGCTCCGGCGAGTCGTCCGACCAGAGCACAGCCGCTTCCTGCGCGATGAGCATGAGCTCATCGGCGAGTTCGAGCGGGTAGTGGGTGCGCACCTCGGCGCCGAACCGGTCCTTCAACGGGGTGATGATCCGGCCGCGGTTGGTGTAGTCCTCAGGATTCGCGCTCGCGACGAGCAGCAGGTCGAGCGGCAACCGCAACTGGTAGCCGCGTACCTGGATGTCGCGCTCCTCGAGAACGTTCAGCAGGGCGACCTGGATCCGCTCGGCAAGATCGGGCAACTCGTTCACCGCGACGATGCCTCGGTTCGTGCGCGGGACGAGGCCGTAGTGAATGGTTTCCGGGTCGCCCAGCGTGCGGCCTTGGGCGACCTTGATCGGGTCGACATCGCCGATGAGGTCGCCGACGGAGGTGTCGGGTGTGGCGAGCTTCTCGCCGTACCGCTCGCTGCGGTGCTTCCATGCGATCGGGGTCAGTTCGCCGTCGTTCGCAACGAGTCCTATGCAGCGCGTGCAGGTCGGTGCGTACGGATGGTCGTTGATCTCGCACCCGGTGATGACCGGAGTCCACTCGTCGAGCAGGCCGACAATCGTCCTGATCAATCGGGTCTTGCCCTGGCCGCGTTCGCCGAGCAGCACGATGTCGTGGCCGGCCAGGAGGGCTCGCTCGACCTCCGGGACAACTGTGTCATCGAATCCGACGATGCCGGGAAGGCTGGGCTCTCCGGCGGCGAGGCGGGCGATGAGGTTCTGGCGGATCTCGGCCTTCACCCCGCGGTGCACGTGTCCGGACGAGCGAAGTTCGGCGATGGACGCGATCGTGGGAGCGGCAGTCACCTGCTCGACGCTACGTCCCGATCCCGGTGTTCGCCACGTCGTTGTCGGTCCGTTGGTCCGCGCCGATGGCTGCGATCGGCACGGCCGTCAGTACTGCAGGAAGATATCCATCGCGGCCTTGACCAGCGCCGGGTCGTTGTTCTGCGTCGTTCCGGTGAGGTACCACGCATCCCAGATCTCGACGGTGGAGTCCTGGCCGAAGCATGCGAACGCCTCGCTGGCCGGGATCGCGGTCGGGCCGCTCGGCAGCCGGTAACCGTCGCGCAGCAGGTCGGTGATGCTGCCGGTGTTGTTCGCGAGGATGAGCTTCTTGAATGCCGCCGAGTCACGGTACGGATCGACGCCCGGTGCCCCTGGGGTCTGGATCGTCAGCGTGCTTTGGGCGAAGCCTGCGGTCCGGCCCTTGAACGTGAGCGTGCCGAGGATCCGATTGAGGCCGTTGTAGCAGGGGTGTGCGGCGAGGAATGCGATTACGGGCCGACCGTACGCATGGCCGACACATGTCTTGTCGTTGACCTGCTGCCAGATCGCGATCTTGTAGACGATGCCGTCGGTGGACGTCACCGTCGCGGTCCGGATCGGTGTGCGAGGTGCCGGCACGATCTTCGCGCCGGGAGAGCTCGAGGCGGAAGTCGTCGGTACCTGCGCGCTCGACGACGCAGACGTGCTCGAGGTCGTGGTCGTGTTCGACGTCGTGATCGTCAGCTTCTGCCCGGAGCCTGATGTCGTGGAGGAACAGCTGGTCAGGATCACCAGTACCGACGTCATGGCAGCTGTTGCCGCGAGCACGGGTCCACGTCCCTGGGCGCGCATGGCCAGATCATGCCAGGCTGCAGGCATGGCAAAGGCTCCGACCGACGTCCTGGACGAGCTCGACGCACGACTGTTGCGTGAGCTGGACGCGGCGCCGCGTGTCGGCGTGCTCGAATTGTCGCGTCGTCTGGGCGTCGCGCGTGCGACCGTGCAGGCTCGCCTGGACCGTTTGGTGAGCCGCGGGATCATCGCCACCTTCGCGCCGACGCTCGATCCTGTGGCGCTGGGGTTCCAGGTCACGGCCTTCGCCACCCTCGAGATCCGGCAGGGTCGTGGCGCGCAGGTGCTCGACCACCTGCAGCAGATCGCCGAGGTGCTCGAGGTGCACACCATCACCGGTCAGGGCGACATGTTGTGCCGTTTGGTGGCGCGTTCCAACGACGATCTGCAGCAGGTGCTGAACCGGGTCACCGAGTTCGAGCAGATCGTGCGCACGTCGACCGTCATCGCTCTGTCGAACCCGATATCGCACCGGGTGCTGCCGCTGGTGAGCCCTTGAGCCGCAATACGGCCGGCGTCAGCCGACGAACGGCTTCGCCGACACCAGCGTGATCTTCATGGTCTTGCCGGTAGGGGTTCTGTATTCGACGGTGTCGCCCTCCCGGGCGCCCGTCAGCGCCACCCCGATCGGCGACGCGCCGGAGTAGACCTCTACGTCGGTGGACCCGGCCGCCTCGCGGGAGCCGATGAGGAAGCGTTCGATCTCGTCGTCACCCTCGAAGCGGACCTCTACTACGGTGCCCGGTCCGGCGACTCCGTCGTCGCTCGGCGCCTCTCCGACCTTGGCCTCGCGGAGCAGCGTCTGCAACTGCAGGATGCGTCCCTCCTGCTTGGCCTGCTCCTCGCGCGCAGCGTGATACCCGCCGTTTTCGCGGAGGTCGCCTTCCTCGCGCCGGTCGTTGATCTCCTTGGCCATCACCGGCCGGTTGGTGATCAGGTCGTCCAGCTCTCGCGACAGGCGCTCGTAGGCCTCCTGGGTCAGCCAGGTGACTGGGACGTCGTCGGACGTGGACACAGGAATACTCCAGCTCGTCGGGAAGGTTTTCCGGACAGTGAACGAAGCGTCGAACGTAACACCGGGCGGCAGTCGGGGGCCAAACGCATTGACTTCCGGCGGCCGCGGTCCGGCAATGTCGGGCCATCAGCGACAATGGAGTGTGTGAGCGTGCGATCAGTCCGGAGTGTCCGATGATTCCCGAATCGAGCGCGGAAACCCTACGGCTCATGGCAGTGCACGCCCATCCCGACGACGAATCGAGCAAGGGCGCCGCGACCATGGCGCGCTACGTCGACGAGGGTGTCGACGTGCTGGTCGTCACGTGCACCGGCGGCGAGCGCGGCAGCATCCTGAATCCGGCGCTGCAGGACCGTCCAGAGATCGAAGCCAATATCGCCGATATCCGCCGCGGCGAGATGGACCGCGCCCGCGCGATTCTCGGCGTCCACCAGAGCTGGCTCGGCTTTGTCGACTCGGGGCTGCCCGAGGGGGACCCCCTACCGCCGCTGCCGGACGGCTGCTTCGCCCTGACGTCGATCGAGGAGGGCGCGCGCCGTCTGGTTGCCGAGATCCGCCGATTCCGCCCGCACGTCATCACCACCTATGACGAGTTCGGCGGCTATCCCCACCCCGATCACATCCGCACGCACGAGATCACGGTTGCTGCATTCGACGCGGCGCCGGACCCCGAGGCGTTCCCGGACGCCGGCGAGCCGTGGCAGCCGCTGAAGCTCTACTACGACGTCGGATTCAGCGGCCCGAAAATGGAGGCGCTGCACGACGCGATGGTGGCGCAGGGGCTCGAGTCCCCGTTCGAGGAGTGGCGGTCGCGGCGCGCCCAATGGCCCGAGCGCCGCCCGCCGAACATCACTACTCGGATCGACGTCGCCGACTGGTTCCCGCGCCGCGACGCCGCGCTACTCGCCCATGCGACCCAGGTCGATCCGAACGGCTGGTTCTTCTCGATCCCACTGGATCTGCAGCGGCGGGTGTGGCCCACCGAAGACTTCGAACTGGTCCGCTCGTTGGTCGATTCGCCAGTGCCTGAGGATGATCTGTTCGCCGGCGTTCGCGAAAAGGTAGCCACGTGATGCCGTTGGCCCTCGTCCTCGCCGACGAGAGCAAGAAATCCGGTCCGATCGGGCTCGTGGTGATCCTCGTCCTCTGCGTCGCCTGCTACTTCCTGTTCAAGTCGATGTCGCGACACATGCGCAAGGTGCGCGAGGAATTCCCGCCCGGCGCGAGCGGCCCATCGGCGCCGAGCGGAGAAGCGGGGCGCTCAGCGCCACCGGCGCCACCGGTACCACCGGCGGCTGACGCAGCCCCGCCGGACTAGCGTGAAGCTGTCCCGCGCTCAGGTGATCGCTTACCGGGTGGCGGCCCAGGGGCTGCACCGGCAGGGTTCGGAAGCACGCGGCCTCGCCGTGCTCGACATCGGTGTGCAGGATTCCGGCAGCGACGGTGCGCGCCTGGCGTTGGACGCCCGCCTGAAGGCAACCCCGCCGGCCGACGGCATCGGGCCGGGCAAGCCGCTCGCGCTGGCATGGTCGCTGCGCGGCGCGCCCCACGTGCACCGCCGTCGCGATCTCGATTCCCTGGCGGCCGCTCTGTGGCCGCTGTCGGAGGCCGATGCGACGGGAAGGCTCAACGAGACGGGTCCGAGCGTCGCGCGCGCGGGCATCGCCGCTCTCGACCAGTACGCAATCGCCGTCGACGCGATGCGAGCGGTCGTGACGGCCCCGATGGGCAAGGGTGCAGCGAGCACAGCAGTCACGAAGCGCATCCCGCCGCAGATGCGGCGCAACTGCCGGGTCTGCAAGGCCCACCACATCTCCGACTCCGCGATGCGGCCGGCGGCGCTCGGCGCCGGTCTGGAGCTCGAACCGGGTACATCGCCACCGGTGTTGTTGCCCCGATCGAAGGCCCGCGCGGCCACCGGTCCTGATGTTGCCGCCATGCGGAAGTTGATCATCGCGTATCTGCGCCTGCTCGGCCCGGCCACTTCGGGCGATGTCGCAGGCTACTTCGACGCGCGGAGGGCGGACATCGAGCAGATATGGCCGGCGAAGCTCGTCGAGGTCACCGTCGACGGGCGCACGTCGTGGCTGCCCGCGGCCGTTGTGGACGAGGTGCGCTCGGCGCAGCCAGCCGATGTCGTGCGCCTGCTCGGCCCATTCGATCCGTACCTGCAGGCGCGAGATCGCCACCTGATCGTTCCGGACGTCTCGGTGCACAAGGCCCTGTGGCCCGTGCTGGGCCGCCCAGGCGTCATATTCGCCGACGGCGAAGCCGTCGGAACGTGGCGCACCAAGGCTGCGGGCCCGACGCTCACCATCACTGTGCAGGAATTCGTGCCGTTACCGCCCTCGGTACGCGCGCGCATCGACGACGAGGCCGAGCGGGTCGCCGGCGTGCGCGGCGCGACGGAGGTACGCGTCAGGGGCTGACGGCGAACGGCGCCTTGACGAGCAGTTCGACGTTGCGGTCGCTGATGGCCCCGCGCTTTCCGTCGACCGATGTTGTCTCGGCGTCGCGCTGCGGGTCGTTGACGCCGAGCTCGCGCGACAGTGCGGCCAGCTGGAGGGGGGTCGTCGGGTGCGCCGGCCAGCTGTCGGCCGCCGCATGATCGATCAACGTGCCGAAGATCGACAATGTGCCGTCGCCGTTGTTGACGAGCTCGACGATGCGGGCCTGCTGCGGCCAGTCCACGTGTGAGGCGGTGTTCACCTCCCAGAACCCGCCACCGCCCGCCACCGTTGCCGGACGCGAGTGGGCGGTCACGGTATTGCGGTGGGTGTGGCCGTTCACCCACAGGACGACGTTCGGGTACTGCAGTAGCAGTGCCGCGACCTTGTCGCCGGTCACGCGTCCTGGGCCGACTGTGTTGTCCATCGTGGCCACGGTGTGGTGGCTGAAGATCACGATCAACTTGTCGGTGCCGCTGCCGGTGACCCAGTTGCCGGAGGCGTCCAGGTGGTGAGAGCTGTTGGCCTTCAGTTCGTTCTGCAGCCACTGGAACTGGGTCGGGTCGAGCGAGCCGTTGTCGATGCCGTACTGGTCGCAGGTGTCCATCGAAATGCAGTGCACGCCGGGCACCGGATCGAAGGTGTAGTACGCGGTGCTGTTGTCGAGATTGGTCTGCGTGTAGCCGTGGCCCACCGGTCCGGGGGTCAGATTGGTCTTGAACTGTTCGGCGACGGTCTGCCGGCGGGTGAGCAACCGCCGGTTGCGGTCGGCCGTGACGACCTTGGCCGGGCCACCGCGGATCAACGACAGGAACGTCTTCGCGTCGCCGGCCTCGAACGCGGCGACGATGGCGTTGACGTCATAGTCCTTGGGCAGGCCGGTGATCTTGACCGCCCCGACGGCGACCGGATCGAAGACTCCGAGGACGTCCGGGACGTTGCCCTGCACGAGCCCGTCGTGGTTGCCGAAGCAGTTGTACCAAGGAACGTTCAGGCCGGTGGCGGCGAACGCCGCACGGCAGGCGTTGAGCAATCCGGGCGCAGTCGGGAATCCGAACGTGCCTCGGTAGTTATCGATCTTGCCCAGCAGCGGAGTGCCGTTCGGGTGCCAGTAGGCGACGTCGCGATCGTCCGGACCCCCGATGCCTTCCCACCTCGTGAGGTTTCCGGAGTCGGGGCGTACCGACTGGTGGCCGTCGAGCAGGTCGATCTGCCAGCGAACCTCGTTGTACTGGGTGTTGTCGGCGTTGTCGCCCGTGCTGATCGCGAAGTCGATCGGCCGGCCGGTGACCGGGCCTCCGGCCAGCGCGTTGATCGCCTGCACCATTGCTTCGGCAACCTGGGCGGTAAGCATCTCGTTCGGCCGGTACGCGCTCTGGAACGGAAGGCTGGACGCCCCCGGGGAGCCGGGATCGTCGAGGCGGTCCAGGAATTCGACGCGCGCGGGGGATTGGGCGTCGATGATGTGCATGTCGGTGAGCTGGGCCAGCGTCACGATCGGGCTGCGGGAACCGCTGCCCCGAGTGGCGTCGCCGATCAGGTCGGCGCGCAGCAGGCTGGGCTCGCCGGGGCCGTCGACCACCTTGCGGTAGCCCTTCACCCCCGGTGTGTCGTGCAGCAGGGTCTTGGCCAGCGTGGTCCCGGCCGTCGCGACCGGATAGGCGGGGCCCGGAGGTGGCGTAGCGGTGGCTGTCGACGTCTCGGTCATGATCGCGCCGGCGGCGGCCACCCCGGCTGCGGTGGCGCCCATCCCGAGCAATTGCCGCCGGCTGACGCCCGGATGCGCGGCCGCTGGCGGTGCCGGGTGGGCGGTGCTGTCTTGCGTCCGTGTTCGGTGCTTGCCCACTGCTGCTCCCTTGCCGCCGGTCTGCGTTCCGGGGCAGCCTGGCACGTGACCCGGGTCACCGCCACCCGGCGCGACCGGGTGGTCAGTCGAGGGGCGGCCGCGCCCGACCCGACTTGATCTGTCCGCGCCGTCGCTTCGCGTCGAGTCGGCGTTGCTTGGCGGCCTTCGACGGCCGTGTCGGGCGCCGGGCGGGCGGCGGTGGCGCCAGCGCGTCAGTGACCAGGTTGGCGAGGCGAGCTCGCGCCGCATTGCGGTTGAGCAGCTGCGAGCGATGTTCGGACGCGGTGATCGTGAGCATGCCGTCGACGAGGCGCTCGGCCAGGCGGTCGAGTAGCTGCGCGCGCTGGGAATCGCTGAGGGCGCCCGATTGCGCAACGTCCCACCGCAATTCCACGCGGCTGTCGGTGGTGTTCACCGACTGGCCACCCGGTCCGGACGACCTGCTGAAGCGTTCGACCAGTTCCGCATGGGGCACGAGCAGCCCGTCCGGGAGGCCGCGCCCAGGACGCAGGACCAAGTCGCTCACGGTCGAGCTGCGCTGCCCTGCACGTCGCGCATCCACGCGACGACATCCTCGGGATCGTGGGGCAGCATGGCCGACAGGTTGATCGCCGTGCTGTCGGTGACGACCACGTCGTCCTCGATGCGCACGCCGATGCCGCGCAGCTCGGGTGGCACCGTGCGGTCGTTCACCTGGAAATACAGCCCGGGCTCGACGGTCAGGGCGTGACCGGCGAGCATCGTGCCATCGCGGTACAACTCGGTGCGGGCGTGTTCGCAGTCGTGCACGTCGAGGCCGAGCATGTGCGAGGTGCCGTGCAGGGTGTACCTGCGGAACGTGCCGGCCCCGGGGCGCTCGGGATCCTCGGCGCAGGCGACCTCGGCCGGGACGGGCAGGATGCCCCATGAGTGCAAGTAGTCGGCGAGCACCCACATTGCGGCGCGGTGTGGAGCGAGGAAGTCCGCGCCGGCCTTGACCTCCGCGAGGCCGGCGGCCTGGGCCTCCTGAACCGCGCGATAGACCTGAAGCTGGGCCGCGGACCACTCGCCGCTCACCGGCATCGTGCGCGTGACGTCGGCGGTGTACAGCTCATCGGTCTCGATGCCCATGTCCGCCAGCAACAGGTCGCCGGAGTGCACCGTGCCGTGGTTGCGCCACCAATGCAGCGTCGTCGTATGGCGGCCGGTGCCGAGGATGCTGCCGTAGCCGACGTCGTTGCCCTCAAGGCGTGCGCGGCGCCAGAAGGTTCCTTCCAGCCACCGCTCGCCGCGCACGTCGGCCCGGTCGATCACGTTCGGCAGTTCTCGCACTACGTCGGCGAACCCGCGGGCTGTTGCCTCGCAGGCGGCGGCGAGCCGGGCGATCTCCCACTCGTCCTTGACGAGTCGCATCTCGTCGAGCGCCTGCGCCAGCCGGTCGCCGCGGGCGCGGGGGAGGAGTGCCTCGACGTCGGCGTCGAAGCCAGTGAGCACAGCGGTGTCCGTGTCCCGCAATTGGGCGAGGTCGTCACGAAGCTGCGCGAGCGGATGCACGGCGATTCCGAGCGCAGCGGTGGTGTCCTGGGCGTTCGGCACGTTGCCGACCCATACGGCACCGTGCAAGCGGTCGGTGAAGTAGCGGATGTCGCCGGCCTGCGCGTACTCGTCGATGTACAGCGCACTCTCGTGGCCGCTCGCTGCCGGAGTCATCACGAGGACGGCGCCGCTGACGGTTTCACCGGTCAGCCAGGTGAAGGAACTTGCGGCGCGAAAGGCGTAATCGGTGTCGCTCGAACGGACCCTCAGCTGCCCTGCGGGGACCACGAGCGCTGTGTTCGGAAAGCGTCGCGAGAGCGCTGCGCGGCGGCGGGCCGCGTACGGAGCGACGTCGGGTCGTGCCGGATGCGGCATCGGTGGCGCCGGATCCCAGTCCGCAACTATCGCGTCCTGCAGGTGCTGCGGCAGCGGTATGTCGTAGGACCGCTTCGCGCCGGATGGGTCGGGCGTTGCTTCTGACAGGACGACGTCGTCGTCGTCGTGTGCGCCAGTCATGGCGCCGAGTCTAGGCGTCCTCGTCACCGATCCGATCGTGTCCGATCCTGACCAGGGGGTGGTCCGGATCGGTCACGATCGCGGCGGCAGCACCATCCCTGACAGGAGGGTGACGAGCGCGCCCTCCGCCTGTGTGCGGGCCCGCTTCGGGTCATCGGCGTGCGCGATCAGCAATGCCGCCTCGATCACCGCGCTCAGGGCGAGCTGGGCGAGTACCGCTACCGGCGCCCCGGGCGCGAGCTCACCCGCATCGGCAAGCTGCTCGAGCTGTTCGATGACGACGCCCAGCCCGTACTCGCTCTCGATCTCGCGCCACCGCGACCAGCCGAGCACCGTCGGCGCGTCGGTGAGTCCGATCTGGCGCACCTCCGGCCGTTCACACATGTCCAGGAAGTGGCTCAGCCCTAAGAGCACGCCGGACCAACCCTCCTGTGCCTGCGTGAACGCGCGCAGTTCGTCGGTGATGCTCTTCTCGAAGTCGAGGAAGACGGCCTCGAACAGGGCCTTCTTGTCGGCGAAGTGGTGATACATAGCGCCTCGGGTGAGGCCGGCCGCGGCGACGATCTCGTCCGCGGGCACGTGGGCATATCCACGCTCGGCGAACATCGCCCGGGCCGTGCCGATCAGCGCGGCCCGGGTGGCCAGAGTGCGCTCCTGTTGACTACGCCGCGGCATTCGACCGCACGAATTGCAGGATGTGCGCAGTGAGCACGTCCGGCTGATCCTCCGGCACGAAGGTGTACGAGTCCTCGATCTCGACGATCGTGGCGTCGGGCAGGCGCTCGGCCAGTCGGTGCGCGAGCGAGACCGGGAAGACCTTGTCCTCGGCCGCCCACGCCAGCAGCACCGGCTTGGTGAACTGGGGCAACAACGCTGCCGCCGCAAGTGTGTGCCGCTTGTCGACGCTGCGCAGGAAGCGGGTGAGGTCGCGCCGGATCGCCCGACTCTTGCGGGACGGGCCAAGGTAGGAGTCGGCGATCTCGTTCGGCAGGCGCCGCTTCGCCAGCCAGCCGAAGGCGATCGGAAGCCGCTGCAGGATGCGCAGCCGCATGGTCTGGACCAGGCTCCAGGTCATACCCGGCACCCGCGCCGCGACGGGCAGCATCGCGAATGCCGGCGGGAAGAACCTCTCGAAGCAGTCGGACGGCGTGAGGACCACGCGCCCGACCCTCGACGGATGTTGGGTGATCAGAATCTGGGTGATGGCGCCGCCGGTGTCGTTCGCCACGAGGGTGACGTCGTGCAGGTCGAGGGCGTCGAGGAACTGCGCGATCAGCGCGGCGATGCCAGGTGGCGTGAGGTCGGCCTCCGGCATGGCGAGGGTATGCGAGCCGAGCGGCCAGTCCGGCGTGATGCACCGGAATCCGGCCTTCGCCACACCGGGCACCACCTTGCGCCAGATGTCGCCGTTGACGAGTAGGCCGTGGACGAACACGACGGGAGCACCCGTTCCGCACTCGCGGTACCGGATGGTGCCGCCACCCACAGTGAGGTCGTGTTCGGTGCCCAGTTCGGCTGTGATCGACATGCTGCCTCCCGCATTCGGGGCGTCGGATGTGACGTGAGATAAACATACATACCGAATGTATGTGAAGCAAGGCCGAAACCAGAGCTACGCGCCAGCGCGCGCGGGTCAGGCCATCGAGTCGACGATCGCCGCGAGATCCTCGGCCGTCGTCAGCGGGTTGACCACGGCGAACCGGGTGCACGGGCGCCCGGCGTGCCGCGTGGGGGTCACGAAGGCCGTCTGTTCCGCGAGCAGTCGGGCACTCCACTGGGCGTAGTCCTGCTCGTTCCAGCCCACCCGCTCGAAGATCAGCACCGTCAGGTCGGGCTCGACGACGAGACGCAGATGCGGCGCATCGCGAATCAGCCGGGCGCCGGCCCTGGCCACCGTCAGCGTCTGTTCGATCGCGGCGCTGTAGGCCTCGGTGCCGTGGACCGCCAAGGAGAACCAGAACGGCAGCCCGCGCGCGCGACGCGTGAGCTGAATGGCGAAGTCGGAGGGATTCCATTCACCCTCGACGGTGACCGGATCGAGGTAGCCCGCGTGCTGTGTGTGCGCGGCGCGTGCCTGCACCGGGTCGCGATAGATCAGCGCGCAGGAGTCGAAGGGCGCGAACAGCCACTTGTGCGGATCGACGATGAACGAATCAGCCTGCTCGACACCGTAGAAGAGGTGGCGTACCGAGGGTGCCGCCAGCCCCGCGCCGCCGTACGCGCCGTCGACATGCAACCACCAGCCATGCTCTGTGGTCACGTCGGCGATCCCCGCGATGTCATCCACGATGCCGAGGTTCGTGGTGCCCGCTGTGGCCACGACCGCGAAGATGCCGTCGCGCACCGAGTCGGGAAGGGCATCGACCGTGGATCGCAACGCGCCGCCGACCATCCGTCCGCGTTCGTCGGCGGGGACCTCGATCACGGCGACGTCCATCACGACCGAAAGCGCGTGCTTTACCGACGAGTGCGTCTCCTCCGTCACGCACACGGCCCAGCGCTCGGGTCGGCGGCCCCGTGTGTGCAATGCGGACTCGCGCGCGGCGACGAGCGCCGAGAGGTTACCGATCGTGCCGCCCTGGACGAAGGCCCCGCCGCTGCCCGGCGGCAGGCCGGCGAGGTCGGCGATCCAGGTGAGTGCCTGGTTCTCGGCGTAGACGGCGCCCGAACCTTCGAGCCACGAGCCGCCGTAGACGCTCGAGGCACCGACGAGCATGTCGAACCCCGCGGCGGCCTTGGTCGGCGCGCTGGGGATGAACGACAGGTACCGGCGATGGTCGACTGACAGGCAGGCCGGCCCGAGGACGTCGGCCCACACTCGCAGCGCCTCATCCGCCCCGATACCCGCGGGCGTGACAGTCTGGCCCGCTGCCGCCTCGAGCTCTGCCGCGGTAGCAGGCAGATCAAGTGGAGCCTCCATCGCCAGCCGGTCCAGGCAGTACTGGGCGAGAGCGTGAACCATGCGGTCGGCTTCGGGCGTGTAACGGTGCACAGAGGCAGAGACTAGGCCCGGCGTTGCGGGAACGTGAGGACCGGCTGAGGCGTTCACCTGATCGATAGCCAGCGGTGGTTCGGTCTGAGTGGGTAGCCGGCCGGTCATGACCGGGTCCCGCTACGACGACGAGGTGAGGAACGTGACGACGGTCGACAGTGGGCCCCGCACTGCGTGGGTTCCGCCGACATGGGACGAGGTCGTGCGTGAGCATGCCGATCGCGTCTACCGGCTCGCGTACCGCTTGTCGGGCAACCGCGCTGATGCCGAGGACCTCACCCAGGAGACCTTCGTCCGGGTTTTCCGGTCGCTGGCCGAATACACCCCTGGCACCTTCGAGGGTTGGCTGCACCGCATCACCACGAACCTCTTCCTGGACATGGTGCGCCGGCGCCAGCGGATCCGCTTCGATGCGCTGCCCGACGACGCCGGCGATCGCCTGCCGTCCAGCCAGGCCGGGCCGGAGCAGACGTACGACGAGATGCATCTCGACCCTGAGATCCAGCGCGCGCTCGACGCCCTGCCGGCGGACTTCCGCGTAGCCGTCGTGCTGTGCGACCTCGAGGAACTGTCCTACGAAGAAATCGCGGCGACGCTCGGCATCAAGGTCGGCACGGTGCGCTCGAGAATCCATCGCGGACGGGTGCTGCTGCGCCAGGCACTGGCTCACCGCGCCCCGGGGCTGCGGCCCGCCGAGCCTGGTGTGAGCGCCGCTGGCGAAGCGAGCACGTCGTGAACTCACAGCACCTGTCCGACGAGGCCGTCGCCGCATTCGCCGACGGCGTGCTGGCCGGGCATGCCCGCGAGCGCGCCGCCCGGCATTCGGCGCATTGCCCGGAATGTGCGCACGCGGTGGCGGTCCAGCGCGAAGCGGTCTGGGCGCTGCGATCGGCCCCGGCACCCAGCCTTCCGGTCGGGCTGGTCGACCGGCTCCGGTCGGTCCCCATCACCACACCGGTCACCACCGCGCCGAGTGCGATGAGTGCCGACGGATTTGCGGTGTTCAGCACATTCGGGACGATGGCGGCCGCCGCACTCGTCCCTGCGCAGAAGCCGGCTCGCCATAACGAATCCCACCGGCTGCGGCCGATCGTGCTCACAGCTGCGGCTGTGGCCGCGGCGGGGCTGCTCACGGTCGGCTCCGATGGGCAGGCCGCGACGACCACGCGCCAGCCGGCCACTGGCCACTTCACCGGGTTCGTCTCGAACACCGGCAGCACCCCCGGCAACGCCGACGGCTTCGTCGAGGGCCCCGGCGTCGTCCCGGCGAATGCCCGCTTGCGCATCGGTCCCTGAGCTGCCGCTTCACCGCAGCACAGCCCGCTGAGGCACACTCGAACTGTCCGGTCCCGCCGAAATCGGCGCACCTGCATGCTTCGAGGAGATTCGCGTGAGCGAAGGCAGTGCCAGCGGCGAGATCTTCGCCCGCCCGGCAGGCCTCGACGCGCCCTTCGCGCCGCGCGAGGACCTGCCGGCGTACGCACCCCCTCCGCCGACGGTCTCGCCGGAGGATCAGGCAGTGTTCGGCCGTCCGGCCGGGGCAACCGAGTTCGCCCCGGCTCCTGGCGAGCGCATCCCGCCGCGGCACGCCGAGCCTCCGCCCGTCCCGCAACACCTGGCCGAGACGTACGCGGCCTCACCGTCGGCCGCGGGCGGATTCGACGCGCCACCCGGTGCCCGCATTGATCCACGAGGACGCGAGCCCGAGTCGCCGTGGTGGAAGGACGGCGCCCAGCGCGATCCATGGCGCGATCCGCGTTCTGCCTTCTGGCTCGGTCAAGGTGCGGTGTTCAGCGGCGGCCGGGCCGCGCAGTTGGAACCTGTCGACGACGTCGAGTCCGATGGCGAGCTCGCGGCGGTGGTCGAGGAGGAGCCGCCGCCGGTGCAGCCGCGCGGGCGGGGGCGGTTCGGACTGTCCGCGCTCGCCCTGACCCTGCTCGTCGGCCTCGTGGCAGGCGGCGTGGGGGGCGGGGTCGGCTACTGGCTCACCAACCGCGGCGACCACCTGTTGCATCGCAACGACGTCAAGCTTGCCAAGACGGGCACGCCGGCGAATCGTCCACCGGGATCCGTTGCCGACATCGCCAAGCGGGTCGGGCCCGCGGTGGTGTCGATCAGCGTGACGACCCCGACAGCGTTCGCGCTGGGATCTGGTGTGGTGATCGACAAGAACGGGTACGTGCTGACGAACAATCACGTCGTCGCCACCGATCCCGGCGTGAAGACGACGATCGTGGTGACCTTCGCCGACGAGGCGACGGCAGCCGCGCAGATCGTCGGGCGTGATCCGACAAGCGATCTTGCGGTGCTGAAGGTGCCGACCAGCCAGCTGACGGTGGCCTCGCTCGGCGACTCCGACAAGCTCGCCGTCGGAGATCCGGTGATCGCGATCGGATCACCGCTCGGGCTGCAAGGCACCGTCACCGAGGGCATCGTCTCCTCGCTCAACCGCGCCGTCCACATCGCCGACGCATCGTCGTCGGGCGTCTACATCAACGCGATCCAGACCGACGCGGCGATCAATCACGGCAACTCCGGTGGCGCGCTCGTCGATGCATCCGGTGCCGTCGTCGGCATCAACTCCGCCGCTGCCCTCAGCACGACGGACGCGAATGGCCAGCAGTCTGCGGCAAGCGGCATCGGATTCGCCATCCCGATCAACTACGCCCGTGACGTCGCGACCCAGTTGATTCGCTCGGGCAAGGCCGTGCACGCGTCCTTCGGGGCTCAAGGGCACAGCGCGACTGCCAACGACGGGCTGGAGCAGGGCGCTTTCCTGGTCCAGATCACACCGAACGGGCCTGCCGCGAAGGCAGGCTTGAAGGTCGGGGACGTCGTCGTCGTGGCCGACAACAAGCCGATCGAGAGCTACGACCAGCTTGTGGTGATCATTCAGGCGCACAAGCCCGGCGACACGATGACCGTCACGTATTTCCGCGGCGCAGCGAAACACACCGCGACGGTGACGCTCACCTCGGCGTGAGCAGGCATCACTAGTTCGGCGAACTGCGTCCTACCGGTTTCACCTGCGCTCTCACGCTGCGCTGTGCCTCGGCGGCCTAGACTCGGGCCATGTTCAACATCGGCCCGCTCGAGCTCGTGGTGCTCGCGGTGGTCGGCCTGATCGTGCTCGGGCCCGACCGTCTGCCTGGCCTCGCGCGCGATGCTGCACGCATGGTGCGCACGCTCCGCGACATGGCTACGGGCGCACGTACCCAGCTGCGCGACGAGCTCGGCCCGGAATTTGCCGATGTCGATCTACGCAACCTGAATCCGCGCACGGCGATCTCGCGGGCGATCCTCGGCGACGACGCCGGGGCGGTCAGTCGGTTCGATGCACGCGCGTCGATGCAGGACATGCTGTTCGGCGATCCCGAGCCAGACGCCGCGAGCGGAGCTGACACCGACGCGGCCGCAGGTAGTGGTCCGTCGTTGAAGAAGGTCGTGCCGCCCGCACCGAAACCGCTCGCGCGCGGCGAAGCGGCACCCTTCGACTCCGACGCAACCTGACTTTCCCCGCCTGTCAGCGGGCGGCGGGCGCCAGTCCGAGGGAGCGGCCGACGAGGCTGTGCTGGCGTTGCGCCAGAGCATCTGCGACCGAGCCGATGGCAGCCGAAGCGGCTGAGCCTGGTTCGGCAAGGATGACGGGGAGACCGGAGTCGCCACCTTCACGCACTGCCTGGTCGATCGGGATCTGGCCGAGAAGGGGCACCTTGGTGCCGGTCGATGCGGTGAGGGAATCGGCGACGGCCTGCCCGCCGCCCGCACCGAACAGCTCCATCCGCGAGCCGTCGGGTAGTTCGAGCCAGCTCATGTTCTCGACGACGCCGACGATCTGCTGATGGGTCTGCAATGCGATCGAGCCTGCACGTTCGGCGACCTCGCGGGCGGCGAGCTGCGGCGTGGTGACGATCAGTAGCTCTGCCGACGGAATGAGCTGCGCTACCGAGATCGCGATATCGCCGGTGCCGGGGGGCAGGTCCATCAGCAGGACGTCCAAATCGCCCCAGAAGACGTCGGCGAGGAACTGCTGCAGCGCGCGATGCAACATCGGGCCACGCCAGACCACTGCGGTGTTGCCGGGCGTGAACATCCCGATCGAGATCACCTTCACGCCGTGCGCGATCGGCGGCATGATCATCTGTTCGACCTGGGTGGGTTTGCCCGTGACGCCGAGCATGCGGGGTACCGAGAAGCCGTAGATGTCAGCGTCGACGACGCCGACGGACAATCCGCGTGCCGCGAGAGCGACCGCGAGGTTGACGGTGACCGACGACTTGCCCACGCCGCCCTTCCCCGATGCCACGGCATAGACGCGCGTTTGGGAGCCCGGCTGCGCAAACGGGATCTCGTTGACGGGTGCGTCGCCGCGCAGTTGCTGCCGTAGTTCGGTGCGCTGCTGGTCGGTCATGACGCCCAACGTCACCACCACCGAGCTGACCCCGTCGACACCAGACACCGCGTTGGTGACCTCGCGAGTGAGCTGCTCCTTCATCGGGCACCCGGACACAGTGAGCAGCACGGTGACCTCGACCAACCCGTCGGCCTCGATCCGGACGGACTGAATCATGTTCAATTCCGTGATCGGCTTACGGATCTCCGGATCGTCGACCAGGGCAAGGGCCGAGCGGACCTCGGCTTCGTCGGGGATGGGCACGCTCCGATGGTACGGGCGGTGTGGGGCAGGCCAGCGGCCCACGGATGGACGGGCAGTTTGGTCACACCGTTTCACTAGACTCAGATCGTGAATTCCTCGCCGTCGCTGTCATCGGCGATCTCCGATCAGCCTCGGGCGGAGGGTCGCATCGCCGCCTCGGATTGGCGCATCGGTGTGTGGCGGGCGTTCCTTCGCGCGCACGCCGCCGTGGTCCGTGACCTCGAGCGCGAGTTGGTCGCCGAGGCCGGACTGCCCTTGGCCTGGTACGACGTATTGCTGCAGCTCGCCGAGTCGCCGCACCGGCGGCTGCGGATGGCCGACCTCGCCGATAGCGTTCTGCTGTCGCGCTCGGGGCTGACCCGGCTCGTCGATCGACTGCAGGCCGAAGGTCTCGTCTGCCGCGAGCGGTCGATCGACGATGCGCGGGGCACCTTCACGGTGCTCACCGACGCCGGCTTCGAACGGCTGCGCGCCGCCGCGCCCACGCATCTCGCGGGCATCCAACAGCACTGGCTCGAACACTTCGACGACGACGAGCTGCATCGGCTCGGCGAACTGCTCGGTCGGCTGGGCGGCCCGGCCCAGACAGCATGACCGCTGCGACCGGCGCGCCTGGGCCGTCGGCGCGACGGTCGGTCGTGCGCGACTCACTCGGCGTCGGTGTTGCGGTCGGTGCGTACGGCTTCGCTTTCGGTGCTGCCTCAGTAGCGGCCGGACTGTCGGTGCTGCAGTCGTGCCTGCTGTCGATGCTGGCCTTCACCGGGGGGACGCAGTTCGCCGTCGTCGGCGTCGTCGCCGGCGGCGGCTCCCTCGTCGCGGCACTGGGCAGCGGATTGTTGCTCGCCTCGCGCAACACGCTCTACGCGATGCGCCTCGCACCGCTGCTGCGGGTGCGCGGCATGCGGCGACTGCTCGCCGCACTGGGGACGATCGACGAATCGACGGCGATGGCAATCGCGCAACGCGAGCCCGCACTGTCACGCGTCGCGTTCTGGTGGACGTTCGGCGGGGTCTTCACGTTCTGGAACCTGTCCACCCTGCTCGGTGCGGCCGGCGCGAGCGCCTTCGGCGACCCGTCACGGTACGGACTCGACGCCGTGATACCCGCTGCGTTCCTGGCGCTGCTCGCACCCCGGTTGCGCAGCGGCGCCGTTGAGCGGCGCGTCGCACTCGGTGGCGCGGCGATCGCTCTCGTCCTCATCCCGTTGACGCCGCCCGGTGTACCTGTGCTCGCGTCGTGTGCGGCACTGCTTCTCGCGGTCCGCGTGCGGGAGGCGACGTCCTGAACCTCTGGGTGCTCGTTGTCGCCACGGTCGTCGGTTGTTACGTGCTCAAGCTGGCCGGCTACCTGGTTCCGGCGCGCGTGCTCGACCATCCCCGCACGAGGCGGGCCATCGAGTTGCTGCCCGTCGCGCTGCTTGCTGCGCTCGTGGTCGTCGAGGCGCTGGCGAGCGGGCGCCACCTCGACTGGAACGCCGCTCGGCTGGCCGGATTGGCTGTGGGTGCGATCGCTGTCTGGCGACGCGCGCCGTTCCTTGTGGTGGTGATCAGCGCGGCTGTGACGGCCGCTGTCTTGCGGCAGGTATGACGCGTGGTCGCTGCTCAGGACCGGTGGAGTCGCCCCAACAGCACGGTGGCGTCGAGATCGTGGGAGTGGACGACCTCGACGTCGAGGGCTGCGGCGGCGAAGATCGCGGTCGCAGTCGGCACCTGAGCCGCGCTCACCTCGATGAGCAGTACGCCGTCCCGAGCCAGCCAGATCGCGGCGGATGTGGCGATGCGGCGATGCACATCCAGCCCGTCCGGACCGCCGTCGAGGGCCACGCGGGGCTCGTGTTCGCGTGCCTCGGGCGGCATCAGGGCCACCGCGTCGGTCGGCACGTACGGAGCGTTGGCCACGAGCACGTCGACCTGGCCGCTGAGCCGCGGCGGCAGGGCGGCGTACAGGTCGCCGAGATGCACGGCCGCGCCCGGAAGGTTTCGGCGGGCGCAGCGCGTAGCGGCGGCGTCGATGTCCGCGGCGTGCAACAACGCCCCAGGCAGTGCGGCAAGAACTGCGGCCGATACCGCGCCCGACCCGCAGCAGAGTTCGACGACGGTTGGTGAGGGGCCGCGCGCGGCGGCGATCGCCCGATCCGCGAGGAACTCGGTGCGTCGCCGTGGCACGAATACGCCCGGCTCGACCTGGATGCGCAGGCCGCAGAACTCGGCCCATCCAACAACCTGCTCCAACGGTTCGCCGGCAACTCTTCGGGCGAGCAGCACCTGCAACTGTTCCGTGGTCCGAGCGGACTCGACGAGCACCTGCGCCTCGTCCTCGGCGAAGACGCAGCCGGCCTGCCGCAGGGCGGTGACGATGTCGACGACGTTCAGTCGGCCGCCTCGACAGCTCGCAGGTCGTCTCGGCCGCCCTCGCGCAGCGCCTCGATGCGGGTCAGCTCCGAGCGGAGGAAGTCGCGAGTGGCCACCTCGCCGAGCGACATGCGTACTGCGGCGATCTCGCGGGCGAGGTACTCCAAGTCGGCCTTCGACTGGCGTGCCTCGTCGCGGTCGGCTTCAAGATTGACGCGATCTCGGTCGTCCTGACGGTTTTGGGCGAGCAGGATCAGTGGCGCGGCGTAGGCGGCCTGCAGCGAGAGTACGAGGGTGAGGAACGTGAACGTGTAAGGGTCGAAATGCGGAAGTCCGGGGACGGTGTTGACGAGCACCCATACGGCGATCGCGATCGTCTGGATGACGAGAAACCGGCCGGTCCCCAGAAATCGGGCGATGCGCTCGGTGAGCCTGCCGAACGCCTCGGCGTCGTAGTTCGGCCGAAAACCTCGGCGCTCGACGCGGGGCTGGTCGAGGCGGGTGCGTTGCTCAGCCATCGCCCACCGCCCGCCCGGCATCGGCGTCGGTGTCGCGCCAGTCTTCGGGCAGCAGGTGGTCGAGCACGTCGTCGACGGAAACGGCGCCCAGCAAGCGGTTGCCTTCGTCCACGACGGGGGCGGCCACGAGGTTGTAGGTGGCGAGGTGCCGGGTGACCTCGTCGATCGGCGCGTCCGGGCGCAGTGCACCGGTGTCCCTCTCGCAGATTCCGCTCACCAGCGTCGCGGGGGGCTCGCGCAGCAGCCGCTGAATGTGCGCCGTGCCGAGGAAACGTCCCGTCGGGGTGGCCTGTGGCGGGCGGACGACGAACACCTGCGCGGCGATTGCGGGGGACAGTTCGGGGTTGCGCACCATCGCAAGTGCTTCGGCGACCGTCGCGTCCGGTAGCAAGATCACGGGCTCGGATGTCATGAGACCGCCGGCCGTGTAGTCGCCGTAGGTCATCAGGCGGCGCACCGGTTCGGCCTCTTCGGGCTCCATCAGCTCCAGCAGCCGCTTCTGGTCATCAGCCGTCATCTCGCCGAGCAGGTCAGCCGCGTCATCGTCGTCCATCGCTTCGAGGACGTCGGCAGCACGCTCGTCGGCCAGCGTGTGCATCAGCTCAACCTGATCGTCGTCCGGCAGCTCCTGAAGGATGTCTGCCAGCCGCTCGTCGTCGAACGCCGCGACGACCTCGCGGCGGCGCTTCTCCGGCATCTCCTGGAGCGCGTTCGCGACGTCTGCCGCGCGCATGTCGGCCAGCATCGCCACGAGTGCGCCCGTGCCCTGCTCGGCCTCGGCGACGGCGAGGCCGTCAACCTCGCTCCACAGGACCTGGAAGAGCTGTCCCCGACGCCGGGGGAGCCGTCCACCGATGCTGCGAACCGCAAGACGACTGATCACCCAGTCACGATTACGGTTCTGCTCCATCGCCGCGTCGACGATCGTGACCTCCTCGCCGGTCTCGACGATGGTCACCCGCCGATCGAGCAGCTCGGACAGCACGAGCACCTCGCTCGATCGGCGCTCGAAACGCTTCATGTTGACCGTTCCGGACGACAGGACGACGGCCTCCGGCTCGATTCGGGTCACGCGGCCCATCGGAACGAAGATCCGGTGCCGGTGCAGCAACTCGATGACGAGGCCGATGAGGCGTGGCGCCTGACGATCGACGCGGACCACCGTCACGGCTTCCCGCACGCGGCCGAGCTGGTCGCCGTTGGGGTCGAATACGCCGATTCCGGCGAGCCGCGCCAGGAACACGCGTGTCGCCGAGCTCATGGCCGCGCCCGCCGGATCGTCACGTCAGCAGGCTATCTGTGCGGCGACCGGGCAGCCCAGATGCGCGCCGGGAGCCGGATCGAGTCGTGTGAAACCTCCGACATCGGGTTGGCGTCAGCACTCGCCCGTGGGCATGCTCGCTCCTATGACCGAGACGCTGCGCCCCCGCCGATCGTGCCTGGCCGTCCCAGGCAGCAACCCCCGCTTCCTTGAGAAGGCCAAGGGCCTGCCGGCCGATCAGGTGTTCCTCGACCTCGAGGACGCCTGCGCGCCGCTCGCGAAGCCGGAGGCTCGCAAGAACATCGTCGCGGCACTGAACGAGGGCGGCTGGGGCGACAAGATTCGTGTCGTGCGCGTCAACGACTGGACGACGCACTGGACGTATCGGGATGTCGTCGAGGTCATCGAGGGTGCCGGCCCCAACCTGGACTGCATCATGCTGCCGAAGGTGCAGAGCGCCGACCAGGTCGTTGCTCTCGACCTCCTCATGACGCAGATCGAGAAGACGATGGGCTACGAGGTCGGACGCATCGGCATCGAGGCGCAGATCGAGAATGCACAGGGGCTGATCGCCGTCGATGCGATCGCCAAGGCGAGCCCGCGTGTCGAGACGATCATCTTCGGCCCCGCAGACTTCATGGCCAGCATCAACATGAAGTCGCTGACCGTCGGTGAGCAACCGCCTGGCTATGACGTCGGCGATGCCTATCACCACATCCTGATGTCGATCCTGATGGCCGCTCGCGCGAACAACAAGCAGGCGATCGACGGTCCGTACCTGCAGATCCGCGACCCTGACGGCTTCCGCCGGGTGGCCTCGCGCTCGGCGGCTCTCGGCTTCGACGGCAAGTGGGTGCTGCACCCGGACCAGGTCGGCATCGCCAATGAGGTGTACGCACCCTCGCAGGAGGATTTCGACCACGCCGAGCTGATCCTGGACGCGTACGACTTCTATACCTCCGAGGCCGGAGGGGCGAAGGGCTCGGCGATGCTGGGCGACGAGATGATCGACGAGGCCTCTCGCAAGATGGCACTCGTCATCGCGGCCAAGGGACGCGCCGCGGGGCTCACCCGTACCTCCACGTTCACGCCGCCTGAGAGCTGATCTGACGCCTGCTTAGCGGTGAAGTACGGTCGGGGCCGTCGTCACATCACGTGAGGGGATTGTCTTGGCCGGGCGCGCAGTCAGGTGGTTTGCCGTTGCCGCATCGTCAGCGTTGGCGACCGCGGTTCTCGGCGCCTGCAGCGGATCGTCCACGGGCGGCACCAACTTCCCGCCACAGTCCAACGGCTTGCCCACCGGTCTGCCCACCCAGTCGCTCGATCCGAGCATCTCCGGCAGCGCTTTGCTCTCGGCGTCGCTCGCCGACGTCGGCAAGGCGCGTTCGTTCCGCATCGTCGAGACGTCGACCACCAAGGGCGTGACAACCCATGTCGACATGCGCTACAGCGCGAGCGGGAGCGCCGGCACGATCACCAACGGTTCCAGCACCCTCCATCTGATCCACATCGGCAGCGCGACGTACGTCAAGGCGCCCGACGGGTTTTGGAAGGCACAGCTGACCTCCGCGCAGCAGGCCAAGTACGGCAACGATGTACACAACGCCTGGGTCAAGGTTCCCCTGCTCGGTTCGACGTTCGGCCAACTGTCGGCCTTCACCGACAAGGAGCAGATCGTCGGTGCGCTGGTGAAGAAGGAGACGTCGCAGTTCGTGCGCGGCCCGAAGCAGACCGTCGACGGCGTGCCTTCGGTCCGGCTCACCGACCCCATCAAGGGAACCGTGGTCTACGTCGCAACGATCGGCACGCCGTACCCGGTCCAGGTCGTCGGGGGCAAGGGCTCGAGCGCCGTGGCTCACTTCAGCGAGTGGAACACGCCGTTCAGCGTCGCGCCTCCTGCCGACTACTTCGCGTTGCCCAGTTCCTGATTCGGCCCCGCTCGCAGCTCAGGGCACTTCGACGGATGCGGCGAGGAAATCTTCCCCCTCGCCCGGCACTACGCAGAACAGCAGTCCGGCCGGGTCGCGCAGAACCACCCATTCGTCATGCCGCTCTACCTCGACGGCGCCGGCGGCAACCAGCCGGCTGACCTCGGACTCGACGTCGTCGCTCTCGATGTCGAGATGCACCCGTGCGGCTGCTCTACCGACGTCCTGGATCATGAACGCGCCGAGGGCGGCGGGATGTTCGAGCACGTGATACTCGGGAAAGCGCTGGCCGCGGCGGGCGTGGGCGGCCAGTGCGGTGGTCCAGAAGGTTCGGGCGCGGTCGTGCACGTCGGAGGGAACATCGACGACCACGGTGCGCAACAAGATCCGGTGCATGGGCAGATCGTGACACTGCGGCCGTGGTGACGGTGTGCAAACCGTCACCCCTTCCCTGGTTTGCTTGGGCGTCCGGCGACTCGCCGGGGGATAATTCGGCGACCGCCCGGGCCGGCACGGCCCCGACGAGGAGGACCCGATGGCGCGCCTTGCCCAGACCGCAGGCCTGACCGAGCTGCAGCAGCAGATCTTGAGCACGGTCAAGGAGTTCGTGGAGAAAGAAATCCTTCCGCACGCGACCGATCTCGAGCACAAGGACGAGTTCCCCGAGGCGATCGTCGAGGGCATGAAAGAGATGGGGCTCTTCGGTCTCACCATCGGTGAGGAGTACGGCGGACTGGGTGAATCGCTGCTCACCTACGCACTGGTTGTCGAGCAGATCGCCCGCGGCTGGATGTCGATCTCGGGTGTCATCAACACGCACTTCATCGTCGCGTACATGATCACTCAGCACGGCACCGAGGAGCAGAAGCAGCGGCTGCTGCCCAAGATGGCAACCGGTGAGATCCGTGGCGCCTTCTCGATGAGCGAGCCCGAGTGCGGATCCGACGTCGCGGCGATCAAGTCGCGGGCCGTCCAGGAGGGCGACGAGTACGTCCTCAACGGGCAGAAGATGTGGCTGACCAACGGTGCGCGCGCCGGCGTCGTCGCGACACTGGTGAAGGACGATCTGGGCGGCGACTCGGTCTACAAGAACATGACGACGTTCCTGATCGAGAAGGATCCGGGCTTCGGCGAGACCCGTCCGGGGCTGAGCATCCCCGGAAAGATCGACAAGATGGGGTACAAGGGCGTCGAGACGACCGAGATGGTGCTCGACGGCGTTCGCGTCGGCGCCGATTCGATCCTCGGTGGCGAGGCCGGCCGGGGTCGTGGTTTCTACCAGATGATGGACGGCGTCGAGGTCGGCCGCGTGAACGTCGCCGCCCGGGCCTGCGGCATCTCGATTCGCGCGTTCGAGTTGGCGGTGGCTTACGCCCAGCAGCGACGGACGTTCGGCAAGCAGATCGCCGACCACCAGGCCATCGCCTTCAAGCTGGCCGAGATGGCGACGAAGGTCGAGGCCTCTCACTTGCTGATGGTGAACGCTGCCCGGCTCAAGGATGCCGGCGAGCGCAACGACGTCGAGGCCGGCATGGCGAAGCTGCTCGCCTCCGAGTACTGCGCCGAGGTGACTCAGGAGTCGTTCCGCATCCACGGCGGGTACGGGTACTCCAAGGAGTACGAGATCGAACGGCTGATGCGCGAAGCCCCGTTCCTGCTCATCGGTGAGGGGACGTCCGAGATTCAGAAGACGATCATCAGCCGGGGGCTGCTGCGGGAGTATCGCGTCGCGCAGTAAGCGGCATGGCAGCGGATACGCTTCGCCGATGCAGCTGCTCCGCAGCGTCTGGCAGAGCGCGGTCGTTGCCGCGATCGCGGTGTCGGCTGCCGCACCGGCGGCTGCCGCACCGGCGGCAGGTGCAGCGGGGCCACCTGCCTCCCTGTCGTGGCGGGTGGCACAGACGCGGTGCGTCGACGGTGCTGTGCACCTCGACGTCGCGATCACCGGCGCGGTGGTTGGCGCGCGCTATGCGATCTACGCAACGTCCGGCCTGCGCGCCTCGAACGAAGAGGTCGTCGCACGTGCCGACGCATTCACGGCGAGCTTCACGCCCAACGAGGCATACGGCTCGAACGACGCCGCGCACTTCAGCGTGACGGGCGACGTCGAGGCGCCGGCGATCGGCCAGCGATCCCCGGTACGCACCGTGAGCGCAGCCTGTGCGGCTCGCTCGGGACCGCCTGCGACGGTGCCGACCACGTTGTCGACGTCGCTCGGATTCGATGCCAATGCCCTGAACCCGCCCGTCCGGCACACGGCCTCGCGCACCGGCCGCACTGTGGCGATCGTGATCGTCGGGCTTGCTCTGATCGCCGCAGCGGCCCTGCTGACTTGGCTGCGCCGGCGGCGCCCGCAACGCAGCTAGCCAGGACGTCAAACGGCCCGGGTTCCCCTTCTCGTAAGGGGGCCCGGGCCGTTCGGCTGGCTGGTTAGAGTCCGCCGCCCGTGGGGATGTAGCAGCCGATGTTCTGGCTACCGACGTAGATCACGGGGAAGAACTCCGGCTGCGGCCAGTTGTTCAGGCAGACGAGCGAGCCGCCCGTGCTGAACTCGCCGGCCTCGACGAGCGACTTGTTGTCCGAGATCGTGAACGAGCCGTGGATGTTGACCCAGCCACAGTCGCCGACCTCGGTGTAATTCTTGTACTTCGCGGTGTTCTGGATGTTCAGATTGCCGCCGATGTAGTGCGGGCAGAGGTAGGACGAGTACCCGGATGGCCCGTCCGTGCTGCAATTGTTGTTGCCCCCCGAGAGCTGCGTGCCGGGGTTGAGCAGCGTGATCGATCCGTCGACCTCGGTGCGGTTGTCGATGTTGACGTAGGCCTGGGTGGCGTTGACGCTGCCCTTGATCAGGTCGTTGCAGGTCTCAAAGGCCGCGTTCGGCTTGACCGTCACGCTGCCGGTGATCGTCGAGTTGGAGATCCGGCATATGGTCCAAGGCTGGACGATGACGCTGCCGAACGTATCGTTGTTGTAGTTGCCGCTGCAGTTGGCCGTTGCGGCATTGCTGGATGCCGCGGTGAAGGCGGCGCCGACCAATGATCCAGCAACGACAGCAAGGACTATCGCAATTCGTTTGAGCATTTCTCGCCCTCCGTGGTTAAAGCATGAGGCCCGCAATGTAGCGCCGCGAATGGTCACCCGCATAGGTCTACGGCGCAAGGTAGCGGGCAATCGGAGGAGTGATGAGCTCGACCAGTTGATACTCCTCGGCCGAAGCGAGCGGTTCGATCTGCAGGATCGTCGCGCCGAGCATGAGCCCGATCAGGTGCGACATGGCCACGGCGACCCGTATTTTCGGGACCCCGAGGGCCTCGGAAGCCCGCGCGAGTACGACGTTCTCGGCAAGGTTGCGCACGAGTGCGGCACCGTCTTCGGTGGCCACGGCGCTGCGCAGCAGGGCCTGCAGCCGCGGTCCGGTTTCCGGATCACGCCATATCCGGATAAATGCCCGCACGAATCGTTCGGCGAACTCCTCCCGGGGCCCCGTGTTCAGGATATTGATGACCATTTCGGCGGGGTTCAGCGGAAGGTCCATGGCGGCCGTGAACAGGTCGCCTTTCGTCCGGAAGTAGTGGTGGACGAGGGCGGGATTCACACCCGCGTCGGCGGCAACCGCGCGAATCGAGGTCCCCTGGTACCCGCGGGTGGCGAAGAGGTCTCGTGCTGCCCCGAGGATCGCCCCGGGGGTCTCGGTGGGCCCGGGCCGGCGGCCTGCGCGCGCCATGCTCACCTCCGGGATTGTGCGGTTGTGCTGGGTGATCTAGATTTAATCACATGGTTAATTCTGCGCTCGAAGTGACTGGACTGCGGGTGGCACGCGGCGGCCGCGAAGTGCTGCACGGCCTCTCTTTCTCGGTGCGGGAAGGCCAGGTCGTGGGGCTGCTCGGGCCGAGCGGGTGCGGCAAGACGACCCTGATGCGCTGCGTGGTCGGGACGCAGGTTGTCGCCGCGGGCTCGGTGACGGTGCTCGGTAGGCCGGCCGGGGCGCGGGAGCTACGTACAGCGGTGGGGTACGCGTCGCAGTCGGCGTCGGTCTACGACGACGTGACTGTCGTCGAGAATTTGCGCTACTTCGCGGTGATGCTCGGGGCGCAGGGCGACGTCGACCGTGTGATCGAGCAGGTCGACCTCGTGGGCTGTCGCGGCCAGCTCACGGGAACGCTCTCAGGCGGGCAGCGCTCGCGGGTGAGTCTGGCGGTGGCGCTGCTGGGAGCACCTCGTCTTCTGGTGCTCGACGAACCGACCGTGGGCCTCGACCCTGTGCTGCGTGAAGACCTCTGGCGACTGTTTCACGAGCTCAGTGCTCAAGGGCTGACGCTGCTGGTGTCGAGTCACGTCATGGACGAGGCCGATCGCTGCGACGAGCTGCTGCTCATGCGCGAAGGGGAGCTGCTGGTCCAGCAGAGCCCGGCCGAGCTGAAGCGCCGAACCGGTGAGCAGTCGCTCGATCGCGCGTTCCTGCGGTTGATCACCGGGGTGGCGGCATGAATGTGACGATGACCTCGGCAACGGCGCGTCGGGTGCTGACGCAGCTGCGGCACGACCCGCGCACCGTGGTGCTTGCCGTGCTGGTGCCGTCGCTGCTGATGGTGTTGCTGCGCTACGTGTTCGACTCGGCGGCATTCTTCAGCCACATTGCGCCGGCGCTGCTCGGGTTCTTCCCGTTCCTGCTGATGTTCCTTATCGCATCGATCACGACCCTGCGTGAGCGCACGTCCGGGACGCTGGAGCGGTTGATGACGACGCCGATCGGCAAGCTGGATCTGCTGGTCGGTTACGAACTGGCATTTTCGGTGGTCGCGTTGCTGCAGGTGGGTCTCGCGGTTGCGGTATCGAGTTGGCTCGGGCTGCATCTGGCCGGATCGGTGTGGTGGCTGCTTCTCGTGGCCTTCTTCGATTCGCTGCTGGGCGTGGCGCTGGGACTGCTGGCGAGTGCCTTCGCGCGTACCGAGTTCCAGGCGGTGCAGTTCATGCCTGTCGTCGTGCTGCCACAGCTACTGCTGTGCGGGCTGTTCCACCCGCGCGGCCAGATGGCGACGGTGCTGCGCTGGGCATCTGACGCGATGCCGCTGTCCTATGCGGTGAGTGCGCTGCAACGCGTGGCTGGTGCGTCGAGCGTCGATGGCGGTTTCGTTCGCGACCTGGTCGTGGTCGGTGGGTGCGCGGCGCTGGCCCTCGGACTAGCAGCCGTGACCATGAAGCGCCGCTCGGCGTAGCTGTCTGGGGACACGACCGACCGTTGTCCACAAGTGGCTGCGACGGCACCGCGTTACCCGCGAGTCGCCCCTATCGTCCTGACGGGCAATAGCCGCCAGAACGGGACGAATCGGGAGGCAGTCGGTGGGAACGGGGCAGTCGATCGTCGACGCCGAGGTGCGTGAACTCGTGCACCGGCGCGGAATCGATCCGGGTGCGGATCCGGCCGCGGTGTCGCTGCTCGTCGATGAGGTGGTGTCCGATTACCTCGATCGCTCGGTGACCTCACAGCTTCCAGCGCTGGGCGATGCCGGGACGGTTGCGCGAGCCGTGCTCGATTCAGTCGCGGGGTTCGGCCCGCTGCAGCCCCTGTTCGACGACCCGACGGTGGAAGAAATCTGGATCAACGAGCCAGGACGCGTCTTTCTCGCCCGCGCCGGCCGCTCCGAACTGACCACGGTCGTCTTGACGACGGATCAGGTCGCAGATCTGGTCGAGCGGATGCTGCGGCCGTCCGGGCGGCGGGTGGACCTGTCCACCCCATTCGTCGACGCGATGCTTCCCGATGGGTCTCGGCTGCACGTCGTGATCCCGAACGTCACTCGCCGCCACATGGCCGTCAACATCCGCAAGTTCGTCCTGTCGCTGACGTCGATGGATGAGCTGGTCGCGGCGGGTTCGCTGACCGAGCATGCTGCTCGCGTCCTCGAGGGATGTGTCGTCGCCGGCCTCAACATTCTCGTTGCCGGAGGAACTCAGGCCGGCAAGACGACGATGCTGAATGCGTTGTGCTCGGCGATCCCGGCAAGCGAGCGGGTGGTCACGGTCGAGGAGGTCTTCGAACTGCAGGTGGCGGCACCCGACGTCGTCGCAATGCAGACACGCCAACCGAACCTCGAAGGCAGTGGTGAGATCCCGCTGCGTCGCTTGGTGAAAGAGGCGTTGCGGATGCGCCCGTCGCGGCTGATTGTCGGCGAGGTCCGCCAGGCTGAGTGCCTTGACCTGCTCATTGCGCTCAACAGCGGACTACCGAACATTGTCAAGGCACAATGACACAATGGTGGATATGAAGGGTCATCGGGCAGCGATCTACGTCCGAATCTCGCAGGACCGCGAGGGTGCGGGACTCGGTGTCGAACGCCAGCGCGCCGATTGTGAGGCCCTAGCGGTGAAGCTCGGTTGTTCGATCGTCGCAGTGCATACCGACAATGACCTGAGCGCGTACAGCGGCAAGCCCCGGCCGGGATACCGCGCGTTGCTCGCAGATCTCGAGACTGGTCGCGCGGACGTAGTGATCGCCTGGCATACCGACCGTTTGCATCGATCGCCTCGCGAGCTCGAGGAGTACGTCGATCTGTGCGAGCGCCGCAAGGTGGTAACTCAGACCGTCAAGGCGGGCGAGATTGATCTGGCGACTCCAACTGGGCGAGCAGTGGCCCGCACGCTCGGCGCGTGGGCCCGATTTGAGGTCGAGCACAAGAGCGAACGCACCAAGCGGGCGCAACTGCAGGCCGCGCAGGCGGGCAAGTGGCTTGGCGGCGCATCACCGCTCGGCTGGGTCGTGCGTGACGACGGATCGGCGACCCTCGATCGGCGCCCGGCGACGAAGATCAAGCGAGCGACGATGGACGTACTTGCCGGCGCCTCCTTGGGGTCCATCGTGAAGAGCTGGAATGCGCAGGGTTTCGTGACGGGCAGGGGCGGAACCTGGTCGTATGCCCAGCTCAGACAGGTGCTCATGCGGGCGCGGAACGCTGGCCTAATCGAGTACAACGGCGAGGTCGTCG